>NZ_PVRH01000010.1:0-18547 GCF_002998735.1 Bacillus sp. NMTD17
ATCAGGTTGATAGGTCTGAGGTGGAAGCGTGGTGACACGTGGAGCTGACAGATACTAATAGATCGAGGACTTAACCTATATTCTAATGTGAAGCATGAACATTGTTATCTAGTTTTGAGAGAACATTCTCTCCATCAGGTTTGGTGGCGATAGCGAAGAGGTCACACCCGTTCCCATACCGAACACGGAAGTTAAGCTCTTCAGCGCCGATGGTAGTTGGGGGTCTCCCCCTGTGAGAGTAGGACGCCGCCAAGCTTTTCTAAGGATCAGTTCCATACGGAACTGGTCTTTTTTGTGTTTTCTTCTAACAGCATCATGATATAAGCTGGGAACTTCTCTTCGGCAATCTCCATATAGCGTTCAATCATGACATAATCATCACTAATGTATTGAGACAGCAGCTCGTACCACCATTCAGTTTCGTAGCGGGCAATCATACTGAGGTTATACATTAATAAGTAATGGCTGATGATCTCAGGAATCCCTAAAAATGAATCACGAGTTGACGGAATAAACCATTGATCCATTTCTAAATCATAATGAAGATGAGTAGCGAGCGCTGGATTTTCTTCTAGAGCTACATCAAACGTCAGCTTTTTGGCTTCTCTTTGCTTGAGTTTCCAACTTGTATGGAACTCAAAGTATTCAATAAAGCGTTCAGCAGACATGTTATAAAGCAATGGAATATGATCTTGAATCATCATCCCATTAACCTTTTCCACTTTAACTAATGTCGAGGGCTGCTTTTGAAACTCCAGAATATGACTCATTTCAGGTATCTTTGAAAGGAGATGAATCATCGTAAATCGCTCATCTTCAAGACCATTTAAATGAAATAGATGCTTTAACACATGCATGCATAGTCCATTTCGCTGAATTTTCACTTCATCTTCACTAAAGCGGTAATGCTGTTTCTTTCTCTTTCTCGATGTTACGCCATGGGCCAAAACAGAGGTTTGAGAAGGATAGTGAGGATCAACTGTCAGTAAACATGCCTTTAGCAACTGAGCCATTCCATAAAATAATAAAATGGGCTTCAGTTCGAGTGGAGCGATAGCTGCCTGTTCATAGAACGTATGGCCATGCTTTAAAAAGTAAATAAACCGTTCACAGTTTTTATAGGCTTGCTGGTTTGCATCTTGAATGCTCCGTTTCTCATATTGTTGATATAGAAACTTTTGGGAAGTTTCGAGTGAGTAAAAACGTTTTAAATCCTTCCATCCTGAACTTTTCATCTTCTTCCTCAACTCTCTTTATATTTTCTAAAAATTGCAACTGTTTGTTGCTTCCTTGACATGCTGTTTCCTAGTTGATAATCTACATATAATATTTTGCCGAAAAGAGGGGGATTTACTAATGTGGGAAAGTAAATTTTCAAAAGAAGGTTTGACGTTTGACGATGTTTTGCTTGTTCCAGCTAAGTCTGAAGTACTTCCGCGTGATGTCGATTTATCAGTTGAGTTAACAAGCACATTAAAACTAAACATTCCAATTATCAGTGCAGGAATGGACACGGTGACGGAATCACAAATGGCGATTGCAATGGCACGTCAAGGTGGTCTTGGTATCATTCATAAGAACATGTCTATTGAGCAACAAGCAGAACAAGTGGATAAAGTAAAACGTTCAGAGCGCGGCGTTATTACAAATCCATTCTTCTTAACACCTGAGCATCAAGTATTTGATGCAGAGCACCTAATGGGTAAATACCGTATTTCAGGTGTACCGATTGTAAATAACGAAGAAGATCAAAAGCTTGTTGGTATTATTACGAACCGTGACCTTCGTTTTATTTCGGATTATTCAATGAAGATTAGCGACGTGATGACAAAAGAGGAACTTGTGACAGCTTCTGTAGGTACGACGTTAGAAGAAGCTGAAAAAATCCTACAGCAATATAAAATTGAAAAATTACCTCTTTTAGATGACGAAGGAACGTTAAAAGGTCTCATCACCATCAAAGATATTGAAAAAGTGATCGAATTCCCTAACTCCTCTAAAGATGCACATGGCCGTTTAATTGTTGGTGCTGCTGTTGGTGTCACTGGCGATACAATGACTCGTGTGAGAAAATTAGTCGAAGCCAATGTGGATGTCGTTGTCATTGATACTGCACATGGTCATTCACAAGGTGTTCTTAACACTGTATCGAAAATCCGTGAAACGTATCCTTCTCTTAATATCATTGCTGGTAATGTTGCAACAGCCGAAGCAACTAAAGCATTATTTGAAGCAGGAGCAGATATTGTGAAAGTCGGTATCGGACCAGGGTCTATTTGTACAACACGTGTTGTTGCAGGTGTTGGTGTACCACAAATCACAGCAATCTATGACTGTGCAACAGAAGCAAGAAAACATGGTAAAGCTATTATTGCAGATGGTGGAATTAAATATTCAGGTGATATCGTAAAAGCTCTAGCATCTGGTGGACATGCTGTAATGCTTGGAAGCCTTCTAGCTGGTACATCTGAAAGCCCAGGAGACACAGAAATTTTCCAAGGTAGACGCTTCAAAGTTTATCGCGGTATGGGTTCAGTCGCTGCAATGGAAAAAGGAAGTAAAGATCGTTACTTCCAAGAAGATAATAAAAAATTCGTTCCAGAAGGTATTGAAGGCCGTACACCATACAAAGGGCCAGTCGTTGATACAGTGTATCAACTCGTTGGCGGTATCCGTTCTGGTATGGGCTATTGTGGAACACAGGACTTACGCTCACTTAGAGAAGATGCACAGTTCATTCGCATGACTGGTGCAGGACTTCGTGAGAGTCATCCACATGATGTACAAATTACAAAAGAATCACCAAACTACACAATTTCTTGATAAATTGTGACAATCAAATTACATTTGACAGGGTCTATGACTCTGTCTATTTTTTTTGTCTTTATTGTGATAAAATTTATACTGTTGTGTTGAAATAAGCCCTTGTGGATTAAATATATATGAAATACGTCGAAAAAAGATGAATACGGAGGTATGACGATTGAACAGCAAGATGTTGAAACAGCTTATGGTCTCTATCCTTGCACTGGCATTGATTGTGACAGCATTTACACCAATGTCCAAAGCAAAAGCAGCTGAAGATCCATTCAATGTGAATGCGAAAGCAGCAATCCTAATTGAAGCTTCTACAGGTAAAATTCTTTATAGTAAAAACGCAGAACAAAGACTGCCTATTGCAAGTATGGCAAAGATGATGACAGAGTATCTATTACTAGAGGCGATTGCTGAAGGCAAAGTGAAATGGGATCAAACGTATACGCCAGATGATTATGTATACGAAATTTCTCAGGACCGCAGTTTATCAAACGTTCCTTTGAGAAAAGATGGCTCGTATACAGTGAAAGAACTTTATCAAGCAACGGCTATTTATTCGGCAAATGCAGCAGCGATTGGCTTAGCAGAAGTGATCGCTGGATCAGAATCGAAGTTCGTTGAAAAAATGAACGCAAAAGCGAAAGAACTTGGTTTAACTAACTACAAATTCGTGAATGCAACTGGACTAGAAAATAAAGATTTACATGGCAAACAGCCAAAAGGTACAGGTCCTGATGAAGAAAGTGAAGTATCTGCGAAAGATATGGCATTGCTTGCACAGCATCTCATCAAAGACCATCCAGAAATTCTTGAAACATCAAGTATCGCGAAAACAAAGTTCAGAGAAGGCACAGACGATGAAATGGACATGCCTAACTGGAACTTCATGCTTAAAGGACTTGTGAAGGAATATGAAGGTGTAGACGGTCTGAAAACAGGCTCTACGGATTCAGCTGGTTCTAGCTTCACAGGTACCGCTAAACAAGGTGACATGCGTGTCATTGCTGTGATCTTGAATGCAAAAGGTAATCTTCATACAGCACGTTTCGACGTGGCGAAAAAACTGTTCGACTATGCATTTAAAAACTTCACGATGAAAGAAATGTACAAAAAAGGTCAACAGATCAAAGGACATGAAAACATCGAAGTCGATAAAGGCAAAGACAAAGAAGTACCTGTCGTCACGAAAGAAGCTTTCTCTGTGCCAGTAAAAAATGGCGACGAAAAGAGCTTTAAAGCAAAAGTAAATATCGAGAAAAAGAAACTAGAAGCTCCTATTAAAAAAGGAACGAAGGTTGGCATGCTGACGACTTCTTATTCTGGTGATGAGAAGGACTACGGCTATTTGAATAAAGATCAATCAGGTGTTGAGCTTATAACGAAAACAGGCGATGAAAAAGCAAACTGGTTCATCCTTGCAATGCGTAGTGTAGGTGGATTCTTCGCTGGCATTTGGGGCGGAATCGTTGACACAGTAAAAGGTTGGTTCTAATAAAAAACTGCTCTCATGCATAGAGAGCAGTTTTTTTATCGTTAAAAGAAAAGCGATTGTTTTTGATTTTGAGGAGTGGACAAGGCTAGCTGAAAAATACCACATAACTTTTCCACGCCCTCGGTCAGTGCTTTTTCATTCACATAAGAAAAGCTGAGGCGGATATAGTTTTGCTTCGGCTCTCCAGGATAGCACACAGAGCCAGGCAGAAAGGTAATTTGCTGCTTACGTGCCTCATGCAGCAGTGCACGTGTATCGACCCAGGAAGGAAAGCTAAGCCATAAATTGAGCCCGCCCTGAGGAATTTGCCACGTCACATCTTTTGGTGCATGCTTCGTTAATACATCTATCATTAAATCACGTCTCACCTTCAAGGCGGTTCTCAGCTTTTTCGTATGATCAATCATCTTCTTCGAAGTCAGAAATGGCAGAATGGCTTTTTGTGTGAGAAGAGGGCTGCCTAAATCATTATTGGCCTTTGCAGCTAATAAACGATTAAATATCGAGCCTAAGGCGGTGATAATCCCAATTCTGCATCCTGGAGCCAGTGTTTTACTTAATCCTCGCAAATAAATGACGTGTCCATCATGATCAAGACTTTTGATAGGTGCTGGCGGCTTCTTTTCGAAATAAAGCTCACGATAAGGATCATCCTCTACAATGAGACAATCAATACTTTGAGCCAGTAAGAGAAGTTGTTTTCTGCGTTTCATTGACATACTGGCCCCTGTCGGACTGTGAAAAGTAGGAATCGTGTAGATGAGCTTTGGTTTATATTTATCACAAATACTTTGAAGCTGCTTCATGTTCATGCCTTCATGATCAACAGGGACTGTAATAATTCTTGCCCCTCTGCCCATAAAGACATCAATGGCGCCTGGATAAGTCGGTGCTTCCATGACAACTACATCATCAGGACCGATAAACGCACGTGCGACCAAATCAAGCCCTTGCTGAGAACCACTAGTTACAAGAATATTTTCAGGAGTAGAAGGCACACCCAGCTTTTCTAAAAAAGACTGAATGACTTGCCTAAGCTGAAGATCCCCTTGAATTTCCCCATACTTCGACATGATTTGAGGATGTCTGGCTAGTACATGCTGCATTTCTTTTTCTAAATACCGGTTTGGCAAAAGCCCTGGATCAATCATAGAGGAAGAAAGGTTGATCGCTTCTTCGACATAGTGATACTGAGCAAATTGAGACCGTGGTAAATAATCCGGAATGGATAACTGCCAATCAAAAGAGGTAGATGACGGAACCGGAATATCTGACTGCTTTTGCAGCTCATCCACAAACGTCCCTTTACCTTGCACAGTCGTTAAATATCCGTCGTCCTTCAGCCGTGTGTATGCCTTTGCTGCCGTGACAAGACTCACATTCAGCTGCTTTGCTAAATCACGTACAGTTGGCAGCTTATCTCCCTGCTGAAGCAAACCCGATTGGATATGATCAATGATCGAAAAGTAAATCTGATTCGAAAGCGATGTATCAGAATGTCGATGGATATCAATATGCATGAGAAACCTCCATTGAGTGCAAAATTGTTATACATGAATTTGAATTGTTATAGTTGCATTATAGCATGTAAATCACACTTCAAAGAAAAAATGACTTATTTTTAGCCAGAAAACGTTTATATACAAGGGTTTAGGCTTTTTTGTCGGCTGATTGAATTGTTATACTATTCTCTTTATTGTTATACTGTCTCGCTTGTATGATAAAGAGGTAAATCAATCGAATTGACAAATGGGAGGAAACTATTGTGAGCAATAAGGGAACTGAACGAGTGAAACGTGGAATGGCAGAAATGCAAAAGGGTGGCGTCATTATGGATGTCGTCAATGCTGAACAGGCAAAGATCGCAGAAGAAGCAGGTGCGGTGGCAGTTATGGCACTAGAACGAGTACCAGCTGATATCCGTGCAGCCGGCGGTGTAGCCCGTATGGCAGACCCAAGAATCGTAGAGGAAGTACAAAATGCTGTAACGATTCCAGTCATGGCAAAAGCACGTATCGGCCACATCGTCGAGGCTCGTGTTCTTGAAGCACTTGGTGTTGATTATATCGATGAGAGTGAAGTGCTGACGCCCGCAGATGAGGAATTCCATTTAAATAAAAATGAATACACAGTACCTTTTGTCTGTGGTTGCCGTGACTTAGGTGAAGCAACCCGCCGTATCGCAGAAGGCGCTTCGATGCTTCGTACGAAAGGGGAACCTGGGACAGGCAACATTGTAGAAGCTGTCCGTCATATGAGAAAGGTCAATGCTCAGATTCGTAAAGTAGCAGCAATGAGTGAAGATGAACTGATGACAGAAGCCAAGAACCTAGGAGCACCTTATGAATTATTGCTTCAAATCAAAAAAGACGGCAAGCTCCCAGTTGTTAACTTTGCAGCTGGAGGCGTTGCGACACCAGCAGATGCTGCGTTAATGATGCAGCTTGGAGCAGACGGTGTATTTGTTGGATCTGGTATTTTTAAATCAGACAATCCGGCGAAATTTGCAAAAGCGATTGTTGAAGCAACGACTCACTTCACAGATTACCGTCTCATTGCAGAACTTTCAAAAGAGCTTGGAACAGCCATGAAAGGAATTGAAATCTCAAATCTACTGCCAGAAGAGCGTATGCAAGAGCGTGGCTGGTAATTAAGGGAGCGCAAATGAACATGCTAACAATTGGTGTACTAGGGCTTCAAGGAGCCGTGAGAGAGCATATTCAATCGATTGAAGCCTGCGATGCAGAAGGTAAGATCATTAAACGAGCAGAAGAGCTAGCATCCGTTGACGGTCTTATTATCCCTGGTGGAGAAAGCACGACGATGAGGAGACTCATGGATACGTACCAATTCATTGAACCGATTAAAGCGTTCGCTGCAGAAGGGAAACCGATTTTCGGGACATGTGCCGGTTTGATTATGCTGGCAAAATATATTGAAGATCGAGAAGATGCCCATCTTGGATTGTTAAATGTATCTGTTGCACGGAATTCATTTGGCAGACAGGTAGACAGCTTTGAAGCAGATCTAGAAGTAAAAGGGCTGGATGCGCCGTTTACAGGGGTGTTCATCCGTGCGCCTCATATCATCAGCGCAGATGTGAGCGTAGAAATCATGGCTGAATATGATGGCAGGATTGTGATGGCTAAAGAAAACAATATCTTAGGCTGTTCTTTTCATCCAGAGCTGACAGACGATCACCGGTTAACACAGCTGTTTGTTGAAATGGTGAAGTCTTACAAAACAAAGCTCGCTGTATAAAACGGTTGAAAAGAGATAAAACTTATAGTACATTAAAATCACAATCAAAGATCGAAAAAGCGTTGACGGGAAATAGTAAGAAGCCCCTCTTTCTCAGAGAGCCGATGGTTGGTGCGAATCGGTGAAAGATGCAGTCTGAATCCATCCTTGAGCGAAATGCTGAAACACGAGAAGTAAGCATTTACGGTGATACCGTTACAGAGGAAAGAGGAAAGCATGCTTCTGCATGTTTTCAATCAGGGTGGCAACGCGAGAGCTCTCGTCCCTTTCATGGGATGAGGGCTCTTTTTATTTTTCGATAAAAAAAGGAGTGTTACACATGCTGGATATTAAACAACTGCGCACGGACTTTGATCAAATCAAAGAAAAATTAGCACACCGAGGCGAAGATTTAGCGGATTTTGATAAGTTTGGTGAACTGGATCAAAAAAGAAGAGAACTAATCGGGAAAACAGAAGAATTAAAGAGCCGAAGAAATGAAGTATCACAGCAAGTGGCCGTTCTAAAAAGAGAAAAGAAAGATGCCGATCACATTATTCAAGAAATGCGTGAGGTAGGAGATGAGATTAAAAAGCTGGATGATGAGCTAAGAACAGTAGAAGAAAGCTTGCAGCACATCCTCTTCTCTATTCCGAATATCCCTCATGACACTGTACCGGTTGGGGAAACAGAAGATGACAACGTGGAAGTGAGAAAATGGGGCGAACAGCCGGCCTTCTCATTTGAGCCAAAACCACATTGGGATGTAGCGGATGAGCTAAACATTCTTGATTTTGAACGCGCAGGAAAAGTCACAGGAAGCCGATTCGTTTTTTATAAAGGGCTTGGCGCACGCTTAGAGCGCGCACTATATAACTTTATGCTCGATCTACATGTCGATGAGTTTGGTTTTACTGAAGTGCTCCCACCTTACATGGTCAATAGAGCTAGCATGACAGGGACTGGGCAGCTTCCAAAATTCGAAGAGGATGCCTTTAAAATCCGAGAAGAAGATTATTTCCTCATTCCAACAGCTGAAGTGCCGATTACCAACATGCACCGTGACGAAATCCTTGAAGGGGAACAGTTGCCAATCAATTATGCAGCATTCAGTGCTTGCTTTAGATCAGAGGCTGGATCTGCCGGAAGAGATACACGCGGACTCATCCGTCAGCACCAATTTAATAAGGTAGAGCTTGTGAAATTTGTTAGACCTGAAGATTCTTATGAAGAATTAGAGAAACTAACAAATCAAGCAGAAAAAGTCCTACAGCTATTAAACCTGCCATACCGTGTCATGAGCATGTGTACGGGAGATTTAGGCTTCACGGCTGCGAAGAAATACGACATCGAAGTATGGATTCCGAGCCAAGATACGTATCGTGAAATTTCTTCTTGCAGTAACTTCGAAGCATTCCAAGCAAGACGCGCAAACATTCGATTCCGTCCAGAGCCTAAAGCGAAGCCAGAGCATGTCCACACGTTAAATGGATCTGGTTTAGCAGTAGGAAGAACCGTGGCGGCCATTTTAGAAAACTATCAACAAGAGGACGGCACAGTAATTATTCCTGAAGTACTGCGTCCTTATATGGGAAATAAAGAAGTGATGAAATAAGATGCCGCTATGGCATCTTATTTCTTTTTACCAAAAGTCCTACAGTTTTCCTAAATTTAGCCGATAAAAAAATAAAAGCTTCTAGGAAAGAAGGAATAACCTTGAATAGGCTTGACTATTATGTTGAAATGGCTCAATTAATTAGAAAAGTTCTAGATGAAAGTATTCTTTTCGGCATCACTGATACAGAGAAGGTGCTTTGTTACTACCCGTCTAACACAATAGATTTTGGCGTGAAAGTTGGGGACCCATTGAACCCAGAAGACCAAAACGTGGCGACGACATTAAGAGGACAAGAATATGATGGTCATTTACCAGAGTCTTTATATGGTTATGAAATTGCTGTAAAAGGTTACCCGATTTTTGATGAAGATAGAAAAGTAATTGGATCTTTTTTAGTGGCATTTTCACATCATCGTGAAAAGAAATTAAGCGGTTATATGGAGCATATCAATGATGTAGCGAAAGAACTCCAAGGTGGAATCGAGCAAATTGCTGCGCATTCACAAGAGCTGGCTGCCACAAGTTTAGAAATAAGCGAACAGGCAGGAAGAGCGGAAGAGAAATCTGCAAATATTGAAGAAGTCGTCAAAACCATTGGCGGGATCGCTAGACAAACAAACTTGCTAGGTCTAAATGCTGCAATTGAAGCAGCAAGAGCAGGCGAGAATGGAAAAGGGTTTGCTGTCGTAGCTGATGAAGTTCGTAAATTATCAGATGGCTCAAAGGAAGCGGCTGAAACCATTAATACCTTCTTAAAGGAAATCCAAGACAGTATTAGCACTTTGTCTGAAAACATCTCACAAATCAGCAGCTCAACAAATGAACAAGCCAAACAAGTGACAGACTTTACGAAAATTATTGAATCATTAAATGAGTTTAAAGAAGAGATGAATCAGTTTATTGAAGAGATTAGACAGGATACAAAATAGATCAAGAGCAGCCGTTAATGGCTGCTTTTTTATGGGCAGATTCTCATACCAAAACAACTTATTGAAATTTTTTTCGAAAAGATGTTGACTTGAATTAAAATGATATGGTATATTAATTCTTGTCGATACGGAGGAATACCCAAGTCCGGCTGAAGGGATCGGTCTTGAAAACCGACAGGGGTGTCAAAGCCCGCGGGGGTTCGAATCCCTCTTCCTCCGCCATATTGATTTTTTACCTTAGTTGAATTAAAACGCAAGCATAAAAATTGGAATTGTCAAACCGCTGCATTCGCGAAATGCAGCGGTTTTTTTTATTTTGTTTTAGAGCGATTTTTTTGTATAACAGAAGCAATTTCATGAAGAATGGGTTCAAGTGAGCTTTCATCATGAAGTAAGTCGTAATCTTCAATGTTAATTTTAATCACTGGGCATAAATCGAATTGTTCGATCCATTCCGTATATCGAGTGTACATTTCTTCCCAATAGGCTCGATCAGTTTGAGTTTCCATCTCTCTGCCGCGTTCTTCAATACGATTCAAAATATGATCTAAATCCCCGTGTAAATAGATGAGTACATCAGGGTGAGGGAAGTAAGGTGTCATCACCATCGCCTCGAATAGACTCGTATACGTTTCATAATCTACTTCAGACATCGTACCTTTGTCCGCATGCATTTTCGCGAAAATGCCTGTGTCCTCATAAATTGAACGATCTTGCACATATCCTCCACCAGATTCAAAAATCCGCTTTTGTTCCTTAAAACGCTCGGCTAGGAAATAGACCTGTAAATGGAAGCTCCATCTTTGGAAATCTGAATAAAAGGGCTCTAAGTATGGGTTGTCATCTACTTTTTCAAGAGAGGTTTGAAAGCCTAGCTTGTCCGCTATCGTTTTAGTCATAGTGGATTTTCCAACACCAACAGTCCCGGCGATTGTGATCACTGCATCCTTTGGTATTTCGATATTGTTCATAGTACTTGCTCCTTTATGTTCTGTACAATTTGCTGGTAATCTTGCTGTGAGGAAACGAAGTCTGTATGATCTCCTTCAATTGTAATGATAGGAAGCCCTGGGTCAGTCTGTTTTAAATGTTCAATGGCCAGCTCATAATCTTCAATGAGTGTTTTTAAATAAGCTGGGTCGATGTCTTCTTCAAAAGAGCGTCCCCTCATCTGTATTCTTTCAAGTAAGGTAGGAAGGCTGGCTTTTATATAGATGATAGCATTTGGTTTAGGAAGGTCATCTGTTAGCAAGTGATAGATCTTTCTGTATTTGTCCATGTGCTTTTTTGATAATGTTCTTTCTGCAAATATCATATTTTTATAGACATGATAATCAGTGACAATCGGCTGCTGTTGACTCACATAGTTTTCTTCAATAGATTCTAACTGTTTGACCCGATTGCATAAAAAGAACATCTCAAGCTGAAAGCTCCATTGTTCCATATCTTCATAAAATTTATCTAAGAATGGATTTTCTTCTACAATCTCTTTTACTAAAGGAAATTGAAATTCCTTCGCAAGCATTGTAGCCAAAGTTGTTTTTCCGGCTCCAATTGGGCCTTCCACTGCAATAAAAGGGGCAGGATACATAGGCGTTCTCCTCTATCTATAAAGTTGTCAAACCAATGTATATTGTACCATACCCCTTCCGAGAGATAGAGCGAATGGGTTACGATGTCGTTCTTTTTTCAATATTAAATTGATCTGATAATAAGAGCCAATTTTGTGGGAAGGATAGACCTAATTTCCAATAAGCAATTCCGTTCAAGTTTAACTCTTTGATGAGATTGAACTTTGCTTGAATCGATCTAGCGTCTTCGAACCATACCTCATGCTCTTTATTAGTGGCATCTGTGTAACGAAAATAAGGTGCTTGTGCTGTTTCGTCGTATAGAATGGAGGCATTATTCTCTCTGGCAATTGCAATCGCTTGTTGAGGACTGACGGCTTTAGCAATGGGGCCGCCCTGGACGTAAGGAAGCGTCCAATCATAGCCATATAAATTCTGCCCCATAACAATTTTATTGGCCGGCATGACGGTCAGTGCATATTCAATGACTTGGCGGACAGGTCCAATGGGAGAGACAGCTTGTGCAGGGCCGCCGCTGTATCCCCATTCATAGGTCATTAACACAACATGATCGACGATCTTCCCGATGGCTTCATAGTCATGAGCTTCATACCATTTTCCCTTTTGCTGACTACTTGTTTTAGGGGCAAGTGCAACAGATATTGTCCATCCTTCTTGATGGAAGCGGGTTGTTGCCTCTCTTAAAAATTGAATGTAAGCATCTTTATCAGCGGGACGTAAATATTCAAAATCAAAATGGATTTCTTTTAATTGATACTTTTTAGCAACACGAACGATTTCATTTAAAAATGTGGCTTTGACAGATTGGTTATTCAAAAGAATTCGCCCAAGTTCATCACTGAATTTATCATTCTCTAGGTTTGTCACCACCATGGATAAAACGGTTCTGCTCTGAGCGGCTATTTGAGGTAGCTGATCTAACGGTGGTTCTTTCAGTGTTCCGTCTCTTTGCGCTTGGAAACTAAAGGCGCCTAAATGGGTTAAATATGGAGAGGCTTCTCTAGCTGCTTGTTTTAAGTTTTCACTGACTTGATTTCCCCGTGGTTCAATGTAAGCATTTGAATTAATGTTCCTTTTTGGTCTTTGAGGAATATAGAGCAAGAAACGTATAGGAAGTATCGCTTCAGGCCGTATTCTATTCACACGTGCCAACTCCTCCACTGAAATTCGAAATCGTCTCCCAATTTGATAAAGTGTGTCATTTTGTTTGACCTCATAAAATTGTCCTCTAATTGGAATGACAATTGTTTGTCCAATGACGAGTTGATTTGGTGTTTCAATATCGTTGGTACGGATGATTTCATTGACTGTTGTTTTAAAACGCATGGCAATTTCGTTTAAAGTATCTCCTCTTTTGACAACATAAATTTGAATAGTCAACGCCCCCTTTGTTATTGCTAACAATTTATGAGGGTTATGGATAAATCATGTTTGATTTTCATACGTGATCTCTTTAGCAGAGGTGATTTTTGCTAGTAGAACGTTCTCCATCATCGTTAAAGCATATTCGTTGTCTCTGTCGTCATTTGATGCGATACAATCTTTAGGTACAATTAAGTTGTATTCTCGCATGTATGCGTCATTTGCAGTGAACAGAACACAAATGTTTCCTGCAATTCCGGTCAAAATAATGTCTTGCACACCTAATTCATTTAAGAGTGTCTCTAATGCAGTTCCGTAGAAGGCAGAATGCTTCGGTTTAATTAAGAAGTAATCATCTTTAGATGGTGCCATTTTCTCTAAAATAGGGGCGCTTCTTTCGTTTTTGCATGTTTCCATCACAGCTTGTATATCAGCCTTCCAGAGACCATAGTGGTCGTTGATATAGATGATTGGCCAATTTTCCTTGAAAGCATGATCTTTAAGCGCTAAAATCTTATTGGTCATTTGCTCTGTTTTATCAGCGAGCACATGTCCCATTTCAAAATCAAAATTATTAATCATGTCGATAATAAGCAGTGCCTTTTGGTGCTTTGACAAAGTAAGACCCCCTTTAAAAGATTGTGCTAATATGTTAACCTCAATATCCTTTTAAAAAACATGAAAAGAGAGCCGTGCTATGACGAGAGATGAACAGTTTATGCAAGAAGCTATTTCTGAAGCCTTAAAAGCAGAACAAATAGGAGAAGTACCAATCGGTGCCATCATCGTTGTTGATGACCAAATTGTGAGCCGCGCTCATAATTTAAGGGAAACAGAGCAGCGTTCAATTGCACATGCAGAATTACTTGCTATTGATGAAGCGTGTAAAACGACTGGAAGCTGGCGTTTAGAAGATGCTGTACTTTATGTGACGCTTGAACCGTGTCCTATGTGTGCGGGAGCGATTGTCCTTTCTAGAGTGAAAAAGGTCGTTTTCGGTGCATACGATCCAAAAGGTGGATGTGCAGGTACTTTAATGAATTTACTGGATGATGAACGGTTCAATCATCAGTCTGAAGTCATTGGTGGTGTACTTGAAAATGAGTGCGGTGAGCTGTTAAGTCAGTTCTTCCGAAATCTCCGTCAGCGAAAGAAACAAGCCAAAAGTTAATGAATGGATGTCGTTTGCAATTTCAGCTATAAGAAGGTATACTTATGTCTGCGTCACTAACAATTTAATATTCATTTTGCCGTGCTAAGCGGGGAGGTAGCGGTGCCCTGTACTCGCAATCCGCTCTAGCGAGGCTGAATCCCTTCTCAAGGTTCGTTTACTTCAAGGTCTGCCTTAAATAAGTGGTGTTGACGTCTTGGTCCTGCGCAATGGGAATTCATGAACCATGTCAGGTCCGGAAGGAAGCAGCATTAAGTGAAACCTCTCATGTGCCGCAGGGTTGCCTGGGCCGAGCTAACTGTTTAAGTAACGCTTGGGGTAGCGAATCGACAGAAGGTGCACGGTAAATCAATATTAAATGTAACTCATCTAGTTAATCTAGGTGAGTTTTTTGTTGCTGTTTAAAGAATAGTTCAACTGCTTTGTTTATACAAATAGGCAAAAAACCTTTTTAGAGTCTTTTTGTTTTTCCATTAATCACAATAGGAACAAAAGTTCTCCATGGTGTTGCAGAACAATTCGAAAATCTAGAAAACACGTTTTTGATTCATAGAAAGTAGAATATCTATAGTTGAAATCATCATTTTCGTTTATTAGAAAATAAAGGTGTGCTTTTGAATTGATCGGTGCATCATGTATAATAAAAAAGATGATAAATGGAGGAGGGCGTATTTGTGAGTTATCAAGCTTTGTATCGAGTGTTCAGACCTCAAGTTTTTGAGGATGTTGTTGGACAAGAACACATCACAAAAACGTTGCAAAATGCCCTTTTGCAGAAGAAGTTTTCTCATGCTTACTTATTTTCAGGTCCTAGAGGAACAGGTAAAACTAGTGCTGCCAAAATCTTTGCGAAGGCAGTGAACTGTGAAAAGTCACCTGTGAGTGAACCTTGTAATGAATGTGATGCCTGTAAAGGGATTACAAACGGCTCGATTTCAGACGTGATTGAAATAGATGCTGCCTCAAACAACGGGGTAGATGAAATCCGTGATATACGTGATAAAGTGAAATTTGCTCCTTCGGCGGTTACATATAAGGTTTATATTATAGATGAAGTACATATGCTCTCTATCGGGGCATTTAATGCCCTCCTTAAAACGTTAGAGGAGCCGCCTGCTCATTGTATCTTTATTTTGGCTACCACAGAGCCTCATAAGATTCCTCTTACCATCATATCCCGTTGTCAGAGATTTGATTTTAAACGAATCACGACAAAAGATATTGTTGGAAGAATGAAGAAAATTGTAGATGCAGAAAGCCTAAATGTACAAGAGGGCTCGCTCGAGATTATCGCTAGTGCAGCTGATGGCGGTATGCGTGATGCACTAAGCCTCTTAGATCAAGCGATCTCATTTAGTGGTGAGCAGCTGACAATTGATGATGCGCTGCTCATTACAGGAGCTGTTTCTCAGCATTTCATTAGTCAGCTAGCCGAAGCAATTTTTGATCAAAATATTGCTGTAGCGTTAGATACCTTAAATGAATTACTTCAGCAGGGAAAAGATGCTGCTAAATTAATAGAGGACATGATCTTTTACTTTAGAGATATGCTGCTTTATAAAACGGCACCAGATCTGGAGGGGGTCCTTGAAAAGGTAAAGGTCGATGAAAATTTCGTGACGCTTTCGGATCGTGTGACACCTCAATTTCTATATGAAACAATTGAAGTGCTGAATAAAAGCCACCAAGAAATGAAATGGACGAATCATCCAAGGATTTTCTTTGAGGTAGCTGTTGTCAAGCTATGTCAATCAACGGCTGGAATAACACAAGCTCATGCTAACGCTGATTTAACGGCGCTAACGGATAAAATAGACAGGTTGGAACAGGAGCTATCGAGGATAAGAGCTGAGGGTGTGCCAATGTCTCATTCTCATCATCCTCAAGAAAAAAAGGAAGCACCTCGACCACAAACGAGTAACAAAAATGGATACCGTGCACCTGTCGGCCGAATTCACGAGATTCTAAAAGAAGCAAAACGTCCAGAGCTAGAAAAAATTAAAGGTAAATGGGGAGAACTCCTTGCCCACTTGAAACAGCAGAATAAGGTGTCTCATGCTGCGCTATTAACGGATAGTGAACCAGTTGCTGCTGCTTCTCATGCCTTTGTTTTAAAATTCAAGTTTGAAATACACTGTAAAATGGTTGCCGAAGATAAAAGCGGTGTTCGAACCAACCTTGAGCAGCTATTAGAGTCTATGTTAGGAAAAAGAGTGGAATTAGTTGGCGTTCCTGACGCTCAATGGGGTAAAATAAGAGAAGAATTTTTAAGAGATCATCAGCCGGATGAACAGGCAGATGGTCAGGGGACTTCTGCTGAAGAGGATCCATTGATTGCAGAAGCAAAGAAGTTAGTAGGAAACGATTTAATTGAAATTAAAGATTAATAAAAATGAAAGAGAGTGGTGTTCATATGCGCGGTGGAATGGGAAATATGCAAAAAATGATGAAACAAATGCAAAAAATGCAAAAGGATATGGCTAAGGCTCAAGAAGAGCTTGCAGAAAAAGTCCTTGAAGGTACAGCGGGTGGCGGTATGGTCACTGTAAAAGTAAATGGACAAAAAGAAGTTGTTGATGTAGCAATCAATGAAGAAGTTGTTGATCCAGAAGATATCGATATGCTTCAAGATCTTGTACTTGCAGCAACAAACGACGCATTGAAAAAAGTCGATGAGTTAACGAATGAAACAATGGGTCAATTCACAAAAGGAATGAACATGCCAGGTTTATTCTAGGAGGAATAACTGAAGATGCAATATCCTGAACCAATATCAAAGCTGATTGACAGCTTTATGAAATTGCCAGGAATCGGACCGAAAACTGCGGTTCGTCTGGCTTTTTTTGTTCTTAGTATGCAGGAAGATGTCGTACTAGATTTCGCGAAGGCGCTTGTTAATGCAAAGCGTAATTTAACTTATTGTTCGGTATGCGGCCATATCACAGACCAAGATCCTTGCTATATTTGTGAAGATACAAGAAGAGATCAATCTGTTATCTGTGTAGTGCAAGACCCAAAAGATGTGATCGCAATGGAAAAGATGAAAGAATACAACGGCTTATACCATGTGCTTCATGGTGCCATTTCACCGATGGACGGAATTGGCCCAGAGGATATTAAAATTCCTGACCTGTTAAAAAGATTGCAAGACGATCAAGTGACAGAGGTGATCCTTGCAACCAATCCAAACATTGAAGGAGAGGCTACAGCCATGTATATCTCTAGACTGTTGAAACCATCAGGAATTAAACTCTCTCGCATTGCTCACGGACTTCCAGTAGGTGGAGACTTAGAGTATGCGGATGAAGTCACACTGTCTAAAGCTCTAGAAGGCAGACGTGAGATGTAGGAAGGAGAAGTACGGTACATGGGTTTTCTTCGCAGAAAATCAATTCGAAAAGAATTCGATGAGAAATTAATTCAACAGCTTTTTAAGCAAAAGGAAGAATGGAACAGACAAAAAAAGCTTGTCGCAAATAGCGTTGAGCCTTCACCGGACATTCTATTCGAATTAAAGCTTGCTCAAGCGAAGTACTTTTTCTATCTAAGAGAAGCGAAAAAGAGGAATTTACGTTTAAACAACTGGAGATAGCAGGTCTATTTTACATAGTCCTCTCATATGCTTGTACTATTCATATGAAGAGGAGATGAGAGGATTATGGAACCTGTTATTGTAATCGGGTCAATTTTGATAGCTGTACTATTGTTGTTTATGTCAGGTGTTCAAGCGAACCCCTTCAAATGGTTAGGGCTGATCGGAGTAAAGTTTGTGGCAGGTGCTATTTTTTTATTTTGCCTCAATCTATTTGGAGAGAGTCTAGGATTACATGTCTCTATTAACCCTGTAACGAGTGGAATCAGTGGTTTATTGGGCATCCCAGGCGTAGCAGCTTTAGTCGTAATTGAAAAATTCATTATTTAATGAGAAATATTGTTGACTTTGATCCTGTATGGTGGTAAATTAATATACGTCGCTGATGACGAAGAAACGAAAAAACATTATAACAAAAAAGTTGTTGACATTAACAATTTAAATATGGTATGATGTTCTAGTCGCTTCTGAAGCGGTAAACAAGTTCTTTGAAAACTAAACAAGACAAAACGTACCTGTTAATTCGAGTTTTTATAAAAAAATCCTATGATACATCATAGGTAGTCAGTCAAACTGGCGAAAAACAAAACTTCGGTTTTGTACTTTTTCGGAGAGTTTGATCCTGGCTCAGGACGAACGCTGGCGGCGTGCCTAATACATGCAAGTCGAGCGGACAGAAGGGAGCTTGCTCCCGGATGTTAGCGGCGGACGGGTGAGTAACACGTGGGTAACCT
>NZ_PVRH01000011.1:0-6891 GCF_002998735.1 Bacillus sp. NMTD17
AAAGATCGACAAACATATAATCATCATACTTTTCAGCATAGCTTTTTCCTTTCACACAATAATCAAGAGCTTCTTCTTTTCGTCCCTGCTTAAAGAAAATGATGGCTAAATCATAACAAGCTTGTACAACCTCTTTAGCACCGATCTTCTCGCCTAACTCTAATGCACGTTGGTAATATACTGTTGCTTTCGCAACATCATCTTGTTTATTAAAACAGTTTCCTAAATTCAACAAACCCTTAGTCGTAATGTAATCATGGCCAAGTGCAATAGATTCCTGTAAAGCTAATTTCAAATGGGGAAGTGCCTTCTCATAACTGACCAGATCGTCATAATTTCCCGCAATCACGAATCTACACTGGATTAACCTAACTTGATATATACTGTTTGCCTTATAAGCATGATACGCCTGTTCAACATAATACATAGATAGATGTGTTTGCTTCATGTGATAAAAGATTTCTGCCATTTTGAAAAAGAACTCCGCACGCTCCAATTCATCAGCTACTTTATCAAGTTTTCTTTCAGCATAGCGATAAAATGTAATAGCTTTTATGTACTCCCCTTTAGAAAACTCATACATCCCTCTGAAAAAATTGAAGTAGTACTCCATAATACCAGTAAGCCTTTTCCCTTCACCTTCGACAGCTCTCAAATAATCAGCTTTGTTGACAGTATTTTTTGATGGATTTACGTATTCAAGCATCTGTTCATGGCGAAATTCCATTAGCTGAAAATAAAGAACAACCTGTTCGTCTTCCTCCATCAAATCCAGTTCATTCTTAACTTCGTTACGGAGAATCTCTGCATCTGTCACATTCAACCTTTTGATATGTCGATACCACTCATTAATCTTCTGACCAACCACAGGCGCTGCAATAGTTCCCATACCATCAATCCCCCGATACATCGCTTTTTTATGTTAAATCCTAGCACATGAAATACGGCTATAACTTGCTTGCGTTTCCATTTTTGAAAATTTTCGGTATCTCGCAAACGTTTTTTAAAATGAATTCAGCAGACTAAACGAAAAACGCATTTAAGTCCCGTATAAACGTTTTTGGCTCATCCTCCTACTTCAATTACCTGAACAAAAATAAAAGCGCTCAGAATCGAATCTGAACGCTCTCAGAGGCATTTTAGAATTACAGCCTCGGTATTTTTATGTATTTAATCATGCATCTTATCATCTAATTAAAAACCGTTTCAAAACGAAAACGACTCAATCCCTTGATATGATTGGTTTCCAACAGTTTTCTCATCCATTACTACCCCCATGTTAGCATGGGGGGGTTCTCGTTTGGCTCTCGGTGCTACGCTTTTCGTTGCCACTCAGGCGACTACCGCCGCCTTTTCGCTTCGCACCTTCGCCAAACAATCAGATGAATAAAACTTTCTCTTATTCTATCATTTCCACCAAATTTTTTCATCAATTTCCCAACGGTACAATGCCTGGCATTCTGCTTTGAACGGAGAGAAAATACACGTGCAACTTTTCAGGTGCATAAGTGGGCACTGGTTCTCCAGTGACTATTTATGGGCTCTGCCCAAACCCGCCAACGGTCAGCCCGTTGGATCGCAAATGTTCAAACCCCCTACCCCCGATCTTCGGGGGATGCCCCTTCGGCTGGCGCAAACAAACGAGGTTTGTTTGAATCAATAGGCTTTGGATGTGGTGAATGAGTCAACTCCTTAATGCTCACTTTCGTTCCGCTTACCGTTGACTCATGCCACATGTTTTTCACTCCATTTTTTAAACAGTAACGCTCCTTTTGAGTGCACACTTTTCCGAAACAACACAAAACAAACACGAAACTTAATTCAAAGCTTTTGAACCCTTGTTGCTACTGATTTTTTTTGCAAAACGCTCCTTTCTTTGTGTACAGGTGCGCTCCTTTTCGAACACAAAACGTTACCAAACTTTCGTGAAAAACCCCCGTTGGCTTTTCTAAAAACACGCACATTTTTTGGTGCGTATAACTGGGCACTTTGACAAGTGGTCGGCAACTGGTCGATCATTTTTCATCACTGATCCGACAGTGATCGGCTCGTTTTTCAGTAGTGATGGGAAAGTGATTACCTCAAAAATCGCCACTGCTGCAGGAGTGACTTACACCACTTCTTTGGGGTCATTTTTTTGCTAGGCTTTGCCTAGTTCCACACCATAAGTGGGGACAAAAACCCCTTATGCTCTTTTCACCTTTTCCGAAATGTCTTCAGCGACACTTATCAATTTTTTTCTCTTTCAACCCGCTACGCAAAACAAAAACATTTTGCCTTTTGATCTAAGAGGGCGTAGCGTATACCGTAGCGAATGAATCATAAAGAGGTGAACCCGCTATGAAACCCGAAACCTATCTTTCTTCACAAGACATTGCAAACAAGCTCAATGTCTCCAGCGTCACGATACGCAAATACGCCGCCATGCTTGAGAAAAACGGCTATAATTTCGCCAGAGACACTAAGGGATGGCGTCAGTATAATGAGTCCGATTTATCCGCTATGGAGTATATATACACACACTCTAAATTGAGTGGTAAATCACTAGAAGAAGTAGCCAAACTTGTAGCGACCTTGTATCGGTCAAACTTGTCCATATCGGATACCGCTACACCGCTACAAGATATCAATGTCGCCGATCTCATTCAAAGACAAGAGGAATTCAATCGGGCCATCCTAAAACGACTCGAACAATTTGAAGAACAACAAAAAAAGCGAGATGAAAATCTCATGCTCGCTTTGAAAGAATCCATTGAAACAAAAAAAATGATTGCTGCTGCTCAACAAAAAAAGTGGTGGCAATTTTGGAAATAGGACACCCATGAAAATGGCGCACTTATACACACCCTTGTGTGAGTGCTAAAATCTTTCGATTTCCGTCAAGCATGTAACAAAAAAAGCAGACTCTTTTGAGCCTGCTTTTATCAAAAATCACACTAAAAACATTCTTTTTGTACAACTCCTAGACTGAAGAACTCCACCCAATGCTTTGCATATTCAGCTGGGAGTGCTCTTTTAGTTACATTAATCGCTTTCTTTATAGATTTCGCTCTAGAATAACCTAAATTACGTTGATGCTTATAAGCTTTAATTAAAGCATTAGCAACCACTCGAGTTCCACCCATAATTTTAACAGCCTTCTTGATTTTTAAAATTTTAGACCAAGGTAAAGCATTCATAGCAATAGCTTTCCCAATTCCCCAAATACATCCACTCACACTCAAAGTACTCATAACTGGTTCATCAAAATCAGGTGATAATTTTAAGTATTGTCCATCAGCTATGAATTTCTGACCGGCAAATTCATTACCTTTATTCTTGTTAAACCATTCAACACTCTTTTCAATACCTTTAGAAGCAACTTCATCAGGAAGGTTTTCTAATAATTCTAATATCGCAAAGTTAACATCCATATCAGGGAAATCATTCAAAAGTACATCGCTATCTGATACAATACTTTCATCAGTTTGGGCAGAAATGGATTTAGCAGGAAAAATAAAGGAAAAAGCTAATGACAAACAAATCAAACTAACAAGAATCGAAAAGGTCTTTTTTCTCATATTACATTACTCCTATTCTTTAATCCTTTAATACATAGTAAAATAATAACACATTTAGCATAAAAAGGAGAGTTTGAAATTGAGTGAAACCATTATAAACCTAATAGCATCAATAATAGCTGTACTATTAATAGTATTTGTTCTCTCTCATAAAAAGTTAGAGAAAAAGCTTGATTTAACAATACTTATATTAGTAGCAACTACAATATTTTTGGTTAAAATTCAGTGGATTTGGATAACTGTTTTCTTACTTTCTTTTGTATATTTTGGGATCAAATATACGTATAAATCTAAAAAAGGATAAAACGTATCACAAAAGTCGGCTCAATTGCCGGCTTCTTCTGCTTCTTCAAACCACAATGCAATGAACATCAAAGTACAAATAATGAATGCTCCTAAATCCATCACATTAATTACAATCGTCATCACATTCACCTCCACAGTAAATGATTTCAAGATGTAGTCTGTCTTTTTTAATCAGAAAGTGTTATCATTTGCTCACTAAAATTTAAGGTGGGGGAAAATGAAAAATAAAGAAATTTTAGGATACATACTAATTGGAGCATGTTTATTAATCTCACTTTTCTTTAGCTTTAACACAGATGCATTAATTCCAAATGGTTATGAATTGGCTCTTAACGGTATTGTGATTTCAAAAGCCATAATGGTTGGAATATCTATCTACTTAACATTCAAAATAGGGCAGCTATTAATTAAAAAGAAAGAGTAGTCAATTGACCACTCTTTTTTTATTTATAGTTGATCAACCCATACTCTCCAAATCTCGGCTTTTTATGAGTGTATTTACTCTTACTCATTACTTTCCCTGTAACAATATCAACTAGCCAATTTTCACCTTTCTCAATGTTGTAGTTAACTCTATAACCCATATAAACTCTTTTGTTTGGTCCGACATTCAATGTGTAACCCTTAGCACTAGACTTAGAAACATTAAAACCGAAGGTCAACCCTTTAATATCTCCTGAAGAAGTAGTCCCAAACGTTACCGACTTGTTAGCTGATATAGAGCCACCTGCTTTACCAGTTTTGATATTATCAGATATTCTTTTATATTTAGACCAACCTGTAGATT
Organism: Bacillus sp. NMTD17; assembly: GCF_002998735.1. NCBI lineage: Bacteria > Bacillati > Bacillota > Bacilli > Caryophanales > Bacillaceae > Bacillus > Bacillus sp. NMTD17. The sequence goes on from NZ_PVRH01000011.1 coordinate 4,654, forward strand.
TTTTAACGTTCTTTTTGATGTTACGGAAATCCATTATAAACTCAGGTTTAATAGTACCTTCCACAGGATCAGCATAGATTTCATCTGGGTCAACATTTGAAACTCGAGATGGACTCTTAGCCTCTTCAGCCTGAACACCTTCACTAAAAGCAGTAGACAATAAAAGAGTAAACATGGTTAACAAAACAACAATAGACTTTTTCATAAACTCTCACTCTCCCAAAAGTTATTTGAAATAAGAACTTAACATAATATTTGCTTAAAAATACCTTAATTGGAAAAGTTTCTAAAACGCTTGCGGACACCGCAATCAAAAAATAAATTTCACCTGCCATATTGACATAAAAAAAACAGACCATGATAGGTCTGCTCATCTACGTGATTATGTAATTCTTAATGCCAACATGCCAACGTGCCATCACTTCAAACGTTTCATTTGCTACATCATCATCATCTTCTTCAATTCTAACAAGATCCCCGTCCTCGGCATCCGTCAAATTCAGTTCCTTATGAATCTCTTTCAAGATCCCACCGTAGCCGATCAACCGCCTTGCATTGAGTGCATCATCCAAATAATAAACAGTATCCAAATTTTCCTCGGTCACTTCATTCCCACGTATCACATCGGTGTCTTTCACTGGATACTTAGAAATCTCTAAAATGGCTTTCTGCTCTTCCATTGCTTCGCGCACTTCTTTTTCAATCGCTTCCGCATCAATGCCCTTTTTTCCTTTGACCCGCTGCACGTGCACAATCGGTGTATAATCCAATTTCATGGCACGCTTCCATAGGCTTGTCCACTCTGCTTGTTTGATATAGCTTTTACCTGTGAAATAACTTCTTTTCACTGGAATCAATACATGAAAATGCGGGTGATATGTATTTTCTTCATGATTTTTCGTAATCTCTAAAGCTCTGAAAAAACCAAGTGTTCCTGTTTTCACTTTTTTGTATTGAAACAGCTTTCTAAAGCCTTGCATCATATCAGTAATCGTTTGTTTTAAATCATCGCCCTCAACATTTTTCACCGTCAACGTGAGGAATATCCACGCAGGCTTATATTGCCGATTTGCTTCTTCTACAATCAACTTATTGTGACAAGCAATTTTTAACGACCTTCGCCACGCACACATAGGGCATAACCTCACTTTACAAAAATAGGCTTGATATAATCGTAGTCTGCCCGTTTCTTTATCTCTTCTAAACGCTAGACATTCCGCACAATCACATACTTTCTCTGCCTTTTTTCCGTAGTAAGGCGCACCGGTACGCTTTTCAAGTCCTTCATAATGAGACGCCATAAGTGACGATCTCAACTTTTTCCCTTTCCAATCCCGCTTTTTACCTGTTGCGGATTTGTCCTCAAGGGTGATATAATTCGATTCAGATGAATGAAACAAAGCAAAAAACTCCTTCTGCGCTAGTTCTCTAGCATTCTATTATTTAAGATTCGACACCTTAATAATAGCAGATGGAGTTTTGTGCTGTCAAAATGCCTTTAAAGCCTTGACATCACTGTATTTATCGCACTTTTTTAAAATGACAATGTTTCTATATGTATCAAGATAAGAAAAGACACGATTCTGACTCCGTCAAAATCGCCCAAAAATCTGGCGAAACGCCATCTTTTTAAAAACCAAAACCTAAAAACCTAAAAGACCAAAGACTAAACCAAATTTCCCCGCAGGGGGAGATTTTTTTTTGATTTTTAGCAACAAAAAAAAACAGACCCTAAAGGTCTGTCGATTTTCATGTTACAAATCGAATACGATACATCATGTTGCATTCCTTGAAGCAACAGAAACGCTGTTATCTTGCGTCGCTAAACCATAAACTGGCGCAACAGCCACAGCTAAAATCAAAACGGCAGCCATAATTTTTTTAAACGTCATATTCAAAATCGCCCCTTTGAATCAGTTTCTGAACTTGGATCATCTTCTTGTAAAAAAATACAGAATCATCCAATCGTTCTATGTCATTATAAAATCTTCCAGCCTCTAAAGCTAGGTCTTCTAAATAAGGATAACCACGACTATATAAAAGTTGATCGAATTTTTGATTGACTTCAACACTAGGCGAAACCGTCACATATAACTCATGAAGCACATTAAAAAGATCGACAAACATATAATCATCATACTTTTCAGCATAGCTTTTTCCTTTCACACAATAATCAAGAGCTTCTTCTTTTCGTCCCTGCTTAAAGAAAATGATGGCTAAATCATAACAAGCTTGTAC
>NZ_PVRH01000012.1:0-3077 GCF_002998735.1 Bacillus sp. NMTD17
AATGTTCTCTCAAAACTAGATAACAATGTTCAAGCTTCACATTAGAATATAGGTTAAGTCCTCGATCTATTAGTATCTGTCAGCTCCACGTGTCACCACGCTTCCACCTCAGACCTATCAACCTGATCATCTTTCAGGGATCTTACTTCCTTGCGGAATGGGAAATCTCATCTTGAGGGGGGCTTCATGCTTAGATGCTTTCAGCACTTATCCCGTCCGCACATAGCTACCCAGCGATGCCCTTGGCAGAACAACTGGTACACCAGCGGTGCGTCCATCCCGGTCCTCTCGTACTAAGGACAGCTCCTCTCAAATTTCCTGCGCCCGCGACGGATAGGGACCGAACTGTCTCACGACGTTCTGAACCCAGCTCGCGTACCGCTTTAATGGGCGAACAGCCCAACCCTTGGGACCGACTACAGCCCCAGGATGCGATGAGCCGACATCGAGGTGCCAAACCTCCCCGTCGATGTGGACTCTTGGGGGAGATAAGCCTGTTATCCCCGGGGTAGCTTTTATCCGTTGAGCGATGGCCCTTCCATGCGGAACCACCGGATCACTAAGCCCGACTTTCGTCCCTGCTCGACTTGTAGGTCTCGCAGTCAAGCTCCCTTGTGCCTTTACACTCTGCGAATGATTTCCAACCATTCTGAGGGAACCTTTGGGCGCCTCCGTTACATTTTAGGAGGCGACCGCCCCAGTCAAACTGCCCACCTGACACTGTCTCCCTGCCCGATAAGGGCAGCGGGTTAGAAGGTCAATACAGCCAGGGTAGTATCCCACCGATGCCTCCACCGAAGCTAGCGCTCCGGTTTCCAAGGCTCCTACCTATCCTGTACAAGCTGTACCAACATTCAATATCAGGCTGCAGTAAAGCTCCACGGGGTCTTTCCGTCCTGTCGCGGGTAACCTGCATCTTCACAGGTACTATAATTTCACCGAGTCTCTCGTTGAGACAGTGCCCAGATCGTTGCGCCTTTCGTGCGGGTCGGAACTTACCCGACAAGGAATTTCGCTACCTTAGGACCGTTATAGTTACGGCCGCCGTTTACTGGGGCTTCAATTCGCACCTTCGCTTACGCTAAGCGCTCCTCTTAACCTTCCAGCACCGGGCAGGCGTCAGCCCCTATACTTCGCCTTACGGCTTCGCAGAGACCTGTGTTTTTGCTAAACAGTCGCCTGGGCCTATTCACTGCGGCTTCTCGGGGCTTTAACACCCTAAGAAGCACCCCTTCTCCCGAAGTTACGGGGTCATTTTGCCGAGTTCCTTAACGAGAGTTCTCTCGATCACCTTAGGATTCTCTCCTCGCCTACCTGTGTCGGTTTGCGGTACGGGCACCTCTCACCTCGCTAGAGGCTTTTCTTGGCAGTGTGGAATCAGGAACTTCGCTACTAAATTTCGCTCGCCATCACAGCTCAGCCTTTACGGGAAACGGATTTGCCTATTTCCCAGCCTAACTGCTTGGACGCGGATATCCAATACCGCGCTTACCCTATCCTCCTGCGTCCCCCCATTGCTCAAATGGTGAGGAGGTGGTACAGGAATATCAACCTGTTGTCCATCGCCTACGCCTTTCGGCCTCGGCTTAGGTCCCGACTAACCCTGAGCGGACGAGCCTTCCTCAGGAAACCTTAGGCATTCGGTGGACGGGATTCTCACCCGTCTTTCGCTACTCATACCGGCATTCTCACTTCTAAGCGCTCCACCAGTCCTTCCGGTCTGACTTCACAGCACTTAGAACGCTCTCCTACCACTGTTCGTAAGAACAGTCCGCAGCTTCGGTGATACGTTTAGCCCCGGTACATTTTCGGCGCAGAGTCACTCGACCAGTGAGCTATTACGCACTCTTTAAATGGTGGCTGCTTCTAAGCCAACATCCTGGTTGTCTAAGCAACTCCACATCCTTTTCCACTTAACGTATACTTTGGGACCTTAGCTGGCGGTCTGGGCTGTTTCCCTTTCGACTACGGATCTTATCACTCGCAGTCTGACTCCCAAGGATAAGTCATCGGCATTCGGAGTTTGACTGAATTCGGTAACCCGGTAGGGGCCCCTAGTCCAATCAGTGCTCTACCTCCGAGACTCTTACCTTGAGGCTAGCCCTAAAGCTATTTCGGAGAGAACCAGCTATCTCCAGGTTCGATTGGCATTTCACCCCTACCCACACCTCATCCCCGCACTTTTCAACGTGCGTGGGTTCGGGCCTCCATTCAGTGTTACCTGAACTTCACCCTGGACATGGGTAGATCACCTGGTTTCGGGTCTACGACCACGTACTCATGCGCCCTATTCAGACTCGCTTTCGCTGCGGCTCCGCATCTTCTGCTTAACCTTGCACGGGATCGTAACTCGCCGGTTCATTCTACAAAAGGCACGCCATCACCCTTTAACGGGCTCTGACTACTTGTAGGCACACGGTTTCAGGATCTATTTCACTCCCCTTCCGGGGTGCTTTTCACCTTTCCCTCACGGTACTGGTTCACTATCGGTCACTAGGGAGTATTTAGCCTTGGGAGATGGTCCTCCCGGATTCCGACGGAATTTCACGTGTTCCGCCGTACTCAGGATCCACTCTGGAGAGAACAACATTTCAGTTACAGGGCTGTTACCTTCTTTGGCGGGCCTTTCCAGACCTCTTCGCTTATATCGTTCCTTTGTAACTCCGTATAGAGTGTCCTACAACCCCAAGAGGCAAGCCTCTTGGTTTGGGCTGTTCCCGTTTCGCTCGCCGCTACTCAGGGAATCGCATTTGCTTTCTCTTCCTCCGGGTACTTAGATGTTTCAGTTCCCCGGGTATGCCTTCTCATACTCTATGTATTCAAGTATGGATACTACTCCATTACGAGCAGTGGGTTTCCCCATTCGGAAATCTCCGGATCAAAGCTTGCTTACAGCTCCCCGAAGCATATCGGTGTTCGTCCCGTCCTTCATCGGCTCCTAGTGCCAAGGCATCCACCGTGCGCCCTTTCTAACTTAACCATTTCTTACTTTAGAAAGAATCACTATGTGTGATGAACTTTGCATTGCATTCAATGTGAATGTATTACTTATTGTTATCTAGTTTTCAAAGAACACG
>NZ_PVRH01000013.1:0-1163 GCF_002998735.1 Bacillus sp. NMTD17
AGTTGAGCTACACCGGCTTTATCTATCCTAACATTATGTAAGAATAAATATGGTGGAGGATGACGGGCTCGAACCGCCGACCCTCTGCTTGTAAGGCAGATGCTCTCCCAGCTGAGCTAATCCTCCATATTGTGTTGTCATTTCGAATGTCTCTCGATCCGACAAATAGTATTATATAACGATAAGATATTGTTTGTAAAGACTTTTTTAAAATAATTTTTGAATTTATTTTAACGTTGTTTTTTCGTCTTTTCGTTAAGGCACCTAAAGAATTCTACCACTTGTCTCATCATTTTAAAAGTCTTTTTTTCATCTTTTTATGTTTTTTTGTTAAAAAGGGCTCTAATAAAGCTTTATTGATGTGAAATTACCCTTTTCAAGCTTTTTATATGCTTATTTTATTCAATATATCTTCTCATACAAATCATCTAGAGAAGGAATTCTTTTATTATTTTATTTTTCTGGGAAATCATTTTCATGTAAAAATGTCCTTAAATGATACTGTTCTTTACTATCTTCAATATTAAAGTGTTACTAGGGTATCAAGTTAGTGTTGATTCTTTCTTATTCTTACTTAGAGCGAGCGAAAAATTCAACTGTAAGTGTTGCGATACTCAGTCATCTAGTGTGTCTCTAAACAGTCCTCTGTATCTGGCTGCCAAAGAAAATTCTTATTAGCTGCTTTCTATGCTTTTGATCTTCATCCTAAACGAATTGAACGGCCGACCCACAAACAACAGCTGCGTTGTTCAATGAAAATACATGAAAGTGAGACGGACGGAAAGATCAACTTATCGATGAGGCATTTACTAAATCATCACTTCTCACTTTACAAAGTGATTTAATAGAAGTAATTTTTTCAAAAACACAAAAAAGACCAGTTCCGTATGGAACTGATCCTTAGAAAAGCTTGGCGGCGTCCTACTCTCACAGGGGGAAACCCCCAACTACCATCGGCGCTGAAGAGCTTAACTTCCGTGTTCGGTATGGGAACGGGTGTGACCTCTTCGCTATCGCCACCAAACCTGATGGAGAGAATGTTCTCTCAAAACTAGATAACAATGTTCAAGCTTCACATTAGAATATAGGTTAAGTCCTCGATCTATTAGTATCTGTCAGCTCCACGTGTCACCACGCTTCCACCTCAGACCTATCAACCTGAT
>NZ_PVRH01000001.1:0-983361 GCF_002998735.1 Bacillus sp. NMTD17
AGGTTACCCACGTGTTACTCACCCGTCCGCCGCTAACATCCGGGAGCAAGCTCCCTTCTGTCCGCTCGACTTGCATGTATTAGGCACGCCGCCAGCGTTCGTCCTGAGCCAGGATCAAACTCTCCGAAAAAGTACAAAACCGAAGTTTTGTTTTTCGTCAGCGTTTGACTGACTACCTATGATGTATCATAGGATTTTTTTATAAAAACTCGAATTAACAGGTACGTTTTGTCTTGTTTAGTTTTCAAAGAACTTGTGTGCCACTCTCTTAAAGCGACCACTTAAATATATCATGTATCTCTATCAACAGTCAACATTTTTCTTAAAAAACATTTTGTTTTTTAAGAAGTTTTTACTAAGAATGAGATAAAAAATAGAGCCTCTTTTTGCTCCTTTGAAAGGTTAACACATATCTATGAAAAAAGCATTATAAATTTCAAAAAAAATGATGTTTTTTCAAAAAAAAATAAAGCCGGTGAAGAACCGGCTTCATTTTACTCAGGTTGCTCTTGATCTGACTCTATATTTTCTACGTTCTCTTCACTAATCTCTTCATCGTCTTCTTGTGATTGTTCAACTAATGCCACTGTAGCGACATGTTCCTCATCACCGAGGCGGATTAGGCGGACACCTTGAGTGACTCGACCTGTTGTCGAAATATCAGAAACGGCCATACGAATGATTACACCGCTTCCTGTAATAATCATCAAGTCTTCTTCTGCTTCAGCATTAGTTGCCTTCACTGTGACAAGCGGACCATTGTTATCAGTGATTTTGCACGTTTTAAGACCTTTACCTCCACGACTTTGAACACGGTATTCTTTTTCAGGGGTTAGTTTGCCATATCCTTTTTCAGTTACAATCAATACGTTTGCATCTGGCTCAAGGATTTCCATACCCACGACAATGTCATCTTCGGAAAGTGTGATACCTTTCACTCCAGCTGCCGTACGTCCCATTTCACGAACATCTGTCTCGTCAAAACGGATCAGCATCCCCTTTTTCGTTCCAATGATGATTTGTTTTTCTCCATTGGTTAAACGAACAGCCATCAGTTCATCTTCGTCACGAAGGCTGAGTGCAATAAGACCGTTGTTTCGAATGTTAGCAAACTGAGACAATGTCGTCCGTTTTGATACACCGTGTCTTGTTGTAAAGAAGAGATACGAATTTTCATCAAATTCGCTTACTGGAATAATGGCGTTAATCCATTCTCCCTTTTCTACTTCAAGAAGGTTAATGATCGGAATCCCTTTCGCTGTCCGTCCGAATTCAGGAATCTCATACCCTTTCGCACGATAAACCTTCCCTTTATTAGAGAAGAAAAGAATCGTATCGTGGGTCGATGTTGAAATCAACTGTTCAACGAAATCATCTTCGTTGGTTCCCATTCCTTGGACACCTTTACCGCCTCTTTTTTGACTGCGGTATGTTGATGCAGGGAGACGCTTGATATAACCATTATGCGTCAGCGTAATCACGATGTTCTCAACAGGAATCAAATCTTCGTCTTCAATTGTTTCAATACCCGCTGTCACAATTTCAGTCCGACGCGTATCATTGAAGCGTTCTTTAATTTCTGTTAATTCTTCTCTAATGATTTCAAGTACTTTCTCATTGTCTGCTAAAATGGCTTTTAATTCAGCAATCAAATCAACAAGTCCTTTATATTCATCTTCTATCTTTTCTCGTTCTAGGCCAGTCAAACGCTGAAGTCGCATATCAAGAATGGCCTGTGCCTGTTTTTCAGACAAGCTATAGTTTTCCATCAAACCATTTCTAGCAATTTCCGCAGTTTGAGAGCCTCTAATTAAAGCAATGACTTCATCTAAGTGATCAAGTGCAATTCTGAGGCCTTCTAAAATGTGTGCTCTTGCTTCTGCTTTACGCAGCTCATACGCCGTTCTTCTGCGAATGATCACTTTTTGATGCTCTAGATAATACTCAAGACATTGTTTGAGGGACAAGACTTTCGGCTGTCCATCAACAAGTGCTAATAAGTTGATACCAAATGACGTTTGAAGTGTCGTTTGTTTATAAAGATTGTTTAATAGAACATGGACGTTTGCGTCTCTTCGCAGTTCAATGACAATACGCATACCATTACGATCTGATTCATCACGCAAATCTGTAATGCCATCAATCTTTTTATCACGCACAAGATCAGCAATTTTTTCAATCAAACGGGCTTTGTTGACTTGGTACGGGATCTCATTGATAACAATGCGCTGTTTACCGCTAGATGTTTCCTCAATATTCGATTTTGCTCTTAATGTAATAGAGCCGCGCCCTGTTTCATACGCCTTTCGAATACCACTTCGGCCAATGATTTGACCTGCTGTTGGGAAATCTGGCCCTGGGATGATATCCATAAGCTCCTGTGTTGTCATTTCCGGGTTTTGACTGATGGCCAATACCCCGTCAATCACTTCACCTAATTGGTGCGGCGGAATATTGGTCGCCATTCCTACAGCAATTCCTGTCGCTCCGTTGACCAATAAGTTCGGGAATCTTGCAGGCATCACCATTGGCTCTCTTTCACTGCCGTCATAGTTATCTTGATAATCAATGGTGTCCTTTGTGATATCACGGAGGATTTCCATAGAAATCTTCGATAGACGCGCCTCGGTATAACGCATCGCCGCTGCTCCGTCTCCATCGACTGAACCAAAGTTTCCATGACCATCAACTAACATATAACGATAGTTGAAGTCTTGCGCCATACGAACCATTGCTTCGTATACAGCGCTGTCACCGTGAGGGTGATACTTACCGATAACTTCCCCAACGATACGTGCAGATTTCTTAAATGGTTTATCACTTGTCATACCTAGGTCATTCATCGCATACAAAATTCTTCGATGCACGGGCTTTAATCCGTCTCGCACATCTGGTAATGCACGCGACACAATCACACTCATTGCATAATCTAAAAAGGACGTACGCATTTCTTGACTAATATTCACTTCGCGTACATTTGGTGTATGTTGTTCACTCACTATAAGAACCTCCCTTTACGTATCACATGAAATAAATTATGTGGGAGTAAAATATGTATTTATCTTCACAAGACTATTCTCCATTATATCAATAATCTCGTCTTTATACACATTTATTTACTAGAAAATCAACGAAAACACGGAAAAACAGGACATTGGTTATACGCCCCTATTTCTTGAAAAACAACCTTATTCCAAACAAGAAATAAGGTTGTTCTCAGTAGGGATCTATCTAAATATCGAGGTTTTTCACGTATTGCGCGTTTTCTTCGATAAAGTTTCTTCTCGGCTCTACTTTATCTCCCATGAGCATTTCAAATGTCTCATCAGCATCGATCGCATCCTCAAGTGTGACTTGAAGAAGTGTTCTCGCATCAGGATCCATTGTTGTTTCCCAAAGCTGAGTAGCATTCATCTCTCCAAGACCTTTATAACGCTGAAGTCCAGGTTTTGGTGTTTGAGGAAGTGATTTTAACAGCTCATCTAGCTGTTTGTCGTTATACACGTACTCAACACGTTTTCCTTGCTGCACTTTATATAAAGGCGGCTGTGCAATATACACATAACCGTTTTCAATAATTTCACGCATGTAGCGATAGAAGAATGTTAAAAGCAGCGTTCGAATGTGCGCTCCATCCACATCGGCATCCGTCATGATCACAACTTTGTGATAGCGAGCTTTCTCTAAAGTGAAGTCTTCTCCGATTCCAGTTCCTAATGCTGTAATCATTGAACGAACCTCGTTGTTCGATAGAATTTTATCTAGTCGCGCTTTTTCAACGTTTAGGATCTTCCCTCTTAACGGTAAGATCGCTTGGAAGTGACGATCACGGCCTTGTTTAGCAGATCCGCCCGCAGAATCTCCCTCTACGATATAGAGTTCAGAGATGGAAGGGTCTTTAGAAGAACAGTCCGCCAGTTTCCCCGGTAAGCTGGAGACTTCCAGTGCACTTTTACGTCTTGTCAGCTCACGTGCCTTTTTGGCAGCCATTCTCGCACGAGCTGCCATCACACCTTTCTCCACAATTTTCTTTGCAGCATCAGGATTCTCTAAGAGGAATTTCTCAAGTGCTTCAGAGAAAAGGGAGTCGGTAATGGTTCTTGCTTCTGAGTTCCCAAGCTTTGTCTTCGTTTGTCCTTCGAATTGAGGATCTGGATGTTTGATGGAGATAATGGCTGTTAAGCCTTCTCGCACATCTTCACCGCTCAAATTCGAGTCTCCATCTTTGAATACGCCATTTTTACGAGCATAATCATTGATAACACGCGTCAAACCTGTTTTAAAGCCTGCTTCGTGCGTTCCGCCTTCATACGTGTTGATATTGTTGGCGAAGGAATAGATGTTGCTTGAATAGGAATCGTTATATTGTAATGCCACTTCAATCGTGATTCCGTCTTTTTCACCTTCGATGTAAACGGGTTCTTCATGAACGACTTCTTTTGAGCGATTTAAATGTTCTACATAGCTCTTAATACCGCCTTCATAGCAGTATTCATTTCGTCGTTCTTTACCTTCACGTAAATCTTCAATAATGATGTTTACACCTTTTGTTAAGAAAGCTAACTCACGTACACGGTTGGCAAGTGTGTCGTAATCAAATTCAATGGTTTCAGTAAAAATTTCTGGATCTGGCACAAAATGAGTGGTTGTCCCTGTAACATCTGTTTCACCAATGATCTCTAAATCTCCAGCTGGAACACCGCGTTTGAATTGTTGATAATGAATTTTCCCGTCACGATATACGGTCACGTCTAAGGTCGTAGATAACGCATTAACAACAGATGCCCCTACGCCATGCAGACCGCCAGATACTTTATAACCGCTGCCGTCAAATTTACCGCCAGCGTGAAGAACAGTCATAATGACCTCTACAGCAGGACGTCCCATTTTCTCATGAATCCCAACCGGAATCCCGCGGCCATTATCTTTCACTGTAATGCTATTATCCTTTTCAATTTGCACCGTAATATCTGTGCAATATCCAGCTAAAGCCTCATCAATACTGTTGTCGACAATTTCCCATACAAGATGGTGAAGTCCTTTTGCACTGGTTGACCCGATGTACATTCCTGGACGTTTTCTAACAGCTTCTAGTCCTTCGAGCACCTGTATCTGATTTTCATCATAACTATTATGTTGCTGTTCCATTGCCACGTACATTCACCTACACTTTTCTTAAACGATATATTTATATGAATTGAGCTTTTAGACTTCAATTTCAATCACAAATGAAGCACGTTTTTTGAGCGTGCTTGAGGAAAGAGGAGAGTAATAAACAGATTCAGTTGTGACGACGATGGATTTGGGTGTTCCTTGTGATAACGAAATGATTTGTTCTTCTTGTTTTTGGAGAAACTCTTCTACAACAGAAGACGACCTCATTTTGTAATCAACAATTGCGACAATCTCTCGTGTAGAAACAACACAATCATCACCTAAATGAATATACAAGACTCACACCTCATTTATCAGTCAATTACTTTTCCACTGGCTACTCTGAAAATTTCCGCTTCTTTCAAGGTGGCGTGATCGATGCCTTCAACACTTGTTGTGGTGACGAAGGTCTGTACACGTCCCTGAATGGTATGGAGCAAATGAGACTGTCTGTAATCATCAAGTTCAGATAAAACATCATCGAGTAGAAGAATGGGATATTCTCCGATTTCTTCATGTATCAGGTCGATTTCTGCCAGCTTTAGTGAAAGAGCTGTTGTTCTTTGCTGCCCTTGAGAGCCATATGTCTGAACATCCCGACCATTCACAAAGAAAAGAAGGTCATCTCTGTGAGGTCCCCACAGTGTCACTCCTCGGTCTATTTCTCTGTCTCTTAGTTTCTGAAACGATTCTTCATAGCTATTCTTTATTTTCGACAAGTCTGACGCTTCTGATACCTCTATCGAAGTCTGGTATTGGAGCGTGAGTGTTTCTAGCTCTCTAGAAATGCCAAAATGCAACGGCTGCGCCCATTTCTCGAGCTGTTTCGTAAAAGTCAGTCGTCTTTTGACAACTTTCGCTGCCGCATCAATCAACTGCTCTGTTAAAACCTCCAGCATCGCTTGATCCGTTTGCTTTCTTGTCTGCAATTGTTTCAAGTAATGATTCCGCTGAGAGAGGATTTTTTGATAGAGCGATAAATCATGCAAGTAGACAGCCGAAACTTGTCCAATCTCCATATCGAGGAATCTTCTGCGGATTTGCGGGCTGCCCTTCACAAGACTTAAGTCCTCTGGTGCAAACATGATGGTGTTTAACGCACCAACATAATGACTGAGCTTCTGTTGTTCAATGTGATTGACCTTGCCCTTTTTCCCTTTTTTTGAGATCACGAGCTGCATTGGGAGTGGACCATTTTTTTTGATGACTCTACCTTCTATTTTAGCATAGTCTTGGTCCCATCGGATAAGTTCTTTATCATTTGACGTACGATGCGACTTTGCCATCGACAATACATAGATCGCTTCCATCAAGTTCGTTTTACCTTGGGCATTCTCACCGATCATGACATTCACCTTGTTGTCGAATTGAAGCTCAGTGTGTTCATAGTTTCGGTATGAAGTTAACGCCAGACTTTGAATGTACATGTATTGTCACCCGTTTCTAATTCACAACTTGAAATGTGCCATAACCTTCTATCTCGACAACATCTCCTGGGTATAGTTTGCGTCCCCGTCTATTATCTGGCTCTTGATTAATGAACACCTCATGTTCACTTAAAAACCATTTCGCCATTCCGCCAGATTGGATGACTTCGGCTAATTTCAAAAACTGCCCTAATGTAATCATTTCTTTCTCAATGGTTATAAGATTAGGCATTATATCGACCTCTTTCAATATCACTAATATCTAATTGTACTAAAAAACAAGACAAGAAGGAAAGGGGGAAAGCGAACTAGGATGAAAGAAAGCATGGTAAACGAGAAGAAAAGCTGCTGTGTGAGTGCACAGCAGCTATTTTAGATTGGATTAATATGTTCTGACTGGGAGAATCAACTGCAAGATTGAATCATCATTTGGCGTGCGCAACAGGAACGGTCTCATGGCACCAGTGAAGCTTACATGAATTTCTGTTCCCTCTAATACTTTTAACGCATCCAGCATATATTTTGGACTGAAGGAGATTTTGAGGTCCTCCCCTTTAATGTCATCTGCTTGAACCGTTTCGACTACTTTACCGATTTCAGGTGAATTAGAAGAAATCTCAAGGCTTTGTTCAGGATCAGCCGACAGCTTTACGACATTATTGCGGCCTTCTCTTGCCAAAAGTGATGCACGGTCAATGGCTTGAAGGAATTCCTTCGTGTTGACCACGACATCCGTTTTACTTTCCTGCGGGATCAGGCGAGCTGTATCTGGATAATTACCATCCAGCAATCTTGAGAAGAATAACACGTTTTGTGCTTTAAAGAGAACTTGCGTTTCTGTAATCACGATGCTCACAAGATCTTGTCCGTCATCAAGGATTCTACTTAGCTCTGTTAAACTCTTCCCTGGAATTACAACATTGTATGAGCTTTCCTCGTCAATATCCAACTTCGCTTTTCTTAAAGCAAGACGGTGGCTATCCGTCGCCGTGCATATTAATTCACCTTTCTCTACCTTCCAGTTTACACCTGTCAAGATAGGTCGTGTTTCTGAGGTGGACACTGCAAAAACGGTTTGACGAATTAAGTTTTTAAGCAAATCTGTCGGGACTTGAAATGCATGATGCTCTTCAATTTGCGGCAGATGCGGATATTCCTCAGCATCTAAGCCGTTTAAGTTAAATTCCGCTGAACCAGAACGGATGATCGTGAGGTGATTTTGTTCTACTTCAATTTCGACAGTAGCCATTGGCAGTTTCTTCACAATTTCACTAAAGAAGCGGGCCTGAAGCACAATACTCCCTGGACGGTCAATCGTGATTACTTCTAAATCTCCATCTCTTTGAGGAATAAAGGATTCAATTGAGATATCAGAGTCGCTTCCTGTGAGAGAAACCCCCTCATCAGATGCAACAATTTTAATCCCTGTCAAAATAGGTATCGTTGTTCTAGAGGATACGGCCTTTAATACATCTTGGACACTTTCGACAAGACGATCTTTTTGAATCGTGAATTTCATAGTGGTCCTCCTAAATTTTCTTAATGACATGTATATATATTTTATTAATAAAAATCGTAGAAGTAATAGTAGGGCTTGTGAATATGTGGATAAGTCGGTAAAAAGAAAGGAAAGACAGCCTATCCACATGTGGACAGACTGTGTATGACTATGCTCTAGTTATTCACATTTTCCCGTACTTATTATATCAGCTTGGTTATTTTAATTGTTCTTTGATTTCTTTCACATGCTGCTGAAGCTGTTCATCCTCAACCATTAATTTCGAAATCTTCTCATGAGCATGAATGACAGTCGTATGATCACGACCTCCAAATTCTTCTCCTATTTTAGGCAGAGAGGAATCGGTCATTTCTCTAGAGAGATACATGGCAATTTGTCTTGGATAAGCAACTGACTTCGTACGTTTCTTCGCTTTGAAATCCTCTAAGCGAATATTAAATTGCTGCCCTACAATTCTTTGAATATCTTTAATTGTAATGACTCTTGGCTTCGATGAAGGAATGATGTCCTTTAGGGCCTCAGCTGCTAGATCCGCATTGATGTCTTTATTAATTAAAGAAGAGTAAGCAACGACACGAATCAAAGCACCCTCCAGTTCACGAATGTTGCTGTCGATTTGATTGGCAATATAAAGCATGACTTCATTCGGAATGTCTAAGCCTTCTGCTTTTGCCTTTTTTCGCAAAATGGCAATACGTGTTTCTAAATCTGGCGGGGTAATGTCTGTGATTAAGCCCCATTCGAATCGAGAGCGTAATCTGTCTTCAAGTGTCGGAATTTCTTTCGGCGGCCGGTCACTAGAAATGACGATTTGCTTACTTTCTTCGTGAAGTGTGTTGAATGTATGGAAAAACTCTTCTTGTGTTTGTTCTTTTCCTGCTAAAAATTGAATATCATCTATCAAAAGCACATCTACATTCCGATAGCGATTACGGAAATCGACAGCTTTGTTGTCTCGGATTGAGTTGATAAATTCATTTGTAAATTTTTCAGATGATAGATAGACCACTTTGGCTGATGGATTATGGTCGATGACATAATGACCAATCGCATGCATCAAGTGAGTCTTTCCTAAACCAACGCCCCCATAAATAAAGAGCGGGTTATATGCTTTTGCCGGTGCTTCCGCAACTGCAAGTGAAGCGGCATGCGCAAATCGGTTGCCTGAACCAATAACAAAAGTATCAAATGTATATTTTGGATTCAGCATATTTTGTGGAATATCAACGGCCTCTTCTTTAGACATTTTTTTAATTGGAGACTTTGGCATGGCTTCTACTTCATCCTGATTTTGAGGAATAATAAATTTAATGCTGAGCTCTTCACCTGTCAGTTCGTAGATGGTATCAGCAATTAAGTGGAGATATCTTGATTCCAGCCAGTCTCTAGCAAATTCATTAGGTGCCGTAATTGTAAGCGTATCGCCTTGAAGAGAATGGGCTTTTGTCGATTTCATCCATGTCTCAAAACTGGGTTTGCTCAACTTTGTCTCTATTTTTTGAAGTGCTTTATTCCACAGATCCAAAATATTTTCCATAAGGCTTCTCCCCCCTCCTTTTCTTTATAAAATGACCAATATCAAACTGTTATAGAACACGAAAAAGAGCAAATGGTCATCACCATTCGTGCACATACGTTGTTGAAAACAAATAATATAGTAGAAAAACGTCTTTTCGACAAATTACACAGTCTGTGGATAAATAATTCAACAGCCTGTGTAATATCTTTCCACAGCTTATCCACAATTTGTGGATAACGCAAATAGGTCAGATAAGTAATTAAGAGTTAAAACACAAATATAATATCAAAATAAACAAGATGGTGCAATGGGTGTCACAAACTTATCCACACACTTTACATCCTGTTGAAAAATAATTATCCACATCGGTTATTTGTGTGAAAAAAATGTCGATAATGGATGTGGATAGTCTAAATATGCCGGAAAAATATCCACACCCTTGTTTTGCAGGCCTTTTAGGAGGAAAAAAGAATAAAATGCTGGAAACTGAAAAAGAAGGTTTCTTCGTTTGATAAATTATGTTATGCTTATAAGGTTGATAATAAGAGTTTTATCATTGATATTGACAATCGATGGGTTACACAAATATAATGAGTTAGACTGTCTTAAACAGCTATTCCTCAGGGAGGTGTCATAAATGAAAAGAACGTTTCAACCAAATAACCGTAAGCGTAGTAAAGTTCATGGCTTCCGCAGCCGTATGAGTTCTAAAAACGGACGTCTAGTTTTAAAGCGACGCCGCAGCAAAGGTAGAAAAAAATTATCAGCTTAGGCCACTGAATAATGTCAGTGGTCTTTTTTACATAAAATCGTAAATGAACTGTCAGTTTTTATCGGAGTGGAAGAAAACATGAAGAAGCGAAACAGGCTAAAAAAAAATGAAGAGTTTCAAAAAGTGTTCAGAAAAGGTCAATCAATGGCGAATCGTCAATTCGTTATTTACCAGCTGGATCAACCAAATCAAGATGAACTGCGTTTGGGATTGTCTGTCAGTAAGAAGATTGGTAATGCAGTGATGAGAAATCGAATTAAACGACTGATCCGCCAGGTGTTTTTAGAGGAAGGTCATAAGTTAAAGCAAGAAAAAGACTACATTGTCATTGCAAGAAAACCAGCAAGTGAATTGACCTTTGAAGAAACAAAGAAGTCTCTCCAACATTTATTTAGAAAATCCGCTGTTTATCAACAACAACCTAAAAAGTCTTCGTAATAGAAACTTTCGTTGAATCAATTTTTAAAAGCGCTTCCTTCATCTAGTGAATTAAAATGAAACCACCACTTTGTAATGAAAAAATGTTACCATACTGATTAGGTGAGTCACTTTCGTAATCAATTCCAACTTAAATAAAGTTTGAAGTAATGGGAGGAATCTTGTTGAAAAGGCGATTATTACTAATATTTAGCTTGATTGGCGTGTTGGTTCTATTGGCAGGATGTACACAAATCAATGAACCAATCACATCAGATAGTAAGGGATTCTGGAATTCTTATATTGTTTACCCGCTATCTCAATTAATCACGTACATGGCAAATTTGACTGGTGAAAACTACGGGGTTGCGATCATTATTGTGACACTGTTAATCCGCTTGCTCATTTTACCATTAATGATTAAGCAGTTAAGAAGTACAAAAGCAATGCAAGCATTGCAGCCTGAATTGAAAAAGCTTCGTGAAAAATATAGCTCTAAAGACCAAAAAACTCAGCAGCAGCTTCAGCAGGAAACAATGGCCCTTTTCCAAAAAAATGGCGTCAATCCATTAGCTGGATGTTTCCCGATTTTAATTCAGATGCCAATCCTAATTGGTTTTTATCATGCGATTATGAGAACAGCAGAAATTAAAAAGCATACATTCTTATGGTTTGACTTAGGCAGTCCAGATCCATTGTTCCTATTACCGATCATTGCGGGGGTAGCTACTTTCATTCAGCAAAAACTGATGATGGCTGGAAATCCTTCGGACAACCCTCAAATGGCTATCATGCTATGGGTTATGCCGATTATGATCATTGTATTTGCCATTAGTTTCCCAGCAGCACTTTCATTGTACTGGGTTGTAGGTAACATTTTCATGATCATCCAAACATTAGTGATTAAAACTCCTCAAGTAAAATTGGATACAAAAGAAAAAGCTGGCGGGAATAAAAAATGAAGGAAATAACTGCTGTCGGTCGCACAATCGAAGAAGCAGTAGATTCCGGACTTAAACAAATTCAGCTTCTAAAAGAAGAAGTAGATATCACAATAGTTGATGAAGGAAATAAAGGTTTCTTAGGATTATTTGGCAAAAGACAAGCTGTAGTCAAGTTGATAGAAAAGAGAAATGCTCTTAAATTAGCTACACAGTATTTAGATAATATTGTTAAATCAATTGATCCTAAAGCGAAGATTGTTTCCAAAAAGGAACCGAAAAAGATTTCTTTCCACATTGATGGAGATAAAACGTCATTAATGATTGGAAAAAGAGGACAAACTTTGTACTCTTTAGAAACATTGGTACAGTTAGTGTTTAATCGCTATTCTGATCAGTATCATCATATTACCATTGATATTGGAGATTATAGGAAAAAGCGACAAGAAGCACTTGAACAATATGCCATCAAGACAGCAAACAGAGTTTTAAAAACGAAGAGAAAGGTTCATTTAGAACCAATGCCTTCTAATGAACGAAAAGTAATTCATGATACGATCGCCGCATTTTCTAAAGAACTTGCAACGGCATCGGAAGATACAGGCAGCAAGCGTCATGTTGTGGTGCTGTATAAAAAATAACAGAAAGGCTAGAATTCAGCAAAGCTGGATTTTAGTCTTTTTTTATTGAAAAATTGTCTTTCTATAGAAGATTCATCCTTTATTTCTAAAAAATTAGTGTGTGATATGAGTGGAAAACGCCATTTTTACAAGTAAGCAAAGGGATCAGGGCGTTTAAATTTATTGGATTTCGGTGTAAGATGTGAAGGTAAGTTTAGAACGTCGTTATTCACATGTGGATATGTTAAGTGTTAAAATAGATAGGATGCAAAGCTGTGGATAATTAGATATGGGATACTTTCACTTCGCTTTCATTTATGGTATCTTTAAATTTTGGATTAAGCGTTTTTAATATAGAGATGGACAACGTCCATTTAATAGATAAAAGACTGTCTATTAAGTAGAGAAAGAGGTGATTGAGTGATGGATACAATTGCAGCCATTTCTACACCGATGGGTGAAGGAGCAATTGCGATTATTCGTTTAAGTGGGCCTGATGCGGTACAGATCGCTGATCGGATGTATAAAGGGCCTAAGGAGAAAAAACTTGTATCAGTGGATTCCCATACAATTCATTATGGTCATATTGTGGATTCAAGTACTGATCAAGTAATAGAAGAGGTCATGGTGTCAGTACTTCGAGCGCCAAAAACATTTACGAGAGAAGACGTTATTGAGATTAACTGCCATGGCGGAATTGTAACGGTCAATAAAGTATTGCAGCTTGCTTTAAGAGAAGGAGCAAGATTAGCGGAGCCAGGTGAGTTCACAAAACGTGCTTTCTTAAATGGAAGAATAGATCTTTCGCAAGCAGAGGCTGTCATGGACTTGATTCGGGCAAAGACTGATCGTGCGATGAACGTAGCAATCACTCAAATGGAGGGACGTCTCTCCGGTTTGGTTCAGCGACTGCGCGGCGAGATCCTAGAAACACTGGCGCATATTGAAGTCAATATTGACTACCCTGAGTATGACGATGTTGAAGAAATGACACATCGCGTCTTAGTGGAAAAAGCGACATCGGTCAAAAAAGAAATTGAGTCGCTGCTCTCGACTTCTCAGCAAGGGAAAATCCTTCGAGAGGGCTTATCCACTGTGATTATAGGAAGGCCGAATGTTGGAAAGTCTTCCTTGCTGAATAGCCTTGTACAGGAAACAAAGGCGATTGTCACAGATATTCCTGGAACTACCAGAGATGTCATTGAGGAATATGTGAATGTAAGAGGTGTACCTCTTCGTCTAGTCGATACTGCGGGTATACGTGAGACTGAGGACATTGTTGAGCGTATAGGGGTTGAACGATCTAGACAGGTCTTAAAAGAAGCTGACCTGATTTTACTTGTGCTCAATTATAGCGAAGAATTATCAGAAGAAGATATGAAGCTTTTTGAGGCTGTCTCAGGTATGGATATCATCGTGATTGTGAATAAGACAGACCTTGAGCCTAAGCTTGATGTAGAAAAGGTCAAGCAGTTAGCGAAGGATCGTCCGGTCGTCACCACATCATTATTACAAGAAAAGGGCATTGATGAGCTTGAAATGGCGATTCAATCACTGTTCTTCACTGGATCAATTGAAAGTGGAGATTTAACGTATGTAAGTAATACAAGGCATATTGCCCTCCTTCAGGCAGCAAAACAATCAATTGAGGATGCTCTTGAAGGCATTGAAATGGACGTACCGATCGACATTGTTCAAATAGATTTAACACGCTGCTGGGAACAGCTCGGTGAAATTATAGGAGATGCTGTTCATGAAAGCTTGATTGATCAGCTATTCTCTCAATTCTGTTTAGGAAAGTAAAGGGAGGAACATAAGAAATGGGTTATGAAGCTGGCAATTATGACGTAATCGTCGTGGGTGCCGGTCATGCTGGGGTTGAGGCTGCTCTTGCTTCTGCAAGACAGGGCGCTAAAACACTTGTATTGACTATCAACCTCGATATGGTTGCTTTTATGCCATGTAATCCGTCCGTAGGCGGTCCTGCAAAAGGGATTGTCGTTAGAGAAATTGATGCACTGGGCGGAGAAATGGCACGAAATATAGATAAGACGCATATTCAAATGCGCATGCTGAATACGGGGAAAGGACCTGCTGTCCGTGCGTTAAGAGCGCAAGCAGATAAGTTCCAATATCAGCATGAAATGAAAAAAACAATGGAAAATGAACCGAACCTGACAATGCTTCAAGGTATGGTGGATCATTTAATTGTAGAAGATGATGAATGTAAAGGTGTCGTTACCCAAACAGGAGCAAACTATCGTGCGAAGTCTGTTGTATTAACGACTGGGACTTTCTTAAAAGGCCGCATTATTTTAGGGGATCTATCGTATTCAAGTGGTCCTAATAACCAGCAGCCATCAATCAAATTATCGGATCACCTAGCAGAGTTAGGATTCGATTTGGTTCGCTTTAAAACAGGAACACCTCCTCGAGTGAATAGTCACTCGATTGACTATAGTAAAACAGAAATTCAACCAGGTGATGATGTTCCGCGGGCGTTCTCCTATGAAACGGTTGAATATATTACAGACCAACTGCCATGCTGGTTAACATATACGAGTTTAGAAACACATCAAATTATTGATGAGAATCTTCACCGTTCTCCAATGTATTCAGGTATGATTAAAGGAACTGGTCCTAGATACTGCCCTTCCATTGAAGATAAAGTGGTTCGTTTCAATGACAAACCGAGACATCAAATTTTCTTAGAGCCAGAAGGTCGTAATACGCAGGAAGTGTATGTTCAAGGATTGTCTACAAGTCTTCCAGAGGATGTACAGCAGCGCATGCTTTCCACCATCCCAGGGCTCGAAAATGTACAAATGATGAGAGCGGGTTATGCCATTGAGTATGATGCAATTGTGCCTACTCAGTTGTGGCCTACACTTGAGACGAAGAAAATTTCTGGATTATATACAGCGGGCCAAATTAATGGTACATCTGGCTATGAGGAAGCAGCAGGTCAAGGAATTATGGCAGGTATTAATGCAGGAAGAAAAGCATTGGGTAAAGAAGAAGTCATTTTAAGCCGATCTGATGCATATATCGGTGTTCTCATTGATGACCTTGTCACAAAGGGAACAAATGAACCTTACCGTCTTTTGACATCCCGTGCAGAGTATCGTTTGCTTCTTCGTCATGACAATGCGGATTTAAGATTAACTGAACTTGGCTATCATATTGGATTAATTTCTCAAGAAAGATTCCAGACATTCCAGCAGAAAAAAGAAGCCATTGAAGCAGAGAAAAAACGTTTATATTCTGTCATCATCAAACCTACAGCAGAGACACAAGAATTTATTCGTTCACTTGGTGGAAGTGAGCTGAAGGACGGTATTCGTGCAAGTGATTTGATGAAGCGTCCAGAAATGAACTATGAATCTGTTGTGACGTTAGCTCCTGCTGAAACACCACTTCCTTCTGATGTGTGTGAGCAGGTAGAGATTCAAATTAAATACGAAGGATATATTGAAAAGTCACTCCAACAAGTTGAAAAGCTGAAAAAGATGGAGAACAAAAAGATTCCTGATCGTATTGATTATGATGCCATCAAAGGGATTGCAACTGAAGCGAAACAAAAGCTGAAAGAAGTCCGACCGCTTTCTGTTGCACAGGCTTCTCGTATTTCAGGCGTTAACCCTGCTGATATTTCTATCCTTTTAGTATATTTAGAGCAGGGACGTATTGCGAAGATAGCAGAATAGAAAGGATGTCGGCATGAACATTGAACAATTTACAGCAGCACTAGAGGAGAAAGGGATGACTCTTTCTCCTGTGCAGCTTGAACAATTTGAAACTTACTTCCGCATGCTTGTAGAATGGAACGAGAAAATGAATTTAACGTCCATTACTGAAAAGGAAGAAGTGTATTTAAAGCATTTTTATGATTCAATTTCAGCAGCATTTTTTATTGATTTTCACAAAGTGACGACGATTTGCGATATTGGAGCTGGTGCTGGTTTCCCAAGCATTCCTCTTAAAATTTGCTTCCCTCATCTACATGTAACCATTGTTGATTCTCTTCAGAAACGAATTACGTTTCTCAATGAGTTAGCAAAAGGGTTAAACTTACAAGATACTACTTTTTATCATGATCGTGCGGAGACGTTTGGACAACGTAAGGAAAAGCGTGAAAGCTATGATCTTGTCACTGCTAGAGCGGTTGCGCGTTTATCCGTCTTGAGCGAACTATGTCTGCCCCTTGTAAAAAAGGAAGGATTGTTTGTTGCATTAAAAGCATCTGCCGCTGATGAAGAAATGCAAGCAGGGAAAAAAGCTGTTACTGTCCTCGGAGGAGAGGTTGTTGAAAAGCATTCCTTTGTTCTTCCTTTAGAAGAAAGCGAACGGAACATCATTGTCATTGAAAAGAAAAAGCAAACACCAAAAAAATATCCTAGAAAACCAGGAACACCTAATAAATCACCAATAGAAGGTTGATCATGTAAAAGGTCGGTTTTTCTTCAATATTTAAGATTTTACAGAAGGAAAAAACATGAGAAAATAGAATTATAAAAAGGTAGTTTTTAAAGGTGGTGTAGGTTCATGAAGCATTCACTCTCACGCTTCTTCGGGCTTGGTGACAAAGAACATCCTGAGCGTGAAACCGAAATAGAGGCAGAGATTGCTGAGCATGATACATTAAAGGAAGAGATACAGGAGCTCCCGGTCGACACAATTATGCCAAACCGTTTTCAGCCACGCACCATTTTTTCAGAAGAAAAGATACATGAGCTGGCCACGACGATTCATACCCATGGCATTATCCAACCTATTGTTGTCAGACCAACAGAAGAAGAAGGTAAATATGAACTGATCGCCGGCGAAAGACGTTGGAGAGCGGTACAGACTCTTCAATGGGAGAAAATCCCCGCTATTATAAAAGACTTTACTGATACGGAAACGGCATCTGTGGCATTGATTGAAAATTTGCAAAGGGAAGAGCTGTCTGCTATTGAAGAGGCTCATGCTTATGCACGTCTTTTAGAGCTTCATGATTTAACACAGGAGGCGCTTGCTCAGCGTTTAGGCAAGGGACAATCAACTGTTGCAAACAAATTAAGACTTTTAAAGTTGCCTGAAGAGGTACAACAGGCCATTTTAGAGAAAAAAATCTCTGAAAGGCATGCACGTTCACTTGTACCCCTAAAGCTTCCAGAATTACAAATCGCGCTATTGCAGGAAATCATCGAAAAGCAGCTGAATGTAAAACAGACTGAAGAGCGTGTAGTGAAAATGCTTGAACAAAAAACAGATCGCAAACCGAAGCCAAAACGTAAGGCGTTTAGTCGTGATACACGAATTGCGATGAATACCATTCGTCAGTCTCTCCATATGGTAGAAGACAGCGGGCTTAAAATAAATACCGAGGAAGAAGAGTTTGAGGAATATATCCAATTAACGATTCGGATTCCTAAATAGAAAAAAGCTGATGAGAGCCACTCGTCAGCTTTTTTTATTGGTTCCACATTATATTTACTTATTATTCATAAATTGGTAAAATGTGATTTTCATAGAAGAAAGGAGGTGACATGACTCGATGAAAATGAAAAAGACGACATTTGTTATTATTTGTTATTTACTATTTTCTTTTTCTCTTTTTACAAATGAAACAACCATATTTGCTGTGAATTCGCCAACGGCTCCTGCAGAAGAAAGCCCGCTGGCCAAAAAAGAACTGAACGTTCTGAAGAAACAAGGTGTTGTTTCTAAGGAGGTCACTTTACAGCAATTAAATCATGAGCATGAGTCTAAGGACGACACAATTGACTTGATTTCAGCTGAGGATGATTTGAAGGATTATGGCTTACAACAAAACAAGCAGGATGAGTTGGTAACGGATGAAAAGCCGCACACCATCAAGCACCTTTTAGGAAAGCCGTATCCTGGTACCGATATTATGCCTAAAAAAGGAGATATATTGGTGACAAGTACTGATGCTTTGAAGGGTATCGTTGGACATGCAGGTATCGTCATTAATGAGAAAAGCTTTGCTTCTATTCCAGGGTTTCGACAGCATCCTCAGCTTGATTCCATTCTTAACTGGTTTCGCTATAATGCCAATACAAAGGTAATTCGGATTAATCAAGAGGAAACAGCAGACCTGGCAGGGGAATGGGCGCACGATTATGTGAAAACTCATCCAAAGGCTCGATACTCCATCACCCTGTCAATTCAATCACTGGACCCGACTTATTGTTCAAAGATTGTGTGGCAGGCCTATGCCAAAACAGGTGACGCTTTGGGACATGCGACATATACCATTAAAACCCCCTACGGATTCTTAAAAAAGAGAAGCTATCATACAGTGACTCCTAAAGTCATTGTGAACGAAGGCCGTAAAATTGGTGGATTACATTTTTGACATGTGCCCCTCACTTTTGATGAAAGTGAGGGTTTTTTATGCTTGTCTTTTCCACCAAAAAGATATATCGATATATTTTTTAATCCGTTTTGGTTCGTCCTTTCATGTACGAAAATAGACATTTGCTGACGAATATATAATGGAGAAACAAAAAAAGCAAACGTTTCATACTTTTTTTGATAGAATAGGAAGTATGAATAAAATGAGAAACTTGTTAAGTTGAAAGTGGGTGACATCGTGGGGAAAATCATAGCGATTACCAACCAGAAGGGCGGCGTCGGGAAGACGACAACTTCTGTTAATTTGAGTGCGTGTTTAGCATACATAGGTAAACGAGTGTTGTTAGTTGATATTGATCCGCAGGGCAATGCCACGAGTGGTATTGGGATTGAGAAGGCCGACGTAGAGAAATGTGTGTATGATATCTTAGTTGATGATGCAGATGTCCTTGATGTGATTAAGACGACAGAGGTCGAAAATCTTGATGTCATTCCTGCGACGATACAGCTTGCAGGGGCTGAAATAGAGCTTGTGCCTACGATTTCACGTGAAGTGAGATTGAAGAGAGCACTTGAATCTGTTAAGCAAAATTATGATTATATGATTATTGACTGCCCGCCATCACTCGGATTACTGACGATTAATGCGTTAACAGCATCCGATTCCGTTTTAATCCCGGTACAGTGTGAATATTATGCGCTTGAAGGATTGAGCCAATTGTTAAACACAGTTCGTCTCGTGCAGAAACATTTAAATACTGATCTTGCCATTGAAGGTGTCTTGCTGACAATGCTTGATGCACGAACAAATCTTGGGATTCAGGTCATCGAAGAAGTGAAGAAATACTTTAGAGATAAAGTCTATCAGACCGTGATTCCGCGAAATGTGAGACTGAGTGAAGCGCCTAGTCATGGGAAGCCGATTATCTTGTATGATCCACGTTCAAGAGGTGCAGATGTCTATTTAGACTTAGCAAAGGAAGTGGATGCGAATGGCTAAAGGTCTTGGAAAGGGTATTAATGCACTATTTAACCATGTAGACTCAAATGAAGAAACGGTCGAAGAAATCAAATTAAAGGATTTGCGTCCGAACCCTTATCAGCCAAGGAAAACGTTTGATGATGATGCATTGTCTGATCTCAAAGAATCAATTCAGCAGCACGGTGTTTTACAGCCGATCATTGTCCGTAAATCGATTAAAGGATATGACATTGTAGCAGGAGAGCGCCGTTTTCGTGCAGCGCAACAAGCTGGTCTGACAACAATTCCTGCGATCGTTAGAGAATTCTCAGAAACGCTGATGAGAGAGATTGCCCTTTTAGAAAACCTGCAGCGCGAGGATTTATCTCCATTAGAAGAAGCGGAAGCCTATGCTTCCTTGCTAGATCATCTAAGTGTGACGCAAGAGGAATTAGCGAAGCGATTAGGGAAGAGCAGACCGCATATTGCGAACCATCTCCGTCTTTTGACTTTACCGGATGAAGTACAAAAGCTGATTGCAGATGGAACATTATCGATGGGACATGGAAGAACATTGCTTAGCTTGAAAAACAAAAATAAGCTAGCGCCATTGGTAAAGAAAATCGTGGATGAGGGGTTAAACGTACGCCAGGTTGAGAAACTTGTTCAGCAGTTAAACGAAAATGTTCCACGTGAAACAAAGAAAAAAGAAGCACCAAAGGATCGAGTGTTGAAAGAAAGAGAGTCTTTCTTACAAAACTACTTTGGCACTTCAGTGACGATCAAGAAACAGAAGAAAAAAGGAAAAATTGAGATTGAATTTCTCTCCAACGAAGATTTAGAAAGAATCCTCGAATTGCTTTCTACGAGAGAATCATCAGAGTGACCATCTTGATACGAGATGGTCTTTTTTATATTCTCCCAGTGATATTTTGAATAGGAGCGAAAAGAGACCGGTTTTTTTCTCTTGTCCAATCCATTTGATCAATGTGAGATAGACTTTCAGAAAGTGTATTGGCCATAGACATGACAAGATGAAGACGTGTGTTTTGGAGAACGAAGTATTCCATAAAACCGCTCACATTGACGATTCCATTAATATGAATATCTCCTACCTCTGGCAGCTCCTTTTGTACACCCGCCCCAGGCTTTAACGGGCCATCTCCAATTTGGAAGGAGCCTACACTTTTCACTCTTCCTAAACAGGCATCAATCGCTACAATAAACGGATGTTTATGAGCTTGTTCAATTTCAGCGAGCTTTTCTTTTAAATTGACCGCATGAACTGGGTCAGAGAGCGTTCCATATACATGAAGCTTTTTCAAATCAAGACCTGAAAGTTTTGTACCAACAAGTGGACCTAGAGAGTCGCCTGTTGAGCGGTCTGTTCCAATACAAACGATGGCAACGGGTCTTTTTCCTGCTTTCTGAAGATGCGAGAATAAAATACTTTTAAGCTGTTGAATGGCGTTTGTATCCGTATGGGACACGTATTCTTTCACCCTATTTCTAAAAAAAAGACCGTTCTTGCTATTCATAGGTCTCACTTCCTTGTCATAGTAGTTAGTAACAGTATACGGAAACAAGCTTAATTCTATACCTATGAGGTGATGATTGTGTGGAAGGCTGGTTCAAGGTGGACGCTTTTAATTTTAGGAAGCTTAATAGGAGCGGGGTATGCTTCCGGCCAAGAAATTTGGCAGTTTTTTGGCATTGATAGCGGACTAGCCATTCTATTGTTTACATTGATGTTCATGCTGTCTACCTATGTGGTGTTGAAAATCAGTTATGAGGTACGTGCCGATCACTTTGTGCCAGTGCTAGAGCGGCTTGTCGGTCCATGGCTGGCTAAAGTGTATGACGTTTTAATTGTCCTTTATTTATTCACGACAACGACAGTCATGATTGCCGGTGGCGGGGTGACACTCGAGATGTATCATGTGCCATTTTGGATTGGCATCGGTGCATTTTGTCTGTTTTCATTTATGATTTTTTTCTGGGATGTGAAAGGGCTCTTATCTGTGAATGCTTTCATTATACCAATTTTGGTGGCGGGGCTCATCTATGCGTTTGTTTTTTATTATATGAACCATGATCATATGTGGCGGATTGATTTTGGGCAGCAGTACAATTGGCCTGCCAGCATTGTCTTTGCTTCTTTGAATATATTATCTGTTGTCGCAGTATTGTCTTCGGTTGGGAAAGAAATGAAGGGGCTTGGAGAGGCCAAAGTGGCGAGTATATTAAGCGGCCTGATTTTTGGGGTCATCTCGTACGTGTATAACGAAATACTGGTTGATATTTCTGGGAGCCTATCAGCAGAAGGCATTCCTTTGTTTACAGTATTAGAAGGAGCGCCGACATCATTGTTTGTGTTTATGACCGTTGTCCTTTGTCTAGCTATTTATACGACGACAGCGGCAGGTTTATTTGGTTTATCCAGCCGGATGCTCTCTTTTGTACCATTGCCTCGCTGGCTGGTTGTGCTGGTGATGCTTCTTTTGATGGCGCCTTTAACATCTCTTGGGTTTGCCGATTTGATTGCTTTCTTGTATCCGATATATAGTTTGCTGAATCTTTATTTGCTTGTCTGTTTAATGCTATATCCGATTTTAAGTAAAAAGATATTTTCCCGCTCTAAAAATTATATTGATAAAATAAAATAAGCACCTCTCTTTGTCAGAGCGGTGTTTATTTTATCCGAATAGAATCAATGGCGTCTTTGATATCATCATAGACTGGCATTTGCTTGAGACGCTGAAGTCGTTCCTCTAATTCTGAAATGGCTTGTCCCTTTAAATGCTGGGAGATGTGTTGTTTGACAATGGTCGTTTGGTTGATCATATCTTCGGTTTTAGACAATTGATACTCCAAGTGCACGCGAGTGTTTGCTAATTCGTCATGAAGCCGCATTTTGAGCAGCCGTTTTAGATCCTTTCGCTGTCCTTCTCTGCGTATGGCCTGAATTGCGGCCATTTCTTCGGGGGACTGCGTCTGTGTTTGCGGTGCCGATTGATTTTCAAATACAGACATGGAGCGGCGGGCACTCACATTTTGCAAGAAACGCTGGGCGTCACTAGGAGGTTTATTTTGATTGATCATGCGATGACTCCTTTCTTAATGAATACCCATTTGCATCGCAAGGCGTCTATCTGCCTTGGCGTAGTCATCACCCATTGTGTACATATGTCTTGAAAGGGTAGAAAGTTCTTGTTCGTAATCTCTCAGGGTGTACAAGGCATTCAGCTGTTTTTCGTGTGAATAAAAGGAGGAATGATGTTGTTCCATCCTCACTTCCTCTACTAGTGCTTCCACATCACTAGGACTTAGTAAATCATAGTGACCAAAGCCGACGAGTCCTTTGAGCTCCTGTTTTACATGCTGGACGGCGTCTTTTACACTTTCATCGATCCCATCGATTTTCTCAAATATAGTGTGTACTTCATGTTCAATCACGCTTTGGAGATCGTAGGATGAATTTTTCAGTAAATGGGATTTTATGATAATTTCAAGGCCGCTTTGTGCATATGCACGTCCAGAATGGATTTCTTGCAACAGCATGGCTGTAAAACTTGTATTATGATCAAGCTGTTCATCTAAAATACGGGCAGACCCATCTGTGTGGAATGAATACCCATTTACTTTGTAACTCCCAGAAATAAGAGCTAAAAAAGCATTTGTATCAAAGGATTCGTTCCATTCTATATTCATAGACGCAAAAGCTGATTTTAAAAAGGTATCAATTTCTCTTTTCTTGTATTTAACGGGTTCTTGGACGGCGTCTTGCTGCCGTGGCGGTACAGTATACTTGACTTGACCAACCCCATGATCATGACGATTGAGTAAACCTACATAATGACTAGGTTGAATATATTCAGTCAATATCCGTGTGTATTGACCTTGCTGCGCTTTCTGCTGAATCGCAGGCGACAGACTGCTCCATATATTTGGGCTATCAAAGGTGACGGCTTTTTTGACAGCTGGCTGTTCTGTTGCAACATAAGCACAAACAGCACCGGCAAGGGCTTGTCCAGTGAGATAGATACCTGCATTTGGATGCTGCTGACAGACTTGCTCTATGTATTCCTTTCCTTTAAAAAAGACATGATCTTGATTGCCATCAAGGGACTTCCTTTCAATGGGATAGGCATAATCCGTTTTAAGCAATGACTGTGCCGCGGTGTGTACATCTTGTGGCGAGGTCACCGGCATTTGATTTGGCTGCGGACAGTGAAAAGCGACGATGAACTCGTCTGATTGTTCCGGCTGCATCGTTAAACCATATAATTGATGATCGACCTTGAGAAAATCATGGACAGTGAGCGTTTGCTGACCTATTTCTATCGTATGGTGCTGCTGGTAATTGTCTATGTTTCCAGCATGATCGGATATGATTTTATATTCTTTATCAGTTAATCTATCCTTTCGATTGACCATCGTACCTGCTCCCTCACATAACATTTATGCAGATATCATAAATCAAAAAATATGGAAAAACCACAGCGTTCTACCAATAAAAACCTTTTGACCTACAGTGTTTGTGACAATATTGAAAAAAAGCGGAGTTTAAGTAACTATTGGTCACAAATAAAATGATCTAAAAGAAGGGTTTTTTCTATAAAAAAGAATAGGATGAATGATTGAAAGAGGTTCTTTGTTTTGTACATTGCTCTTCATCGCCGTTTTTTTGTACAATAGATTCAATGAAGTGAGCAAGAGAGGTGAAGGCTGATGGCAGACAAAGCGTTTGGGTTACATGATGTCGTTGAAATGAAGAAACCCCATCCATGTGGTGTCAATCGGTGGAAAGTTATTCGATTGGGCATGGATATTCGCATTAAATGTGAAGGCTGCGGGCACAGCGTGATGATCCCAAGAAGAGACTTTGAACGAAAAATGAAGAAAATTCTCGTCAAGCATGAGGAGCCAACTGCTTAAGTAGGCCTCATGCTTTTTTGATGAAATTCGTCTTTTGTATAGAAGAAGCAGGTGTGAATTCGCGTTTTAAAGCACTGATTTATCCTTTTTGGCAATGTTTCTTCTATTGATAATGCATAACGGTTAGCTTGTCTTTTCATGTAAACCTACTTATAATTGCTCTAGGTTCATATTACGCAGTATAACGAGCACGTTTGATATAGAGGAGATGAAAGAATGGCTTTAACAGCTGGTATTGTTGGCTTACCTAACGTCGGGAAGTCAACGCTATTTAATGCAATTACACAGGCTGGAGCGGAGTCTGCTAACTATCCGTTTTGTACCATTGATCCAAACGTCGGAATTGTAGAAGTTCCAGACGAGCGTTTGCAAAAACTAACAGAATTGGTGCAGCCGAAAAAGACAGTTCCGACTGCTTTTGAATTCACTGATATTGCCGGTATTGTCAAAGGGGCTTCTAAAGGTGAAGGTTTAGGAAATAAATTCCTTTCTCACATTCGTCAAGTAGATGCGATCTGTCACGTGGTGAGAGCTTTTGCAGATGATAACATCACACACGTATCAGGTAAGGTTGACCCTGTGTCAGATATCGAAACCATTAATTTAGAATTAATTTTGGCTGATTTAGAAACAGTTGAAAAGCGTTTGGCTCGTGTGAGTAAGCTTGCAAAACAAAAGGATAAGGAAGCGGTAGCTGAATTTGATATTTTGTCGAAGCTAATGGACGCATTTGAAGCTGGGAAATCGGCAAGATCTGTAGAATTTACAGATGAGCAGCAGAAGCTTGTGAAACAGCTTCATTTACTCACATCTAAACCAGTTCTTTATGTAGCAAATGTGAGTGAGGATGAAGTAGCGGATCATGACGGTAACGAATATGTGCAGCAAATCCGTGAGTTTGCTTCTGGTGAAAATGCTGAAGTCATCGTCGTTTGTGCGAAGATCGAGTCTGAAATTGCAGAGCTTGAAGGAGAAGAGAAGCAGATGTTCCTTGAAGAGCTTGGCATCAAAGAGTCAGGTCTAGATCAGCTGATTCAAGCATCTTATTCACTTCTTGGTTTAGCTACTTATTTCACAGCAGGTGAGCAGGAAGTACGCGCTTGGACGTTTAAAAAAGGAATGAAGGCACCGGAATGTGCTGGAATCATTCATACGGACTTTGAACGTGGGTTTATTCGTGCTGAAACGGTTGCATATGAAGATTTACTTGCTGGTGGAAGCATGTCTGCTGCAAAAGAGGCTGGAAAAGTCCGTCTAGAAGGTAAAGAATATGTAGTGAAAGATGGAGACGTCATTCATTTCCGTTTTAATGTATAGGTTCTTGTCATAGGCCAAGAGATTTGTTATAATATACAATTGTGAGTAATATAATTTATTGCTCCTTGCCCGTTTAGGGCCGCTTAGACCAAAAGGAGGTGCAATCAGATGAGAAAGTACGAAGTTATGTACATCATCCGCCCAACAGTTGACGATGAGGCTAAAAAAGCAGTTATCGAGCGTTTCAATAACGTGTTAACTTCTAACGGTGCGGAGATCACTGGAACAAAGGATTGGGGTAAACGTCGTCTTGCATACGAAATCAACGATTTCCGTGAAGGCTTCTACCAAATCGTAAACGTTCAATCTGACGCTGCAGCAGTTCAAGAATTTGACCGCTTAGCTAAGATCAGTGACGATATCATTCGCCACATTGTTGTTAAAGAAGAAGTATAAATCATTGAAATATATATTTAAAGGTGGTCTTTCAATATGCTAAACCGTGTTGTATTGGTCGGAAGACTAACAAAAGACCCTGAGCTTCGCTACACGCCTAATGGTGCGGCTGTAGCCACGTTTACTCTAGCTGTGAATCGTACGTTTACGAATCAATCTGGAGAGCGTGAAGCCGATTTCATTAACTGTGTTACTTGGAGAAGACAAGCCGAGAACGTGGCTAATTTCTTGAAAAAAGGAAGTCTTGCCGGTGTAGACGGTCGTTTGCAGACAAGAAACTATGAAAATCAGCAAGGACAGCGTGTCTTCGTGACAGAGGTTCAAGCTGAAAGTGTTCAATTTCTTGAGCCTAAGAGCGGCGGTGCTGGTTCAGGTGGATACAGCGGCGGTGGCAATAGCGGAGGCCAGTATTATGGCGGTAGCCAAAACGATCAGAATCCATTCGGAAATGAACCAAATCAAAATCCATATGGCAATCAGAGCAACCAACAAAATCGTAATCAGGGAAATAGCTTCAATGATGACCCATTTGCGAATGATGGTAAACCGATTGACATCTCCGATGATGATTTGCCAT
The DNA here is from genome assembly GCF_002998735.1 of Bacillus sp. NMTD17. Lineage (NCBI taxonomy): Bacteria > Bacillati > Bacillota > Bacilli > Caryophanales > Bacillaceae > Bacillus > Bacillus sp. NMTD17. Next base: position 26,922 of record NZ_PVRH01000001.1, read on the forward strand.
TCTAATTGATCTGAAAAATTGACTAAAGGAAAGGTGTGAAAACAAATGGCAGGTGGACGCAGAGGCGGTCGTGCGAAACGTCGTAAGGTATGTTTCTTTACTTCTAACGGTATCACGCACATCGATTACAAAGATGTTGATCTTCTTAGAAAGTTTGTTTCTGAGCGTGGTAAAATTTTACCTCGTCGTGTAACAGGAACTAGCGCTAAGTATCAACGTAAATTGACATTAGCGATTAAAAAATCACGTCAAATGGCATTACTTCCATACGTTACTGGTGAGTAAGTCGTTGACTTAAAAGCGGAGAGCCTCGAGCTCTTCGCTTTTTTTATTTGTTTCACTAAGAATCTCATCCGAATTGGCTAGAGCTGTTTTTGGCGGGCATCCTAGGGGAAGCATGTAAAAGAGAGAGAAAGTGACAGTTTGTTCTATACAAATACGGGGTCAATCTGTCATATTGATAGTCTAGAAAATAATTGCAGTCAGGGCGTGGGAAGATGATTGAATTTAAGAAGGTATCGATGCAATTTTCTGATGAGCGCTATGCCGTTCAATCGGTTGATTTAGAGATTCAGAAAGGTGAATTTTTTGTATTTATTGGACCTAGTGGAAGCGGGAAAACGACGACATTGAAAATGATCAATCGTCTCATTTCTTCTACAGAAGGTGAGATTTACATAAAGGGTCAAAAAATAAATGATTATGATATGTATGAGCTGCGCTGGGAAATTGGGTATGTTCTGCAGCAAATTGCTCTTTTTCCTCATATGACCATTGAAGAAAATATCGCCGTGGTGCCAGAGCTCAAACAGTGGAGCCGAAATGAGACCAATAAGCGGGTGGATGAATTGATGCAGATGGTTGGGCTTGATCCTGCTATGTATCGACTTCGAAAGCCATCAGAGCTATCTGGTGGACAGCAGCAGCGTGTCGGTGTGGCACGTGCACTTGCAGCTGATCCTGAGATTGTCCTGATGGACGAACCCTTTAGTGCGTTAGATCCACTAACGAGGGAGAAATTGCAGGATGATCTGCTTGATTTGCAGCGCCGTATTCAAAAGACCATTGTCTTCGTGACGCATGATATGCAGGAAGCGATGAGGCTTGGTGATCGAATTTGTATCATGAAGGAAGGGGAAGTGGTGCAGATTGGTCGTCCAGAGGAATTGGTTCAACACCCAGTCAATGCTTTTGTTCGGGAGTTTGTTTCAGGGGCTGCTCGCCATGTGGGACATCAAGCGTTTGAGCTAGAGGCCATGGCTAGACCAATGGCTCATGAGTCTCTTTTAGGCTATGAAGTGATCACAGCACATGCCACGCTGGATGAGGTCTTATCCCAATTGGCAAAGCATGAGGAATTGGCTGTAGAAAAGGACGGGGAGCGAATTGGACTAGTGAATCGTCAAGCGGTGATTCAGTTTTTAGCTGATTCTCCTAGAGAGAGGGGCGAGTCACATGAATGATTGGATCAGTGTGTTATTGGACCGAAAAGAACAATTGGGACACGCCTTACTTGAGCATATTCAAATTTCGTTTATTGCTTTATTTTTAGCCATTTTGATTGCCATTCCATTAGGTATCTATTTAACGAGGGTGCCAAAGCTTGCAGAGTGGGTGATTGGGGTGACGGCGGTTTTGCAAACAATTCCGTCGCTCGCGCTGCTTGGCTTGTTGATTCCTCTCGTTGGGATTGGACAAGTGCCTGCCATTATTGCGCTTGTCGTCTATGCCTTACTCCCTATTTTAAGAAATACATATACAGGCATTCAGGAGGTCGACCCTTCCCTGAGAGAAGCGGCGCTTGCCATGGGAATGAATCACCGCAAACGGTTATTAAAGGTGGAGCTGCCTTTGGCCATGCCAGTAATCATGGCAGGTATCAGAACCGGGATGGTTCTCATTGTGGGAACTGCCACTCTTGCCGCACTGATCGGAGCTGGGGGGTTAGGAAGTCTGATTTTGCTGGGAATTGATCGAAATGATATGTCGCTCATTGTCATTGGGGCTATACCAGCTGCCTTACTCGCACTCTTATTTGATGTGGTGCTGCGCACTTTTGAGAAAATCTCTTTTAAAAAGACTGTGATCTCTGTGACGGTTTTTGCTGTGATTGCAGGAGCAGTTGTCGCGGGCCCATTACTGTTTCAACAAGAAAAGAAAGAAATCACCATCGGTGGAAAGTTAGGATCAGAGCCTGAAATCCTGATCTCGATGTATAAGCTTTTAATTGAACAGGATACGGATATTCAAGTCAATCTTAAGCCTGGTCTTGGCAAGACGTCCTTTGTTTTTCAAGCTTTACGGTCTGGTGATATTGATATTTATCCTGAGTTTACCGGTACTGCGATTTCTGAGTTCCTCAAACAAACAGCGAAAAGCACAGATAAAGAAAAAGTGTATGAGCAAGCGCGGCGTGGTTTGGAATCATCCTTTCAGCTCCGCCTTCTTGAGCCGATGGCTTACAACAATACGTATGCTTTAGCCGTGCCTCAGTCGCTGGCTGATCAATATGATGTATCCAATATTTCAGATCTAGGCAAGATCAAGAATCGCATAAAGGCTGGATTCACCTTAGAATTTTCTGATCGACAGGATGGGTATCTAGGTATTCAAAAGACCTATCAATTTTCCTTTGACGATGTGGTGACGATGGAACCGAAGCTTCGGTATCGAGCGATTCAAAAAGGAGATATCAATTTAGTCGATGCGTATTCGACAGACAGTGAATTGAGGGAATACAAATTAAAGGTGCTTGATGATGATCAGCATGTTTTCCCGCCATATCAAGGAGCACCGCTGCTAAGACAGGAGACATTAACTGAGTTCCCTGAGATCAAGACCTCTCTCAATAAGCTTGGTGGTCAAATCACAGATGATGAGATGAGAGAAATGAATTATGAAGTAAATGTGAGAGGTAAGGATGCATTTCAGGTTGCGAAAGCCTATTTAAAAAAGAAAAAATTACTGCAATAATCAAGGAAGAGCAGGTCTGTTATGTAAAAAGCAGACCTGCTTTTTTAAAAGGGAAAACAAAAACCGTTGACATTTATTTAAAAACATCATATCCTTAATTCGAGATAAATATATTTTTTTGGTTTAATATCTCGAATTCGAGATAATATAAAGACGTCAGTAAAGACATAATGAATAGAGGCTTGTACTTCATGATTAGGAGGTCATTAGAATTGAAGAAAACAGAAGGAATTCACCATATCACAGCAATTGTAGGGCATCCTCAGGAGAACGTTGATTTTTATGCAGGTATTTTAGGACTTCGTCTCGTGAAGAAGACCGTTAATTTTGATGATCCAGGTACGTACCATTTATATTTTGGAAATGAAGGAGGATCTCCGGGGACGATTATCACGTTTTTCCCTTGGCCAGGTGCTCAAAAGGGACAAATTGGCGCTGGCCAAGTGGGCGTGACGACATATGTTGTACCGCCAGGCGCTTTCTCTTTCTGGAAGGAACGTCTTGAGCAGTTTGATATTTCTTATGAAATGGTTGAACGCTTTGATGAAGCCTTTCTCTCATTTGAAGATCCACACGGCTTGTTGATTGAGCTAGTAGAACGTGCGGAGGGAAAACAAAATGATTGGACATTTAATGGCGTAACGCCAGATGTTGCAATAAAAGGGTTTGGGGGAGCTGTTTTATTAACATCACAGCCAGAGCAAACGATGCAGCTGCTAGAACAAACAATGGGTTTTGAACGAGTTGGAGCAGAAGAGGATTATGTAAGATTCCGTTCATTTGGTGAGATAGGCAATGTCATTGATGTGAACAAGACACCTGTTGCACGCGGACGTATGGGTGTTGGGGTTGTGCATCATATTGCATGGAGAGCGACAGATGATCAGGATCAATTAGATTGGCAAAGACATATTGTGCAAAGCGGGTATCAAGTGACACCTGTGCAAGATCGAAATTACTTCAATGCCATTTATTTTAGAGAGCTTGGCGGCATATTATTTGAAATTGCGACTGATCCTCCAGGGTTTGCACACGATGAATCAGTGGAAACTATGGGTGAAGCATTGAAACTGCCACCGCAATATGAGGCGCAGCGCAGTCAGATTGAACAAATTGTGCTGCCAATAGAAGTGAGAGAGTGGAAAGGGAAAGGAGATTCATGATGAAGCATCTTTTTCGAAAAGGAAAGAATGAACAAAGACCTGTTTTGTTATTACTGCATGGTACTGGCGGGACGGAAGAAGATTTATTGCCGCTTGCCGATTTGGTTGATGCTGACGCTTCTGTTCTTAGTGTGAGAGGAAATGTGTTGGAAAACGGTATGCCGCGCTTTTTCAGACGTTTAGCAGAGGGTGTTTTCGATGAGCAGGATTTAATTGAGCGGACAGAGGAACTGTATACATTTATCGGAGAAGCAGCAGATGAATATGGGTTCGATCGGCACAATGTGGTGGCTATCGGATATTCTAATGGGGCAAACATTGCTGGAAGTCTTTTATTCCATTACGAGGATGCGTTAAAAGGAGCTATCCTGCATCATCCAATGGTTCCAAGACGCGGGGTTTCATTGCCTTCATTAGCGGGGAAACAAGTCTTTATCGCAGCTGGTGAAAATGACCCAATGTGCCGTCCAGAGGAATCACAGGAGCTCGAGCAATTGCTGCAAGGCGCAGGCGCTTCAGTTACGCTTCATTGGGAAAATCGCGGACATCAGCTAACAAGAGAAGAAGTCGATGCTGCGGCATTATGGTATCGTCGTCAATTTTAATGAAGGTGGGGAATACAGGTGGGATTTTTACAGAAGCTTTTTGGGCAAACCAAACAAAAGGAGATGGAACAAATGGAAAACGTAAAATTAGCGATTATTTATTATAGTTCAACAGGTACAAACTATCAGATGGCAAAATGGGCTGAAGCTGGAGCGAAAGAAGCTGGCGCAGAAGTGAAGGTATTAAAGGTTGCTGAATTGGCACCAGAAGCAGTTGTAGCATCAAATCCAGCATGGAAAGCACATTTAGACGAAACAAAGGATGTTCCAGAGGTTCAATTAAGTGATTTAGAGTGGGCAGATGCTATCATCTTTAGCATGCCAACACGTTTTGGTAACCTACCGGCTCAAATGAAGCAATTCTTAGACACAACTGGCGGCTTATGGTTCCAAGGGAAATTAGCAAACAAAGCAGTGAGTGCGATGACCTCTGCACAAAACCCAAATGGCGGGCAGGAACAGACCATTCTTAGCCTTTACACAACGATGTTCCACTGGGGAGCGATTATTGCCGCTCCTGGATACACAGATGACTCGTTATACGGTGCAGGGGGCAACCCTTATGGCGTGAGTGTCACTGTTGACCAAAACGGAAAGATCCAAGAGGATGCAGAAGCTGCTGCAAAACATCAAGCAAAACGTACAGTCAATGTAGCAGAATGGATCAAAAAGGGTCAAAACGCTTAATCGATGAATACAAAAAGAATGCAGCCTAGGCGCTGCATTCTTTTTTATTTAATAAGGATCTGATGGTGTGCTGTTGTTAATCGCTTCGTCCACAGCTTGTGCGGCGCCTGTAGAGCCTATAGGTCCGCTTGGCTGTTCTTGTTTGAAGGCTTTTAAGCCATCAGCGACACGCTTTCCGTAATCAGGGTCAGCCTTTGTAAAGTTTTCGATCATTTGCTCTTGAATGTCTTTTTGACAGGTCGCAAGGGTGTTGACTAAGTTCTTAATCAGTTCCTCACGTTCCCAATCATTGAAACGGCGATACGTTTCTCCGGCTTGGCCAAAGTTGTTCGGGCGGTCAATGGCTTCTCGTTTGACGTCACCCTCTACAAAAGGCGTATGATCTTTTCCATCCTGCTTGGCTTCTTTTAATCCGCCGAGGATCGATGGTTCATAATTCACATGAGGGTTTTGCTCTTTGCCTTGATCGACATGGTATTCCATTTGCCCATCTCTTTGATTCGTGGCCACATGCTTTTTCGGTGCATTGATCGGCAGCTGTAAATAGTTTGGCCCCACACGATATCGCTGCGTGTCAGAATAGGAGAAGGTGCGCCCTTGAAGCAACTTATCATCTGAGAAATCCAAACCGTCTACGAGAACGCCAGTCCCAAAGGCGACCTGCTCGACTTCTGCGAAATAATTTTCTGGATTTTTGTTTAACACCATTCGTCCAATCGGTTTCCATGGATAGTCATTCTTGTACCAAAGCTTTGTCGGATCAAGCGGGTCAAAGTCAAGGTGAGGATGGGCATCATCTTCCATGATCTGCGCATATACCTCCCATTCAGGATGATCTCCTTGCTCAATGGCTTCATACAAATCCTGTGTGGCATGATTAAAGTTTTCTCCTTGAATCGCTTGAGCTTGTTCTTGCGTCAGGTTGCGAATGCCTTGCTTCGGTTCAAAGTGATATTTGACCAGCACTGCTTTTCCTTCATGGTTCACCCATTTGTAGGCATGGACACCTGAGCCTTGCATGTGCCGATAGGTTGCTGGGATGCCCCATGGTGAAAAGAGAAATGTCACCATATGCGTCGCTTCAGGTGATTGCGAGACGAAGTCAAAAATACGCTCGCCGTCTTGACGGTTGGTGACAGGATCAGGCTTAAAGGCATGAACCAAATCAGGGAATTTCAAAGCATCTCGGATAAAGAAAATTTTGAGGTTGTTCCCCACGAGATCCCAGTTGCCTTCTTCTGTATAAAATTTAATCGCAAATCCTCTAGGGTCACGCAATGTTTCTGGTGAATGACCGCCGTGAATCACAGAAGAAAAACGAACGAAAACAGGTGTCTTTTTTCCTTTTTCCTGAAATAATTTTGCCCTTGTATAAGTGGAAATGGGTTCGTCACCGAATGTGCCATAGGCTTCAAAATAACCGTGAGCTCCGGCCCCGCGCGCATGGACGACACGTTCAGGAATGCGTTCACGATCAAAATGACTAATTTTCTCTAGGAAATCGTAGTTTTCAAGCGTAGTTGGTCCTCTATTCCCAACGGTTCTCATATTTTGATTGTCTGTTACGGGATGACCTTGCCGATTGGTTAAAGTGTCTTCTGACTCTGAAGATGGTTTAGGGTGTTGTTCTTCTTTCAATTAAATCCCTCCTTCAATATCTCCCTAACAATATGGTCATCATGCTCCCTATTTCATACAAGGATTGATATAATGATTGAAAACTTTCACGAGGAGCGAACCTGATGATTCGATTACACTGCCTTCACGCCCATCCGTCCAATCAGTCATATATAGAAGATGTTTTTGGCGATACCGATATTGCGCTTTATCACACGGTCGATTCATCATTTATAGAACGCGCTACACAAGATCCCACTTTTGATCAACACAAGCAGCAAGCCTATGTCATCAACAAACTGATGCAAGAAGATGAAGCCGATCTCATTCTGCTCACGTGTACACAATACATTGCCGCTTTGGGTAATCAGCAGCATCTTTTTAAACAACCGATTGTTCCGATCGATGAACCGTTGTTTGAGCTGATTTGTCAGGGAAAAGGGCCTCTTCAACTTGTGTTTTCAAACCCGGATACAGTGGAAGGGACGATGAAGCGGCTTAAATCATATGCAAAAGAGCACGGCAAACAGATTGATGCAGAAGTTATGGTGATGGAGGATGTCTTTCACCTTTGCCTAAATGGTGATATGCAGGCTTATGAGGAGCAAATCAAAAAGCACCTCAGAAGATGTATGAAAAAAAGCGGAGATATTTGCGTGATGCAGCTATCGATGGTTCATGCGGCACAGCAGATGGAAGAGGAGACAGGCGTTCCGATCATTCATCCGCTTTCTCCACTTAAACAGTTTGTCCATCAAACAATATCTGCTTTGAAAGAGTGAACCTGTCTGGTTCGCTCTTTTTGTATAGAAACGGAAATGGGATGACATGTTAAAAAAATAACCGAGCGCAAACTATTTTCCAAAGGCGCGCGTCTATCCATTGTAAGAAATAACCGATGCGCATTTAAGATAAAGGAGCTCTTTGTAAAATGAAGAAACGAAAGATTGAGGATCAATTTGCTGATTACGTAATGGAGCATAAACACAGTTTTTATCGATTGTCCTATAGTTATGTCAAAAACCCAGAGGATGCGATGGATGTCGTTCAAGAGGCGATTCATAAAGCACTCAAATCTGTTCACCGATTAGAGGATGCGACCAAGATGCATAGCTGGTTTTATAAAATCGTGGTGAACGCTGCCCTAGACTTTTTACGAAAGAAGAAGCGGGTGCAAGTGACAGATGATGACACACTCGAATTCTTGTCAAAGGGTGAGTCAGATGTCTATGAGGATCAAGATGTCAGACGAGCCATAGAGGATTTGCCTGAGATGTACCGGGTTATCATCATTTTGAGATTCTTTGAAGATTTAAAATTAGAGGACATCGCCCATATTCTCGAAGAAAACGAAAACACCATCAAAACAAGATTATATAAGGCGTTGCGGCTTTTAAAAGTAGAATTATCGCAGGAGGAAATATAAATGGATAAGCATTTGGAACAGTTAAAAGAGGAATATTTAGAAATCCCTATTCCACCGGAATATGATGCTATGGTTGAACGAACATTGAAACGAAAAAACAAAAAACCTCATTTTCAGCAATGGACCATCGGACTTGTTGCTGCGGCTGCTCTATTTGTCACGACAGTTAATGTCAGTCCACAGGCGGCAAGAGCCATTTCAGAGGTGCCTGTCATTGGCGAGCTGGTGAAAGTCGTGACATTCACAGAATTTAAAAAGAGTGATCAAGGAACGAATATTGACCTTAAAACACCACACGTTTCAGGGCTTGGGGACGGAAAATTACAAGACAGCCTGAATCAAAAATATTTAGCTGAAAACAAAAAACTGTATCAAGATTTTGAAAAGGAAACAAAGGGGTATAAAAATGGTCATTTAAGTGTAGAGAGCGGATATGAAGTGAGAACAAACAATGACCAAATTCTCTCGTTAGGTCGATACAAGGTGACGACTCAAGCTTCTGCGGCAGAGGAAATGACATATGATACGGTGGATAAGAAAAACCATGTACTCATTACATTACCAAGCTTGTTTAAAGATGACCGGTATATAGATGTCATTAGTGAAAATATTAAAGATCAAATGAAGAAACAGATGAAAGAGGATTCAAATAAGATTTACTGGATTGGCAAGGATGATATGGACCCATTTAAGAAGATTCAGCCGGATCAAAGCTTCTATATCAATTCAAAAGGCAAACTGGTGATTTCCTTTAATGAATATGATGTGGCACCTGGTTACATGGGTGTAGTTGAATTCACGATTCCAACAAGTGTGCTAAAGGATATTCTTGTCAGCGATATGTACATTCATTAAAAGAAGAAAAAAGACTGCTGAACATGTCAGCAGTCTTGTTGTGTTGATTAAGAAAGTGCCTCTGTCAGTGCAGGTACCACTTGTTTCTTTCTTGATACAACACCTTTTAGTAAAGCGGTGTTGTTTTCAAGTGTGACGTTAAATGCTTTTTCTACTTTTGCAGCTTCTGCACCGAGTGCAAGAGCAAGGGAGTCATTTTCTAAGATGTCTGTGATCACTAGAACGAATAGATCAAGACCTTTCGCTGCGATGACTTCATTGATTTTCGCTTCAATGTCAGCCTGTCTTGCTGTTACTTCCGCGATATCTACTGTATTAACTTGCGCAATTTCCACTTTGCTATTGCCTAGTGCGAATTCTTTTGCATCAATTGTAATTAATTCTTGAACCGTTTTTTGGCTTAGGTCAGCGCCAGCTTTCAGCATGTCTAGGCCGTAAACTTCTGGATCTACCCCTGCAATTTTAGCTAGCTCATGCGCAGCATCAATGTCTTGCTGTGTGCATGTTGGGGATTTGAATAGCAAGGAATCAGAAATGATTGCAGATAAAAGCAAACCAGCGATTTCTTTTTCAATCTTCACTTGGTTCTCTTTGTACATTTTGTTTAAGATTGTTGCTGTACAGCCAACAGGCTCAGCGCGATAGTATAGAGGTTCACTTGTTTCAAAGTTGGCAATACGGTGATGATCAATGACCTCAGTCACTTGTACTTGATCAATATCGCTTACACTTTGTTGGAATTCGTTATGATCGACAAGAATGACTTGCTTTGTTTCGTTTGCAGCTGTTTCAATGAAACGAGGTGCTTCTTGTTTAAAGAAATCTAATGCGTATTGTGTTTCTCCATTGATTTCTCCAAGTCTGACCGCTTCTGCCTGAACGCCGATTTTGCTTTTCAGATCAGCGTAAGCGATAGCAGAGCAAATCGTGTCTGTGTCAGGGTTTTTGTGTCCGAATACGAGTGTTTTTCCCATGTGAATTCTCCTTCTTACATTTATTGATGATGTTTCTATTCTAACAGCTTTTGACCTTGAATTCAGGGTTTATAGCTAAGAATAATCTAAAAAATTGTAACATGCTGATTGAAAAGTTGCATGTACGAATCTATATTGGTGTTCCACGTGAAACGCTCCTAAGATAGCCTGCATTTTACTTGCGATTTGCCGCTATGGTAAAATAAAGGTTGGGGTAAGACATGGTGTAGCTTACATCGTACGTATACATAGAAGGACACATTGAGCAAGATATAGAAAAAGGATTGGATAGAGGTGAAGGTGTGAAACAAACAAAAGCGTTAGTAGAGGGCGCTATCATGATCAGTATTTTTTCTGTCATGATGCTGTTTTATTTGTATGTGCCGCTATTATCCATTATTTTCTTTCTAGCTGCTCCGATACCGATTATCCTCTATACAATCAGGCACGGCTTGAAAAAAGGAATTGCTGCTGGCGCTATTGGGATAGTGATCAGCTTTTTAATTGGGTCTCTTGCTGGACTCATGAGTGCGCCAATTCTGATTGCTGCCGGATTAGGCATGGGTGTTTTCTACAGCAGAAGGCAGCCTGGGAATGCCATCATTACAGGTGCGCTGATCTATTTATTCAGTTTTCTTATCTCCTTTATTGTCAGTGTTCAGCTTTTTCAAGTCGATATCATGGGTATCGCGAAAGAGTCGATTGAACAAATGATTCCGATGTTAGAGAGTGTCTTAAAGCAATCCGGCGCTTCTGAGCAGAACATTGCGAAGCAGCTGAAGCAGTTCAGAGAGATGCAGGATGCTGCTTTGAGTTCTTTGCCTGTAGCGCTGTTAATTGGTGTCACATTGCTGGCGTTCGTGAATCACTGGTTCGTGCAGCCTCTGATCAAACGGTTTGTCAAAGACATGCCGGTCTTGAAGAAATTTAAGGATATGCGGCTGCCAAAAAGCATGGTATGGTATTATTTACTCACACTGCTTTTGATGCTGATTCAGACGGAAAAAGGCAGCTTTTTATGGCTTGTTCAAACGAGTGCTTTTCAAATTTTATTTATACTGGTGCTTATTCAGGGATTTTCTTTTATCTTCTATTATTGCCACGAAAAAAGCATCTCAAAAGCGGTGCCCATTTTCGCTATCGTGTTAGGGGTTCTCTATCCGCCAGTCGGTGTGATTGTGCGTATTATAGGGATTGCTGACATAGGCTTTGATTTAAGAGAGAAAGTAAAAAACAAATAATTCACTCTGAATGTTGAGGAGTTGATATCAGTGCCAAGCTTCTATAGAAAACCTGTCATCAAGTATCCGATCATCGCTTTGATTGTCCTTGCGGTGGTCACAGTCCTCCTCAACCTTTATTATAATTGGATCATAGGAGCGGTTGGTCTTTTCGTTCTTGCAGGTGTGCTCTACTTCTTAAAGTGGGCAGATACGCAAGTGCAAAAAGAGATTGATTCATATATTTCAACATTATCCTATCGAGTCAAAAAGGTTGGAGAAGAAGCATTAATGGAAATGCCAATTGGTATTATGCTGTTTAATGACCAGTATTATATCGAATGGACAAATCCATTTCTCGCTTCGTGCTTTCATGAAAGCACGCTTGTCGGCAGATCTTTGTATGATACATTCGAGTCCGTTGTGCCTCTTATTAAACAAGAGGTCGAGACAGAAAATGTGACGCTGAATGATCGGAAATTCAAAGTCATTATTAAACGGTCAGAGCGCCTTTTATATTTCTTTGATGTCACGGAACAGGTGCAGATTGAAAGACAGTACGAAAATGAACGAACGGTGTTATCTTATATCTTTTTAGACAATTACGATGATGTCACGCAGGGTCTTGATGATCAGGTGCGCAGCACCATTAATAGTGAAGTGACGTCGCTGTTAAACAATTGGGCACAAGAATATGGCATTTTCCTGAAGCGAATTTCGTCTGAACGATTTATGGCGGTTCTAAATGAGAGCATTTTAGCAGAGCTTGAAGCGTCGAAGTTCTCCATTTTAGACGAGGTCCGTGAGAAAACAGGGGCGCATAGTGCGACGCTTACTCTGAGTATCGGGATTGGAGCGTCCGTTCCTTCTTTAAAAGAGCTTGGGGCACTTGCGCAGTCGAGTCTTGATCTTGCCCTCGGACGAGGCGGGGATCAGGTAGCCATTAAGCAGCCAAATGGAAAAGTGAAATTCTACGGCGGGAAAACGAATCCAATGGAGAAACGGACACGTGTACGCGCACGAGTCATTTCTCATGCTTTAAAAGAAATTGTATCTGAAAGCGGAAATGTCATGATCATGGGGCATAAGTTCCCAGACATGGACTCGATCGGTGCATCAATTGGAATTTTAAAGGTCGCCCAGGCCAATGGGAAAGAAGGCTATATTGTCATTGATGCCAACCAGATTGGTGACAGTGTTCAACGCTTGATTAGTGAGATTAAGAATTATGAAGATCTTTGGTCACGTTTTATCACCCCAGAGGAAGCCATGGAGCTTGCAGAGGATGATACATTGCTTGTGGTCGTGGATACACATAAACCGTCTCTCGTCATGGAAGAACGACTGCTCAATAAGATTGAAAATGTCGTGGTCATTGACCATCATAGACGAGGCGAAGAGTTTATCCGTGATCCATTACTTGTCTATATGGAGCCGTATGCTTCATCCACAGCAGAGCTTGTGACAGAGCTTTTAGAGTATCAGCCGAAGAAATTGCGTATTAACATGATTGAAGCTACTGCGCTTCTCGCAGGGATCATCGTGGATACGAAGAGTTTCTCGCTGAGAACGGGATCAAGAACGTTTGATGCAGCATCCTATCTTCGTGCGAAGGGGGCAGATCCTGTCCTTGTGCAAAAATTCCTAAAAGAGACAGTTGATCATTACATCAAACGGGCAAAACTCATTCAACATACAGATTTGTATCAAAATCAGGTGGCGATTGCTTCATTGCCGTCAGACAGCTCGGAGTATTATGATCAAATTACGATTGCCCAGACGGCTGATTCTCTGTTGTCAATGAGTGAGGTAGAAGCGTCATTTGCTGTCGCTAGACGAGATGACAACACGGTGTGCATTAGTGCGAGATCATTAGGAGATATCAACGTCCAAATTATCATGGAAGCGTTAGATGGCGGCGGTCATTTGACTAACGCTGCCACCCAAATGTATGGTATAACCATTGAAGAAGCGGTAGAGCAGTTAAAAGCTGCCATTGATGAATATTTCGAAGGAGGGGTTCAAAGATGAAAGTCATCTTTCTAAAAGACGTAAAAGGCAAAGGGAAAAAAGGCGAAGTCAAGAATGTAGCTGACGGATACGCTCACAACTTTCTCATCAAACAAGGGTTAGCGGTTGAAGCAAATCCAACGAACCTAAGCGCATTGGAAGGGCAGAAAAACAAAGAGAAAAAGAATGCCATCCAAGAGCTTGAACAAGCGAAGCAACTAAAAGAGACACTTGAGGCGTTAACAGTGGAGCTCACTGCAAAATCAGGTGAAGGCGGTCGTCTGTTTGGATCGATTACAAGCAAACAAATCGCTGATAAATTACAAAAAGATCATCAAATCAAACTCGATAAGCGCAAAATCGAGCTGAATGACGCCATCCGTGCATTAGGTTACACAAATGTACCGGTGAAGCTTCATCCAGAGGTACAAGCAACGTTAAAGGTTCATGTGACAGAACAAGCATAAAGCAGAAAAGAACCCGTCTCACGAGGAGGCGGGTTCTTTTTTTATGATGGATCTGAAATATAGACGCTTCGTCCGGCTCGCATACCGGATAAAAACATGAAAAATAGGATGATGATAAAGATGATAATGGATGGCGTCCATGTATGTGTGAGATCAAAAAGGATACCGATCATGAACGGACCAACGGCGGCTAATAAATAACCGAGAGACTGCGCCATTCCGGAAAGGGCAGCGGCTTGCTCCATATTGGTCGTTCGTAACCCGATAAATGTGAGCGCCAGACTGATGCTGGCACCTTGTCCAATACCGATCAATAAAACAGAGATCACGAGAATAGGCGTCGATCCTCCGAGAAGAAGTCCGATCATGCCGAGTAAATACACAAGGACAAGTCCGAAGACAAGCGGTCTTTGTGTTTTTAATTTTTCTGCAAAAACAGGCGTTAAAAAGGTGGATGGCAGCCCAGCAAACTGCATAATGGACAGCATCCAGCCGGCTGTCGACAGGTTCATTCCATGTGATGTTAAAATATCGGGAAACCAGGCGATGCTGCTATAGAAAAGGAATGACTGCAACCCCATAAAAAAGGTCACCTGCCATGCGACACGTGAACGCCATATTGGCTGCTCTGTGAGCGAAATGCTTTTGACGGCCGCTGTGTTCTGATGAAGAAGCTGTGGCGCCCAGACCATCATCGCGAGAAGAGCAAGGCCAGCCCATACGAGGAATGATGTATTCCAGCCGCCAGGCATCGTATGACTGAGTGGAACACTGACACCTGATGCAAGTGCCGCAAAGACGGACATCGAGGTCGTATAAACGCTCGTCATCAATCCAGCATGTGCAGGAAATTTATGCTTCACGAGCCCCGGTAAGAGCACATTACATATTGCAATCCCGACACCGACAAGCGCGGTTCCCATCATTAAGAAGATGATCGTGCCAAACGAGCGAATCACAATCCCAAATAAAAGGACAGCAAGCCCAAGCCAAAGGGTTCGTTCATTGCCAAGACGTTTTCCGATTTTAGGTGCAATTGGAGAAAGCAATGCGAATGAGAGCAGTGGTAATGTTGTGAGAAAACCCGCAAGTCCATTTGAAAGCTGTAAATCGGAACGAATGGCGCCGATGAGAGGCCCCACGGACGTAATGGCAGGCCGCAGATTAAATGCAATGAGTAAAATCCCAGCAATCAGCAGGATGGTTTGTCCTTTACTGCGAGGATGTAATGTTGATTGTTCTAGATGTTGTTCCATGAATGTAAACTCCTTTATTTCTTTAAGAAGAACGATCTTTCTTCTGTTCAAGTTCTGCTAGTTTAGCGATTAAGATATGCTGCGGCATGTGCATGATTTGTTCAATGGGTACATTGAGTGATGCCGCAAGTTTTTGTGCTGTATCGGCTGAGATTTGTAAAGGTCTCATGAGCAAATCCCTCCTCTTTCAATCTATACGTTCCAATATAACATATCGGCTTTGTGCCATGCTGATAAAAAATTAGAGTTCTCTTTTATAAAACCACTTTATGGCCGATAAGAAATTTTTTTGAAATTGTTTCAGATGATGGCCCTCCCCTTGTTCGATGTGATATTGCAGCTGCCAATCCTGCATCCCTTTCTGTAATAAAAGGTCATGTAGTTGTTTGTTGAATAAAGGCATGTGCTGTTGAGCAGATGTTTTGCCTTTACCTTCTTCACTGCCTACAGATAAATAGACAAGGTGCTCCACACACTGAATGCTTTGTTGTTTAGCAAACGGTAGAAAATCTTGATACCAAAATGACCCAGAGATAGATGCGATGTTTTTAAAAAGGGCAGGGTGCATCAATAGGGTATAAATAGCAAATAGTCCACCTAATGAAGCACCTACGTGACTATGTTGATGACAGGTCTGCTTGACTGGATATTCTCTTTTGATATATGGGAGCAAGTCATTTGCTAAAAATGACATATACGTCTGTGCCTCGCCATTAAAGTCAGGAAACTCAGAACGCAGTGATGACGCCTTCCATGGTGTATATTCATCAAGTCGATTGAAGGGGTGTATGCCGACAATGATGATTGGCGAGATGGTATTGGCTTCGATCATTCTTTCGATCTCTAGCAGGTGTGTTCTAAACAAAGAAGAGCCATCTTGTACAAAGACAGCTGGAACATCAATAGAGGTGTCCTGTGGAAGGTAAATATCAAGCTGACGCCCATTAAACTCGTCATATAGAAACGTTCCGTTCATGTGTATTCTCTCCTCAAGGTTTTCAACTACGCTGAAAAGAAGACAAAGAGCTAAAAATAAAGATCATTTTAGCCCTTTGTCAACAATCTGATCGCGCAAATTGGCGCTTCTTTTTTTAGTTGTTTTTCTCTAACCATTTGACAGCTTTATCAAGGAAGGTTGTTTTGCTTAGTGCTGTTCCTCCTTGAAGCATAGGATCAACGACATTTGCATTGATGTGCCCATTTTTCACAGCTTTTAGGCTTGTCCAAATTTTATTTTGCTCTAAGTCCTTCAATGCGTTTGGATTCGATGAGTTTTCCGCTTTAGAGAACTGAACAAAAATATAGTCAGGATTTAGTTCGCCCAGGCGCTCCATCGAAATCATCGCTTGTGCTTTGGCTTTTTTGATATCACTTGGTGCTGAAAATCCTAAGTCCCCATATAAGGTTGAGTTGAAGTATACGTCTTCAGGATACACGTACAGGTCGCCCTGTCTAATGCGTAAAATGACAGCTGTTTTGTTGTTGCTTTTGTCTTTCAGGGTTTCTTTCGCTTGTTTGAGATCTTTCTGATAATCAGAAATGATGTTTTTGGCTTCTTCACTCTTTCCAGTCAGCGTACCGAGCAATAAAAGATTGCTTTCCCAGTCAGAAGAGACATGGGATACTGGGATCGTCGTTTGGACTTTATCCAGTTTTTTAATTGTTGCAGGCGGGAACTTTGTTGATCCGAGTATCACGTCTGGTTTTAGTTTTAAGATTTTCTCTAGGTTTGGTTCTGTTTTTTCACCGATGCCTTCTGTTTTCGCTGTGATGTCTTTAAATAATTCAGGGAATGTGCCGCCTACGGTAGAAGCACCAATAGGTTGGATACCAAGTAATTTTGCATCTTCCATTGATTCTAGGCTTCCAGCAATGACGATTCGTTTCACTGGTGTTTTGAGCTTGTACGTTTGATCTAAGTAATTGATTTTTGTTTCTGTTGCTTCAGCTGACTTGCTTTTGGCTGTGTTTGAAGCAGGTTTATTTTCTGTAGCACCACAGGCTGCTGTGGTGATCGTCATGATACAAAGGGTAAGCAATGCTAACCATTTTTTCATTTGTTTTCTCCTTTAACTGATAATTGTTCTCAATTAAAGATTGTATTAGGCTTTCGTCCTTTTAGCCATAGACAATTCTCTATCAAATGATGGACTTTTTACGGAAAAAAAGATAAAAGGTCCTGAATGACTCGTTGATGACTGGCTGCTGTGTATTCACGCCAAGGGTCAGAAGCGAGTGGATAGACTGCTTGTTGACTCACAGCCTTGAGATTTTGCCAAGCCTCCTGTTGCTTTAACTTTTGATAAAATGCAATGGTTTTTGGCTCCTTATGCAAGAAGAGGAAGATGGCGTCTGGGTCTAGCTGTTGTATGGAACGAATGCTGATTTTTTTTTCTATTAGCTGACCATCATTCTGAAAAGCTGGCAGAAGACCAATGTCATGAAAAATCACTTCTGACATGGTGCGATTTACAGACAAGTAGAGCTGATCTTGAAAGATACGAAGAGGCAGGACGGTTTTTGGTGGATGATCAACAAGGCATGCCTTTTTCGCTTGAATGACGATTTCCTCGTAATGAAGCAACCATTCTTCTGCTTCCTTCGCTTCGTTCAGGAACATAGCTGTTTGTCTGAATTGAGCGCGCCAATTCAATTGTGTGAATGGAACAAAGTGAACAGGACAGATGGTTTTCAACACTTGTTTTTCTTCCTCTGTCACATGATCATTGGCAATGATCAGCTCAGGTTTTGTTTCCTTTAATTGCTGTAAATTGGCTTCAGCGTGCTCGTTGATACGATGTGCACTCAGGTGAATCGGAATTTCTTCTGCATGATGCTCAAAATCATGTGCTGTCCATTTAGGATGAAGAGGGGCAGCATATGGGATGATATGAATTGGTGTGAGCTGACCGAGTATGGAATGACCATAGGCTGCAATTTTCCGCTGACGGCTTTTCATATAAGCAGAAGGGGTCATGCCAGTTTTTTTCTTAAAGATGCGGCTAAAGTAATAGGGATCTTGATAGCCGATTTCCAGTGCAATGTCTTTGAGCTTTGCATTGCTTTTTGCCATTAACTGTTTGGCTCTAGCCATCCTTTTCTTGGTGATATAATCAGTGACACTCACATCAAAATGCTTTTTAAATAGCTCACTGTAATGATTGGCGCTGATGCCAGCCATATGAGATAGACTTGTAAGGCTGAGGGGTTCTTCGGAATGTTGATCAATATATTGTTTTGTTTTGAAAAGGGCATGTGCCGTGTCACAAATATCTTCTTTATGCAGTGTGAAAAGCTGTATAATGAGCTGTTGAAAAAGAGTTTGGCTTCTAAAAAAGCTAATGGATTCAGGTCTTTTCCATTCCTCTGTCATTTCAGGCAGTAAAGAATGAATTTGTTCAATCGAGCTAATATCGATAAATTGCCATACATTCAGTAAAGAACGGGCATGTTCAGTTGATACTTCTCCTATGTTTTGATCTTGCAGTGTGTAGAGCTGAAAGCGAAACAGATAGAGCTCGTGTTTTCGATAAGGCTCTGTTTTCAACATAAATGTTTCCCCAGGCATGATCGTATAGAGTGTCAGATTTTTCAATCGCCATTTTTGATCGTTCAATGTGAGTAAACCGCTGCCGCTTATGCTGAAGAGGAGGCAGAATGTATCTGATAGCTGTTGCTCCGTATGCGGAAGCTCTGCATTATTTATTTTTTCAGTATATGTTAATCGATAGATGAATTGTTCGGCATTTGCCATTGTACGTAATTGATTGTTATTTCCCATAAAACCACCTGATCTCTTAATGATTGATAAACATTCTCAATTAAATTGTAGCAGAAAGGGCTGGAAAGATGGTGATGTTTATTCTGTCAAAAAAGCACCCTGAGTGAGATCAGGGTGCGATGATTTATTCCGTTTTTCCATGTGCTAGGGCAGGTTCTTTTGTTAAGCTTAAAGGCCGTAAGTCCTGCCAGTGTGTCTGGATATAATCGATGCAGGCATTTCTAGTGTCTTCACCAAAGACCTTTTCCCATCCATCTGGCACTGGTGCAAATGATGGCCAAAGTGAATGCTGTCCTTGTTCATTGACAAGCACAAGAAAGACACCGTCTTCACGATCAAAGGGATTTGTCATTTGTCATCTCTCCTTTATTCTTAGTGCTTTTGTTTGACCCGATGCAGTGTGTTGTCTAAGATGACACCGATTTCTGCTAGGGGTTTAGGCTGGCACATGTCTTTGTGCCGGCAATGAATGTCGTGCTGTTCAATTTTTCCGTTGATATAAGGTGCCCATGCTTCGGGATCAATTGGTGTAAACCAATCTGGGATAATGGTAGATCTAAAGAATAATATATCTCCATGATAAGTTTTTGGCTGATATTCTCCGAGCAATCGAACTGAATTGACATAGGTTTCTTTTAGATTTCTAATGGCATCTTCACTTAAGCTTGCTAGTGCACTGCCATCTTTTTTCAAGATGTCGACGGCACTTTTCATTGTGAGCGGTTCATCTGTTAAGGTATCTGGATCATAACCGCCGAGCGCAAGAAGAGCGATTAGTGCTTCTTCTTCATCAGGTGCTTCTTTAATCGGTAAGAAATGGTTCGGATAGGCATCCAGCATCGCAACGAGTGAGATTTCTTCACCTTGCTGCTGGAGCTGTGTAGCCATTGCCTGTACAACGTTTCCGCCTAGTGACCAGCCAAGAAGATGATAAGGGCCTTTTGGCTGAATCGTTTGGATGTGCTTGATATAATCCGCAGCCATATCATCTAGTGTGCGCGGGTAGTCATCTTTTCTTGCGATTCCTCGTGCCTGTAATCCATAAATAGGGATGTCTTTCTCTAATGTATTCAAGAGACCTGCATAGCACCAGCTAAGACCACCTGCTGGGTGAACACAGAAGAGAGGATATCTTTCTCCATTTGTTCGTAGTGGCAGCAAGATTTCTAGTGCGTTTTCATCGCTTCCTGTTTCTAGTTTCTCTGCCAAACTTGCAACATTTGGTGCTTCAAACAACGTTCCGATGCTTAGTTTGACACCAAGTGCATCACGAATGCGGCTGATTAAACGAACCGCAAGTAAGGAATGCCCGCCAATGTCAAAAAAGCGATCGTCAATGCTGATTTTTGGCAAATCAAGCACCTCTTCAAAGAGATGACATAGGATTTCCTCCTTCGGATTTCTTGGGCCGCGGCCATCCGTTTGCTTTATATGCAATTGAGGTGCCGGCAGTGATTTTTGATCAAGCTTCCCGTTTGCTGTAAGTGGCATGGTATCAATCTGTACATATGCCGCAGGCACCATGTAATCAGGAAGACTGGCTGCGGCAAAATGACGAAGGGTCTCTGCATCGAAACAGTCTTCTTCAGTTTTTACGATATATGCGACTAAGCGTTTGTCACCAGGCTGATCCTCTCGCATAATGACGGCAACTTGTGCAACTGCATCGTGGCGTGCCAGAACGGCTTCGATTTCTCCAAGTTCAATCCTAAACCCGCGTATTTTAATTTGGTGATCAGCTCTGCCAATGTAATCAAGTGCCCCTTCTTCTGTCCAGCGTGCGAGGTCACCTGTACGATACATCCTTGTGCCAGGTGCTCCATAAGGGTCGGCAGGGAATCGATCTGAGGTCAGGTCAGGCCTGCTTAGATAACCTCTTGCCAAGCCAGCTCCAGCTACATACATTTCACCTGTCGTCCCAGGGGGAACAGGTTGTAGGTATTCATCTAGTACGTAAACGTGTAGATCAGGAATCGGTTCGCCTATTAAGCTACTGGATTTCTTTGCGATCATGTCTCGATTGAGTATATTGTACGTAACGTGTACGGTGGTTTCTGTAATGCCGTACATGTTAATTAGCTTTGGCTTACAGTCTGGGTGACGGCTGTACCAATCTTCTAATCTGCTAAGCTCTAATGCTTCACCGCCAAAGATGACATAGCGGAGTGATAATGCTTGACCAAGTGTCTGTTGTTCCTTGTCTATCTGCATGAGCTGATAGAAGGCAGAAGGTGTTTGATTAAGCACAGTCACACCTTCCTCGACTAGAAGCTGCAGCATCTCTTCTGGAGAGCGAGAGATGGTATGAGGTACAATGACAAGTCGACCTCCATATAAAAGTGGTCCCCATATTTCCCATACTGAAAAATCAAAGGCATACGAATGAAACATTGTCCAAACATCTTCTTCATCAAAATGGAACCAATGTGCAGTAGATGTCAGAAGACGGATGACATTTTGGTGTGGGATGACCACTCCTTTTGGTTTCCCGGTAGAACCGGATGTATAAATAATATAGGCCGGATGCAGAGAAGATAGTGGCTCAATTCTGTCTATATCAGCCGGATTGTGATTTGGCGTAGTCAGCAATTGATCGCTCGTTTCTTTTTCGTCTAACAAAATCAAATCGCAATCAGCAGGGAGATGCACTGCATCTGCTTTTGTTGTGATGCTGCAAACGGGTTTGGCATCTTGTATCATGTATGCCAGCCTGTCTGCTGGATAGTCAGGATCAAGCGGAACATAGGCTGCGCCTGCTTTATGAACGGCTAATAAGCTTACGAGCATATCGATTGATCTAGGCAGGGCAAGTGCAACGAACTGTTCTGGTCCAACGCCTCTTTCTATTAATAAATGAGCAAGTCGATTGGCTTTGTTGTTTAACTCTTCATAGGTAAGCTGTTGATTGCCATCCGTTACAGCCACTCGATCAGGGTATTGCTGCGCCGTTTTTTCAAATAAGGCTGGGAGACTAGGTGCTTGGTCTAACTGAGCGAATGTCTTTTTGTCAGGGAGAAATGTTTGTCGTTCTTTATCCGACAAAATGTTCACTTGACCAATCGGCAGGTGTGGGCGCTCAGCTACTTCTGTTAAAAAGCGCTTCATTCTGTCAGCGATTGCTCGAATGGTGCTTTGTTTAAATACATCTGTACTGAATTCAAACAAACCTGTTAATCCTGCTGCTGATCCAGTTTCAGTTCTTTGTTCTGTCAATTCGATGGTCAGATCAAATTTAGCTGACCCTACTGGTTTCACGTAGAGATCTGAGTCAAGTTGTGTCAGCTTCATTTCCGCCTTCGGTGTATTTTGGAAGGCAAGCATGACCTGGAACAATGGATTGCGTGATCTGGATCGGGTTGGATTTAGGATTTCGACTAGCCGTTCAAATGGCAGATCCTGATGCTCATAGGCTGCTAAGTCAACGTCTCGAACTCGCTTCAATAGCTCACTAAAGGTTGGATTACCAGCTGTATTTGTACGTAATACTAGTGTGTTCACAAACAATCCCACAATGTCGTCAAGTGCATCGTCATTCCGTCCAGCAATTGGACTGCCAATTGGGATATCTGTCCCCGCCCCAAGGCGTGTCAGTAATGCTGCAAGTGATGCTTGAAGCACCATGAACAAACTCACTTGATGCTGCTTTGCAAGCTCAAGGAGCAGCTGGTGTAAAGCGGGCTCAATCGTAAAGTCTATCGTAGCACCGTTGAAGCTTCCTTCCTGTGGACGCGGGAAGTCATAGGGAAGCTCCAGTTCTTCTGGCAGGTCATGTAAGG
This sequence comes from Bacillus sp. NMTD17, assembly GCF_002998735.1. Lineage (NCBI taxonomy): Bacteria > Bacillati > Bacillota > Bacilli > Caryophanales > Bacillaceae > Bacillus > Bacillus sp. NMTD17. The sequence continues at coordinate 49,732 of NZ_PVRH01000001.1, forward strand.
CACCTGTCCAATAGCTTAGTTGCTTGGCAAATAGACTATCCGTCTCTTCTTCACTGCCCAACAGCTTCTGCTGCCAAATAGCATAGTCAGCATATTGAACAGGTTCGGCTGGCAAGGAGAGTGATTTCCCTTGTATACGTGCTTCGTAAGCAGCAGCTAAGTCTCGTGTCAATGGTGCAAGTGACCAGCCGTCACCAGCGATGTGATGCAGCAATAGAAGCAGTACGGATCGATTTGCATCAAGCATGAATAAATCTGCTCGCAGTGCGGGTTCTTCTTCAATCTTAAAGCTATAGCGAATGGCTTCGTTTAACTGATTCTCAATTTGTTGATCGCTTGAAGCTGTGACATGGAGTTCAGGCTGAACACTTTTTGGATGTAAAATGACCTGTCTTGGCATGCCGTTCTTATTTGGAAAAATGGTTCTAAGGGTTTCATGTTTTTCAGTGATATCTGCCAATGCACCAATTAAAGCTTTTTGATCTAGTGTACCTGTCAGCTGAATGACAAGTGGGATATTGTAAGTTGGACTTGGCCCTTCAAGGCAATGAAGGAACCAGAGCCGTTTTTGGGCAAAGGATAACGGAATCTCATCTGGCTTGTTTTCTACCTGAAGCGGCGGCCGAATGTCCTTCGCTTTGTCAATGTGCTGCGCAAGCTCAGCAACTCGAGGTGATTCAAAAATGGTACTCATGCTTAGGTCTGCACCAAGTGTATCGCGTATACGTCTAAGCAGACGAGCGGCGAGTAAGGAATGTCCGCCTAAGTCAAAGAAACTATCATCTATGCCAATTTGAGATAGGCCAAGGGTTTCTGCAAATAAACTACATAACATGTCTTCTTGGGGCGTTCTAGGTGTACGGTCAGAACTAACTAAAGACATATTTGGTGCTGGTAATGCTTTGCGATCGATTTTGCCGTTTGGTGTAAGTGGAAGGTCTGGCAAAACGACAACAGCAGAAGGTACCATGTAATCAGGAAGTGATGCAGCCACAAACTGCCTGAGCTCTGAAGGGTGCAGAGAAGTGCCATCTGTCAGCACAACATACGCACAAAGCAGCTGTTGTCCAGGTTGATCCTCACGAACGATAACAGATGTATGCTTTATGGATTGGTGTTGCATAATCACGGTTTCGATTTCACCTAGTTCAATACGGAAGCCGCGGATTTTAATTTGATGATCGGCACGGCTGATATAATCAATTGAACCATCCTCACGCCATCTGGCTAAATCACCAGTACGATACATTCTCGTGCCTTTTGTACCGAATGGATCAGCCACAAAACGTTCAGCCGTTAAATCATATCGTCCAAGATATCCTCTGGATACTCCTTCACCTGCAATATAAAGTTCACCGATTGATCCTGCTGGGACAGGGTTTAGCCCTTCATCTAAAATGTAAATACTCGTATTCCAAATGGGTTTGCCAATTGGCGGCCCGCTATTCTCTTGATGTGCTGTGACATTTTCCATCGTAGACCAGATCGTCGTTTCTGTAGGTCCGTACAAATTGGTAATGTCGCATTGAAGAGATTGCAATGTGTGCAAAAGGGAGGCAGGGAGTGCTTCTCCTCCAACAAGAACACGCATACCTGTTATCACGTCAGGGTATTCATCTGCCAATACATGCCACAACGTTGGTGTTGCCTGCATGATTGTGACATGATGAGAACGAATCATGTCTGAAAGCTTTGCTGGCTCTTGTATGATTTCTTTTTTTGCCAATAAAAGAGCAGCCCCATGTAAGAGTGGGAGGAACATTTCTAGCCCGGAAATATCAAAGGCAATGGTCGTTACCGCTAAAAGCTGGTCTCCTTGATCTAATAAAAATGAATCTTGCATGGACAATATAAAGTTGATCACATTTCGTTTTGTTACAACAACACCCTTTGGTTTGCCTGTCGATCCTGACGTGTAGAGGATGTAAGCCGGGTGATGTGGAGAGCCTTCGTTCCAGGTCGGATTGAGATGCGGACTCCCTACGATCTCCTGATAAACAGTTGAATCATCGAGTTGAACGATGTGTGGATGGTCCAAACGGTCTGCGGTCTCTTTGACTGTGAGCAAGCACGCTGGTTTGGCATCATTTAGCATATAGGCGACACGATCGCTAGGGTAATCAGGGTCTAATGGCAGATATGCGGCTCCTGTTTTGACGACGGCCAACAGACTTACGACCATATCGATGGATCGAGGCAGAGCAATTGCGACAAATTGTTCTGGTCCGATGCCATGCCTTTTCAAATAATGAGCTAATTGATTTACCCGTTGATTTAACTCTTCGTAGGTCAAAGTGGTTCCTTCAAACTGTATTGCTTTTGCTTGTGGTGTTTTGCTGACTTGTTTTTCAAATAGTTCCCGTAAAGATTCTTTTGGTAATTCTCGTTTTGTATCATTCCAGTGCTTGAGGATGTTCTCTTTTTCTTTAGACAAAAGAAGGTTGAATTGACTGATTGTCTGATCTTGTTCTAGTCCAGTTATTTCCTCCAGCAATTGAAGAAAACGATGCTGATGAGCGTCAACTGCTTGCTCTTTGTAAACGGCAGGGTTTGCATCAAAGTCGATTTGAAATCCGTTCCCGTCCGCGCGGTCGTATATGTTGATCGATAAATCATCTACGGGTCCTGCTGAAAGATTATGTGCTTGACCAATGCTCTGATCGAACATGAGATCATAATCAAATGGCATGATATTGATCTGTGGGCCGAATAATCGTTGATTTCTTCCGATGAGTTTAAAGTCTCTCCGCATGTCTTCGTGACGATATCTTTGATGAGGCCGAATGGCTTTCAGTTCATCAGATACTTGGCGAACAAGTGCTGAGAGCGTCATTTCTGGTTTGCATGTTAAACGAAGCGGTACTAGGTTCATGACCATTCCGGGTGTTTGCAAGGCGCAAGATCCAAGGCGCATCATAACAGGCAATCCTAAAACAATATCGTGTGCACCAGTCATACGATGCATATATAGAGCGGATGCGGCAAGAATCATTTCATGCCAGGTACAACCGAAAGCTTGAGCAATTTTTTTCATTTTGCTTACCTTTTCAGCATCATAGCTAGCGGTTTTTCGGATAAAATCATCTGAAGTTCTTGGGGCAAGCTCAGCAAGGCTCACAATTTCAGGTTGATCAGCAAAGCGATTTTTCCAAAACGCTCGATCCTCTTCATACCGATTGGACTGTTGATAGGTGATCTCCTCTTGGACTACGTCATGTAAGGCTCCAAATGTTTGAGGAGGCACAGGTGTCCCTTTCGATAGGGCTGAATAGACCTCAGCAACACGGCGTGCAATGAGCGAAAAGGCGAATCCATCAATGGCAATGTGATGAATGCGCTGATACCAGATAAATCGGTCGTCAGCAAGTTGAAAAAGTACTTCACGGAATAATACATCTTTCTCTAAAGAGACTGATGTTGAAAGATCTGCATTCATCCATGCTTTAGCCGCATCAAGCGGCTGTTTTTCATATTGTAAATTGATATATTGAAATGGAATCTCTTTCTTAGATGTAAACCATTGCTTTGGACCGTCAGTATCCTCAACGAAGCGCATATACAAGGAATCTGCTTCTAAGACAGTCTTTCTAATGGCTGCTTCAAAGTGTATGGGGTCAATATAACCTTTAATATCTATATACTCAGCTGTATTGAAAATGGGATTAGATGGATCAAGCTGCTGCGCATACCATATGCCTGATTGGGCACCGGTTAGTGGGAATGAATCGACTGACTGGATCGACAAGGGTCTATACCTCCTTTACATGTAATCAATATTTGGGATAGATGGCTGTTTTTCTGAGAAAAGAAGAGTTCGCCAATGAGTGAGCGTTGGATTTGCTGCAAGCTCAACGAAATTGACTGTCATTCCTTGCTGTCTCCACTTTTCCGCTAGGCTCATCATTCTAATAGAATCAAGCCCAAGGTAGACGAGATTCTCGTCAAGCGGTATTTCATTCGGCTTGATTTCGAGATACTCAGCTACTTGGTGAAGGATGGCCTCAAAAGATAGGTCATCGTCTGCTTCCTGTCCTGTTAAACGACTAATGATTTGGTTTGTCGTTGTGGTGACCGCACAGCGTTCAGCTGCATAGGTCATTGCCATTTTGTGATGCTTAAGTGAAAAGTCAGCAACGGCATCGGCGACAAAAAAGGTTTCAATATCGAGCATGAATGCTTCTGCGGCTGTCAGCATACAGCCAATATGTGCATATACGCCAGTAATGATCAGTTGATCACGCCCGCCTTCTTGAAGAATATCTAAAAAATTGGATTTTTTGAATGCGCTATAACGCCATTTTGTCAGCATTGTATCTGCTTCAGATGGAGCAAGCTGATCAATGATTTTTGTCAATGCTTCATCATCACCAAGTCCAGGTCCCCAAAAATCTGTTAATAAGGCACGATCCTTCGGGTCTTGGTCACCAGGTTGAGCTGTATAGACGACTGGAATTCCAAGTTCATTGCATGTATTACGTAATTGTTCAATATGTTGAACTAACTCTGTGATCGGTGATGTATCTTGTTGAAATGCATTTAAAAAATATTGTTGCATGTCATGTATCAGCAGAACAGCACGTTTCGGATCCGGTATCCAGTTCACTTTATTTTCGGGTAAATCTTGTGTGCTCGGCATTGGATACGCAGGAATAGTAGGGATTGCCATGGTTTTCACTCCTCTTTTTTTATACGTTGGCAGTATGGATTGCAGCTAATTCTCTTAATGCTTTTTTACTGACTTTGCCTACACCTGTTTGTGGGAACGCATCGATCCATTCAATGCGGTCGGGAATTTTATAGGCAGCGAGCCCGCGTTCTCTTAGAAATGACTTTAATGCGTGTGGTGCTGGCTTGTTGTTTCCTTTTGCAATAACAAAGGCACATGAGCGTTCGCCAAGAAATGGATCTGGCATGGACACCATGGCGGCATCATGAATGTCAGGGTGCGCAAGTAAATGGTTCTCAACTTCTTCAGCGGCAACCTTTTCGCCACCACGATTGATTTGATCCTTGTCTCTGCCTTCTACAACAACATTTCCTTCTTTGGTTAATCGCACGATGTCACCTGTTCTGTAAAAGCCATCGGGTGTAAATGCTTTTTTGTTTTGTTCATCAGCTTTATAGTAGCCACGAATCGTATAAGGTCCTCTTGTTAAAAGATGTCCAGCCACTTCATTCGGGACGGGCTTGTCCTCATCATCTACCACTAGTACCTCATCATATTCAGACATCGGGCGTCCTTGTGTATGAATAATGACATGTTCAGGATCATTTAATCTGGTATAGTTGACCAGACCTTCTGCCATGCCAAAAACTTGCTGTAATTTACACCCAAGGGCAGGCATCACTCGTTTTGCTGCCTCAGCACTGAATTTAGCACCACCTACTTGCAAGACCTCAAGGCTGGATAAGTCATCTGATCGATGAGGAGCAGCCTCTAGCCAAATCAATGCGATAGGTGGAACGACAGCGGTAATGGTTGCTCGTTCTTTTTCAATGAGTGGAAAGACTACATCAGGGCTTGATCCAGGTGCAAGAACGACTCTTCCACCTGCGTATAACGTCCCAAGGACTCCAGGCGAGCTTAATGGATAGTTGTGTGCAACTGGAAGTGTAGCTAGATACACACTATCTTGTGTAAGCTCGCACACCTCATTGCTTTTCCAAAGACTATACATATAGTCATCATGTGTGCGAGGAATGAGCTTTGAAAGGCCTGTGCTGCCTCCAGATAACTGAAGAAACGCAATATCGCTTGCCTCTACATGAATTTGAGGATCGAGTGATGGGTCTTTGCGCAGATCATCCAAGGAAAGGAATTCCTCAGCTTCCCCTGCGACAATGACATGAGGTAATGAGGAAAGCTTTTCTTTCACTTGACGTGCGAGTGATCGATAATCAAAGCCGCCATCGATATCTGGTATGACATATGCGTCTGCTTCGGCAAACTCAATGAAATAAGTGATTTCACTGCTTCTATGAGATGGTAGCGAGAAGACGGGTAAAGCACCGATTCGAAATAAAGCGAAAATGACTTCAAAAAAAGCAGGAATGTTAGGAAGCTGAACGACAACTCGACTTCCCTTTTGAATTCCAAGCTGATGAAAACCGGCGGCAAGACTGCTGACGCGCTCATCAAGTTCTTGGTAGCTCATGTGCGTATCAGCATATGTAATTGCTGTTTTATTCCCTAACGATGCGGCGCGTTCACGAAGCATGCCGCTAAAGGTTTCCCCACGCCAACAGCCGTTTTCACGGTAGCGTTTTGCAAATTCTTCTGGCCATGTAGGTGGTTGAACAAACATGTTTTGTCATCTCCTATGTATTTTTATAACTGATGGATGCCCATCGCATGAAGCATCGTGTTGAATTTTGCAGATGTTTCGGCTAGCTCTTCTTCTGCCTTTGATCCTTTGACCACTCCTGCACCAGCAAAGAGGCGAAGGGAGTGCCCCTCAGCTTCTGCACAACGAATGGTGACAATCCAATCACCATCACCATTTGCATCTGACCAACCGATCATTCCTGTGAAAAATCCTCGATCGAAGGGTTCAATCGCTTGGATTGCTTCACGAGCATCTGCTGTAGGTGTTCCGCATACTGCGGGTGTTGGATGAAGGCTAAGCGCTAAATCAATTGAGGATACACCTGCATCTGCTAATTCACCTTTAACGACAGTAGATAAATGCCACATCGTTTCTGTTTGTATGACGGATGGTGATGCAGGCACATCTAGTGTATGACAGTAAGGAGCAAGCGCTTTAGTGACAGCATCGACAACCACTGCATGCTCGTGTAAATCCTTCGCTGAAGTAAGGAGTTCATCGTGACGACGCTGGTCTTCTACTGGATCTGAACTGCGTGGCCGAGAACCAGCAAGTGGATTGGAAATAACAGTTGAACCAGTTTTTGAAAGAAGCAGCTCAGGGCTTGCCCCAAGCAGTGTGCGCTTTTGGGAAGATTCCGGGTCAGCTACATTTGTAGCAAACGTATAGCCAGTCGTATTATGACGAGCAAGTCGTTCAAGTATTGCTTTCGTATTAATTTCTCGATTTGATTTGAGATGGAGAGATCTAGAGAGTACGATTTTGCTAAGCTCTCCTTTCTCAATTTTAGCTAACCCTTCGTTCACACCATTCATGTAGACATCTGGAGAGGGGACAGGTGTCACCTCATAGGATGGAGCTGCCATTTCCGACTCCTCATCACCTTGATGAAATTCGAGTGGATCACTAAACTGTACATGGATTGGAACACTTAAACGAACGGGTTGCGCCGGATCAAACGGAACAGCACCAGCAACAATCGGTGTTCGAATACCAGCTTGTTTGGCAGCGTCAAATACGTGAGCTACCCTTGTGGATAGTTCATTTAGCTGATTGGTTTCAATATGCTGGAAAATCCCTTCTGCCAGTATCGTACGTTTAGGGGAAGCAAGGAAAAAAGCGCCTGGCTGATAGTCTTGAATCAACTGTACTTTTTCTTCTGACGACAATATTGAATGTTTCATGAAAAGGCCTCCTTTTTGATGAAATGCTAGATTCCGAGTGTTGCGCCACCATCAATCGTGAGATTCTGCATCGTAATATGACTGGATTGCTCAGATGCAAAGAAGATGACTGCATCAGCGATGTTTTGAGAATCAGCGATTTTTTGTAAAGGAATACCGGTTTTATACGTCTCTAATGAACCTTTAATCACCTGATCTGCTCCTTGTTCATCAGACCATAAAGCCCATTGCATAGGTGTTGCGGTAGAGCCAGGAGAGACGACATTGCATCTGATTCCATAGGCTGCTAGCTCTAATCCAAGCGTTTTTGTAAAGGAAGTAGCTGCGGCTTTTGATGCGGCATAGGCAGCCATATTCATTCTAGGGATGGCACCTGCGTTAGAGCTGACGGTCACAATGACCCCTTCTGATCTTTTCATCATGTATTTGGAGACAGCTTGAGATACGTAAAAGACACCATGTGTGTTGACTGCGAAGGTTTGTTGCCAGTCATCTGCACAAAGCTGGTCAATAGAACCGATTCGAAGAATGCCTGCTACATTGACTAGTAAATAAATGGGTCCGAGCTGCTTTTCAATTTGATCGACAATGTGCTGAACAGAAGCTTGATTGGTAATGTCACCTGGATAGGCAAAGGCGCGTATGCCTTCATCATTCATTTGTTGGATGGTGCTTTGCAGCTGATCTTCATTTGCGTCAACTGCTGCAATGATCGCACCTTCTTCGGATAGTCTTTTTGCGACTGCTTGCCCAATACCTTGTCCTGCACCTGTGATAAGGGCAATCTTTTGAGATAGACCACTATGTTTCATGTGTTCACTACCTTTCTTTCATGTCTGTGGTTGTTAAAGGATCATCATGATAGAGTGCAAAACGGAAAGCGTAATTCATCAGCACCGGTAAAACGGACGTATGTCCTTCTTCAGGGAACTCATGATAGGCCGTATGTAAGCCATATGAGGATAAAGGCAACATACGATTTGCTAGTGACTTTGCATGATCATTCATTTGACATGGATGATGTTTTTCTAGCTCACCTACACCTACAAACAGCCTTACATCCATAGGCACCTGACGTACACGGTTGGTGAATTGGTATTCTTTTTCTAGAAATAATTTTTTATTCCAGTGGATAGAAGGACTGCCCGCAATATATGTCTGATAAGCATCAGGGTGCTCAAATAGTGTGTGTAATACAAAAAGACCGCCAAGAGAATGCCCAAACAGTGTTTGACGACTCAGGTTGATCGGAAAGCGTTGCTCGATATAAGGCTTTACAGTCTTTTCTAAAAAAGAAAAGAAAGCAGAGGCCCCGCCATATGTATGGATGGAGAAGTCCTTTCTTTTGCCCCCAATGGAAGCATCAGGGCTGGTAAGAGTGAGATCATAATGCCTGAGCGGATGATAGGGCGCTTCTGTCTGATAGCCAATTCCAATAATGATGGCAGGTACGACACCTGTTTTTTCAGGTCTTCTTGACTGTAAACGAATGGCTTCGACCATTGTGCCAAAAAGTGAATTCCCATCAAGCACGTACATGACTGGAAAACCAGCCGCTGGAGGAGTAGTATTCGGTTTAAATATAAAAAGTCTGTATGGGTGTGCTGTGATATCCAGTTGCTCCGTCCCAGATATAAAGAAAGGACGGCTTTCTCCGAAAAGTGAATCCTCAGTACCCATTCCTTCAGGGCGTTTGGACATATGTAAAAAATCTCCTTCCTCAAATTCGACCCTCATACGATGATAAAAACAGGCTTGCGGATATTGGATGAGTGTAGTAATTGAAGAATGGTTTCTCCAAATGAAAATGATTCTCAACTATCACGCAAGCAAATCAAATGATAATGGTTATCAATTATGAAGTCAAATGTTCATAAAGTTGTGTATTTGATATTTCAATCTTAATATTCAGAAAATAACAGACTAACTCACTAACAAATGATTTGAAATAGGGAATACCGGACCTTGTCATTTAAAAAGAGGAGAAATGTCAAAAGACCTTGACTGCCTCGGAATATTTACCATTTTCTTCTGTTTGATTCAGGAATAAATATAGGTTTTTCTTCTCGAAATAATTTTGAGGAAAAATGAGTCTATAGACCCCCTTATATTTTTAGGCAAAAAGAGGAGGATTTTGCAAAAAGCTGGTGATCATATCTCACAACTTATTCAATATCATGCGTAGCTGTTTTAAAAGTGGCGAAGTATAGCATCAAAAATGACACAATTAAAAAAGTAAGGGAATGTACCCTTACTTTTTGATCAATTGGTGAACATGTCTGTAAACACCATTAAATTAGAATCCATCTGTGACATCATATTCGTAACGGATATCGGCTTTGACATTGCTCATAGTAGATCTCGCTGTAGCTTTTGCGTTGTACTTAAAGTTCCATTTTTGAGCGACTTTTAATTCATCTTCAAGAGAAATACGGTAAGAACCGCTTGTTGCAGAAGAAAAAAGTGATGTGTACCAAATATTACTTTCACTAGCCATCAGTTTGTGTGTGACATTCCCTTGGTTGGGTGTTTGGGTACTAGTTGTCGTAATCGATTTAACTACAGCACGTTTAGGAACTGTGGAATTATTAGTTAAATCCATTGTAATGACTGAAGAATCAACTCCTAAAAAATTTAAAGAAGAATTCCCCAAGTTGGTAGAAGTCCCCGTAAAATTGAATGTCCCATTCCCAGATTTAATACGATCTTGAATGGAAACAGTAAAGTACATATTCCCTGTATATGTACCACGGGTCACTTTCACAAAATAAGTCTCTGAAGTTGATGTAACTTCACCAGTATTAGCAAAAATAAAAGGCGTTACTGAATCAGGATTAATAACTTCGGACCCTGTCCTAGAATATTTAGAATTATACACCTCGATATTCATCCCTGTATATTGCTTATTATAAGAACTTCTGACATAAACTCTTTCACCTTTATTGATCGTAAACTGATAATACGCTTCATTTTCACCTTCAGGTAAGATTGTTGTATCTGGACGACTATTTTTCCAATATCCCATTGAACTTGCTGTGTTAGGACTGTTATTCCCTGTAATAGCTGCTTCCGCAGAATTAGGTGCAAAAAAACTAGTAACAAGCACTAATACCAATGCAGGTAATAAAAAACGTTTGAAGATAGTATTTGTCATATTTTAACCCTCCTTGTAATAATTACTATATCGGATCAAAACTAACAAATTTTAACTGAATTGCCGATATATTTAATAATCACTATTTTTTTAAAAAGGAGAATCAAAATGAATATTAATACGTCATACACGGCAGGTGCTTCAAACAATCAGAACCGAATCGACTATAAAGGTCAATCAGCTATTAAAAGTACAAATGAGGTGATGACCGAAGCTGATAGACGGATGAAAATACTAGATGAAAAATACGAAAAAATAAATGAACAAAATAAACGATTCAAAGATCCTCAAGACCATATATATAATAAGTATAGAAACCCTTATTCTTCTTATTTCAGAAGTGATCTAACAAAACCGGAAAGAGAAGCTGCTTACATTATGGAAATGAGTTGGGCAAGGAATAATAAAGGAGGTCAATATGACTTTAATGACGCCATCTTCCGTAATGAAAAACGGTACGATCCTACCCAAGAAAGCGTAGAGAAAAAAATATTCAATCGGCAAAAGGTCAACGAACAATTGCAAGATTTATTCTCTAAAAACGGTATAACCATTCCTAAAAACACAAATTTAACTTTTACCATTGACCCAAATCATTTCAAATTATTGGTGAGTGGTTCAACAGACGAATCGCTGACCAAACAAATAGAAGACCTATTAAATACAACCAACAATACAAGAGAATTATTTTTCCACATCATGAAAAGCAGATCTGACGATTCTACTCAATTCACGCCTGATTCTCTTGCCAAATTCCACCTTGTTAATCAAATCAAAACGGTCACAGGCTACAATTTAAAAGATTTAAGCATTGTAAACGGTCAATTTGTAACGGATAACGGGAAGAATATTTTTGATATATACAAAGAAGAACTCCTGAAAAATCCATACACAGCAGAAAATGCACGCATTGCCGCTTCACATTATGGTGCACAGCTATTTGATCTAGCCAAAAACGGGATTGATTCAATTCCCGATTTGGTGTTATCTATTGGTTATCAAAACGGGTCTTTACAAGACATTGGGCAAAAAGAAAATTATGGAGTTAAGAAAACGATAGATTAAAAAAACGCATTCGAACATGCCATGTTGGAGCGTCGATCACATGTGTGAACTACAACAGATAAAAATCCGATACAGAAGGACTCTATAACAATTTATGTTACAGAGTCTTTTCTATTGAAATGCGTTGGTTGGCTGTTCAACGAAACATCCTCATGGTAATTTTGACTATAGTCGATGTTTTTCACTTTTTTATTGATGAAAATGTTAAAATGATGAGTAGCGTATTTTTATATGAAAGGACGGTGCTTGGCATGACGGAACTTCTCGATGACCGGCTGCCGCCGCAAAATATAGAAGCCGAGCAGGCCGTATTAGGTGCTGTTTTTTTAGAACCATCTGCGCTCACGCTCGCTTCTGAGGTATTAATTCCAGAGGATTTCTATAGAATGTCGCATCAAAAGATTTACAATGCGATGCTTGTACTTGGTGATAGAGGGGAACCGGTCGATCTTGTCACGGTGACTTCTGAACTTGCCAATACAGATTTACTAGAAGAGGTAGGCGGGATTTCGTATTTAACCGATATTGCGAACTCTGTCCCAACTGCCGCAAACATTGAATACTATGCAAAAATTGTAGAAGAGAAATCAATTTTAAGACGTCTGATCCGTACGGCGACAACCATTGCACAGGATGGGTACACGCGTGAGGATGAAGTAGAGGATCTGTTGAGTGATGCTGAAAAGACCATTATGGAAGTGGCGCAGCGTAAAAACTCAGGAGCCTTCCAAAACATTAAGGACGTTCTTGTTCAGACATATGATAATATTGAACAGCTTCATAACCGAAAAGGCGATATCACAGGGATTCCAACGGGATTCTCTGAGCTTGACCGGATGACTGCTGGATTCCAGCGAAATGACTTAATTATTGTCGCGGCTCGTCCATCAGTAGGGAAAACGGCTTTCGCATTGAACATCGCACAGAATGTTGCGACCAAAACGGACGAAAGTGTCGCCATCTTTAGTTTAGAAATGGGAGCTGAGCAGCTAGTTATGCGTATGCTTTGTGCAGAAGGGAATATCAATGCACAGAACCTAAGAACCGGTAATCTGACAGAAGAGGACTGGGGCAAGCTGACAATGGCGATGGGCTCGCTATCAAATAGTGGGATTTTCATTGATGATACACCAGGAATCAGGGTAAGTGAAATTCGCTCGAAATGCCGCCGTTTGAAGCAAGAAAACGGTCTTGGCATGATCCTGATTGACTACTTACAGCTCATTCAAGGGAGCGGACGATCAAGCGATAACCGTCAGCAAGAGGTTTCTGAAATCTCTAGGGCGTTAAAATCGCTAGCAAGGGAACTTGAAGTTCCGGTTATTGCTTTGTCTCAGCTTTCACGCGGAGTAGAGCAGCGTCAGGACAAACGTCCAATGATGTCTGATATTCGTGAATCAGGAAGTATCGAGCAGGATGCCGATATCGTGGCATTCCTTTATCGTGATGATTACTATGACAAAGAATCAGAGAATAAGAACATTATTGAAATCATCATTGCCAAACAGCGTAACGGTCCAGTTGGTACAGTATCACTGGCGTTCGTCAAAGAATATAACAAATTCGTCAATCTGGAAAGAAGGTTTGACGATGCGGGTGTTCCGCCCGGTGCTTAAAGCCCAGCTCAAGAAGCTGGGCTTTTTTTGATGGATCTACATCGAAAGAATGATTGAAAAACGGTCGAAATGAGGAGGAGAGGGAGAGAGAGAAATCGTATACTAAAAGGAGAAAAGGAGTGATGACTGATGAAATTTCAACAGTTCGAAGCCGCTCAATTACGCATCGCACGTCCAACCGTCAACATGGAAGAGGTTGTTTCTTTTTATGAAAAAGGCTTAGGGCTCAAACGAATAGGTTCATTTGATCAGCATGAAGGATACGATGGTGTGATGCTGGGGCTTCCTCAACAGCATGTTCATTTAGAAATCACCAAACATGAAGAAGAAGAGAGCCTGCCCGTTCCGCATCCAGAACAGCTGCTTGTTTTTTATATTCCTGATGAACAGGAGTTTCAGCAGATGAAAGAGAGACTGATCTCATTTGGCGGACGGCAAGTCACCTCTACGAACCCATACTGGGATCGAGGAGGGGCAACCATTGAAGATCCAGATGGATATCGAGTTGTGCTCATGAACACAGAAGGAATTACCCCCGTTTAAAAAAGACTCCCATGCTTGGTGGGAGTCTTTTCTGTTATGAACGAAGTGTGACGCGCAGCTTCAGCTCTTTCAGCCCATACATGCCGCTGTTTGTCATCGGCATATAGGAGAGGAGCTCTAGTGACTCATATCGGTCCAATAAGGCCTTGATGGCAGTACATGCTTCCAAGCGGGCAAGTGGTGCGCCAAGACAGAAATGGATGCCGTGCCCGAAACCAATATGAGGGTTAGGGTGACGGTGTATATCAAATTCATGTGCGTTTAAAAATTGACGCTCATCCCGGTTGGCAGAAGCAAGAAACACAATCACATTGTCTCCCTTTTTCAGCACTTTTCCCCCAAGCTCTGTGTCTTCTGTGACATAGCGGACGATCGTAGGAGCGGGTGCACGGAAACGGACGGCCTCCTCCACAGCACGCGGGATGAGCTCAGGTGATTGAACGAGCGCTTCATACGCACCCGGCTGTTCTAACAAGCTGAAGATCATATTGGAGATCAGGTTGGTGGTTGTTTCGTTGCCAGCTAAAAGAAGAAGATTACAGAATGGAATTAATTCATCCGCTGACAGTTTGTCTCCATTCTCCTCCGCTTGAATAATGAGAGAAATCAAATCTTCACCGAGGTTGTGACGTTTCCTTTCAATGATGTCTGCAAAAAACGCCATCATGTCAGCCTCTCCTTGGTCCCGAATTTTCTGCCATTCAGCGACATCCTCCTCATCTTCACTTTTAGGCATACTGACGAGAATATCAGACCATTCTTTAAAGGATTGTTTATGCTCTGACGGTACACCTAAAAGCTCTGCAATGACAATGACAGGAAGCGGATAAGAGATGGCTTGCACTAGGTCAATCTCGTTTTTCCCTTCTATTTGTGCCATGAGTTCCTCCATCAATTCTTGAATACGCGGCTCCCACAATTTCATGACTTGAGGTGTAAAGGCTTTGCTCACAATGGAGCGGATTCGAGTGTGTTTGGGCGGGTCCATCATCACCATTGTTTTCATCAATGAATGCTTCCGCTGGTCTTTAGGAGGCTGACTAGAAAAGGTATTTTTATCGATTGTCACACGTTTTGCTTCCTCATAGGTGAATACACTCCATGTTCGGCTGGCTTCGTCAAAATGAACAGGTGATGTCTGACGCATGTTGGCATACCAATCAAATGGGTTATACGGATCCTGCTTGTTTTTTCCTCTTAATAACGCTTTTTGCACGGCAGTTGGTGTAGTTGTTTCCATGATCATCACTCCTTATAGGTTGTCAGATGCTTCCTTTTTTTCATTGTGTTAGATTAAAGTTAATTCATCAGCCTTGAGGATTCAACCAACAGAAAAGCGGAATCTGTTGAAGTTCATAGGAAGGGGAGAATGGCTTGTGGCGGACTGCTACAGAGGGGATAAGCGTGCAACGGAATCGAAGCAGCAATTAAGAAAAGCGTTATTTCAGTTATTAAGAGAAAAAGAGTGGGAGAAGATTTCTGTACAGGATTTGACGAAAGTGGCGGGCATCCACCGCACCACCTTTTATCAGCATTATGAGGATAAATTTGATCTTGCCCAGCAGGTGATGGATGAGATGTTTGATGTGATGAAATGTGCCATTTTTGCTCCTGTACAAGAAGATGATGTGAAAAAAGAGCATGCGTCTTATGTGTATATTTTTCGATTTTATCAGCATTTGCAGGAACATGAAGAGGAGTATCAAATTCTTTTGAAACGAGGACGAGAGCTCAATATTCATGAAACGGTTCGTGCTTTTTTTGAAGAAAGCTTTTCTATGGGGTTAGAGGAAATCGCAGGCTCAAAGCCTCATCCACATCTCGTTCCAATCGACATGCAGCAGCAATTCGTCATTTCTGCTTATGTTGGAACAGCAGAATGGTGGTTGAGGACAGGGAGACCGTACTCACCTGATTTTATGGCAAGCTCGATGATTCATTTAATTGAAAATCAATAGAAATTAGGAACCATCAAAATAGTTGTTTTTACTCAAAATCTCCCTTTTTAAGCGCTGAAGAAGTGATTAAAGCGCTTTTTCTCATAATTAAAACGAACAAAATTTGATTTCGAGATATTAATGTTCGGATTTCGCGTTGACTTTTTCGTTTTGCATTGATAAAATAAATGTGTTTGAAAGAGATAACGTTTTGAAAGGTTAACGGAGGTGCACGATATGTCTTCAGTAGTCGTAGTAGGTACGCAGTGGGGTGACGAAGGGAAAGGGAAAATTACCGATTTCCTTTCAGAAAATGCAGAGGTGATTGCCCGTTATCAAGGGGGGAACAATGCAGGTCACACGATCAAATTTGATGGAGTGACTTACAAGCTACACCTCATTCCGTCCGGTATTTTTTATCAAGAGAAAACTTGTGTCATCGGTAATGGAATGGTGGTTGATCCTAAAGCGTTGGTCACTGAGCTTGCGTATCTTCACGAACGGAATGTGAGTACAGATAACCTCAGAATCAGCAATAGAGCCCATGTGATTCTGCCTTACCATTTAAAATTGGACGAGGTGGAAGAAGAGCGGAAAGGGGCTAACAAGATCGGTACGACGAAAAAAGGAATCGGACCAGCTTATATGGACAAAGCAGCTCGTATCGGTATCCGTGTCGCAGATCTATTAGATCGTGAAGTATTTGAAGAGAAGCTTGCACGTAATCTAGAAGAGAAAAATCGTCTTTTAGAGAAAATGTACGACACAGAAGGCTTCAAGATTGAAGATATTTTAGACGAGTATTATGAATATGGCCAGCAAGTGAAAAAATATGTCGTGGACACATCTGTTGTCTTGAATGACGCACTAGATGAAGGCCGCCGTGTGCTATTTGAAGGAGCACAAGGCGTTATGCTTGATATCGATCAAGGGACATATCCATTTGTCACGTCATCTAACCCAGTGGCTGGAGGAGTGACGATTGGTTCTGGTGTAGGACCAACGAAAATTCAACATGTGGTCGGCGTGTCAAAAGCGTACACAACACGTGTTGGAGATGGCCCATTCCCGACAGAACTCCATGATGAAATTGGCGATCAAATCCGTGAGGTTGGCCGTGAATACGGTACAACAACTGGACGTCCGCGCCGTGTTGGCTGGTTTGACAGTGTCGTTGTCCGTCATGCTCGCCGTGTGAGCGGGATTACAGATCTATCTCTTAACTCAATTGATGTACTGACAGGGATTGAAACATTGAAAATCTGTGTCGCTTATAAATTGAACGGAGAAATCACAGAAGAATTTCCAGCAAGTCTAAATGAACTAGCGAAATGTGAGCCTGTCTACGAGGAAATGCCAGGATGGACAGAGGATATTACAGGCGTGAAGAATTTAAGCGAACTGCCTGAAAATGCCCGTCATTATTTAGAGCGCATTTCACAATTAACAGGTATTCCACTTTCCATTTTCTCAGTCGGACCAGATCGTTCCCAAACGAACGTTGTCCGCAGCGTGTACCGTCCATAATAATAGACTGATCAGACACCAGTAAAATTGCACATTTTACTGGTGTCTTTTTGTTTAAATATTTCTTAATTTCAGTAGAACAGGCTTCCGATCATTACCAAAATATGATAACTGTATAGGGGGAAGGAGCGTTCTAGTGAAAGAAAGAATAAGATTATTAGATATTTTACGAGGTTTTGCCATATTAGGCACATTGGGAACGAACGTCTGGTTTTTTGCGTATGCAGGGGATACCTTTGCGACAGATCAGATTGCAGATGAATATGAACATGGCAGTTTTCTAGAAAGCCTTGTTTCCATGTTCGTCTATGGGAAAATGCTCTCACTGCTCACAATCATGTTCGGTGTAGGGCTAGAGCTGAAATATCAGCAGGCCAAAAGAAAAAACATGCCTTGGCCAGGTACATATTTATGGATTCTTTTATTTTTATTTATCGAAGGCTTTGTCCATTTTGCACTTGTGATGGAATATGATGTGCTCATGAGTTACGCTGTGACCGGTTTGCTTGTGGCATTTATTGTACGAGGAGGGAGCAAGCGCATCAAAAGAGGCATGATGTTCTCTGGAGTCATTCATTTGCTTGTTCTGTCCTGTCTGATGGTGTTCTCCCTCTCTGAAATGGAGACAGAATCGTATGATCAAAGCAGTGAACCGGCGCTGGAAGAGCAGCTGCCAGAGACATGGATCTCGCAGGTTCAAGAACGATTACAACACTTTTTCATGTACCGTGAAGAAGCGATCTTTATCATTCCAATGAACACATTTCTGTTTTTATTAGGTGTGCGGATGATGAGAGCCGGTGTTTTTTATGCAAACGAACGCGGGCAATCTCTACGGAAAATACTATTCCGAGTCGGTCTGTGGGTGGGTCTGCCGCTGAATGCACTTGTCTTCGTTCCGAACGAACTAGTGGAATTCGTTGTGCGCTATGCGTTTTCGCCATTCCTTTCTCTTTTCTATATCGCTGTCATTGCGAAGCTCCTGGTTCACACGGAATCATGGTTCATGTGGAATTGGTTTGAATATGTAGGGAAAATGGCACTCAGCTGTTACATCCTGCAAAATATCATCTGCTCGGTTCTTTTTTATAGCTGGGGATTGGGTCTTGGCGGACAAATCAACGCCCCTCTTATCGTATTGGCATGGCTGCTCATTTCACTTCTGCAAATTGCCATATCAGCGTTTTGTCTAAAGGTTTGGAGAATGGGTCCGATGGAATATATTCGTTTGCGGGCACTTCGCCGGGTGACGATGAAGAAGGCAGCATAAAGGGGAATAGCTACAATGTTTTTTAAAAAAATGACGAAAAGAGAACAAGCGAATTCACATAAAGCAGCTGTATCAGCGTTTGTCTTTTATCTTCTCGCATTAGGAGGACATGCGCTGTACTCGTATGTCGAAGGTGACAGACCACCCGTCACTTTTGTGATTCTCATGGCGGGTCTTCTTGTGTTTTTCGCCGCAGACTGGCTATTTAATAAAAGACAATCATAAAAAAAGAGCCCTCATCATGAGGGTTCTTTCTTATTTCATGCTTTTATATTGACCTTTTAAGTTTTTGCGGATGTACTGAATGATTTTGCGCAGTTCGTTGGCATGCGGTCTGCCAAACGGACTTGTTTGTCTTTGCTGATAGAGGACTTGGCCCTTTTCATTTAATAAGAAATAGGCAGGTTCCCCGTGCACTCCGTGATCTTCATAAGGAGCATCTTCTCCGTGATAGTGGACTTCATATGCTTTTAATGAAGTAAGATCCTGGTCAGACATGATCGGGAAGGACAGCCCCTCTTTATCCGCAAAATCTTTCAAGTCATCAGGGTTATCCGTTGAAATCGTCATTAAGTGGATATCCTTGTCTTGAAAGTATGATTGCTGCTGTTCGAGCTCTTTTAATTCTTCTACACATACTGGGCACCATGAGCCTCTAAAGAAGACGATGAGGTGCCAGCTTTGATGCTCCTCTAAATGTTTGTCGAAATCAATGTGATCGCCCTGTATTGTTGGAAGTGAAAAGTTGGGCATTTTATCTCCTAATTTGAATGAACTCATACTGTTTCCTCCTTTTTCAATGACAATGTCACTTGTTTCATGTATAGCCATTTTTGAGCGGCCTGAAACGTGTCTATGTGTTTGAATAGGCAGAGATCATCCGAAAAGACGTGTAAAATGAAGGCGGTTGCAGAAGTGGAGGCTTTGAAAGCAGATTTGACATCCGACACTTTTTTTAAAAAAATGTCGAAAAACGTATTGCCATATGTAATTACTCTATGATATTATAAATCTCGTTGTTGCAAAGGTCTCTGAAACTTGTTAGGATGCGATGTTCCAGCTTTTTTAAAGCGATTGGTTTGACGCAATACGGCTTCTTCAGATTCACTTTTCACAAACCGAGAGCCATTAGCTCAGTTGGTAGAGCATCTGACTTTTAATCAGAGGGTCGAAGGTTCGAGTCCTTCATGGCTCACCATGTATTGGCCCGTTGGTCAAGCGGTTAAGACACCGCCCTTTCACGGCGGTAACACGGGTTCGAATCCCGTACGGGTCATTGATTTACTTTAGCGTTAAGCTAATTTTTCCTCACTTGCTTGAAGGAGCACCACGATTGCTTTTTCGGGCAAGTTACTGAGGTCCGGTAGTTCAGTTGGTTAGAATGCCTGCCTGTCACGCAGGAGGTCGCGGGTTCGAGTCCCGTCCGGACCGCCATTTATACATATTCATCTTTTGATGATGGCTCGGTAGCTCAGTTGGTAGAGCAACGGACTGAAAATCCGTGTGTCGGCGGTTCGATTCCGTCCCGAGCCACTTCCAAACGCATCTGCAATCGCAGGTGCGTTTTTCTTATGAAAAGAAGGCATAAAAGGGAGAAGCCGGACCTAGGTAGGGCCCGGCTCCATAAGAAGAAGACGTTACATCTATATAGACGATTGGTGACTGGAAAAGTTTCAATAAAAAAGGAAAAAAGCCATCAATTTTTTTGAGAGGTGACTTCCTATTCAACGTTTACTAGAAAAGAAAGCCGTTATTATTTTTATCTTTGCCACGTAAAACGTTATAATAGACAGTGAGCCTTTTTTGCTCAAACGAAAAGGCCTGATGAGAGATGCAAAATGGAATGACATAGATGCTAAAAATGCAGGAGGAAATCACAATGGAAAAAAAGATTCTTGTCGTAGATGATGAAAAACCGATTGCTGATATATTGGAGTTTAACTTAAGAAAAGAGGGCTATGAGGTTCATTGTGCATATGACGGAAATGAAGCCCTTGAAATGGTAGAAGAAATCAAACCGGACATCATTCTGCTCGACATTATGCTGCCGAACAAAGATGGCGTTGAGGTATGCCGTGAAGTGAGAAAAAAATATGACATGCCGATTATCATGCTGACAGCAAAAGACTCTGAAATTGATAAAGTCATCGGTCTTGAGCTTGGCGCAGATGATTATGTGACGAAGCCGTTTAGCACGCGCGAGCTGCTTGCCCGTGTGAAAGCGAATTTGAGAAGACAAATTGCTGCGCCGCAGACAGAGGAAGAATCTGAATCAAATGATATTGAAATTGGATCACTTGTCATTTATCCAGATGCGTATGTGGTGTCTAAGCGTGAGGAAACAATTGAATTGACGCACCGTGAGTTCGAATTGCTTCATTACTTAGCGAAACATATCGGACAAGTTATGACACGTGAGCACTTGCTGCAAACCGTATGGGGCTACGATTATTTCGGGGATGTGCGTACAGTGGACGTCACAGTCCGCCGTCTTCGTGAGAAAATTGAAGACAATCCTAGCCACCCGAGCTGGATCGTGACACGACGAGGCGTTGGCTACTATTTAAGAAACCCAGAGCAGGACTAAGATTCTTATGAATAAAGTAGGTTTTTTTCGCTCGATTCACTTCAAATTGACCTTAATTTACGTGCTGCTGATCATTGTCGCCATGCAGATCATTGGCGTGTACTTTGTGAAGCAGCTAGAGCAGTCCTTAATTAATTCCTATGATAATTCCTTGAATCAGCGAATCTACTCGTTATCGTATTACCTAGAACAAGATTCATCGAAAAGCAAGGCAGAATTAAAAGAGGATGCTCAAAAGATATTAAACGACTTTAACAACAAAGATGAGTCTAATGAAATTTCTGAAGTCAGCTATATTGACGAAAGCAGAGAGGTCATTGCCTCTGTGAATAATGGCAGTCAGGAGATTGCCGGGAAGAAAATCACTGATCAAATCATTAGCCGTATTTTTGCGGTCGGCAAAGACTATGAAAAGAAATTCTATGACCCAGAATCCAATAAACGGGTGCGTATTTCTGCGACAGCCGTGAAAAATGAAAACCAAGAAACCGTCGGTGTGATTTATGTTGTGTCTTCGATGGAGAGCGTGTTTAACCAAATGCGAACCATTAACACTATTTTGGCGACTGGCACACTGATCGCACTTGGGACGACCGCACTGCTTGGTATCTTCATCTTTAGAACAATCACTCATCCTATTTCGGATATGAGAAAGCAAGCGATCGAGCTTGCCAAAGGGAATTTTTCCAGGAAAGTCCGAAAATATGGACATGACGAGATCGGCCAGCTTGCGACAACCTTTAACCATCTGACGAGAGAACTGGAGGAAGCGCAGCTGATGACGGAGGGTGAGCGGAAAAAGCTTTCTTCTGTCATTGCCTATATGACGGATGGCGTCATCGCCACGAATCAAAACGGTGCGATTATTCTATTAAACAGCCCCGCATTAGAGCTGTTAAATGTTTCACGTGAAACAGCTCTAGAGATGCCGATTACGTCCTTACTGGGCCTCGAGGACACGCATACATTTGAAGATTTAGTCGAAAATCAAGATTCCATGCTGATAGAAATTGAACGCGAAGATCAGCTGTCTGTTTTGCGTGTGAATTTCTCAGTCATTCAGAAAGAGCATGGGAAGATTGATGGTTTAATTGCGGTCATTTATGACGTCACAGAGCAGGAGAAAATTGATGCAGAACGCCGTGAATTCGTCGCAAACGTATCACATGAGCTACGCACACCGCTGACGACGATGCGAAGCTATCTTGAGGCACTGGCCGAAGGGGCAATTGGTGATAAAGAGCTTGCGCCAAGGTTCCTCAGTGTCACGCAAAATGAAACAGAACGCATGATCCGGCTTGTTAATGACCTGCTGCAGCTGTCTAAGTTCGACAGCAAGGATTATCAATTCAACCGTGAGTGGACGAATTTTATCAGGTTTATCTCATTGGTCATTGATCGTTTTGAAATGACGAAAGAGCAGCATGTCGAGTTTATCCGCAATCTGCCGCAGCGTGAAATATACGTGGAAATTGATCAAGATAAAATCACACAGGTGCTCGATAATATCATTTCCAATGCCATGAAATACTCCCCAGAGGGTGGACATATCACGTTTACCGTTGATCTGGATGAGGAGAATGGCCTTGTGTTATTCAGCGTCAAAGATGAAGGGATCGGTATTCCGAAGAAGGATATGGATAAAATCTTTGAACGTTTTTATCGAGTGGATAAGGCGAGAACAAGAAAGCTTGGCGGAACCGGCCTAGGACTTGCGATTGCAAAAGAAATGGTTCAGGCTCATGGCGGAGATATTTGGGCTGACAGCATTGAAGGAAAAGGAACAACGGTGACCTTTACCCTTCCGTACAATGAAGAACAAGAGGATGATTGGGATGAAGCGTGAGACCTTTAAAACCATAATATTGACAATCCTAATTGCAATCAGTCTTGTGTTTACGTGGAATATTTGGATGTTCCAGCCCGTCATGCAGGACCAGGCAGATGCCGGCACACAGGTCGTGGAAACGAAGAAGATTTCAAGCGATGAGCCTAGAAGTCTCATTGATGTCGTGAAGCCGCGCGAGATGTTCATCCATTCAAATGGGGAGCACTTTAAAGTCGATCAAAAGGAACTCTTTCAAAACTTCTGGAATGATGTGAGCCTTTGGGATGTCAAAGAGATTTCGGATGTGTCGGATCAATATTCTGAGCAGAGATTTAAGAATTTCTTCTATGGAAGCGGAGGACAGGGGAAGACATTGGATCTTGTGTTCAATGACTCGATTCCGATTGATATTTTCCAAGCGCTGTTTAAATGGCCGAATAAGTCCATTGAATACAACTCGTTTGATCGGATGATTGTGCCGTTCTCCCAGCAGGACAAGGCCAATAAGAAAGTCTATTTGGTTTCATACAGCAAGGAAACGGTGCTTGAGCTGACAATAGAATCCGCTAACTATCGGAATCTAATGGACAGTATCTCAGCCGCTCAAAACGAGATGCCGCGCTACGATCTCTATACATTCTCAGCGAATTCTAAACGAGATTTCCTCCTTCCGAGAAAGCAAAAGCAGCTTGAAGCGAAAATGTTCTTTATCGAAACGATTAAGACAAGCAAATTCAAGGACGCTCTGTTTACGGACCCGAGTCTTGTGGGCGAGGAGTCTAATTTAAATCGGACAGTGTACACAGATGGCACAAGCCGTCTTGAAGCCAATCAAAAAGACCACCGCATCCAATATCAGCACCGCAATATCAATTCCAGCACCGTTTTCCAAACGGGGGATTTGATCAAGCGAAGTGTGAAGTATTTCAATGATACGGGGAGCTTTACCGATGACTATCAATACTTTGGCATCAACAGCAACCAGCAGCTTTCCTTTAATATGTTTATGGATGGTCTGCCGATCGTCAACAGTACAAAGCATCCATTTGGGATGACCTCTCTTGAAGTACAGTGGGCGAATGATGACATCTTGAATTACAAGCGTCCAAACTATATTCTAGGCAACAAAGCGAGTCAGAGTGAACAGGTCAAGCTGATGAACGGGACAGAGCTGAAGGACTTAATCGTCAAGCAGACGAAATATGATGACCTGGAGAAAATTGAACAAATTTTCCCGGCCTATCAAGCTGCTTCAACCGCATCAGATCAAGATCAAGCGATGTTTGTCTGGCTGGAGCCAGTATGGTGCATGAAATATAATGGCAAAACCGTGATACTATCGCATGATTTGTTGACAGAGGGGAGCGAGAATAATGGAGTGGAATAAGACCAAAACGATCTTTATCCTAGCCTTTCTCGTTCTCGATATCTTTCTAGGTTTTCAATACTTTGAAAAACGATCAACCGATCATTTTGCGATTATCGAAAAAACGGATACGCTGGAAGAAATGAAGGCAGATGGGATCAAATATGGCAATCTATCAGATGAAGCGAAGATTGGATACCGCATTACAGCTGAAAAGAAGCAATATACGAAAAAGGATGTCGACGGATTAGCTGATCAAAAGGCGAAAAGCACATTCCCGAAAACGGACAAAGATGATCCTGTCACACTGCTTGAGATGACCTTCAATAAACCCGTTGCATTGCCAAAAAAGGATATAAAAACAGCGGCGACAAACCTCGTAAACCAGCGTTTGCTGGATGGGAAGAATTATAAGCTGTGGAGTATTGATGAAGAGACAGGGAAGATCGTCTTTTTCCAAACGTATAAAGGGAAATACATCTTCCAAGAAGGCCTTGATGACACCGAAACCATCGGGAAAATCACCTTAGATGTAAACGATCAAAACGAGGTCGTGTCGTATCAGCAGTCGATGGTGACGTCGATTAATGAAGTGAGAAAAGAAACCCTTGTCCCAGCCCTTGAAACCGTGAAGGACTTATATACACAAAACATGCTGAGCCAAAACACGACCGTGAAAAAGGTAGAACTTGGCTACTATACGCAATACCCGGGTGCAAGCACGCAGGTCATGGTGCCTGTATGGCGAGTCGAGCTTGAAGGCGTATCAGTTAGTTCAAAGAAAAAGACAGAAGAAGAATATTTGATCAATGCCATTGATGGCTCAACACTTGATCATATAGAGAAAGATGACAAATCTTCAATGGAGTGAGAGAACATGAGCTTGCAGTTCAGTGTACTAGCGAGCGGAAGTACGGGGAACGCTTTTTATTTAGAAACAGACGAGCATGCCTTTTTAGTGGATGCTGGATTAAGCGGCAAACAGATGGTCGAGCTGCTTGGTCAAATCGACCGCAAGCCTGAAGACTTGGACGGCATTTTTGTGACACACGAGCACTCAGATCATATTAAAGGGCTCGGTGTCATGGCAAGAAAGTACAAGCTCCCTGTCTATGCAAATGCGAAAACATGGAAGGCGATGGAGTCTCATATCGGGAAGATTGACACAGAGCAAAAATTCCACTTTGATATGGAAACCGTCCAATCCTTTGGTGGTCTCGATGTTGAGTCCTTTGGCGTCTCACATGATGCGGCTGAGCCCATGTTTTACGTGTTCCATTATGGAGGGCGTAAACTTGCCCTGATGACGGATACAGGCTATGTGAGTGATCGTATGAAAGGCATCATTCAGTCAGCCAATACGTTTGTATTTGAGAGCAATCATGATGTCGGTATGCTGCAAATGGGCCGATACCCGTGGAGCATTAAGCGCAGAATTCTGAGCGATGTCGGACATGTATCAAATGAAGATGCCGCTCTTGCGATGACAGATGTGATTGGAGATGCGACCTCACGCATTTATTTGGCTCACTTGAGTCAAGACAACAACATGAAGGATTTAGCCCGTATGGCGGTCCAGCAGACGCTTGAGATGAAGGGCTTTGTTGTCGGGGATGGCTTTGATTTATATGATACGGACCCGAAAAAAGCAACCCCGCTTTGCGCCGTATGATTTTTACAATCGTATGATTAAGATAAGAGCTTCTTACCAACACTATATACATCATCTATTCACTGAAAGGAAGGAAACATAGTGGATTATCGCGATGTAGAGTGGAAGCCGAGACGAAGCAGAAAAGGATATTTCCTATCTGGTCTGATCGGTGTATTGGTAGGAGCTTTTTTAATGGGATTCTTTTTCCCCTATGTGTCAGGACAGAGCGGCAGTCCCTTTGGGTGGCAGCAGAATGGAGATGGGCAATCAGCACAGGGCCCTTTAAAGACCGTCAATGTGAACGTCAATGATGCGGTCACGAAAGTCGTATCTAATATGTCGGATACGGTTGTCGGCGTCATTAATATCCAAAAGTCGAGCTTTTGGGAAGAAGGCGGGGAGGCAGGCAGCGGGTCAGGTGTGATTTATAAGAAAAAGGGTGATACCTTTTATATCGTGACCAACCACCATGTCATCAAAGGAGCCAACCAGCTTGAAGTGAGCCTTCAGGATGGGACAAGAATTGGTGCCAATCTTGTTGGAAGCGATCAGCTGATGGATTTAGCGGTTCTCACCGTCAAAAGTGATAAGATCAAGAAGACCGCCGCCTTTGGCAATTCAGATCATGTGAAGCCAGGTGAGCCAGTCATCGCCATTGGAAATCCGTTAGGGCTTGAATTCGCGGGCTCTGTCACACAAGGTGTCATTTCTGGAACGGAACGTGCGATTCCTGTAGACTCGAATGGGGACGGACAGGCGGATTGGAATGCGGAGGTACTGCAAACAGATGCCGCCATCAATCCAGGCAACAGCGGTGGTGCCTTGATCAATATGGACGGAAAAGTGATCGGCATCAACTCAATGAAGATTGCTGAATCAGAGGTAGAAGGCATCGGGCTGTCTATCCCGGCGAATCTAGTCATCCCTGTCATAGAAGATTTAGAGCACTACGGAGAGGTGAAGCGTCCGTATCTAGGCGTTGGCATGAAATCATTAGCAGATATTGCGAGCTATCACTGGCAGGAAACGTTGAAGCTGCCATCTAAAGTCACATCAGGGGTTGTCGTGATGAGTGTCGAGTCTTTGTCTCCAGCGGGAAAAGCGGGACTAAAAGAGCTGGATGTCGTCACCTCCTTT
Organism: Bacillus sp. NMTD17; assembly: GCF_002998735.1. NCBI lineage: Bacteria > Bacillati > Bacillota > Bacilli > Caryophanales > Bacillaceae > Bacillus > Bacillus sp. NMTD17. Next base: position 76,926 of record NZ_PVRH01000001.1, read on the forward strand.
GATGGCAAGAGTGTACAGAATATCGTAGATCTTCGTAAGTATTTATATCAAAAGAAAGTCGGCGACAAGGTAAAGATGGAGTTTTACCGAAGCGGAAAGAAAAAATCAGTAGAGGTCAAACTTTCTCAAACCGACCGATTCGGCGGATGACCAGTTCCTTGATGGGACTGGTTTTTTTCGCATGCTCATCATATGATTGAGGAAAGGGGGCGGTACGAATTGGTTACACTACAACCAATGTCACAAACGGATTACGATGTATTGATGGAGAAGGCCATTCAGCGGTACGCAGAAGAAAAGGTACTCGCAGGGACATGGGAAAAGGAAGAATCACTTGCAAACGCCGAAGAACAATTTGATCGGCTGCTTCCCGAAGGTCTGCAGACAGAGCATCATGAGCTATGGAATTTCTTGAACGGGGAAGAAGCGATTGGCTGGGTTTGGCTTTGTTATAACCCGAATCACCCTCAGCAGGAAGGATTCATTTATAACTTTATTTTATTCGAAGCTTATCGAGGTAAAGGCTTTGCAAAGCAGGCCATTGCTGCATTAGAGGAGCAGGCAAAGTCATTAGGAGTGCAAAAACTCTCGCTCCATGTCTTTGCTCACAATCAAATCGCCCGTTCACTGTACGAGAAGACCGGATTTGCAGAAACCGGAATCTATATGAGTAAACCTTTATAAAAAAGAAGAAGTACCGTGCGGATCGCGTACGGTACTTTTTTATGAAGTGCTCATGGCATCCTGAGCCGTGACTCTGTATAAATCGACTTTGCATTTCACGAAAGCGCGGATGATCGATGGGACTTGGGCTTCTGAACGAATCAACAATGAGGTCTCGTCATCACTGATCACAAGATCTGTTCCGACAGTTTGTAAGTACTGCGTGAGAACAGGTTTCACCTCATCATCAATCCACGCATGCTTGAAGGTTGCACGTATGTTTGAGGATGTGATGGTTTTTTCTTGAGGATGAGTATGGGGGGACACTAATTTTCCTTCAGAAATGAATGCCGTTTTGGTACAAATACTATTTGTGAACCTTGGGCGGTCAGCCGTTAAAAAGACGGTTTTCCCTTCATGTTTTAACGTTTCAATGACCTGCTGGATGTGCAAGATCGAATCAGCATCAATATCGGCAAAAGGCTCGTCTAGTAAAATAAATTCGGGCCGATGGGCGATGGCCTGCGCCATTCCGAGCCGCTTCTTCATACCAGGTGTGAAGGTACCGACCTTTTCCTGATGATAGTGATGTAAACCGACAAATTCGAGCAGTTCTTCATAATCACTCGTTTTCTGGCGTGTCCCGGTGATTTTGGATAAGTAGGCAATATGTTCAAGTGCCGTGAGCCCTTCATATAAATCCGTATATTCAGGCAGAACACCGATATGCTGCCTCACCTTTTTTAATGAAGGCATATCCATCATCGTAAACGTACCAGAGGTTGGCCGGGAAATTCCCGTAATGATATTGAAAAACGTCGTCTTACCAGAACCCTTAGGTCCAATGAGTCCGAAGATATCGCCTTGATTGACATCAAGGGTAATGTGATCTATCGCGACTTTTGTCCGATATTTTTTTGTGAGCTCTTTTGTATGCAGCATTTAGACATCCCTCCTTTGAAATAGGAGTGCTGTTCCAATGAGTAATACAACGGTTAATGCTGTATTCATGAGTACATAGGTCAGCGGTTCACTCAAGCGCGCATAATAATAAGGCGTCATATATTGGAACCAATGAATCAATCGTTCTGAAGAAAGAACAGATATCATACTGACGATCGGGAAAAGAAAGGAAAACAACATCCCAACAAACATTGATTTCTGCGGTGTTGGAAAGAGCATGGACAAAAATAAAGTACATGAGATACCGACACTGATAAAGGTTAAGATTTTTAACGCATCAGAGAACAGAAAACGATGTGAAATCACCATATTCAGTACGTAAGTCGTCATAATGCAGCTAAGCCAAAACAGCATCAGCCCAAGATATTTTCCGATAATAATGTTCAAACGGGTTGTTTTACTGACGAGAAAACGGATGGTTTTCAAATGAATTTCTCGGCTCAAAATATCGTGAGACAATAAAAAAATAAGGAAGAAACCAAATAACGACATCACCAGTTCATTCCCAATAGAATAAGGATCCTTTGCCTGCTCCCATTTGTCCTGATGAGCAGCAATAAACGGAAGAGTTGAAACAAAAGTAGATAAAATGAAAATAATAACAATTGTTAAAATGGATTTTGTGCTTTTGAAGAGCTGCTTAAACTCATTCATACAGATGGTCCACACACGCTGTACCTCCCTTCATCTTTATTATACCGCTAGAAAGAAAAGACACCATATCTCGCTCTTTAACATTTGTTTAAATTTTATAAAAAGAAGACTCTTCCAGCATCAGTTGACTCACTTTTGAAAATGTTCAGAAAAATATCTTGATTTATCAAAAAACATCATGTATGATAGCTTTAATTCAAGATAGTTAAACAGGCAATGACGAGAGAAAGTACAATCATCAATTTTTCCACAGAGAGCTTCGGCAGCTGAAAAGAAGCAAAAATAATGATTCGAAAAATGGTCTCTGAGCCTCGTGCTGAACATATCTATGATATTAGTAGGACACGACGAGAGTTGGTACTCGTTATCAAAACCACAGTATATGAGCCAGATTGGAGCTTTGTACTTGTAGAGGCTGTTTAGCGCGAGCAAACAGTAAATAAAGGTGGTACCACGAGACAAATACCTCGTCCTTATGATTCAAAGATAAGGATGGGGTATTTTTTATTGTCCACTTTTTTCATACAAATGTTCAAATGTTCCACGTGAAACACCACATCCATTTTTTCAAATGAAAGGGAGATTGACATGAGTGAACATGCATTGGTTTTACAATCAGATTTCGGCATTGATGATGGAGCAGTCAGCGCAATGTACGGAGTGGCAAATACGGTGAGCAGCAGGATCCGCCTTTTTGATTTAACACACAATATACCGCAGTATGACATTTGGGAGGCATCTTACCGCCTGCTCCAAACCGTCACATACTGGCCGGAAGAGACGGTATTCGTTTCCGTTGTTGACCCAGGCGTTGGGTCAGAAAGAAAGAGTCTTGTCGTCAAAACCACCAGCTCGCACTATATCATTACCCCAGATAACGGGACACTCACGCACGTCGCGCAGGATATTGGCATTGTGGAAGCCCGTTATTTAGATGAAACCATTAACCGGCTGCCGAAGTCGGGAAAATCACATACATTCCACGGGAGAGACATTTACGCATATACAGGGGCGAGAATCGCTTCAGGTGTGATTTCTTTTGAAGAGGTTGGGCCAAAGGCGAATATTGATGATATTATTCACCTTCCAGTCGTACAGGCGTATGCGAAAGAAGAAGTCATTACAGGAACGATTGATATTTTAGACGTGAGGTTCGGAAACCTATGGACAAACATTCATCACACGTTATTTGAACAGCTTTCAATTAATTACGGCGATGCAATAGAAGTTACCATTGCCAACGGGCCGAAAAATGTGTATAAAAATATCATGACCTATGGACGATCTTTTGCCGATTTAAAGGTAGGCGAACCACTCGTATATGTCAATTCACTCGATCATTTAGGCGTGGCGATCAATCAAGGGTCATTTGCAAAGGCTTATAACATCGGTACAGGCACAGGCTGGCGCCTTTCGATTCGCAAAGCTCCGCGCATTATATACGAATAAGAGGAGGAAACATCATGGCAGGTAAACAACTTTCAACGAAAACTGTCGTTGCCATCGGAATTGGCGCAGCCGTCTTTGTCATTTTAGGACGCTTCGTCTCCATTCCAACTGGGATTCCGAATACACAAATTGAGACATCGTACGCATTCCTTGCATTAATGGCTGTGCTTTTTGGTCCTGTTGCAGGCGCACTGATTGGGTTTATTGGTCATCTCATTAAAGATGCCACCACATTCGGCCCTTGGTGGAGCTGGATTATCGTTTCAGGTGTTGTTGGGTTATTGATTGGCTTCATTTCTAACCGTTTAAAAGTAGAAGAGGGCGACTTTGGCTGGAAGAAGATCACGCTTTTCAACGCCGTACAAGCAGGTGCGCAGGCATTAGGCTGGTTTGTCATTGCTCCTGTACTCGACATTGTGATCTATGCAGAACCTGCGAACAAAGTATTTGTTCAAGGCATCGTGGCAGGGATCTCGAACATCATCACAGTCGGTGTACTAGGAACCATCATCATTGCGGCTTATGCGAAAACGAGAAGCAAAAGCGGCAGTCTATCGAAAGAAACATCATGAAGCAAGGTGGAACACATAAATGAAGAAACCGATGATTCAATTCGAACATTTCGGATTCAAGTATCGCAGTCAGGCAGAACCGACATTGAAAGATATCAACCTGACCATCTATGAAGGGGAAAAAGTCCTCATCGCAGGCCCGTCTGGATCGGGAAAAAGTACGCTAGCCCATTGTATCAATGGGCTAGTTCCTGCGTCTTATAAAGGTTCTATAGAAGGAAGTCTTCACATCGGCGGGAAAAATGCAGAGAAAGAGAACATTTTCTCCCTTTCACAGCTCGTCGGAACGGTGCTGCAGGACCCTGATGGACAATTTATCGGGCTGACCGTTGGAGAAGACATCGCGTTTGCTCTTGAAAATGATCAAGTCACACGCGAAGAAATGAAAACACGTGTCGAAGAAGCGGCAAGATTAACAGAGGTAGACGGCAAGCTGGCATCGTCCGTGCATGAGCTGTCAGGCGGTCAAAAACAACGTGTTGCCATTGCGGGCGTACTTGTCAACGATGTCGACATTTTGCTGTTTGATGAACCACTTGCAAGCCTTGATCCGTCTACAGGCAAAGAAGTGATCGATCTTATTGATCGACTGCAAAAAGAAACGAAAAAAACGGTCGTGATGGTCGAGCACCGGTTAGAGGACGTCCTCTTCCGTCATGTCGACCGCATCATCGTCGTCAATGACGGCACGATTGCAGCGGATATGACACCAGATGAATTGCTCGCCTCAAATGTATTAGAAGCGGCATATTTGCGCGAGCCTTTATATGTAAAGGCCATGAAATATGCAGGCATTCCAGTTACACCGGGAGATCAGATAGCTAATTTACAGCATCTCACCTTAAATGACGAGGAAAAAGAGAAAATCGAGCAGTGGATGGAAGCGTCTGAGCCGTCAGTAGAGCAGATTACAGCGCAGGATTTACTAGAGGTGCGTGAGCTGAGCTTTGACTATCCGACAAGACCAAACACGCTGAGCAACATCTCCTTTACCGTCAAAAAAGGAGAAATGATCAGCATCGCAGGAGCCAATGGCGCAGGCAAGACGACACTATCCAAGGTGCTCTGCGCATTTGAAAAGCCAACAAAAGGGACAATTCATCTAAATGGCGATGACATCACAGAAGACACAATCAAACAGCGTTCTGAACGAATCGGCGTTGTCATGCAAAACCCAAATCAAATGATTTCAAAACAAATGATCTTTGATGAAGTCGCACTCGGTCTCGTTTTAAGAGGCGTAAAGGAAGACGACATCAAAGAACGGGTGGAGCGGGTTCTAAAAGTATGCGGCTTATATCCATTTCGGAACTGGCCGATTTCAGCCCTCAGCTTCGGACAGAAAAAACGCGTCACCATTGCATCAATTCTTGTATTAGAGCCAGAAATCATCATTTTAGATGAGCCAACCGCAGGACAGGATTTTAAACATTACACAGAAATGATGACGTTTTTAGAGCAATTAAATCAGCAGGGTGTCACGATCTTCATGATCACCCATGATATGCATTTGATGCTCGAATACACGACAAGAACCATTGTCATTTCAGATGGAGAAAAAATCGCAGATGATACCCCAGCCAAAGTGCTGACAGATCAGCTGCTTGTCCAAAAGGCGAGCTTAAAGGAAACGTCGCTGTATGAACTGGCGCTGAAAGCAGACTGGCCGAATCCAAATGAACTCGTGGATCGCTTCATTGAGGTTGACAGAAAGGAACGAATGACATGGCTGTAGACATGCTGTCCTATATCGATCGCCCGTCGCCGATTCATCGGCTGACAGGGGCAACCAAACTCATTTGCTTTATCCTCTGGTCATCCGCAGCGATGCTCACGTATGATACAGGCATTTTAGTCTTTATGCTAGCCGCCAGTATCGTATTCTTTCAGCTATCGAACGTGCGATTTCGTGATATTTCCTTCGTGGTGATTGTCCTGGCGATTTTCCTAGTCATCAACAACATCGCCATTTACATTTTTGCGCCCCAGCAAGGAGTTGCCATCTACGGAGCAAAGCATGAGCTGTTTCATATTGCAGGCTGGTACAACGTCACACTGGAACAGCTTTTCTATCAATTGAATATTACGCTGAAATATGTGACCGTCATGCCAGCAGCGCTTTTGTTTATCGTCACAACGAATCCAAGTGAATTTGCCTCATCGCTCAGCCGAATCGGGGTCAGCTACCGGATTTCCTATGCTGTCGCGATTGCCTTACGCTATATTCCAGATATTCAGCGGGAATTTCGAACGATAGCGATTTCTCAGCAAGCAAGAGGAATTGATTTATCGAAGAATGAAAAACTGGGGAAACGGATTAAAAATGCGCTGTCGATTGTGATGCCGCTCATTTTCTCCAGCTTGGAGCGGATTGAAACGATCAGCAATGCGATGGAGCTGCGCGGATTTGGAAAGCATAAAAAGCGCACATGGTTCACGGCGAAAGACTTTCAAAAAGCAGATTATGCTGCGTTATTGTTTGTTGGTGTGGTACTCATCGTGTCGCTAGTGATTACATTTGTTAGAGGAACAAGATTTTATAATCCATTTTTATAGAAAGAAGCCTTCACAGAAGTGGAGGCTTCTTTGTTTGGTTTGTGGATAAAAGGTGTGGGAAATGGCAAAAGACTATTAACATGTGAATAAATCGGTTATATTGAACAATGAGCGAAACACTTGTGAATAACCAGACAACATATTGGAGGAATAAGAAACTTATGAACAAAACATTATATGCTTGTGCAGAACACATAGAAACCGTATTAGACATGTACATAGATGATCACGAACAGCCACCAGAATTCAGAAAAATCGAACATACACACAGTTTATCCACAACCTGTGAATTGTGCGATGAACCTGCAATATATATAGTGGGGAACGAATGATCGGACACAAAATACACAAATTTTATCCACAATTGTTGATAACTTATATGAATAACTTGTTCTTAAGGTGGGGATGACCTGTGAATATATCAATTATCACAGTAGGAAAATTAAAAGAGAAATATTTAAAGCAAGGCATTGCCGAATACACAAAACGATTACAGGCATATGCGAAAATCGACATCATTGAGCTCGCGGACGAAAAAGCACCCGAACACCTCAGCGATCAAGACATGAAAATCATCAAAGACAAAGAAGGCGACCGCATCCTAAGCAAAATCAACCCAGACGCCCACGTCATCGCCCTCGCCATCGAAGGAAAAATGAAAAGTTCCGAAGAATTAGCCGATACAATAGATAAGCTGGCAACATACGGAAAAAGCAAAGTATGTTTCGTCATAGGCGGATCCCTCGGATTAAGCGACGCCGTCATGCAGCGTGCGAATGAGAAACTGTCATTTTCGAAGATGACGTTCCCGCATCAGTTGATGAGATTGGTGCTGGTGGAGCAGATTTATCGAGCGTTTCGGATTGTGCGGGGGGAACCGTACCATAAGTAAGTGAGGAATGAGAAGAGTAAATTTAGCTGAGGGTAATCTGTGCAGTTGATTTTTTAATGCTTAGACATTGACATAGCAGGAAAACAATATTCCGTTTTCCTGTTTTATCTCCAAGAGGAAAGACGAGATCGACCCCAAATCATGTTCAAGTTGAAATATTTATAATTGCTCTTAATCCAGATTCTCTTTAGGTTTTTCTTTATGTTTTCTGTTTTTGACCTCAGTAAATAAGTTATCTGACATGATTGTTTGAGTTTTTGATGATCCATTCTGAGGACGGGATTGGTTTGATTCAATTAGTGATTTGAGCATCTGAATATCCTCCTTAGTAGCATATTGTTTATCAGACTTTAACATATATCCTAACTGACCGTTCGCTTCTATTGTTGCCCATTGTAAGTCAGTGAAATGCTGAATGTTCTCCTGCCTCATTCGTACTTCAAGCATATCAACAGTTAACCGCAGCTTTTTTAAATTGCTTTCATTAATTTGGCCGTTTTCGACTACTAGAAGTGATTTTCCATAAACAAATGTCTCAAAAACATTGTATTTCAAAGCGATATACTCAATAAAAAGAAGTGTAATTACCATCAAAAATGTAATCACCATTGTAATCCAGATGTTCCTGTCACCCACAGGTTGAATAATCAATGATCCGACTGCTATCATCATGACAGTCTGAGCTACCGTAAGCTGTGAGATTGATTTTCTTCCTGCTAACCTCAAAATTATGACTCCTCCTACGACAACGACAATAGCTTTCCATATGAAGTGAAAATCCATAAGCAATCCCCTTTCCGAACAATCAATTTTGTTTAGTGCTTTTTTTTCTTTTTTTTACATTTTCTAATGTTTCTCCTTGGGGAAGATTATATAACCTGCTCTTAGGGTTATATATTTTCTGAGAAGGCCAGAGCCCATGATATCCTGAGAATAGATAGCTGACTAAACAAGCAACAAAAAAGTACTCTAACCCTTTCCCATCAAACATCTCCATTGCCAGCAGGAAAGCAGCTATAGGGGTATTCGCACCCCCGCAAAAAACCGCGATTAAGCCTAAAGCGGCGAGAAATGACATAGGTAAGTCAATGAACGTGTGTAAGGCATTACCTAATGTTGCCCCGATAAAAAACAAAGGGATGGCTTCCCCGCCGACAAAGCCGCTGCCCAGGGTTACCGCAGTAAATACCAGCTTGGCCAGGAAAGCAAAAGGCGGCACCTCTTCTGAAAAAGTTTGTTGCAGCATTTGTAATCCTCGGCCATTGAAGTCTTGTGATCCAACAATTAAAGTTAATCCCACAATGACAATTCCTCCAAAGAAGGCTCTTTTCATATGGTTTTTCTTGAAAAGTTTCTCAGAGAAATTTTGTATTCCGTGCCTCAACTGACAGTAGAGAACACTTATCAGGCTAAAAATGACTGCTATAAGAATAACTTTTAAAAACGTAATAGATGATATTTCCGGTACGGTTTGTATAATAAATTCTTCGTGTTTATGTCCCCAAGCTGCTGTAGTTATATAGTGACCAACAAAGCTAGCCACAAGACAAGGAACAAGTGCTTCAAATTTCAGCTTTCCTAAAGCAGCCATTTCCATGCCAAAAACAGTACCAGTTATGGGTGCTCCGAAGGCAGACCCAAAACCAGCACTTATACCGCTTATAATTAAAACTTTCTTGTCAAATCTGTTTACCTTAAAAAATTTGTTGACCGCTGCAGCTACACTTCCTCCCATTTGGACAGCTGCACCTTCTCTTCCTGTTGAACCGCCAAAAAGGATCGTGATAAAAGTCCCGAAAAAGACGATAGGTCCCATTCTCCGCGGAACCTCTTTTTTTCCATGAACTGAGTCTATCACGAGATTATTTAATTCAGCAGTGTCATTCAAAGTATTATTCAAAAATACCTTTCCGTATTTCATATATATGTATCCTATGATAATTCCTCCAAAGGGGAGAAGGAAGATAAGCCAATCTCTTTTTGCTCGTATATCATCTCCTAGATAATCATTTGTCTCTAAAAGAAAATTTGTTGTCGTACCAATAACTATACCAATTATGCTTCCAAAGAAAATCCATTGACCAAGAATTGAAAAAAAGTCTTTATACTTTAACAGCATTTACCAATTCACCTCATTTCAAATCTTTTAGGAATATCGATTCTATTTTTGCCCATTGTATTAAAATTATTATAATAAGAATTGAATAACCAATTATGCAAAAAAGGATTAAAAACCCTTAAATGCGATTTAATAAAGGCCGTTTTACATCAACTTAAAAATCTTCATTTAGATTTATCACGAAGAGCCTTATCATAAATAAGTGCGGTTTAATGTAAAGTATTTAATTCACATATGACTGTAAGACACTTAGACATATTCAGGTAAAATGAATATATCTATTTTTTTCAAAAATCTTGTAATGTTTTATTGTTTCTTTAGTTATCTTATTAGCTTAATTTATTTAATTGAAACAATCGTCTATTCTCCTGCTAGCAATTTTTTTACGGAGGATAAAAGAATTGGACCTGAGACTAGATTTAGCAGAAAGTGAACTAGTGGATGCTGTCTATTACGGTGAATTTGATCTTGGTTAAGTAACGAAAGAAAAAGAGCAAAATTTGGAGAGATAGAGAGAAAGAAGGAAAATAGAAAGTTTTAAGGGATCTCAAACAACACATGTTGACATATCGTTATTTATCGATATAATGGTTTGTATGGAGCCAATAGAAGTTTTCAAAGCCTTATCCAATGAATCAAGACTGCAAATTTTACAATGGCTAAAGGAACCTGATCGTCATTTTACACCCCACGAAGGGATTGATATGAATACTACAGGGGTATGTGTTAGTCAAATAACAGATAAATTGAAAATGACGCAATCAACAGCATCTCAATACCTTTCAATTCTACTACGAGCTGGATTAATTACGACAGAGCGTATAGGTAAATACACGTATTATAAAAGAGATGAAAATGCCATAAAAAAAATTGCTAAGATTCTAGAAAAAAATATTTAATAAATGAACTGAATTCATACATCAGAATTCAGTTTCATTTATTAAATACAAATCGACTTATCGTAATATATTTTTTTGTTCATACATATTAACAATTCTAGATATGTAAATATATTATATATAGGGAGTGATCTACATTGTCAAACACTGTAAAGGTATACATTTTAGCTATTGTAAGTTTTTTAGTTGGTACATCAGAGTATATCATCTCTGGTATTTTGGATAATATTTCTGAATCATTAGGAATTACGATAGCTGCAGCCGGCCAGTTAATTACCATTTTTTCTCTTGTGTATGCCATCTTCACCCCAGTATTAATGGCTTTAACATCGGGAATGAATAAACGCAAGTTAATGTTATTTTCACTTAGCATTTTTATTCTAGGTAATATTCTTGCATTCGTCCTTCCTGGGTATAAATTATTTATTGTTTCAAGAATTATTATGGCTCTTGGGGCGGGGATGGTCGTCGTTACTGCATTAACAATTGCTGAAAAAATCGCACCAAAAGGTAAGCAAGGTAACGCTATTGCTACAGTAGTAATGGGATTTACAGCATCATTGATAATTGGAGTCCCACTGGGCAGAATGACTAGTGATTTCTTCGGTTGGAAAGCTGTATTTGGAGGAATAGCCTTACTCGGATTATTAGCAATGGTTATAATTTCTCTTACGATTCCAAAAATCCAAGGGGATAAACCTGTACCTTTAATTCAACAACTCGCTCTTTTTAAAAAACCAAAAGTAGTGTTGGGATTGGCCATCACCTTTTTCTGGCTTGGTGGTTATTCAATTGCCTATACCTACCTATCCCCTTACCTTTTAAATATATCAGGTGTAAGCAACAAATTGCTGAGTGGAGTTCTCCTCGTATTCGGGATTGCTAGTCTAGTTGGGTCAAAGTTTGGTGGATTTAGTACCGATCGATGGGGTGTGAATTTTACTCTGATTAGCGGAATGACATTACATGTCATCATGCTAATATTGCTCTCACTAGTTACGCATTCTTATATTGGAGTATTGCTCATTTTAATATTATGGTCATTTGCTGCATGGTCTTCTGGCCCGACTCAACAATATCACCTAGCTACAATGGAGCCAGAGTCATCAGGTATACTATTAGGTCTCAATCAGTCAATGATGCAATTGGCGATGGCTGCAGGTGCAGCTATTGGAGGTATCTTTGTAGAGAGAGTTTCTCTATCTTCCATTACTTGGGTAGGGGCTTTGGGTGTTGCAATCGCGATCATTGTAACAATATTGGCTTCACGTGCTACTTCGAGTAATGGAATTCGAATTAGTAAACCGCACTTATAATATTGAAGGACAACCGCATCATAAACAGCGGAACGATGGTAAAAAACGTGATTCGATTTAAAATATAATTATAGAAAGGAGGAAGCAACCTATGCACTCAATTAAAAAAATAGGTCAGAATTTTTGGTACATCACACCTATATCGCTTACCGACCGCCCCATTCTAGGTATGGTTGTGGGCAGTAACAAGACATTAATGATTGATGCTGGTAACTCGAAAGAACATGCCAAGTACTTTATCAAAGAAACGTTAAAACATGAGAACTTGACTCCTGATATGGTTGTGCTCACGCATTGGCATTGGGATCATATCTTTGGTCTGCCAGCGCTGCCTGATTCGCTTTCGATTGCTTCTGCAAAGACAAGAAAGGAAATGGAGAAGCTTCTTCCGTTTTCGTGGTCAGATGAGGCGATTGATGAGCGGGTGAGGGAAGGAACGGAGATTGAGTTCTGCGCGAAGGCCATCAAGGAGGAATATCAGGATCACCGAGATATTCAGGTGGTTTTACCGGATGTGACATTTGACCGTCGGATGGAGATCGATCTTGGCGGGGTCACGTGTGTCGTGCAACTTGTTGGGGGCGATCATGCCGCTGATTCAGTCATCGTGTATGTGAAAGAAGAGAAAATCCTTTTTCTTGGTGATTGTATTTATCCGAAAATGTATGCCGAAAAAGTCCATTATTCAATGAAGGAAACATTGCGTCTTTTAGATGAGTTAGATGCTTTTGATGCTGATATGTATATTCCTTCACACCAAAGACCGTGGACAAAAGAGGAGTTTCGTCAGGAAACAGATAAGCTTAGGATGATTGCGAAATACACTGATCTTTATGGTGGAGATCGGCAGAGAATCACGAAAGAATATCAAAATTACGTGAACAGAGAACTGAAAGAAGATGAATTAGAAACTATTTCTTACTTTGTAAATGGTTATTAAATGATTGCTGTAACTAAACAAAAAAGTCTCATTTGAGTGATTTCCCTCAAACGAGACTTTTTTATTTTCTATGGTAAACCTACAACATCTTCTGCATCACGAACTGTGACAGATATATTTTTTACATTAACAATAATGACACAATCCCAAGTAGGTTTGATTTGTAGTTCATTGTTTTCATCCATCCAGATCACACCGTTTAATTCGATTGATGGTTCTAAAATGACCATTTTCTTTTCGTTATGATCTGTAATTGCGGTTAAATCATGTTGTAAATTGATTGTCCAGTCAAAAAACTTTATTTTTTTCATAGTTCCTCCTTTTATTCACTGATAACATTACTATACTTATCTAGTGATGCTTTGCGTGGGGGAATACCTATTTTCCAAGCCATTCTTACTTCCCTTATTAGCTTTAGCAAAAGGTGTTGTAGCAGAAGAAAAAATTAGTATATGTGATTAAACATATGAATCTCAGTTCCTATATTCGATTACACACCAAAAAAGTCCCCTCCACTTAATTTCGAGGTGGCTTTTTTGGGTTAAACTTAGGCATTTAACCAAATGTAAATTGAAGATAACTTCTGATGTCATGTTCAGTTGGTAGATGATCGGAATAAGTCTTATATAATGATATTGAAGGGTGTGAAAAACATGATCAATATGAATTTGAAAAAAATGCGAAAAATACACAGGTTTACACAAGAAGAAGTGGCTGAGAAAATTGGTGTTTCAAGGCAAGCTGTTGCGAAATGGGAATCGGGAGAAACTGTGCCGGATATCAACAATTGTAAGGCTTTGGCTGAAATATATGGCGTTGCTTTGGATGATCTCGTGAATAATGTGGATGGTACAGAAGAGGTAGGGGTGAAACCAAAAGGAAAACACATATTTGGACTTGTAAAGGTTGGTGAACGCGGGCAAATTGTCATTCCTAAAAAAGCGAGGGAGATATTCAGCATCAGTCCTGGAGACAGCCTGTTGATTTTGGGCGATGAAGCTCAAGGAATCGCCATTGTAAAAAATGAGGCCTTCCTGCAGTTTGCTGACGATATATATAAGGCACAGGAAGATCAGGAGGATGAGGAATGATTGCTATTCAAACAAAGAATCTAACTAAGAAATTCGAAGAAAAGATTGCAGTCGATTCTCTTAATCTTTCAATTGAACAAGGCGAGCTTTTTACTTTACTTGGAGTGAATGGTGCAGGTAAAACGACAACGATCAAGATGTTGACCTGTCTTAGCATCCCTACTACCGGTGATGCAACGATCCTTGGTAACAGTATTGTTTCTAATCCCTATGCAGTAAAAGAACAGATTAATGTTTCACCACAGGAAACGGCAATAGCTCCTAATTTATCCGTTAAAGAAAATCTTGAATTAATCGCTCAAATATACGGATTCCACAAGAAAACGGTTGATATAAAAGTCGAGGAAATGCTTGGTACGTTTAGTCTGACGGAGGTATCTAAAATGAAGGCTAAAACCTTATCTGGAGGAATGCAAAGAAGACTTAGTATTGCAATGGCACTCATTACAGACCCCAAAATCCTTTTTCTTGATGAACCTACTCTCGGTCTCGATGTCATCGCAAGGCGTGAGCTATGGAGTACTATTGAGAAATTAAAGGGGAGCATGACCATCATTCTCACGACACATTATATGGAGGAAGCAGCAGCCCTTTCGGATCGAATAGGGACGATGGCGAAAGGAAAATTAAAGGCAGTTGGAACAGCAGCTGAATTGATGGAAAGTACCAACACCAAATCACTTGAGGATGCCTTTATTTCGTTAGCTACCAATGAGGAGGTCACCAGATGAAGTCACTAGCCTTTGCTGCACGTAATCGTAAAGAGATTTTGAGAGATCCTTTAAACTTAGCATTTGGTATAGGCTTCCCGTTAGTTATCTTATTTTTGCTTCATGCTATTCAAGCGAATGTTCCAACTGATTTATTTGTCATTGATAAACTAATTCCTGGCATAGCCGTCTTCGGGCTTTCTTTTATCTCACTATTCTCTGGAATGTTAATAGCTAAAGATCGAAGTACATCATTTTTGATGCGATTGTTTACTACACCTCTTTCTGCCTCAGACTACATTGTAGGATATATTGTCCCACTCATACCGATAGCAATTGTTCAAGTTATCATTAGCTTTATCGCAGCACTTTTCTTAAGATTACCTTTTAATTCCAATGTTTTGTTATCCATTCTTGTCCTTTTGCCAACATCTTTACTATTTATCGGCATAGGGCTCTTAGTGGGGAGTATATTTAACGACAAGCAGGTTGGTGGTATTTGTGGAGCGCTACTAACGAATATGAGCGCATGGTTAAGTGGTACATGGTTCGATTTGAATTTAGTTGGAGGCTGGTTCAAAGATATTGCGTACGCACTTCCATTTGCTCACGCAGTAGACGCTAGCAGAGCCGCACTTTCTGGAGACTATGCATCAATTTTACTGCATCTTTGGTGGGTAATTGGATATACAGGTGTTATTGTAGCTATCGCCATTTTTGCTTTTAAAAAGAAAATGAATGGGGAAAACGCTTAGTTTGATACAGTTTTTGGTGAAGAAATTTACAGCTGGGTTATCTGGGCCTTTTTCTGTATGATAAACTTTAATGAAGTTGTCATTTAGTAGAGGGAGGTACATATGAAACAGCTTTACATGAAGCAGAAAGTATTTAGTCTGAGCGGCAGGTTTACGGTAAAGGATCAGCAGGAGAACGATGTGTATGTGGTTGAGGGCAGCTTTATGAAGATGCCGAAGACGTTCACCATTCTGAATTCAGAGCGAGATGAAATCGCGGTCATTACGAAGAAAATGTTTAGCTTTTTACCGAAGTTTTTAGTAGAAGTTGGTGGTAAAGAGGTGTTGACCATCAAAAAAGAGTTTACGTTCTTTAAAGCAAAATATTCAATTGATGCTGCTGGTGTAGAAGTACAAGGCAACTGGTGGGATATGAATTTCCAAGTGCTGCAGAACGGCGAAGTGATCGGTCAGGTGAAGAAGGAATGGTTTACTTGGGGTGACAGCTATAAGGTTGATATTTTGAAAGAAGAGATGGAGCCTGTAATGATTGCACTGGTTGTTGCGATTGATTGTGTGAAGGCTGATGAGGCAGCGTCTAGGTCTTCTTCGTCGACACCGACGAATTAAGATCATCATTTTTTAGAAATAGATGAATAACAATGGAGGGTTTAAAAAGTTGGACAACCTAACCCGCATATTAAGATTAAGAGACGCAGAAATATGGGAGATGAATTTCTCGATAAAAAAGAAATCACCATTTATTTCTCCATTACAGATTTAAATCGAAAAGCAACGACTCACGATAATCCTCTAGCTACCCAAGAAGAACTGGATGAAAGAGATAATTACATTTCAATTGATGTGTATAGTAATCTCGATCTCAAAAAAACGCTTGAAGAAGAAACATCTGATGATTTTATCACCACGATCTCTTCTTTAGTAGAGCATATGCACGATTTTCACAATGCTCATGTTTTTATTAAAGCTCATGTTCATGACAAAATGGACTTAACTGTTTTTCAGTTAGAGGAAGATGAAGATTTGCATGGTGATGAAAAAGAACAACTAGACACGCATAAACGGTCATTGATTCATGAAAAATGTTTTCAGTTGGTAGAAAGCTATTTAAATCGAAAGATCAAAGATACATCGAGCAGTAGATTTTGCCAAGATTTAATGTGAGATTAACATATGAGATAAGCAAACTGATCACATTCCAATACAAAGTATTTCTAACAGTCGTCGAATCCGGCAGTTTTACAAAAGCCGAGGAGAAACTTGGGCTGACACAGTCTGGCGTGAGTCATAACATTGTGAAGCTCGTATCCGAATTAGGGATTGTATTGCTGCGGCGGAATCGAAACGGTCTTTCATTAACTGATGAGGTGAGCGGGTGATGCCTCATATTCGGCAAAACATTCATCATGCGACATTTCTTCATACGACAAAAAAGCTTCCTGATTGTCTCAGGAAGCTTTTTCCATCCATCACCCATAATAATTATTCGCTTGAATAAAAAATTGGGACTGCATGTAGTTATAAGTGATTTTCGAGAAGTCGAAAGGCTGGCCGTTTGTGAGATGAAAGACGGTCTCGACGCGGAGAGCGGGATCATCTTGTTTAAGGCCGAGGTGCTTTGCTTCGGTTTCATTCAGTTTTCCTACTTGTAAGTACATATCGGAAAAGCCGACCTTGAGTCCAAGGCCTTCACTGATAAATTTAAAAACAGAATCGGCAGCAATTTCTGTGTTGAGATAGGGAATGATGGTTTTTCGGTAATAGGATTCTTCTAGACATAAGGTTTGTCCATTGATGTAACGGATGCGTTTGAGGTAAAAAACATCCTCATCTTCTTCAATATTCAAATTAAGCGCTGCTTCTTCGGGCGGTTTGATGGTGTCTAGCATTAAAACCTCTGAAGTCAGTTGAAATTCCTCTAAATCTTTTTTAAACCCTTGGTTGGATAAAAGGCTGATATAGCCCTTGCGCCTGTGTCTTCGAACAAAGATGCCGCTGCCCCTCACTTGATAGATAATTCCTTTTCTTTCGAGTAAGTCTAATGATTTGATAATGGTGCTTTTGCTCACAGCAAATTGGCTCATGAGGGTTTCGAGTACAGGAAGCTTGTCCCCTTGCTGCAGCTCATGGGTGACAATATATTTTTCAATATCGCTCGCAATTTGTTGATACTTTAACATAGCCATTCCTCTTTGTTTTCACGATTTATTGTCTTTGTATTATAGCACATACCGATTTTCCTTTGATATGCTAATCAAAATTATATATGTATTGATATATTGTACCGGTATAATTATAATATACATATACTAGTAGTGATAAAGGGGGGTTATATGTCAAAAGTGAGGGATTATCAAAAGCTTGCAGAAGACATCTTAGAGGCAGTTGGCGGAGAAGAAAATGTGGTGAGTGCCGCAAGATGCGCCACGCGTCTGCGTTTGGTACTGAAACGTTCGAATCCAAAGGCCAAGGAAGCAGTCAACGCCATGCCTGGTGTTATTACCGTGGTGGAAAACGGCGGTCAATTTCAGGTCGTCATCGGCCAGCATGTTGGTGAAGTATACGAGCATTTTTCCAACCTTGTTCAGCTCCAATCGTCGGATGATGACCAGCCTAATGAAAACAAGGGAACGGTACTGAACCGTGTCATTGCGACCATGTCCGCTGTGTTTGCGCCTTTTGTGTATATTTTGGCTGCAGCTGGTATTTTACAAGGTGCACTTATCCTCATTAATTTGTTATTTCCAAGCTTTTCGAAAACGGGAACATATGAAGTCTTTAGTTTCATTTCATGGGCACCGTTTACGTTTTTGCCAATCTTTATTGCCATCACAGCAGCTAAGCATTTTAAAACGAATATGTATATCGCAGTAGCGTGTACAGCAGCGCTTGTCAGTCCAGCTTGGACAGAAATTGCTGGGCGTGTGGCTTCAGGTGAAGGCGTTACCTTTTTAGGCATTGCGTTATCTGAAACTGTTTATACGTCATCTGTTTTGCCTCCGCTGTTCTTGGTATGGATTCTTTCATATGTAGAGAGATTTTTAAATAAACGGATTCACGAGGTAGTAAAACCGTTATTTGTCCCATTTATCTGTATGGTCGTCATGGTTCCGTTAACCATTCTATTAATTGGTCCTCTTTCAACAGCAGGTGCAAATGGGATTGCAAACGGATACAATATCTTAGCAGAAAATGTACCGGCTTTAGCAGGCGCCATTATCGGTGGATTCTGGCAAGTACTTGTCATATTCGGCGTTCACTGGGGCATTACGCCAATGGTGCTCGCCAACTTTGAACAATATGGACGTGACTCCTTCCAGGCATATCAAACCATCGCTGTTATCGCTCAGGTCGGCGCAGTGTTAGGAGTTATTTTAAAAGCAAGAAACCGCGAAACTCGGAAAGTCGGAGTCTCAGCCGGAATCACGGGACTCTTCGGAATTACGGAGCCTGCGATTTACGGTGTTACCTTACGTTTTAAAAAGCCGTTTATTTTCGGATGTATTTCTGGAGCAGCCGGTGCCATCGTTGCCAGCTTCTTCACGCCTTATTACTTTGCGTATGCAGGTTTGCCTGGTCCGCTGACAATTGTGAACGGAATTAGTGCAGATTATCCAACATCGATCATCGGTATCTTAATTGGTGTCGCAATTGCGCTGATCTTACCAGTTGTGCTCATTCAAATGTTTGGTTATGGGGAAGATACAGTGGAGCAGACAGCCGGAACAACAACTGTCAAAGATCAAGATAAAGAAAAAAAGAATGCTTCGATGAACAATGAAGAAACAATCACTGCACCACTTGCAGGAAAAGTGCTCACATTATCTGAAGTTCCGGATGCCGTATTTAGCTCCGGGGCGATGGGCAAAGGCTTTGCCATTGAACCGACAGACAATAAGCTGTATGCACCGTTTGACGGCAGTGTTGTCATGCTTGCACCAACAAAGCATGCCATTGGACTTCGTTCAGAATTTGGTGTGGAGTTACTTGTTCACGTAGGAATTGATACGGTTTCTCTAGATGGCTCAGCATTTACACTCAAAATTCAAGAAGGCGACAAGGTGAAAAAGGGTGACTTGTTGATGACATTTGATCAAGAAGCCATTGAAAGCAAAGGATTAAAAACAGTCACACCAGTCATCATCACCAATACACAAGCGTATGAAGATGTGATGGTAGAAGCACAATCGACATGTCAGCCAACGGACGTCATGATTACAATTGTAAAATAGGAGGAATAAATAATGACATTACCAAAAGGTTTTCTATGGGGCGGAGCATTAGCTGCACATCAATTCGAAGGTGGATGGAATGAAGGAGGAAAAGGCCCAAGTGTTGTGGATGTAATGACAGCTGGTGCTCACGGAGTACCGAGACAAATTACTGAGACGATAGAAGACAACAAATTTTATCCGAACCATGAAGCGATCGATTTCTACCATCGTTACAAGGAAGATATCGCGATGTTTGCCGAAATGGGTTTGAAATGCCTGCGTACATCCATCGGCTGGAGCCGAATTTTCCCAAAGGGAGATGAAGCTGAACCGAATGAAGCTGGTTTACAATTCTATGATGATGTATTTAATGAACTGCTCAAGCATGGCATCGAGCCTGTAATTACACTGTCTCACTTTGAGATGCCGCTTCATTTGGCAAGAGAATACGGCGGGTTCCGAAGCCGAAAAGTCGCTGAGTATTTCGCAAAATTCGCAGAAGTGTGCTTCAATCGATACAAGGACAAAGTCACATACTGGATGACATTTAATGAAATCAATAACAAAATGGATGTCAACAACCCACTGTTCCTTTGGACAAATTCAGGGGTATCAGTCAAAGAAGGCGAAAATGCCAAAGAAATCATGTATCAAGCAGGACATCATGAATTACTTGCAAGTGCGTGGGCAGTAGCAAAAGGCAAAGAAATCAATCCTGCTTTTCAAATTGGAGCAATGGTTTCTCACGTACCAATCTATCCATATTCCTCAAATCCAGAGGATGTCATGCTTGCTGAAGAATATATGAGACAACGCTATTTCTTCCCAGATGTACAAGTTCGGGGCTACTATCCGAGCTATGCACTTAAAGAATTCGAACGCGAAGGCTATCATATTCCGTTTGAAGAAGGCGATGAAGAAAGCTTAAGAAAAGGGAAAGTAGATTATCTTGGCTTTAGCTACTACATGTCGACAACGGTTAAAAGTGATGCAGTGTCTGATAACAACGGAGATATTGTCAACGGAGCCCTGCCGCATGGTGTAGACAATCCTTATATCAAATCAAGCGACTGGGGCTGGTCCATTGACCCGACAGGCCTAAGATATACTTTGAATCGTTTTTATGATCGCTATCAAATCCCGCTATTCATTGTAGAAAATGGATTTGGTGCCATAGATCAAGTGGAAGATGACGGTTCTATTCACGATCCAGAACGTATTCAATATCTCGCTTCTCATATCGAAGCACTGAAAAAAGCCATTGAATACGACGGTGTTGACCTTATTGGCTACACACCTTGGGGCATCATTGATATCGTGTCATTCACAACAGGTGAAATGAAAAAACGCTACGGCATGATCTACGTTGACCGCGACAACGAAGGCAACGGCTCGATGAAGAGACTCAAAAAAGATTCTTTTACTTGGTACCAAAACGTCATTGCCACGAACGGTGAAGAAGTGTAACAAAGGAAAAGAGAAGCCCGGATGAGCGAAGTATGTGCTTGTTCGGGTTTTTACGTTCTTTCGGGAAAATTGGTTTGTATATCCTTTTGTTCACTAGATATAAGTCTTATAATTTAGTAAGAAAGAAGAAGATTGGAATGGGAGAGATCGTAAATGACGAAATGGTGGATGGTGCGTGCAGGCGACCAGAATGATTTAATTCCGATTTGGGAAGAGAAAGGATTAGCATCAATCGGGTGGCCTAAATTAGGTAATCCAAAACAATATCAAACAAAGCAAGAGATGAATGCTCGAGCTGATGTCATATACGCCGAGAACAAACCTTTTACGAGAAGAAGCTGGGTTAGTCAGGTATGGAGGTTTAGTAGAGAAATTCAAAAGGGAGATCGAATTATTACATACATAAAAGAAAGCCGTGAATATCGAGTTGGTACGGTGACTGCTCCACATTTTTTTGATGAAGCAGCAGGGGATAAAATGTATCCAAATCATATTCAAGTCAATTGGGAACCAATCGCAGTGAAACGAGATTCTCTCAGCCAATCAGCTAAGAACAGCCTCGGTTCTATATCAACTGTTTTTCGTGTAGATGATTGGGGGAAAGAAATTGAACACCTACTTAAAAACCCTACTTCTATACCAGCATTCGAAGATGAAACAGAAGAAGATGAAATTATTGAAGATTTAGTCAGCAAAGCAACTGTGATGATTGCAGATAAGGTGGATAAACTGGATCCGTGGCAGATGCAAGACTTAGTCGGGGGCTTACTGCAAGCTATGTCATACAATGTTCGTGTGAGTCCAAAAGGTCCTGACGGCGGTGTAGATATATTAGCTTATAAAGATGCATTTGGATTTGAAAAGCCTATTATTAAAGTACAAGTCAAGCATCGGAAAAATTCAGCCAGTGCGCCAGAAGTGCAGCAATTATTAGGAGCAAACCCCATGAATGCAAATAGTTTATTTGTTTCTACTGGTGGATTTACCTCTCATGCAAAAGCTGTTGCGAAGCATAATGAAGTTCATCTATTGGACTTAGAAGAACTCGTCAATCTTATTGTACATTGGTATGAGGATATGCCAACTGAGACAAGATCTTTATTACCTTTGAAAAAAGTGTATGTGCCTGAGTGAATTTTTATTGTCTAAATTTTATTAATGCCTGAATACAAAGAAAAAAGAGAGTAATGGCGACAAAATAGTTCATTGGATTGTGAAAGATCTTGATGTTCAAGGATATTTGAAGAAGAATCCAAAGGCCGAATATCACCATAACTGCAGGAATGATTCTTTTATACACATTGATTATCCTTTCGGGAGTGGTTTGTTTTTAGTTAGCATTGTCTCATATCATTGCAGAGGTTGAAAAGAGATAAAGATATTAATAGGTTCTATTACATGATTTGGTATAATTGATCTATAAAAACGATAAATGGTAGATAAAGTATAGGAGTTGTTGAAATGAATCAAACACTGCAAATGGGAGCCAATACCGTACTAAGTTCTCCAAAGGGGCATGTATCCATCAGCTATGAAGTGTCATCTGCAATTGATATTTCTTTAACGGCGTTTCTTTTAACAGATTCAGATCAGGTTGAAGGAGATCATGGCATTATTTTTTACAATCAACCAGAGAGTGCTTCGGGTGCAGCGTCACTTTTACCAGCAGAGGTATCAGGTCAGTTGAAAAGGCATCAATTGAATTTTGATATGAGCAAAGTGCCTGCTGGAATCACAAAGATGGCTATTACATTAACAGAAGATCAAGGAACGGGCTTTTCTCAAGTGAAGAATTTGCAAGCGGAAATTCGAACAGGTGACGAGGTGTTTTATCTAACACCAGTAAACTTTACAAATGAAAAGGGCATTGTCGTAGTAGAGCTATATATAAGAAATGGTGACACGAAAGCACGCTCAATTTGGCGTGGTTTCGATTCTGGACTGGAAGGTCTATGCAAGCTTTATGGTGTGGAGGTTGAACCTGATGAACAGGATATTTCTACACATCAAATGGCTCTTGAAAAACAACCAATTAAAGACCCTGCTCAAACGAAGACAACTGCTAAAGAGAAAGTCGCTGCACCTATCAGTTTAGAGAAAGTTCAGGGTAAAATTAGTCTAGACAAAGGTCATAAACCGATCATAATCGAGAAAACGCCTGAGATCACAGCTACAGTATCCTGGGAGTCCGGCACCGATTATGATATTTATGCATTGGTCTACACAAAGTCAGGAAAGCAAGTAGATGTGGCTATGTTTGGTGCGAAAGGAATTCCTGCTCTCAAAAGTTACGGCAACGGAGCTGTTGAGCATAAGGGAGATGTCGGTAGAGACCATGAATCAATGAAAACAGAAGTTATTAAACTACGGTTAAATGACGATATCCTTGCTGTCGTTCCGGTTGTTTATTCTGCCCAATCAAACGGAACAGGTTCCTTTTATAGATATAGAGTATCTATGAGTATAGATAATCACCAAGGAACGTCTGTGACGATTCATGCCAAACATGCCAATGACAATGATCGTATTTATTCTTGTGTGCCAGGTATACTTCAAAATACAAATGATGGTGTGATCATCCGCCCACTTGAGCTTTACAGCAAACCAAACTCTGAGCGCAGACCTAAATTAAAAATGAAGTCTTCTAATGAAATTGAGGTTTTGATGGATAAAGGACCTATCAATGATTTTAAATAACACATGGGTATGGCTAGACAGAGCAAAGTACAGTGTCTAGCTTATTTTTTAGCCCGTTAAATAGTGAGTCTAATCCATTTTTTGTGTCAATTAGCCTATTTTTCCGTTTTGGTGGACACGGTAAATTTGACTTTATGATCAATAATGGAGGGAGTGACTTCTTCTGGGCAAGATACTTGATGCAAAAGCACTAACAAATGCTATGGATGCAAGGGCAAAACACTACCAAGAACTCCGCGAACAAATGGTAGATTTAAAAAAGACACTTCAAGGCGTGGCAAACCTCGGTGATGAATTCACGGGAAAAGGCGCCGATAACATTAAAAGCTTCTACAAAGAACTGGCTGGAAATGTAGACATGTTTATCAGCTTCATTGATAAGCAGAAAGCCTTTCATGAAGGCGTTTCTGGGACACTTGATGATACGAATTTTGGCGACGATACCTTTGTAGAAGAACACTTTTTAGACAATGCAGTACATATGGGAATCAAAAACGCCAAAAGTATTGTAAAGGATCAAAAAAAGGCACTCAAAACGATTTTTCAAGACATCGACGACCTCATTTCTCTAGAAGTATTTGATAGCCAAACCTTTGATGAAAAAATTGCAAATGCAGAAGATGAACGAAAAAAGACAGTAAAAGACCTAAGAGAGCTTGATCAAAATTTAAAAGATGAATATGCTTTATCAGAAACGGAGCAGCAAGCTACAATGGCATTGTACGCAGAAATGATGAATGCGACAAATGATGGAAAAGCCATTTCGCCGATGAATTTTGACAAGAAAGCGTATCAAAATAGCGAAATCTACAAGGCAAAAAGCGATATTGAGAAGCAAACTGCTGAATATCTCAAAATTAAAAAAGAACAAGAAGAAGCTAGAGAAATCGCAAAGGAACAAGAAGCACTCGCCAACCGCCCTTGGTATGAAAAAGCACTTGATTATGGTGGAAATATCGTGAATGAACTGACTGGCGTGAACGATGCAAAACGCGCCGCAACGGGCGTTGACCCGATCACAGGCGAAGAACTTACCGCAGGACAGCGCGTCGCCGCAGGCGGCATGGCAGCAGCAGGTTATATCCCAATCGTCGGCTGGGCAGGCCGTATTTTCAAAGGCGGAAAGGCTGTCTATAAAACGACTCAAGCCACATCAGCAGCAGTACGAGCAGTCGACATCTACAAGACATCGCAAAAGTCCTTTGACGCCTTAAAAACATCTCAAAAAGGCTTATATGGTCTCACCGCAACAAACGGCTTCAGTGAAGCGATTACTGGGCGAGACATGTTTGGAAATAAGGTCTCGAAAGAACAGCAGGAAGCGAGTATGAACGCGGCGCTGGGAATGCTTTTGCCGTTTGGGGCGAAAGGGTTCAATGGGAAGATGGGGATTAAAGGAGATAAAATTGAACATCCGGTAATAGATAATAAAAGGGTCGGAAGTGCGTTGAAAAAGCCAGATGGTCAACATGGTTTCAATGATATAATTGACAATTACACACCACTGGCTAAAGAGTTTGATTTGGTTGGTGGTGATAAAACAAAGGTTAAGTTATATCAAATAGAAGGTGGAATGAAATACTATAGTTACAAGGATGTTTATAATAAAGATTTACGTATAATTGAAAGAGTGTTTTCGGTAAAAGATCAAAATGGTATTTTTGAGTGGATTGTCGATCCCAATAAGGGGGTTACTCATAGAAGGTTTATTCCAGAAGGTGAAATTACAGGATTACCTAATCAAAATCCTAAAAGATAGGAATGAAGAAAAAATGAAAAGTTCTATAGAGGTCTTAAAAACTTATAATATTCATTATGATTGGAAAACTATATATGTAGGAATTAGGCTAGATTTGATTTCATATAAAGAAATAAGCAAGTATGCTGTGGAATATTTATCTAATCATATTGAATGTGAAAATTCTTTAATCCTAGAATTAGCTTGGGGAGCTGGCGACCCAGATGAAGATTATAGAAAACTTCAAATGGTATTGGTAGAATTATATAATGATTTGATAGAAGAAGAATCCAGCCAATGGGACATTGAAAAAAGGAAATGGAGATATGGTATAACTTCTCATTTAAAAGAAATAAATAAGAATTCAACTGAAGAGTTGTTGGATGAACTTTCTGAAGTATACGCAGATTTTGGTTATCCTGAGGATATGGAACCGTTTATTCATTATATGCCTCCTTCAGATGGTTATAATCCGTTGCTGTATTCAAAAGAAGAGAATATAAATAGATTAGCATCTCTTTTTGAGGAGTTTTTACAAAAAGAAAAAGCATTTGTTCAATTTGAGCAAATGTAACTACTGATTAAAAGATGCCTAATGAAAATAGAACTTGAATTCGAAAAAGAAGTTACAAACTACTATAAGTGGTTAGATCAAAAAATAAATGAACTTAAACAGCTAAGTGTATATAGTATTAATGGATATTACTTTTTAGATGATGGCGGAATTAAGACTTTTCAACGTTATTGTCAAAATGAACTTATCGAAATTTTTAGCGACCAGTTGAATAATTACCATTTTTATATATTCCTGAGTAAGAAAGTAAGTGATGTACATTCTCGAATAGAGAAATTTCGAAAAGTATGGAAGTCTATTGACTCAGAAATAAATACTTCAGGTTTTGAAAAGGGGCCAGAACTACTTTTATGATGAACTTAGAAATCATTTTTATGTTAGTATGGCGAAAGTTCCTCAGCCTGAATTAGATAAAGCATTGCGGATAATGGATAAGTATCAATCGAGTTTCATGATTGCCACTAGAAGGGATTCTATTCTTTCAGAGGAATCTATAAAAGATTTGTTTTACTCAGGTTTGAACAAGGATAGTCACGAAGTAGATTATCAAGCACTTTTTTTGAAATATGGTTTGAATAGTGAAATTATTTTCAGATGGGGCTCTGTTGTAAATGAGGCCGAATTGGCAATGATATTAAATCAAGATCTTACCCAGAAAATACGGCAGCGAATACAAAGCTATTCATAGTATCTTCAAAAGACAATGATCTCTAACATATTAAACAATCCCCACATTCGGGACTGACTCTCATTTTTGAGACAGGGATCATGACACTTTATGAAACAGCCAGTTGTCGAAACTCTTTCGATGGCTGGTTGTTTCATTTCAATTGATGAAAGCAATGCTGTTCTCCATAAAGATACCATTTCTTCATGTTTCCACTTGTGTACTATTCTTAATCCTTATTTTTTGAATGAATCTCTGCTAACTTCAATCGAACGGTCTCTCCTTTTACACTGATTGAATAACTCACTCCTTTTTCATACAAACCAGCTTCTTGAGCAAACGAAATTTTCAAGTGGATACGGGGATTTTATTTTAGTCGCAGAGGATTTTTGTTTTGGGTTATGCATAGAGCGAACGGAATATTTTTATGAGCTAAGTATTTGGGGGCTAGAATAATTAACGATGAATAGAGTTGACACATCTTTTAGGGAGTGGAATTAGCCACTCTTTTTTTCTATCGATGGAGTCATACGCTTGATCGATGATTTTCTCTCAAATTTAAGCAATTCACTATCATTACCTTTCACATTCATATAAAATAAGAGAGTGAAAAATTGAAGAAATGCTTGATACATGAAGGGCATGTAAGCTGTGAGCTGCATGACATGATGAGATGTATGAACGTGAAGGCTGCAAAGCTGTTCTTCCTCACATATGAGATCTTGTAAGCGTAACCATTATTTGTCACTTCATTGCGATGGTGTTGAGGGGTGTGTCAGGATGAGAAATCCGTATGTGAGAACGGCTTCTAGTCTTTATATCAATTATTTTTTATTAGGTATGGTCAATATTATTTTGGCTTCAAATATGCCATTTTTAATCAAACAGTTAGATACCAATAGTGCGGGAATTAGTTATATGATTTCGGCGCTCGGCATTGGCAGGGTGCTCACGTATGGTCTATCGGGCGTGCTGTCAGATCGTTTTGGGCGAAAGCCGGTCATTTTGGTTTCGGGTGTGCTGATGGCGGCGTTTCTCATCGGAATCCCATTGTCTCCGAATTATCAAATTGCGTTTGCGTTTGCGATTTTGGCAGGGGTGGCGAATTCGGCGATGGATGCAGGAACGTATCCAGCGTTAATGGAGGCTTTTCCTCAAAACTCGGGATCTGCGAATGTGATGGTGAAGGCCTTTATCTCGATTGGGGCAACCATCCTACCACTGGCGATTTTCTTTTTAGCAGAGCATAATTTGTTTTATGGGATGGCATTTTTTGTTCCTGCTCTGATCTATCTTGTGAATGTCTTGATGCTGTGGAGCTTGCCATTTCCGAATCATCGCAAGGTGGAGCAAGTCCAGGTAACGGAGCATGACGGACTTCCGCGCTTCTCGACAGAGCCTACGTTTTGGAGAGAAGGGATTGCACTCATTGTGATCAGCTTTACGTCAAATGGGCTGTATGCGTTGCCGCAAATTTGGCTGCCTACTTACGGTGAGACCATATTGGGGATGGCTTCAGGGAGTGCTGTGAAGCTGCTTAGTTACTATAGCATGGGCGGGCTGCTGTCTGTCTTATTGCTCGCATTTCTTTTGCGACGTTTTGTCCGTCCAGTCACTGTGCTGCTGATCTATCCAATCATTACACTTGTCTCCATCTGTGTCCTATTGGTCGTGAAATCCCCAGTCATCGGAACTGTCAATGCCTTTGTATTGGGATTCTCAACAGCCGGTGTTTTTCAGCTGACGTTAACGGTGATGGCTGAATTCTTCTGGAAGAACAAAGGAACGATGACAGGGATTATCTCCACAGCCGGCGGGGTGTCGGCTATTGTCATTCCGGTCGTAACAGGTTTAATTGAAAGTCACTCGACCATTTTACAAATCTTTCTGTTCGATGCGGTGGTGGCAGTTGTCGCTATTATCGGTGCACTGTATATTCTGTATCGATACCGCCAAATCATGGTCCATGAATAAAAAAGACGACCTCCGCTCAGGAAGTCGTCTTTCTTTTGTTTAGAAACGGTCATTTTCAAAAAGAATTTGTTTCACTTGATCAACTGGCATATCTTCACCAGTAAAGAGTTTGTAAGCAAGTGCACCTTGCCATAGCATCATGCCAAGACCGTTAATGGTTTTGGCACCAGCTTCCTGTGCTTGCGCAAGGAGCTTTGTTTTTTGCGGGTTATATACGACGTCTGTCACGATTAAATCTACACGCAGGACATCAAGCGTATCATCGATGATGCTGAGCTGATCTAGTGGTTTCATGCCAAGGCTTGTCCCATTTGCTAAGATTGCACTTTCAGCTACTTCACGGCGGAAAGCGTCTTTGTCTTCAAGTGGGAAAATGTTCGCTTTGACACCAAATGATGTCATTTCGTTGTTGATGTAATTTACATTTTCTTCTGCTTGAACAAAGTATTGATCATTACGAGCAAAAATACTAATTTCACGAATACCTGATTGTGCAAGCTGAATGGCAATCGGTGTTGCAGCTCCGCCAGATCCGACTAGTGTGACCTTTTGACCAGCTAATTCAACGCCATGTTCAATCAAGTTTCTCACGTAACCAAGACCATCTGTGTTGTAGCCAATCAGTTTGCCATCTTTGTTTACGACGGTGTTACTTGCACGTGTGTATTTTGCAGAATCATCTAGTTCATCTAAGTAGTCTAGCACTTTCATTTTGTTCGGCATAGAAACATTAAACCCAGCTGCACCCATTGCTTTCATACCGTTGACAGCTGCTTCTAGTTCCTCATTCCCTACTTCAAATGCGAGGTAAGCGTAGTTGATCCCTGTTAGTGTATAGCCAAGGTTATGCATACGTGGTGACAGGCTGTGTCCGATTGGTGTAGCAAGAAGGCCTACTAATTTTGTTTTTCCATCAATATTACGTTCATGTATGTTTGTCATGATTGACATCTCCTTTAATTATCTAAACAATTTTTTCATGCGTCCAAGAACAAAGACCGCTAACAATACGCTAATAACCGCAATGATCATATCGAAAAATAACGTCATTTTAATATCGTACGTGCTGACCAACCCACTTGTAATGAGCGGCACAAGAATAAACGCTGAGCTTGCCGCAATGTTGACGTATGATGAAGCCGTTGCTTTGTTTGTAGGGAATAATTTCATCATAATACTCATTGCCAGCTGGAAGATCCCTGCTGTAAATAATCCTAAGAAAAAGGTGCTGACAATGACAATGCTATACGTTTCAATTTGAAATAGTGAAAGCATGGCAAGAAATGCTCCAACTGGATAAATGATTGCGACCATAATCGGCGAAATGAATTTATCTAATACAATTGAGAGCAGTAGAACTGACACAAGGGCACCAATACTAAAATAAGAAAGAAGCTGTGTCGCTTGTCCTGCGCCAAGCCCAATCAATTTCAATCCGAGCTGTGGAAGCCACGTTTGCCATACGACAAACAATGCAGTAGACGTGAATCCCATGAGCACGACGGCTAAGCCTTCACCCAACATTTTAGGTTCTTCCTTCATTTGTTCCTGCACTGGAAGGTCATCTTGTGAAGAGACTTGCTTATGGTTCGGGAACGGCATAAAGATCAAGTAAATCCCTACAAGTAAATAAAGAAGTCCTAGTCCAAAGAACGCCCAGCCCCAGAAGATGTCATGTGCAATAAGGAACGCCAAGATAAATGGAAGAACAGTCGCTCCAATTGAAACGGACGCCTTCACTAAAACAGAAGCTGAACTTGCCTTTTTAGGAAACGATTCTGTCAAAGCAGGATATGTTCCCGAATCAAGTAATGAGTTTGCAATTCCGGCTGAAATCGCAAAGATAAATGCCAATGTATAATTCGTTGTCGTTGGAATACCGATTAAGAATAATAAGTAAAGAAAGTTCCCTGTAATAATGACAGGCTTACGTCCCCAGCGGTCTGCTAACCGGCCAGAGAAAAAGAGAGCAATCAGTTTACCAATTCCGATCGCCGATACAAGCAAGCTGATTTTCGTAATATCCACATGGTAGCGTTCAGATAAGCTATTCATATTGGACGCTACAATGATATTGATCATGCCGAGCATGAAGTAATTTAAATACATGCCGAGTGATGATTTAATATAAGGATTTTTCATGTTCCCACTCCTATATTTGCAACCCTTTTAGGGTTAAATTCTTTGTATGTCGGTTGTTCTTTCTATGAATGTACATAAAGCCCATCACAACACCCCTTATGTGATTGATGTAAAATAATGAATATTCATCTGTTCTTCAATTAAGTACATCGTTCTACTAAAATATAAAAATAAAAACAGCTTTGATAAGAAAGTGAATCTTCATAATTTGATCAGAATCAGAAAAGTCCACTTTTAATTGATGTTGAATAAAAACAACGATACACAGAAATAGGTATAACGATATACTAAAAGAAGCAACGAGATAAATATACTCCTGTGTTTAAAATGTGTCAAGTTTATGACTTTGTGATTTAAAAAAAGAAAAATGAAACAAAGAAATGATTGACTTGCTCAATAAAAAAAGAGAATTGCTGTACACAATTCTCCTTTTCACAATGAGGTAGAGGTTTCTCTGATATGAAGTTGAGGCTTTAAGATCAATCGCTGCAGCTCTTCATCCTGCTCGTTCATTTTATGATATAAAAGGTTCGCTGCTTTTACCCCGATGGACCGTGGGAATGAAGAGACAGTGGTGAGCGGCGGGTGATACATTTCCGCTTCAGGGATGTTATCGAATCCAACTACATCGATATCTTCACCAGGCTTGATGTCACGTGATGACAGTCCTTGAATGACCCCAAACGCAACTAAGTCACTAAAACAAAAAATAGCAGTAGGAGGATCGGGCTGATCGATGACTTGGGCGAGTGCTTCTTTCCCGCCTTCACGAGTCGGTTCCATATCAATAATAAGAGATTCATCAATTGTTAGGTTTGCCTCGTCGTGGGCTCTTTTGAACCCTTTCATTCGGTCGATCCAAGTCGAGGAGGTCTTGATGCCGCCTAAAAAGGCAATGCGCCGATGTCCCTTTTGAAGAAGATGATGGACCGCCATCCAAGCGCCTTGTTCATAATCAGCACCGACATAGTCACAATGCACATCCGCTAATTCACGATTTGCCAGTACTTTTGGGGTACGAATTTGATTTAATTGTTTGACCGTCCGAGCAGAGCTTTTCGAAGCTGGGTTTAAAATGATCCCGCCAACTCGGTGCTCTACCATGGTAGAAATGAGCCGTTCCTGCTTATCGACACTGTCAAAGGTTGTCCCAAGTAAAACGGTATAGCCCAGTGATTCAAGTGTGGTTTGCACGCCGATTAAAAACTCAGAAATAAACGTGTTTGAAATATCCGTGACAATCACACCTACAATATTTGAACTTTTTGACCGCATGTTAGCAGCGACGCGGTCATACACGTATCCTAATTCCTCCATAGATTGCAGGACTTTTTTTCGAGTGGCTTCAGAGATTCTTGGGTTGTTTCGAACAACGAGTGAGGCCGTTGAAGTCGATACACCGGCATGACGGGCGACTTCCTGTAATGTGACACGCTGTTTGTTCATTTTTTTCATTTATCTTCACCAACTTCAATGGATTGCCTAACTTGGTTCATGGTCAGGATGGATTTCTACATCAAACGAGCCGAACATCTTTTGATTTATTATACCTTAATGAGGGGTATTGATGAAGTGAAGTCAGCTAGAGTGACAGAAATCATAAAAGATTTCCATTGACAGCTTTCTTCTAGAGGCGTAAAATATGAAATTATTCAGAAATAGCAACATTTTAAGTAAATAATGAAGGCTATGATTGCTGTGGGTCACACTATGGCAGGAGCAGCTTCTGGAGAGACCGCATGTATGTGCGGCGCCGAAGGGTTCACAATCTCAGGCAAAAGGACAGAAGAGTACGAAATATTGTATTTGTAATGCATGGATGACGCCGTGTATTGCTTTTCTCTATTTTGCTATTCTTTTATGACCGTGAGATTGGAGCGCATCCAATCTCTTTTTTTATGGACTTTTTGAGGGTTCATTATTTCAGTATAAGATCGTGTCGTAGGAGGGCGTTAGCATTGGCACAACAAGAATTAAAACGAGATTTATCAAACCGCCATGTTCAGTTGA
Organism: Bacillus sp. NMTD17; assembly: GCF_002998735.1. Lineage (NCBI taxonomy): Bacteria > Bacillati > Bacillota > Bacilli > Caryophanales > Bacillaceae > Bacillus > Bacillus sp. NMTD17. The sequence goes on from NZ_PVRH01000001.1 coordinate 109,988, forward strand.
TTGCAATTGGCGGAACCATTGGAACTGGGCTGTTTTTAGGCTCTGGAAAGGCCATTCAATTGGCAGGTCCATCGATCATTTTTGCTTATTTAATTGTCGGAATGGCGATCTTTTTTGTCATGAGGGCACTTGGTGAATTACTCTTATCGAAGGCGGGCTATCAGTCATTAACCGATATTGCAGAGGACTATCTCGGTCCTTGGGCTTCCTTTGTGACAGGGTGGACATATTGGTTTTGCTGGATTATGACAGCGATGGCGGATGTCATTGCTGTCGGAGTGTATGTGCAGTACTGGTTTGACATCCCGCAATGGATTCCTGCCATCATTTGTTTGTTGATTTTACTAGGGTTTAATTTATTAACGGTGAAGCTTTTCGGAGAAATGGAATTTTGGTTTGCGTTGATTAAGGTCATTACGATTCTATTACTGATCGGCGTTGGAATTGTCCTTTTAATCATGGGTTTTCAAACAGATGCAGGTCCGGTGACGGTAACGAATCTTTGGTCACACGGCGGATTATTCCCGCATGGTGTCACAGGCTTCTTACTGTCATTCCAGATGGTAATCTTTGCGTATGTGGGAGTGGAACTAGTCGGTGTGTCCGCAGCAGAAACAGCCAATCCGCAAAAAAACATCCCGTCTGCGATTAATAAAATTCCTTTAAGAATTCTATTTTTCTATGTGGGTGCCATCTTTGTTTTACTATGTATCAACCCATGGACTGAGCTCAGTGCATCAGAAAGTCCTTTTGTAAAAACATTTGGGCTGATTGGGATACCAGTAGCAGCGGGACTTATTAATTTTGTTGTCTTAACGTCTGCGGCTTCAGCTTGTAATAGCGGTATGTTCTCAACAAGCCGTATTTTATATAATCTCAGTCATCAAAAACAGGGACCAGCTTCCTTTGGACGTCTGAACAAGCACGCTGTTCCAAGTAATGCACTATTCGTTTCAACGATTGTGGTATCGGTCGGTGCTCTTTTAAGCAAGCTGATTCCCGAACAAGCCTTTGGTATTGTCACAACCATCAGCGCCATTTGTTTCATTTGGGTATGGAGTATTATTTTAATTTGCCATTTGAAATATAAAAAAACACGGCCTGAACTGCATGCGGCATCTACTTTTAAAGCACCGTTCACACCTTTTGTGAACATTTGTGTTCTTGTGCTCTTTGCTGCCATTCTTGTGATCATGCTGTTTGCGGATGCAACACGTCCGGCGCTCTTATTAACACCGGTTTGGTTTGGTTTCTTATTATTGATTTATGCACGAAAGAAACGCCGTGCGTCATAATGGACGGAAAAAAGCACAGCCTTTGCATTAGGCTGTGCTTTTGTTCATTTAACGATTTCTAATCCTGAACATATAATTTGCATTCAAAATGATTAAAACAAGTCCAATCACCATGATTGAGAAGAGCTGAGAGTGATTGGCCCCAAGGGAATACACAATCAAAATAAACATGGCACCGATCAACAGGATATTCATCAATTGATATGTGTGAAACAGTCCGCCAAGCATCACATGCTTTTCACCTTCGTCAGAAATAGCGAGCAGCTTTTTACTATAATCTTTGTCAGATGGGCTTGGTAGGTTGCGATTAGGGTAGACAAGCTTTAGAACGGATATCGCTACATAAGAACTGATAATGGTGACGATAAATAAAGTAACATTGACCAGAATCAGCCAAATAGGCTGCTCGGTTACGATGGCCATACCGATGGCAATAATGGACAAAATGGTACTCACCGTATTGGCTAACGTCAAATCAGTAAAGGTTCGATACTGTTTTGCTTCCAGTTCATCCTCCTCATCACCAGATACCGAAAGTGATACTCTTTTTTTCATACGTGAAATCCCTGAAAAACAATAAATAATCAATAGAATCGTCAATCCGCTGATGACAAGAGTCGCTTCGAATGCAACATCAAGAAGTGTCATCTCAAATTCGGCTGCAAGCAGACAGTAAGCGCCGAGAAAGCCAAGGAGAGCACCTAAGAGCATTTTGTATACAGTTTTCATGTGAGTTCATCCTCCTCGAATAGAAAAATACGTTCAATGGGTTCCTGAAAAATTCGTGAAAGCTTAACAGCGAGCAAGAGAGACGGCATTAATTCATCTCGTTCCATTAAGCTGATGGTCTGACGAGAAACCTTTGCACGCTTTGCAAGCTCAGTTTGGTTCAACCCATCACGCGCACGAAGCTCTTTTAGCCGATTTTTCATTCTGTCACCTCAACTTTGATCGAAATCTTTCTTTGATTGTAAAGCATTGTATTCAATTCGACAAGTATAGTTGTCAAATTGATAAAAATAATTGTCACAAAGATCATCTTTAATCAAAAGGTGAACCATGATACGCTAAAGGAAAGAGAAACAGAAAACAGGTGATGTCCGTGTTCATTGACCAATTAAAAAATGACTTACATCAATCACAACCGTTATTTATTGGAGAAGAGACAGCGTTCAAAGCTGCGGTCCTTGTCCCTTTGGTGCAAGTAAACGGGGAATGGCATATATTATTTGAGGTGCGATCGCTGACCATGAGAAAACAGCCGGGTGATATTAGCTTCCCTGGTGGCAAACTCGACGGCAGCGAAACAGCACAGGAAGCTGCACTGCGAGAAACACATGAAGAGCTGGGTATTCCACCAGAATCGGTGGAGATTCTTGGACAGCTCAGTCCTTACATTGCTTCTCCATCCTTCGTGGTCTACCCATATGTCGGGATCATTGATGAACAAAAAGTGAAACACTCCTTCAATCAAGAAGAAGTAGAAGAGACCTTTACCGTGCCTCTATCATGGCTCAGCCAATATGAGCCGTACTTACATCATGTATCCGTTCAGCCAACACCAGCTGAGGATTTCCCTTATGAAAAAATCATGAATGGTGAGAAGTACCGCTGGGGGAGCCGATCGATAGAGGAATGGTTTTATGATTATGAAAACTACACCATTTGGGGATTAACAGCCCGCATATTAAAGCATTTTGTGACCGTTGCAAAAAGAAATTCCTAGAGATTCGCTCTCTAGGAATTTGTTGTTTTCAGCCGTTCTTTCGCTGTTTGTTTTTCTTTACCAATTGGAATAGGAGCTCTCGCTTGGCTCAGTCCGTAGGAAGGCATGTTCATATAGACGGATTCATACGAGCCGGCTTGAATTTGATAGGTTTCATGATAAATGCCCACTGCGTCATTGTTCTGAGCCCTCTGATGAAAGTTCTTCCAAGCCGCCAAATGTTTTTCCATCTTCGCATAGGCAAGGAGGTCATCTGTTGATTTCCAATATTGGATCATCGCTGTCGTGCGTAAGCCAAAGTAATTCTCTGTCCCGAGGAAACCAAGCTCATCTTGATGGGTATACAGCTCTTTGATCATGCCAGGCATCGCCATGAACACAGGCAGCCATTGATGAACCGCCCAGCGTTTGTTGATCCGCATGCCGATGATGAACACAACAATCGAGTCAGAATTTTCTGTTGTAAACCTGCCAGCACGTATGTCTTTTTTCATTCATTTACCCTTCCTTTTTCATCAAATGGGATGTTTCCACGCACCAATCAATTCCTGCTTGAGCCACTCTTTTTCCGTAATCTAAAGTAAACAGCCAATACTTCGCATCCGCTTCATCTGGATAAAGCTCTTGAATGTTTTCTTCAATCGAAACATAGGTCTTATAACGGATACGAAGCTGCCTTTCATAATCCTGTAGAAGCACCAGCTTTTTCTCAAACGAAAGATATTGACCGAAGAATAACTTTAATAACACTTCATTTCGTTCTGTTGGTAACTGATCGAGCGGCTGCGCTAACCACTGCCTTAACGTCTTCAGCCCTTTTTCAGTCAAATGATATTCCCGCTTGTCTGAGCGACCAGACGTAGAAGCGGGTGAAACCTCAGCAAGACCTTCCTCGACTATAAACTTTAAAGCTGGATAAATTTGTCCATAACTAATTTTCCAAAAATGATGCAAGCTCTTATCAATTAATTGCTTCACTTCGTACCCTGACTTACAATCTGTCGTTAAAATACCTAAAATTGCATACGTCGTATCATTGTATTTTTTCATATCAGCACACCTATCTAAAAGATATATCAATTAGATGTATAATAAATTTGAAATGAATAAAAAGCAAGAAAATAATAATTATAGTTTTATATTTTTGAAATACAGGAGATAAATAATAAATATGGTAATATATACTTGATGTGTAAAGTGCTTGCGCATCTATTCATAAAAGAATGGAGGGTGTACAAATGAAGTTGAGGCACATAGGAATATTGTTCATGATTGTTGCACTATTGATTGGTGTTGGAAGTTTTGGAGGAAACAAAGCATCTGCTAAAAAAGAATCACTGAATCAATCTTATGCATATGCTTATAAAACAAAGGACAATGTCAGTTGGCTGAAGGTGACTGAAAAGAAAGGCAAGGTCACGGGTTACCTAAACGGTAAGGGTGTTAAGATTGATCCAATTGAACCTTTTATGGTGAAAACAAAATACAAGCTAACGGGGAAAACCACCAAAAAAGGATACAAACTTAAAGTCCAACAAAAGAAGAAAACAATCGTATATGACATCTATTTTTCTGGAAAAGATCTCATGGTCAAAAAGCAAGGAGCAAAGAAAAGTAAACGCTATCAAGCTGTTGATGAGAAGAAATTAAAAGAATACAAAAAAGCCATAGATAAGCGCTATGATGAGTACGTGGATACAGCAGAAGACCGTTACTATGAGATCATAGGGAAATACACAGATAATTTAAATAAAGCCTACGGCTATCTGTATACAGCAAAAAACAATTCATATCAAATTTTCCTTGATATCGAAGAAGCCGTTTTTGAAGGGGATTTTTCAGGGGCTATTACAATCTCCAAAGCCACAGGGAAGAAAAGTAAGCCATTGAAAAAAGAAAAATATCAAGCAGTAGGAACCACAGGTTTTAAAAACTTTTGGGTATATCCCACACCAAAAATAAAGTGTGGCTTGTCTAAGATGATAGGGTCATCTGATGTAGAGGCTTCCTATATTGAGTTACCGATTTGGAAAAAGAATGAAAAAATGAAACTGAAAGCTGTGAATAAGAAACAATATCAAAAGCAAGAAGAAGCATTTAAAAATGCCGCAAAGAAAAAAGCAAAGAAAAAATAATGATAATAATTAAGTCAGATAGGACATTTGAGACTATCTGACTTTTTCGATTTAAATTTCCTCTAAAGTAAAATGAGGTCGTTTTGATGACATTAGACTTGTAAAAAAATATTTTTTAAATTCAAAAATATATGTTGACGCTTACATTAACTCAATATATACTAAAATCAAATCCAATATTGATAAATTAGACATGTGACTGGTCATGCAGGCAGGATCTAAAAACGATGAATTTCTTTAATTTGTCGTTTTAGGTCCTTTTTTTATTGCCGAAATATAGGTCTCATGTATGAGAAAAGGGGGAGAAAAAATGGATTACACACAGGTTGCCAAAGACGTTTTACAGCATGTAGGTGGCAAAGAAAACATTGCGCACCTTGAGCACTGTTCAACAAGACTTCGCTTCACACTGATTGATCAGAAGAAGGCAGATGTACCGGCTCTAGAAAAAACGCCAGGTGTCATAGCTGTCAGAATGTCAGGTCAATGCCAAGTGGTCATTGGGAATGACGTCATCGAAGTGTATCAAAAGTTAACAAGTTTAATAGGTAGCAGCTCATCAGGGAAAGACGCGCCTTCCAATCAGCCAAAAGAAAAAAGAAAAGCAGGCACAGTTCTGTTAGATTTCATTGTAGGTGTCTTCCAGCCGCTTGTTCCAGCTATCGCAGGCGGAGGGATTTTAAAATCATTTCTTCTCCTTTTCTCTTTATTAGGCTGGATGGATGCAAAGGGCCAAACCTATCAAATATTGAACATGGTAGGGGACGCACCTCTTTACTTCCTCCCTTTACTAGTCGCTGTAACGACTGCCAATAAACTAAAAGTAAACCCACTGGTCGCATTATCAGCAGTCGGTGCGCTCCTTCTTCCGAACATGACGGCTATGCTTACTGAAGGTGCGCAATTGATGACATTCGACGTAAAAAATATAGCTTATGCGTATCAAGTGTTCCCAGCAATCCTTTCTGTATTGCTTTACGCTCAAATGGAAAAATTCTTTACACGATTTTCACCAAAACCAATTCGGATTTTCTTTGTCCCAATGATGTCATTGGTCATTACTGTACCAGTTACGTTACTTCTATTAGGACCGATTGGTTTTACAGCAGGACAAGGTTTTTCATCCATCATTCTTGCAATGTTTAATACAGTAGGCTGGGTAGCTGTCGCAATTTTAGCAGCAGTCCTCCCATTCATGGTCGCATCAGGTATGCACAAAGCAATGGTCCCTTATGCAGTCACAACGATGGGAACCCTTGGGAAAGAAGCACTTTATTTACCAGCATCACTTGCGCATAATATTGCTGAAAGTGGAGCGTGTTTCGCTGTGGCACTACGCACAAAAGACAAGGTACTCAGATCAACAGCTATTTCGGCAGGGATTTCAGCATTTTTTGGCATCACAGAGCCTGCTTTGTATGGTGTGACACTTCAAAATAAGCGGGTCCTTGGAAGTGTCATGATTGGTTCGTTTGTTGGCGGAATCTTCATTGGATTAGTTGGTATACAAGCCTTTGTACTTGTTGGCCCTGGATTAGCAAGTATGTCGATGTTTATCTCAGATGAGCTCCCGCGAAATCTGATGTTTGCTGTCATTGGAGCAGTCATTTCGTTTATTGTCGCCTTTATCGCTGCTTTTGTATTAGGTAAGGATAAAACAGGAGAAGAAAAGACAAATGATCAAGCTGCATTTGCTGAACAAATTGGGGCAGGTGAAACATTCAAAAGCCCTGTGATTGGTCAAATGATCTCTCTATCTGAAGTAAAAGATGATATTTTCTCTTCAAAGGTCATGGGTGAAGGAATTGCCATAGTACCTTCAAAAGGAGCGCTTTATGCACCAGTAGATGGCGAGGTGACCTTGCTGTTCGAAACAAATCACGCACTTGGTATGAAAACGGACCAAGGGGTTGAAGTATTATTCCACATTGGCATCGATACCGTTCAGCTGGAAGGACAGTATTTTCATCCAAAAGTGCAGGCAGGAGAACGTGTTCAAGCAGGAGATTTACTGATTGAATTTGATGTAGAAAAAATCATAGCAGCAGGATATGATCCAGTTACACTTGCTGTAATCACAAATACAGATCAATATGATATAAAGGTACGGCCATTACAAGAGGTCAATCGTCAAGATACATTGATGGTTGTCACACAATTAGGAGGCTAATCATATGACAACAATTAAAGGTTTTCCAAAAGGATTTTTATGGGGCGGCGCCATTGCCGCCAACCAGGCAGAAGGCGCCTGGAATATAGATGGAAAGGGACCATCAGTTGCAGATATTGCAATGTATCGTTCCAATTTAAGTGTAGAAGATTATGAAGGACATCTTGCTGTTACTTCTGAAAATATAGATCGTGCAATAAAGGATCCAGACGATAAAAAGTACCCAAAACGCAGAGGTGTTGATTTCTATCATCACTATAAAGAGGATTTGGCTCTATTTGCTGAAATGGGCTTTAAAACACTTCGCATTTCTATTGCATGGAGCCGGATCTTCCCTACTGGAGAAGAAGCTGAACCGAATGAAAAAGGGCTGCAATTTTATGATCGTGTATTTGCCGAAATGAAAAAACTCAACATAGAACCGATTGTGACACTCTCTCATTATGAAATGCCTTTAGCCCTTAGTGTGAAATATAACGGCTGGGTTGAAAGAAAAGTGGTCGATCTCTTTGTGAAGTTCGCCAATGTTTGTTTCGAACGTTATCAACATGATGTGAAATATTGGCTCACTTTTAATGAAATTGATAGTATACACCGCCACTCATTCATTACTGCAGGAATTATTCCTGATCGTTGCCCAGAAGGAAAAGTAGAAGAGACGGTGTATCAAGCGCTTCATCATCAATTTGTCGCATCTGCTCTTGTAACAGCAGATTGCCATCGTATTATCCCAGGCAGCCAGGTTGGGTGTATGCTGACAAAATTGACAACGTATCCGCATACATGTCATCCGAATGATATGGAACAAGCCTTGAAACAAAACTTAGAAAACTACTTCTATGCAGATGTTCAGGTGTTTGGCGAATATCCGCCACTGATTACACGTATGCTTGAGAGAAAAAATATTCAAATTCATATGGAAGCAGATGATCTAACCATTCTAAAAGAAAACACAGTAGATTTTATCTCATTTAGCTACTATATGTCTTTAACTGAATCAGCCCAAGAAGGATTAGAACAGACAGAAGGGAATACGATTCGTGGAGTCAAAAACCCTTATCTTCCTTCAACTGACTGGGGCTGGCAAATTGATCCGGTTGGTCTGAAAATTTCTTTAATCGAATTGTATGATCGCTATCAAAAGCCTCTTATCATTGTCGAGAACGGAATGGGTGCAAAGGATGTAGTTGAAAGTGATGGCTCTATCCATGACGACTATCGTATTAACTATTTTAAAGAGCATTTCCGTCAGATGAGAGAAGCGATTGAAGAAGGCGTCGATCTCTTTGGATATACGAGCTGGGGCTCAATTGATATTATTAGTGCAGGTACATCACAAATGTCAAAACGCTATGGCTTCATTCACGTAGATCAAGATGATGATGGCAACGGAACCTTAAAACGATCTCGAAAAGACTCATTTTATTGGTACCAAAAAGTCATTGAGACAAATGGTGAATCGCTTGATTGAACACCACAATCATGAAAACAGGTGATGACGATGTTTAAAATCAAAAAAGTTTTAAACTCGAGTGTGGTCCTGGCTGAAGATCAGAACCATCAGGAGATGGTTTTGTTTGGCCGAGGGATTGGCTATGGACAGAAACCGGGTCAAATGATAGAAGAGAAAAAAGCGGACCAAGTCTTTATGTCAGTCGATAACTTGAGAGCAAAAGAATTTCTTCAACTGTTAGATTCAATGCCTCAAGAGTTTATCGATTTAACTCAGCACATCGTCCAATATGCAGAAAAACGGTTAAATTCAAATCTAAATTCAGGTGTTTATTTTACCTTAATGGATCATTTGAATTTTGCTGTCGAACGACATAAAAAGAATATTAATATTACGAATCGCGTGTACTGGGAAATCAAAAATTACTATACTGAAGAATTTGAAGTAGGGAAGTACGCACTTGAGTTAGTAAATGATACATTGGGCATACAATTACCAAAAGAAGAAGCCGCCAATATCGCCTTTCACTTAATTAATGCATTAGGTGAAGAATCTGATTCGAAAGATGGCATGAAATATGCCAAAATGATCGGGAGTATTGTCAATCTTGTGCGCTATACATTGAATATGAAAATGGACCAAGAGAATATTCATTACAGTCGGTTCATTACACATGTGAAGTTCTTTGTAGAAAGATTTTATGCAAATAAATTACTCTCAGATCAAGAAAATGAGTTGTTTGAACAAATTGCACACTTGTATCCTCAAGCGATGGATGTTGCTTTTAAAATCAAAGATTATATTAAACAGGTGCATAGTATCGTCATTCCTAATGATGAGCTTACTTATCTTGCGGTACATATACACCGCCTCATATCTTATCAGCAATTAAAATAATGGTGGAACCACTTGCCTTATGATCAGGCAAGTGGTTCTTTGCTATGACCAATTTTTATATTAAGTTCCGATAGGTCGTTCTGTTGTACCAGCATTCGTCTCATTTAACGAATTGAAAGAAGCTGTTTGTCCAAAAACAACGATGGTTAAAGCGATGATCAATAAACTCATTTTTTTCATTAGAATTCCTCCAGTCAAGTATAGGATGGTTCCTGTGATAGGCTTCCTTTAAAAAGAGATAGGCTTGATGAATGTCACCCAAATCCTCAAAGTGTTTTGCAGCTAGAGCACTTAATTCACAGGCACCTTCAGCATCCTTTAATTCTTTTAGAATGCTGATTTCATCGAAACAGGCTTGAGCTTTTTGAACCATATCTTCAGTAAAATATAGATGGTAAAGCAAATTCATTTTTGCTGTATAGATGGGGCATTTCTCTGATTCATGTTTTTGGTTGACCAATTCGAAGTAATAGAGAGCTTGTGTTCTTTCATCAATAGAGAGCAGCTCTTTGACTAACATAAACATGGAGTGATGGAAATAGCACGATGAGAGGTAGTTTTCATCACTTAGAGCCTTTTCTAGGGCATCGATACATTTTTTCGATTCTCCAGCTTCGGCATACAGAATACTGATATTATGAAAAAGCTGTGAAGTTAGAAAATGATCATTTAGACTGTCAGCTATGTGTATTGCTTTTTTGTAGTAGTTTTCTGCTCTTATGAAGTCGTTAATGTCCATATAATTAGCAGCGGCGATAACAAAGGCTGTCGCTAGTCTTCTTTCATATCCTTCATGACTTTTGAAAATATCTATAGCATTCTGAATATAGTGAAGAGAAATTAGGCTTTGACGAAGTAGCATATATAAGTTTGCGATTTTCGTATGAAATTCTGCTACTTCTATTTCATCCGGAATGTTTTGCAGTTTTTTCTCGGCAATTTTAAACAGTCCAATGGCTGATGCATAGTCCCTGTTATATGAAGCGTAAAGGGCTTTGTATAGGTAAAAATAGTATTCAATTAAATCGTTTGTTTTAGAGGGGCAATCTAGCTCTGTCTGTTCATTCAGTTTTTTACCTCTCCGTTCATATAACATGAGTTTATACTTGCCTTCTAGCAATGAATAATAAGTCAAGACCTCCTGATTCTCTTCCATTTCTTGAAGTAATTGCTTTAATTCTGTGTACATTGCGTTAGCACTGTGTACATCATGCTTGCGAATCGCAATTCGCCAATCATTTAAACGGTTCCCCACCTGTTCAGCAGAAATGATAGCCATGAAATTTCACCTCTTTAAGATCCTTTCACCTGTCTCACTAAAAAACGATATCACAATTTTTGGAAGAATATAATCATTTCTGCGAGGTGATTGCCAGGAGGTAATAAAAAGGACCTAAGGTCATGTGATGTACGAAATTGTAATGGTGATTGAATGTTTTTACAAATGATTAAAATCTTTTTTTAGTCGTCTAAAAAAGGGATATATACATTGGGTTTTATGATTATGTTCGAAAATATCACCGGTATATTACAAATAAAGTGATTTTATGTAATATATTGGTAAGTTGGAAGGTCGATCTGTTAAAGAAAATCAGTTATGATGATGCTAGATCAAATTTGGAATAGAAACTGATAGAAGCAGACAAAAGTAAATGCCAATCACAAACACTAGTCTATTAGAAAGGACGTTGATATGAAAAAAAGATTTCAAATCTTAAACGGGCAAATCACAGTGATCATGACGACGCTGTTACTCGTTTTAGTGACTCTGTATATGTCAAAGAGATACTTTTATAGCAAAGAAATAGAGTTACTGACAGAATCTTGTCAACAAGTAGGCGGCAAAATCATATTAGAAACAAATCGTTTTTCGATGGATTATTCGTTTGAGTTCCAGAAAAAGTAAAACAGGCAGCTTTCTGCCTGTTTTTACTCCAATTACAAACCTAAATTTTGCAGCCATTGATTTAATCTAAATTCTCGATTCTCGGCAGTTGAGTCATCATATCTCCCTAAATGTAAGCTGGCTGTTATTTCTCCGTCATTCATAAACATGATTCTTTCAGAACGAAGAGCAACCTTTGGGTCATGTGTGACAAGCAGTAGTGTTGCTCCTTCAGAATGGATTTTCGAAAATATATTCATCACTTCCTTCGTTGCATTAGAGTTAAGAGCACCTGTTGGTTCATCAGCGAAAAGAATGTCTGGTTCATTCATAAGCGCTCGACAGATAGAGGCCCTTTGAAGCTGACCTCCTGATACTTCTGACAAATATCGATCTGCTAAATGATCAATATCAAGTTTTTCCATTAAATATCTAGCTCGTTCATTCACTTCTTTTCTTGGCTTTTTCTTTGTTAAGTAAGCTGCAGCAATGATGTTGTCAAATAGATTAAGATTTTTTAGTAAGTGGCTGTGTTGAAAGACAAATCCCATATCTGTTAAGCGCAGAGCAGTTAACTGTTTGTCTGTCATTTCTGATAGTAATCGGCCTTTATATTTGATCTCACCTGTTGAGGCTGTTTCTATCCCGCTAAGTTGATAAAGCAAGGAAGTTTTCCCGCATCCGGAAGGTCCCATAATGGTCACAAATTCCCCAGGCTTTATCGATAAATGGATATCTTTAAGAATGATTTGTTTCTGTCCTTTTAAAGAATCGATTTGCAAAGACAATCGCTTTGTTTCAATCAAGTGTTCCATGTGAAACATCTCCTTATGAAAGTGTATGACGTGTAGTTTGATTAGTAAAAAACGTCTTCAATAACGAAGCGGTTAAAGCTAAGCTGACAATCAACAGTGTGATTGGGTACACAACTGACACCCATTGTGGTGCCAGCCACTGCAGGCTTGATGCCCCTAGGGAGGCTCCACCTACACTCATCAAAGCTGGTCCAATCGTATGGACAGCGATCGTACCAATAAAGGCGCCCAAAGAGATAACGACGATAAAACTTGTGATATATTGTGCTGTTACATCTTTTTTAGAAAATCCAATCATTCTTAACATGTGGTTTCGACTTGAATCTTTCGTTTTTAACATGTGCAGAAACATGAATAGCATCAAACTGGCGGTTCCAAAAGCAGCTAATGTAGACAAAAATGCAACGATTTTTACTAAAGAGGCTGTGCTGCCGATTGTTTGATGAACGTATTCTTTCATATCTGTCACTTTTGCAGGAGATATCCCTTTTTCAAATACTGTCTTTTTCTCCGCAATTTCTACTCCTTGTTTTAGTTGGATTTGAATGGTTTTCCAAAGGGCTGATTGGGAAAATGGCTGTGATATTGCTTTGGCTGTTTTGCCGCCGTTGGTGACATCCTGATAAATGCCAGTCACTGTTTTTTGAATTTCATGCCCGTTTGTTACGAGAGTGATTTTTTCTCCTACCTTTTTCTGGAGTGAATCTGAACTTAGTACTGATAAGGCAATTTCTTTATTCTTTAAAGGCTGTCGCCCTTGTAAATAGGTGAGAGGAAATGCTGAGAGATCACCTGTTTCTAAATAGAGTGTTTCTAATGTATTCTCCTTTGATTTTGCCTGAAGAGAAGTTGTTTCATATATGGCTGATGTATGAATATCCCGATCTTCACGAATCATTGATTCTATTTCATTTGTATTTTCCTCTAGATGATTTCCTTGTCGTATATCAATTCGAAGGTCACTTTGACCAGAGCCAAGATATGTGATGAAATCCGGCGATTGTAAGGTGTGCCATAGCTGAATAGGCAGCAGCATCAAAAATGTACAAAGCGCGATAATACAAGTAATCGTTGTGTACAACTTCTTTCGTGATAACAGATCTTTTAAACCAAGCCAAATATTGACCGGGATGAACCTGTTTTTCTTGAGATGTAGGGGTATTTGTTTTTTATCATTCGTTGAAATGGCGCCGCCTTGAAGTGCTTGAGCGGCTGATACTCGACCAAACTTTCTTAGGACAGCATAGCTGCAAGAAATGACGATCATTGCTATCACTATAGAAACACAAAGCGGGATGAACCAAGAAGTAAAAGAAGGCTGATTCCCCATGTATCGCTGAATATTGGCCGTAAACATATCACCAAATAAAAGCGTTAACCCATATCCTGCTATACACCCTACACAAGCAAGCACGGCATACTTTCCAACGTATAATTGCTTGATTCTTGTTAAAGGAATCCCAAGCACCTTCAGTATTCCAATTTCACGTTCGTCCTCTTCTATAGAAGCTGTCATAGCAAGATGGAGAGAGAGAAGGGCTATACCGATAAGTAGCATGCAAACAAGCAGGAGAATGGCAATCACCAGTCCATCTGTCAATGCATTCAGCATACGGAGCAAAGGTAATGTGACAGCTGGACCTTGCTGTGGAAGCTGTGATGACTGGTAGATTGCTTGAAAGGCATCTGCCTGAGCGGCATCATGCAGTAAAAATTCAATTAAATATTCCTTTTTATGAAACACTTGATTCATTGCGTCCCAATCCTTGTGATGAAGAAGGAATCTTTTCGAACTAACAAGACTGGGGTTCATTTGTGCATCTCGCAAGAACGCTTTGATGCGGAAAGAGAATTGATTAGACCCTTTCCCAATCAGTAACGTTTCTCCTATCTTGAGATGATACTTTTGTTGAAAATAGATAGGGACAGCCACTTCACCTTTATTGACAGTGAGCTTTTCATTTTGTTCATTTAAAAGAAAATCAAAATGACGATTTTGTTTCACAAATAAATGATCCATCACACCTGCTTTGGCGGGTTCATGTCCGAACTTGATGTTTGCATGTTCAATTGGAATCATTGGGACGATTTGATGTGCTTTTACCATGGACTGCTTGTTTGAAAATGCTTCAATGTCTTTTTCATTTAGGCTGCCGTCATGCATTTGGACAAAATCTGGTGCCTTGGCTGAATGGAGCAGATTAGAAATGGAACCATTCAGCTGTACTGTCATTTGAGCGGCGTTTGTTGCGAGAAATGATGTCAACATAATACAAATGGTTAAACCGATGGAAATGAGACGGTGGCGGGTTAAGTCTTTCTTTATAAACGTCAGTCTCATGAGGCTGATTCTCCTTCATGTTGAAGCATATTTTTTGTTAAGTAGGCAAGGGCAAACATGAAAGTGCTGACTATTAGCACCGTCACATACATGTTGGCTGAAAACGTATTGAACAAGAATCCATACATCATTTGACCAAGCGGGGCAGCACATTGAGAAACCATTGTCAGGTTCGCCATCACTTTTCCTAATTGACTATTTGGCGTTTTCTTTTGAACATGTGAAATTACAACGATTGAGATCATTGTAAGCAGCATAGCAATTGGAAGACATCCTGCTAGAAAGAGAAAATAAGCTGGATAAGTGCCAAATTGAAGAGCTGTGTTGGATGTTGAGAATGCGACAGGTAGCAAGATGATCGCGATGACGATCAGCCAGCGATATAAAGTAGGTATCTGCCAATGCTTTGCTACAAGTCCAACTAGCAGAGCCCCTGCGATCACAGCGAACTCAATCAAGCCCATGCCTATTCCATACATGATGTCACTGCTTTTCATTGTGACCCTTAAAATGATTGGACCACCCACGATAAAAAATGGCGTGAGGATGAAATTTAACATTGCAGCAAGCAGCATGGCTCTTTTTAAAAATGGCTGACTGCCAATATAGGAAAATCCCTGTTTCATATCTATTATGAGCACTTTGCCCATAGTTTCCGTTAGCGGGCTAGGTGAGAAGGATATGTTTAACCGTAAAAGCATGCATGCTGATAGAAAAAACACGATAGCACTGGCACCTATGATGGATTGACTTCCAATCAGTCCGTACAGAACCCCGCCGATAATAGGAGCGAGAACACCTGAAAGTGCCTGCACGCCATTGACGATTCCGTTTGCTTGTTCTAATTGTTCCTGTTTTACTAACTGTGGAATGCTGGACATCACAGCAGGAGCATAGAACGTACTCATCACACCAAGAAGCACCATGACCGCTCCGATCATATAGAGTGAATCATTTCCTGAGAATAACCAAAAATAAAAAGCCAGAATCATGATGCCGGTGAGAACATCAAATAAAATCATCAAGTTCCTTCTGTTAAACCGGTCAGCGATTGCGCCTGCTAAGGGAGAAAGAAGGAGTGGGACATTGGATAAAGCGAATAGTAAGGCATATAAGTCAACACGCTGCGTCATATCCAGTACGTGTAAAGATATAACAAACCGAATTAAGGAAGAACCAAAAACGGAAATAATTTGTCCGAGAACGAGGTACATAAAGTGGGATGAACCTCTTTTGGATAACAAAGACATGAGTATCACTCTCCTTTTAGACCGACCGTCAGTCTATAATGTATGCAGGATTGGTATTGAAGTGACCAATCACTAATTCTTTTCATCCAGCTCTCCAGTTAATCGCTTTAGAAGAAAGGAGAAGCTCCCCTTTTCTGCATGTAATGAGGATTCGAGGATATCGATAAAAGCTAGAGCGCGCTGTATACTTTCTTCGGCTGTCCATTGAAAAAGGCCCTCATCAAATATGACCTGCGCAGAAGCAAGAAGGAATTCAACCGTTTCTTGCGGGAACTTTGTTTTGAATGTTCCTTCTTCCACCCCTTGCTGAATGACGTCTGCCAATACGGGTGATAGTTCTTTAATCGCTTTGATTAAGCTTTTTTGGTGCATCTCTGCATTAGAAGGCTGATGGAATTGTTCAATCATCCCCTGTTTATTGCTTCCTTGCTGAGGCGATTGTGCCATGATGATACGAAATAGTTTGTCGACGACTGGAAGGTCTGGCTCAGCCGCAATACGCTTTGCCACGATGATATCTGCTTTGATGATCCTGTCAATAATGGCATCCATCACTTCTTCTTTGGATGAAAAGTAATAATAAAAAGTGCCTTTTGCAATGCCAACAGCTTTCAGAATGTCGATAATCGTTGTTTGCTGATAGCCTTTGGTAGAAAAAAGCTCTTCGGCTGCGTTTAAGATGTCATTTTTACGTTCTTCAGGATGTTTAACGGTTCTCATAAAGCCATCCTTTCTTTTGACTAGACTGTCGGTCGATCCTTTGATTTGATTAAACACTTTTCAATGTCCCTTTGTCAATGCCTCATTTTTGAACACTTTGCATTTATTGTGCAATGACACTATGATACATTGAATGAAAACAGCCTCAGGAGAGATGCCTCATGCAATTTTTAACTGCTGAATTGGCGCAAGAAATGGTTGAACGTACGATGCGTATTTTAGATAAAAACATTAATGTGATGAATGCAGATGGTGTCATAATTGGTTCTGGTGAACGAAACAGGATTGGTCAGAAACATGATGGTGCACGACTTGTGCTGACAAGCGGGAACAGTATGGAAATTGACCATGAGGCGTCCTTACGCTTAGAAGGAGTGAGACCTGGAATCAATTTGCCTATTTGCTTTCGTGAACAAGTAGTTGGTGTGATTGGAATTACTGGTGAGCCAGAGGACATTCGGCATCATGCCGAGCTGGTGAAAATGGCAGCTGAGCTTGTGTTAGAGCAGTCTTTTCTGCTTGAACGAATTCAGTGGCGGCAAAGAATAGAGAGTGAAATTGTCAATCAGTTAATTTCTGATTCGGACGTTGGTGATCATCAGCTAAAGAACCGAGCTGCATGGCTGGGAATGGATTTAGATAAGCGCCGAATGGTCATCGTTTTTCAGCCAGTTCCATCCTCGGAAGACGCTGTGCATAAAATGATGCATGCGATTCAATACGATAAGAATGCGGATGATTTGCTTGGCATGACCTTTCGTCATGAATTGGTTCTTTTAAGGCAGCCGATCCCTGATCATCGTTTAAAGCATGTGGCAGGGCAGCTGCAAAGAACAATGGAAAAAGCAGTAGGAGGTCAGGTGCTGGTGGGGATAGGGACTGTCGCTGACGACATAAGCCGGCTGCCATTGTCTTTTGAGCACGCAAGAGATGCCTTGAGGTTGGGGAAAACTCTTGATTCCGAGGAGAGTATTTATTTTTTTAAATCTTATCAGTTGGAAAGGCTATTCCTCACTGCAGGAGCTGTTGAAGAGGAGATTAGATGGACTGACTTTTACAATCCATTAACACAGGAAGCGGAGCTCGCCCAAACATTAAGGATTTACATTGAAGAGGGCGGAGATTTACAAAGAATTGTTGATCGTTTATTTATTCACCGGAATACTTTGCGATATCGTTTAGATAAAATTCAAGCATTGACCGGAAAAAATCCCCGTCATGTGAAACAGTTGATGGAGCTTTATATGGCGCAGTTGATGAGTCAACTATCTTGATTGTGCATATGCACAATGGAATGAAGGGATAAATTAAAAAAATTCATCTAGATTCACAACCCGATCCCCACTAGTAAACGCTTACAATTGGAGAAAGACATTTTGGGGGAGATCGAGGATGAGTGGAGATGTGACAGTAAGTACACTGGGAGCCGTGACGGCGCTTGTGATAGCGATTGTTCTTATTCTAAAAAAAGTATCACCTGCATATGGCATGCTGGCAGGTGCCTTCATAGGCGGCTTGGCAGGCGGTGTAGATATTGTTCAGACCGTCAACGTCATGATGGAAGGCGCTAAGGATATGATTCCGGCTGTCCTCAGAATTATGGCGGCAGGTGTACTAGCTGGCGTTTTGATTGAGTCGGGTGCAGCTTTAACTATCGCCGAGGCTATCGTGAAAAAGCTTGGAGAGGCGAGGGCGTTATTAGCACTCGCACTGGCAACCATGATTTTAACAACAGTGGGCGTTTTTGTAGATGTAGCTGTTATCACGGTAGCGCCCATTGCACTTGCCATTGCCAAACGGGCAAAGCTGTCGAAAACGGGGATTCTACTTGCCATGATTGGAGGCGGGAAGGCAGGGAATATCATGTCACCGAATCCGAATGCCATTGCCGCTTCTGATGCTTTTGGTGTACCGCTTACTTCAATGATGGCTGCGGGTGTCATCCCGGCTGTGTTTGGATTGGCTGTTACATATGTGTTAGCCAAAAAGCTTGCAAAAAAAGGGACACCTGTTCTTGAAGAGGAAACTGCGCAAAGCAAAGTTCAAGTGCCAGCTTTTTTTCAAGCACTTGCGGGTCCGCTTGTCACCATTTTATTGTTGGCTTTAAGACCGCTTTTTCAAATCAATATAGACCCAATGATCGCCTTACCGATCGGAGGCATTGTAGGCGCTCTTTTCATGAAAAAAGGGAAGTTTCTCAATGATTATGCGATATCGGGGCTTCATAAAATGTCGGGTGTAGCGATTATGTTATTAGGGACAGGCACACTAGCAGGAATTGTATCGAATTCTTCCTTAAAAGATGTGTTTATTCAAGCACTCGATGCATCGGGATTACCTCCGTATTTACTTGCACCAGCTTCAGGGATATTTATGTCAGCCGCCACCGCTTCGACAACAGCAGGAACGGCGGTAGCGAGTGGCGTATTTAGCGGTACATTAATTGGCCTTGGCGTATCTGCTCTTTCAGGAGCAGCCATGATTCATGCTGGGGCAACAGTGCTAGATCATATGCCGCACGGGAGCTTTTTCCATGCCACAGCAGGAAGTGTTCAAATGAACATCAAAGAGCGGTTGAAACTCATGCCATTTGAATCGTTAATTGGTTTGACATTAACCGTCGTATCGACCATTATATTCGGCGTTTTCCAGTTGTTTGGCTGATGACATTTGATAGGAAACGAGGGGCTTTAGGATGAAAATTGTGATTGCACCAGATTCATTTAAAGAAAGTTTATCTGCATATGAGACAGCATGTGCCATTGAACGAGGATTTCATGCGATTTTGCCAAACGCTGAATATATCAAACTTCCAATGGCAGATGGAGGAGAGGGAACTGTTCAATCGCTAGTTGATGCGACGGGCGGGCACATTGTCAATCAAGTGGTCACAGGCCCGCTTGGGGAGCCTGTTGATGCCTTTTTTGGCATGTTAGGGGACGGTCAGACTGCCGTCATAGAGATGGCCGCAGCCTCTGGGTTACACCTTGTTCCGCAAGAAAAACGCAATCCCTTATTCACGACATCGAGAGGAACAGGGGAATTAATGCTTGCGGCACTGGATCAAGGAGCGAAGCATGTCATCATTGGGCTTGGCGGAAGTGCAACAAATGATGGCGGCGTTGGGATGATGCAAGGATTAGGTGCGGCTTTTCTTGATAATGCAGGACAGGAGCTATCGCGAGGCGGTGGAGCCCTTCATCAATTAGCTTCTATTGATCTATCTGGACTTGACCCAAGACTGCAATCCGTTCGGCTGGAGGCAGCTTGTGATGTGGACAATCCTTTAACGGGTGAAAGAGGAGCATCTGCTGTATTTGGTCCTCAAAAGGGTGCTGATAAAGAAACGGTTCAAGTGTTAGATAAAAACTTAGCTCATTTTGCACAAGTAGCAGAAAAACAGTTCAATGTATTTTTTGAAGGTGTAGCAGGGGCAGGAGCGGCAGGAGGACTTGGTGCGAGTTTATTAGGCTTTTTACACGCCGATTTGCAAAGAGGAATTGATATTGTGCTGAAGGCAGTTCATTTTGATGATGTCATCAAGGAGGCAGACCTTGTCATTACTGGGGAAGGCCGGATTGACCAGCAGACCATTTATGGAAAAACGCCAATTGGTGTAGCCAAAGCAGCAAAGCAGTATCACCTGCCTGTGATTGGTATTGCGGGCTCCCTCTCAAAAGACAGTGCAGTTGTACATGAGCATGGAATTGATGCACTTTTTAGTATCGTTCCAGGTGTAACTTCTCTTTCTGAGGCGATGAGAGATGGGGCTCTTCATGTAGAGAGAACCGCTCGGAATATTGCGGCTGCTATATCAATTGGAAGAAATAAGTAAACGTTGAAAAATGTTTCCTTTTCTATCACATTCCTTTCTATAGAAATGTGGTAAAATTGTATGAAATAAAATAGAAAGTTGGAGGAAACACAAATGTCTAATCTACCGAATTGTCCTTCATGCAGTTCACCTTATACTTACGAGGATGGCAGTCTGCTGGTTTGTCCTGAATGTGCCCATGAATGGTCACTTGAACAAGAACAAGCGGCAGAGGACCAGCTTGTTGTCAAAGATGCGAATGGGAATCTGTTAAATGATGGGGACACGGTCTCTGTCATCAAAGATTTAAAAGTAAAAGGTTCTTCTTCCGTTTTAAAAATAGGGACGAAGGTCAAAGGCATTCGTTTAGTTGAAGGCGATCATAACATTGATTGTAAAATTCCTAGCTTTGGCGCAATGAAGTTAAAATCAGAGTTTGTGAAAAAGGTTTAATAACGAAAGGAGGCTGTCAGTAAGAGGCCTCTTTTTATTTCTTTATTTATAGGTGAAAGGAATAATCTTAAACAGAATTCCATACATATATACCTGTTGAAAAAGGTTCATTTTTTAAAAAAATCAAGCCTCTTTTCACATAAAAAATTGCTGTTTTCTTAACCCTACCTTAAAAAAGGCAGATGATTCGCTAAATTTTGCCTAATCCCCTTCACAACTTTTGGGCATTGCTGTACCATATGGAAGTGTTCTTCTATTTTTAACGGATCATGGTGTTTATCAGGAAATAGATGATAGATAATACTTAGACAAAGAAGGAGAGGTAACGTGACGAACGTTTTAGAACTGCATAATGTATCTAGGCATATTCACGGGAAAAAGATTGTTCAAGACTTGAGCTTTTCTGTCCAAGCGGGCGAGGTCTTTGGCTTCTTAGGACCAAACGGCGCAGGGAAAACAACAACCATTCGTATGATGGTCGGTCTTTCTCCTATTACATCTGGCGACATTCTGATTAATGGTCATAGTATTCAATCCTCATATCAGCTTGCCATTCAAGATGTTGGTGCCATAATTGAAAACCCAGAAATGTATAATCACTTAACAGCCAGACAAAATCTTGTTCACTTTGCCAGAATGAATGGGAAAGTGGATGAAGGGCGAATTGATGAGCTGCTAGAGCTGGTCAGCTTACAGCACGTGAAACATAAGCGTGTCCGTACGTTTTCATTAGGAATGAAGCAGCGTTTAGGCATTGCGCAGGCTCTTATACATAGACCGAAACTGCTGATATTAGATGAGCCGACCAATGGACTTGATCCAGAGGGAATTCGCATGATACGAGATTACTTGAGAAGGCTGGCAAAGGAAGAAGGGCTGGCTGTTATTGTTTCAAGTCACCTCATGTCAGAAATGGAATTGATGTGTGATCGTTTTGCGATTATCCAAAAAGGAAAGCTGATTGCGATTGAGGATCAGCGTACAGAGACGAATCAAGACGAACTGGTCAATTATCGAATGAAGGTCGCATCTGGTGAGCTGGAAGAAGCGCAGAAGCTCATCGGTGTATTTGAGGAAGGCACGACTGTTAGAGAAGAGGAGCAGTATTTATTCCTCTCCTTGACAGAAGAGAAAATGCCGGAATTGATTCGTCATTTGAGTGACGCGTCCATTCATTTGTACGAAATCAAAATAGAAAAACAAACCTTAGAAGATAAGTTCTTAAGCTTAACAGGTAAAAAGGAGGCAGACGTATGATTCGCCTCATTCAAAACGAGTGGATGAAGATCAGTTATCGTGTTGGAACTTGGATTATGGTTGGACTTCTTGTTTTAGGTATGATTGCCACACTGATCTTTGCACTTAAAACAAATGACGAAGATCAATCATCCGGAGCTTGGAAAGACCAACTAGAAATGATGAATACTGAGAACAAGAAGGAACTCAAAGAAACAGAAAATGGTTTCTTTAAAAGAAGCCTTGAAAAAGAGATAGCTATTAATGATTATCGAATCAAGCATAACTTACCGCCAGCTAATCAGTTTAGTGACAGTGTATGGGATTATGTAAAAACAAACGCCAATTTACTTCAGCTTGTAGGTGTGTTTGTGATCATTATTGCTTCCACCATTGTCTCGGCTGAATACAAGCATGGTACAATTAAATTATTATTGATTCGCCCACCATCAAGGCTAAAGATCCTAATATCTAAATATATTACGGTGCAGCTGTATGCTCTTTTACTAGTTGTGGTACTGTTTCTCTTGTCATTTATATTGGGTGCCATTTTCTTCGGCCTCAACACTGATTATGTGAATTTGGTCTATCAAAATGGTGAAGTGATTGAACGTTCGCAGTTTGCAAATATGGTCTTTTATTATCTTGCTCATTGTGCAATGTTTGTCGTACTGGGAACACTTTCGTTCGCCATTTCTACAGTATTTAGAAGTGAAGCTATCTCCATCGCTATTAGTGTGTTAGCTTATATTGTGGGTGGATCAATTACAGGTATTTTAATGCTCTTCTTTGATTGGTCAAAATATTTGTTATTTGCAAACGATCCATCCCAATACTTTATGGAACAGGTTACTCTTATCGAAGGTATGTCTCTAGGATTTTCATTAACAGTCCTAGTCATCTATTGGGCTATTTTCTTGGCCATTGCCTTAATCGTCTTCCAAAAGCGAGAAGTGAAAACAGGCAGTTAATTTAACTTTTTAGGAGGTTTACACATGATTAAACGTAAAGGTGAAAAAATTATGGGGATTATTAGTATTATCCTCAATGCCATTGGTGTTGGGTTTGGAGCATTAATTCTCTCCTTAGGTCCATCATTTTATGATGAAATCAATGAAGTGTTACAAGAGGAAGGAGAAACATTGCCGATTGAAACGCTTCAGGCTTCGATTAATTCATTTGGTACTCAGTTCATGGTTGTTTCCGCAATTGCGGCTGTGCTATCGATTGTCGGTGTGATTCTTTTGAAAACAGATCGCCGTGCCGTGCTTTCAGGTATTCTTTTCTTGGTGTCTGCTGTGACTCTTTTAATTGGAACAGTCGGTCTTGCATTTGCTCCAATGGTTCTATTGTTTATCATTGGATTGATGTCTCTTATTAGAAAGCCGAAAACAGACATTCACACGAGTGAATATCCTTCATAAATACAAAGAAAAAGACATGCGTCGTTGTACGCATGTCTTTCTTTTTTTAAATGATACCGATCAGCAACGCCACGAACAGAAGGATAATACTGAATCCCCACATCCAAAAGAAGGAGTAGCGGATATGTTTCCCCATATCGACCCCTGCAAGGCCTATCGCAAGCCAAACGGCTGGAGCGAGTGGACTGACAAAGGTTCCGATGATGTTACCAATCATCATGGCATACGCAGCGGAAGTGCCCGACACGCCAACCTCAGATGTAATCGATTCGACAATTGGAAGTAGAGCATAATAATAGGCGTCTGTGCTTGTCAGCATATCCAGCGGTACCCCAAACATCCCAACAATGATATGTAAAAATGGAAGCAGGAAAGCAGGTAGAATCTGAATGCTGTCCACAGCAATAGCTTTTAGCATGCCCGTTCCTTCGAGAATTCCTAAAAATGAACCTGCGGAGAAAATAACGGCAGCCATCATGAGTGCACTAGGTGCATGCGCCTTGATTCTCTCCATTTGTACATCCACTTTCGGATAGTTAATTAATAGTGCGAGAGAAAGACCAATCATAAACATATAACTAGCCGGAATCACGTTGAGCACAAGAAGGACAACTACGGCTATAAACAGAATGAAATTCACCCACATCAAGTGATAACGTTTTAAAGCGGCGTCACCTGTCTCGCTAATGGATTGAATAGCCCGGTCCCAATCTGCGCCTTCTAATTGAACAGCAGCGATTTCGTTTGCAGCGATTTTTACCCGAATGCGTTTTTCTTCCCTTTTCCCTAAAATAAATGCCATTCCTAATACGAGAACGACTCCAATGAGCTGAATGGGAATGAGCGGCACCCAAAGTTCAGATGGGTCTATATTCAACACACTTGCTGCCCGTCCTGTGGGGCCAGCCCACGGCACCATATTGGTTAAGCCGGCACTCGTCCCAATCAATAACAGCAATAAGTACGGACTCATATGTAATTTTTTATAAAGCGGTAGCAGTGCAGGTACAGTTAATAAAAAGGTCGTAGCTCCTGCTCCGTCTAAATGAGCGATGACTCCTATTAGAGCTGTCCCCATCGCAACCGTGACAACATTTCCCTTTGTCAGTTTAATGAGCGCTTTTATTACAGGTTCAAAGAACCCTGTATCTTGTAAAATACCAAAAAATAAAATGGCGAAGATGAACATGGTCGCCACTGGAAGTACTTTAATAATCCCTTCTTCAAAGAAGGATTGAATGTCATTAATTCCAAATCCTGCGATGAATGCCCCGATTAAAGGCACCATGACCATGGCAACAATTGGACTTGCTTTCCCCCAAATCAGCAATACAACAATCGTTAAAATAATCAATAATCCAACAAACGTTAACATAAGTCCCTCCCCCTACAATAAACCGTTTACATTTACTTGCTCTTTTTATGACAATGCAGTCCCACATCTGCATTGAAAAAAAGGGTATCAAAAATATGAGCATTAGGCAACCGCTTTCATACCTATACAATGGTAAAAAAGGATGGTGAATCCATTCACGGCGCGGTATCAAACATGTCAAAAAATTTAGATAAAATATAACGATTCAAGGGCATTTCTACAAGTGAATATATTTATATAGGTATTTAGAATCATTAAAATAAAAGAAGCGTCCAATGAATGAACGCTTCTTTCAAATTATTTTTTCAAGATGACGTACTCGTAAGGGTCAAGCTGAAGCTGGTCTGGCACCTGCTCTTCAGTCAGCATATTTTCATAGCTTTCCGCTGAATCTAGTGATATGTTCTGCAGCTCTTCTGTAAAATTCATCATAAATACATAGTCTTGCGTGCCATCTGTTCGTTTTTGTACACTAACTCCCTCTGGAATCACAGATGATAGGACGGGCTGTATACCCATTCCTGCGATGAGATCCTCGTAAAACTCATCATAAAAAATCTGCTCATTTTCGGAAGCCATATAGTATGCTTTTCCATCTCCAAAAGGATGGACAGTAAGGGCTGGCTGTCCTTCATAGCAGCCATTCTCAAAATGCCCTAACACAGAGGCCGTTTCAGGATGAATGGATTCGCAATATTGCCCGACATGGTAGGTGCGTCCATTCCCTGTGGTTATTAACACATGTTCATCTGGCATCAATGTGTTGATTTCCTCAGCCCATATGCCAAGTACATGACGGAGAGGGCCGGGGAAACCACCGAGGAAACATAGGTCATTTTCGTCGACCATGCCGCTCCAATATGTCGCGATAAAAATACCGCCCTTTTTGACAAAGGCTTCGATTTTTTCTGCGACGCCTGGTTTGATCATGTAGAGCATTGGAGCAACCAGCACACGATAGGATGAGAAATCCTTCTCCATGCCGACGATGTCAACAGGGATGCCTTTTTTCCAAAAGCTTCGATAGTGAGTTTGACAAGCCTCTACATAGCGTTTGTTTGTATTATTTAAGCCTTGTGCATCATCAATGGCCCAGTGGTTTTCCCAATCGTATATGATGGCGACTTCTGGTTGTACGGACGTGCCCGCAATGGGCTGCAGCTGCTCCAATTGTTTTCCTAGATCAGCGACTTCTTGAAACACGCGCGTATGTTCATGTCCGGAATGATCGACTACGGCGCCATGGAATTTCTCGGAGGCACCTCGGCCTTGGCGCCACTGGAAGTAAAGCACGGAGTCTGATCCGTGGGCAATCGCCTGTATGGCAGAAAGGTGTGCCATTCCTTTGTGTTTGACCTTATTCACTTCATGCCAGTTCACAAGGCTCGGTGTACTCTCCATAACGAGAAATGGCTGACCGTCCTTTAATGAACGATATAAATCGTGAACGAAGGCGACGTTTGACGCTAATTCGGAGGTTGTTTCCCTGCCGCTATGCCATGCTGGATAGCTATCCCATGAAATCACGTCGACCTCTTTTGCAAATTGATGATAATCCAGCCCAAGGAATGGGCGCATATGCGGGTAGTCGCCCATAAAGTTGGTGGTCACTGGGATATGAGGCGTCAATTCCCGCAGCGGTTCAATTTCATTTTGATAAAAATTGATCGTTTGCGCTGTGACAAAGCGCTTCCAGTCTAGGTTCATCCCGTGAATCATGTGCTCCCCGTGCGGTGCAGGTGATTCGATTTGTGACCAGTCACTATACGTGTGGCTCCAAAAACCCGTCCACCATGCTTGATTCAAAGCTTCAAGGTCATGATTGTATTTGTCTTTCAAATAGTCCCGAAATGCTTCCTGGCAAAGATCACAATGACATTCGCCGCCGTACTCATTCGAAATGTGCCACATAATCAGTGCTGGATGATCCTTGTAGCGTTCAGCCAGCAGCCGGTTGAGTGTATTCGTTTTTTCTCGATAAACCGGTGAGGTGAAGCAATGATTATGGCGCAGTCCATGTAAATTACGCTGACGGTTCGCTTCGACGCGCAATACCTCTGGATATGCTTGTGACAGCCAAGCAGGTCTTGCCCCGCTTGGCGTTGCGAGAATGGCGTGAGCCCCCTGAGCTGCCAAGCGGTCCATGATGTCATCCAGCCATGCAAAATCATACTGCCCTTCTTTTGGCTCTAGCTTACTCCATGCGAAAATGTTGATGGAGAATGTTTGACAGTGTGCAAGCTTCATTAATCGAAAATCTTCGTCAATGATCTCCGGCATATGGAGCCATTGATCTGGATTATAATCGCCACCATGCAAAAAGCCTTTCACATTTGGGTGAACGAGTGGGTAACGCTTTCCCATTTTGTCACGTCCTATCCTTTTAATTACGGTGTCATTTGTTTAAATACATCAAGAGAAGGCAGTGCTTTTCCGTTGAAATCAAACATCGCTTGATTTTCCCAAGCATTTCCGACTGTACCGGTTGTTTGGATATAAGCCAGCCCGTATTGACTAGACCACGGAGCGCCTTTCGCTGGAATCCAAAGCGGCTCCCAATAAAAGAACCCTTTTCCGCGATTGTTTTTCACTTGTGAAATTTTCTCTGATAGATCTCGTATAAAAGATGCCTGGCCTTGAGGTGAAGCCGGGTAGCCGGCTGTTTTGACAGAGTCTTGATTAAATGAATTCTCTAGGTTGTCGCCATTTGCTGTCGTAAACCCATAGGCGGTTTCCACAACAATCACGTCTTTGTGATAGCGGGCACTAATATCATTCATATTAGACGTCAGACCATTAAATCCACCGTCCCAATACGGGTAATAAGATAGACCGATCGTATCGAATGAGACGCCTCGTTTTGTGATTTCATCAAACCACCAGCGGGACGCACCATTGTCCCCTCCGTGTGCAAGGTGAAGCATGATTTTGATGTTAGAATCGACAGAGCGGACAGCATTTGTGCCAGCCTTTAGCAAAGCGGCGAGCCGGTCAAATTCCCCGCCGCCTTCACCCCAGCTCTTTCCATTTGGCCACAGCATGCCTGAGTTCAGTTCATTCCCAACCTGAACCATGTTCGGAAGGGCATTTTGTGCTCTCATCGCTTTGAGTACATCCCCTGTGTAAGTGTCGACCGCTTTTTCTAAATCGCTTTGTGAAAGAGATGCCCAAGCTTTCGGTTTGAATTGTTTACCAGGATCAGTCCAGAAATCACTGTAGTGAAAATCAAGCAGCACTTTCATATTTTGTGCTTTTGCACGTTTCGATAGAGCGATGGCTGTGTTTAAATCATTTGTCCCGCCGTTATAGGCACGGCCTTGGTTGTCGTATGGATGGTTCCACAGTCTAATGCGCACATAGTTGACGCCTTTTTCCTTTAATAGCTTGAGCGGGTCCACCTGTTTTCCGTTCTGGTCGAAGTATCTGCCGCCGCTTCTCTCTACTTCTGCAAGCATAGAGATATCGGCTCCTTTGATGAAATCACCCTGCAGTCCATTGATCGGCTGAACAGAAATCGTATCGGCTTTTGCTTCAGGCAAAATACCTAACCCCATAAAAAAGAAAACGACAACCGTGACGAGCATCCATTTTTTCATCAAATCTCCCCTTATCCTTTTGTCCCGCCTTGTGTGAGGCCGGATACAAATTGTTTTTGTAAAACAAGAAACAATAAAGCGACTGGAACCGCAATGAGTAAAGCCCCGGCTGCAAAGGTCGTGTAGCTGGCCCCCATTTTGTCTGACACAAGATTGTACAGACCGATCGGGAGCGTATACATTTCGGGTGAGCGGACAATGACACTGGAGATGATGAAATCACCCAGTGGTCCTGTAAAAGAGTTGATGGCAACAACCGCCAAAATCGGCTTAGCAAGCGGCATAATAATTTGGATGAAAATCCGGAAATGCCCTGCGCCGTCCATTCTGGCTGATTCATCGAGATCCTTCGGAATCGCATCAAGATAGCCTTTCATTAAATACGTATTCATCGGAATTTGCCCGCCTGCATAAATCAAAATTAGTGCGAGGTGGCTGTTAATCAGTCCAAGCATTTGAGCCAAAACAAAAATCGCAATCAGCGCTGAAAATTGCGGAATCATTTGCAACAGCAAAAAGAGCATCAGCCCATTTTTCCGTCCTTTGAATCGGAACCTAGAAAAGGCATAGCCTGTAAAGCTGACAAGAATTAACGTTAAGAGCATAGTCGCAATACTGATCTTCATTGAATTCCAATACCATTTTGCATAAAGTGCTCCCTGACCGAAAAAGAGCTCGGTAAAGTGGCTGAACGTTGGATTCTTCGGAAACATACTTGTACTCATGAGGCTGTTTCCAGGATTAAAGGAAGCACCGATTGTCCAAAGCAGTGGATATAGAATACAAATGGAGGCAATGAAAAGGATAAAATAAGTAATGCTCAGGCGAATGAGCTTGTTTTGTTTTGATCCCATATCACATCATGTCCTCCTCTTTGAATGAATTCGTTCTCTTAAACTGCCAGAGTGCAATGGCGATGACAAAGATTGAAAGTAAAATCGTGACAGCCGCAGCGAGTGCATATTGAGAGGACTGCATCGTAAGTTTATAAATCCAAGAAACCAAGATGTCCGTTCCTCCAGCGGTTGACCCCGCAACAGGCGGTCCCCCGCCATTAAATAAGTAGATAATATTAAAGTTGTTAAAGTTAAACGTATATTGTGTGATAAGGATGGGTGCAATGGAATAGAGAACAAGCGGTAACGTGATGGACCGGAATTTCTGAAAAAAATTGGCTCCATCGATGGTCGCAGCCTCATATAAATCCTCGGGAATCGCCTGCAAAACGCCTGTTGTCATAATGAAAACAAAAGGAAATCCAAGCCAAGTCTGCATCGCAATAAGGGCAATTTTGCTCCAAAATGGATCTGTCAGCCATGGTTTTGGATCAATCCCTATCGATGCAAAAAGTGTATTGTTAATGGCACCAAAGGTATCATTGAACAGTCCAGCAAACACCAAAATGGTCACAAAGCCTGGAACAGCCCAAGGAAGAATCAAAATGGTTCTAAAAAACCGTTTTCCTTTTAAATCCTTCTGATTGAGCAGAACCGCTAAAAAGATGCCGATGGCACATTGAAGGGTTGACGCGGCCAAAGTCCATACGACGGTCCAGCCAAGTACATCAATGAAGGTGTCTCTCCAAATATCAATGGAAAAGATATTTTGAAAGTTCTTGATTCCTACCCAGTCGATCAGATTGGCAGGAGGCGAGTGGTATAAATCATAGTTCGTAAAGGCAAGCGCAAAGCTGAACATAATAGGAAAGACAACAGAAAATAGAAGTAAAAAGAAAGCAGGAGTGCTCATTAAGTAAGGGAAGCCTTGATCGATGAGCTGATGATATTGAGCACGGATGGAATGAAGCGGAACCCCTTGATCACGTTTCTTTCCGTTTATAAAAGCATCACGCATCATGAGTACATAAAAGCCGATACCAAAACCAGCTGTTAACAGCGCAATAATCCCCTTGGCTAAAAGAAAAACAGAGTTGTCACGAGGCAGCATCGTCCCCAGTGTGAACAGACCCCAAAAGCCAATATTGAATAAATCATAAAATACAATCAAAAAAGAGACGCCAAACAGGAAAAAGAGTGCCCCTTTGCCGTATTGTTTGTTGTATATCTGCCCCATCCCGGGTATAAAGGAGAACATTAGCGCCCGTCTCCGGTGTGTCTTTGATTCCACTGTGTGTGTGCGGTCTAGTTCAAGGTTACCCGTCACGTCTAACACCTACTTCATATGAAATTAGATCAACTACGGGCAGCTTGATAGACTACCCGCATTTGATGGTTATTTGGAGTGATTTGCTTTAATTTGAGAGTCGATTTGATTGACCGCATCATCAAATGCCTTTTTCACATCTGTACGACCAGTTGCAATGAGACCTAATGCACTATCAATCGGCTTCCACACTTCTGCCATTTCAGGATTGTTCGGTGTCAGCGTGGCATATTTCGTTTGTTTTGAAACAGCATCCGCATTAGCGTTTTCCGTAATGATTGGATCTTTCATCAGTTTTTTCACTGGTGGAATTTCCTCTGTCAATTCAAAGCGCTTCTTCGCATTTTTTTCGTTTGTGATAAACTCAACAAATTTCTCAGCAAGTTCTTTATTTTTAGAATAAGAGGAGACGTTGTAGCTCTTTACACCTAAGAAGGAGCTCATATGTTTTCCGTTAGGGAGTGTTGGCAGTTCAGCCACGCCATAGTCAATACCCGCCTTTTTAAATGGACCAAATGACCATGGACCAGAAATGACAGCTGCTGCTTTTTTCTCTGTGAATAAGGAGTTGAGGACATTGATTCCTTGTTCCCCAATGATGCCTTTCGGGAAAAGTCCTTCGCTAAAGAATTTTTGAATGTATTCTCCGCCTTGGATGGCGCCATCGTTGTTCAGACCAATGTCATTAACATCATAAGAGCCATCGCTTTTCTGCTTGAAAATATAGCCCCCAGATCCGCCTAAAACACTTTGCGCATAGTAAATTTCATCCCATTTCGCAACAAAGCCGTACTTTCCGTCTTTTGTCAGCTTTTTCGATAGATCATACCAGCCATCAAGTGTCGTTGGTGCCTTTTTGACAAGGTCTTTATTATAGAAAAGCACCGTCGTTTCAACGGATTTAGGAAGACCATACAGCTTGCCGTCTACCGTTTGTGATTGAATCGATTCGTCTGTGAAGGAGTTAATCACTTTTTGATCTGGTTTGATTTCCTGTAATAGCCCCTCAGTGACAGCTGATCCAATTTGATCGTGAGGCATCGTGATGACGTCTGGACCTGTCCCAGCTGCGCCATCTAGACGTAGAGCTTCAATTTGGTCGGCATAAGCTTTTTCGACCACTTTGATTTTCACATCATGTTGTTTTTCGAATTCTTTTACAGCGTCTTGAATCCCATCAGACTTTTTGACATCCTCCCACACTAGCAAGGTCTTTGTACCTGTAGATGCCGGCTGTGTACCGCTTGAATTGTCATCTCCCGGTCCGCAAGCTGAAAGCAGAAGCACAGCAGTACCAACGACTGCTGATAATGTCGCCCTTTTTCCCTTTTTCATTGGTAATCCCCTCTCGTTCTTTTTTCACAGATGATAAGAAAACGCTTTCTTAATGTGAGAATATCAACTTAAGTAAAAAAAGTAAACATATTTTATTAAATTTATTAAGTAAAATTTTTTACTCATATAGAGAGAAAAGAAGCCCTCCACATTGGACGGGGCTTCTAGTTGTTTATATCGTACTTTTCCGAAAGACAGGTTCTGAGGCAATCAGCACAGTTTTAGGTAATGTTCTGCCGTCCACAAGTCTTTCTAACAGTAAATCGACAGCTGTTTCACAAAGTAAAGACGTGTGGATATGATACGTGGTGAGCGGTGGTGACACATATTGAGACACATGAATATCGTTGATACTAAAGACGCTCACGCGGTTCGGCAGAGAAAATCCGCGCTCGTTTAATGCTTGTAAGCAGCCGATGGCAAGAGGATCACTAGCGACACAAAAAGCGGTGGGCAGATCATCATCAAGCTCATCAATCGCCTTCATCATCAGCGAATAGCCTTCATCTACTGAGAAATGATGACCGACATAGACCAATCGCTCATCAAGGACATTGTGAGCCATCATATATTCACGGAAAGTCGTTTCGCGAATATCAGGAATATGCACATTCGTATTCAGGTCAAGGTCTGTGCCGCCAATGAATCCAATGGATGTGTGTTTTTTTTCAATAAAAGAATCGATGATCTTTTCAACAATTCGTTTCAGATTTGGTTTTACAGAATCAAAACGGTCTTCATCCGGTGACGTATCAATAAAAACGATATGCTGGGTGATTGCATATAATTGATCAAGCTCTGACGTTTTAAATCGGCCGATGGCGATGATCCCTTCTGTAGAAGGATCAATGGAATGAAGCCCATCAGATGGATTGTAAGCGGTGACATTTAAACTCCGAGTATTGGTCAGTTCCTCAATGCCCAGACGAATGGATTTGAAATAAATATCTTCAAGCTCTTCCTTTTCGGTCATCCAATAGAGAAAGGCGATTTTTTTTAATGAATGTTTGAATGTTTTCTTTTGATAGGACAAAGCTTCTGCGGCGGCGTATACTTTTTCGCGTGTTTGATCCGTGACAGATAGGTTGGGATCTTGGTTCAGTACGCGAGATACAGTCGCAATGGATAATCCAGCTTTTTCAGCAATGTCCTTTATTTTAGCTGCCAAATCAGCACCTCCTATAGAAAATATCTCCTCCTAGTATAGAGTCTTTAAAAAAATTAGTAAATATTTTTATTAAATTGTTTTCAGTTAAGCGCTTCTTTACGCACTGGGAAGGAATTAGTAAGATATATATATGAAAGGTTTTGGATTAAGATTTCTGATAGGAGAGGGACCGATGTATTACGATGCACTGAAGACATTTGTGACAGTTGTGGAAGAGAAAAACTTTACAAAAGCAGCCCAAAAGCTGCGGATTTCTCAGCCGAGTGTCAGTCTTCATATTAAGAACTTGGAGCAGGAATTCCAGACCGTGCTGCTGAATCGTTCGCCAAAGCAATTAACGGTTACACCAACTGGGGATATGCTGTACCATCGATCAAAACAAATCATTCGTTTATATGAACAGGCGAAGCAGGATATTTATGAGCATCATCATCTGGCAAGAGGGAAGCTGACAATCGGGGCGAGTTTCACCATTGGAGAGTACGTGCTGCCGCAAATATTGGCAGAGTTTCATCAGCTCTATCCGCATGTTGATATTGAGGTGGTCATTGATAACACAGAGGCGATCGCCAGACATGTCCGCTTATTCCATGTTGACATCGGTTTGATCGAAGGACAGACCAATGACAAAGAACTAACTGTCGAAACTTTTCTAGAAGACGAGCTCTATATCGTGGCGCCATTAGATCACCCCTTTGCTAAGAAAAAGGATGTCACGATTGATCAACTGCAGAACGAAACATGGATCACGAGAGAAGAGGGATCAGGTACCGGAGAATACTTACAGCACGTCCTGAAATCAAATGGACTGAAAGCACGGACCTTTGTGACATTTAGCAGCAATCAAGCGATTAAAGAAGCTGTGATCCACGGAATGGGGCTTTCCGTTTTATCTAAATATGTCCTCCAGCGAGGCAGCATTGGCGGTGAATTGGCTGTCATTTCTGTGAGAGGAATGGATTTCAAACGAAAATTCTCCTATGTCGAGTCACCAATGACAGGGGGAAATAAAAATAAAGAATTGCTCGTTGAATTGTTAAGGAAAGAGAGAAAAGACGCTTCTCCTCAGTAGGAGAAACGTCTTTTTTTATAATCCTTTGATTTTGATTTCATCAACTGGAAGGAAGATTTCACCTGTATCTGTGTATTTCATGGTGACCTGATCGCCTTCTTTTAAATAAATGACAAGAGGTTCTTTTTCAGATGACATGGTGTAGCTTTTCCCATCGTCTAGCAGGAAGGTGACGGTTGTATAATCACCGGTCTTTTCTTTATAGACTCGTTTGACTTTTCCTGTAGCTTCTTTCTTTTCCTGCTTAGATGAACTGTTGACGGTGCCGCCGCCTTTTTGAAGAGCTGTCTTATAGGCTCTCAACGCTTCGTTTGGTGTTGAAGCGTACGCAGCGATTTCAGGATTGGCTGCAGAAACGATAAAGTAGTTTTGCAGGAATCCATTTGAATCGAGAACCGGTGTGAGCCAGCTGGCTTCTCCATAGAAATTATAGAGAATGGGCATGCGCCCTTTCCATTTCTTCTCGATGAATCGTTTTTCAATAATTTGCAGAGCGCCTTGAGAATCCATGTAGGACTCTTCAAGATTACCGGTATAATAAGTCGCTTTTCCTGTCCGGGCATTTGTCAGGGCATACCCAAGCATCGAATCAACGCCCTCTTTCGGACTTGTGAAATCTGTGAAGTAATACATATCTCCTTTTGAATCAAACACTGGACTTACATTGGCTTCTGTTCCTTCATCTGAAGGCAGCTTCACATCTGATTTTCCAAACATACTGTTCCAGAACCCGTGAATATAGTTTCCGAAATAACTGTTTTGCAGACTGACCGCTTCTGGTGAAACAGCGCCATCAATAAAAGCAGGTACTTGATCTAGAGCATATTTCTTCGTTGCACCTGTTTTGGCATCAACAACGACTACGCCGGAAGCTTTAAAGCCGTTTCGGGCAGAGATAAAATCGCCATACGTGCGAATGTAATAAGGTTTTCCATCATCATTGATTTCCAGCTGTGTATCGCCGTAGAAAATCAAATCAGGATACTGAAGGCGGATATGCCGCTCAATTTCTTTGTTGAAATAAGAGGAAGGTGTGTAAACCATCTCTGTTTTCACAAACTTTGGATTAGCAGATGAGTCGGTCGCACTTAATGTAAAGTAACCCGGCGTACTCCCCGAACGAATCCATTTAAAGAAGTCCGAGAACTCCACTGGGGCGATGTACACATACTCACCGTTGACCTTCTGGATTTGCAGGCTGCCAAGCTCATAGTAGCTTGTGTTTGGAACCTGTCCGAACGATTTCTTCATTTTGTTCCGAGCAAATTGAGGCGGTACACTTGCAGGTGTTTCCGTCTCATCAAACGCTTTGATTTCCACCTTTTGTTCCATTTTGGAGACATCAAATTTCTCATTCGCATTGAATAGAAAAGCTGTCGCCATATAAACACCGAGCAGTAATAGAATAAGAAACAGCACGCCTTTGATCTTACGCTCCAATCCAACTGACAAAAAGGCACCTGCTGCTGTCACAACAAGTCCAATCAACCATAGGGATGAAGGGTTACGATCTAAATTGGTGATGTAATAGAAAATAAAAATACCGACCATGAACAGCAAAGCAAGGCCTGCAATCCACATAAGCGGAACCTGCTGTTCTGTTCCTTTCTTTCTAACGAACAATCTGAGCGGTGTGAGCAAAAGGGTCAAAATCAGACCGATCACAACCGAAAATAACAAAATATATCCCACAAACAGATCTCCTTTCAAATCAATCACTCTTTTAGTATATACGAGTGAAGCGGGGAAAAGATTCATAAGAATCATACAGATAAGGTTTATAAAAAAATGAGTTTAAAAGACACTTATATATCGGAAGGTTAGGTGAAGTTTTCCTTGCGCTATATGATTAGATTATAGTGAATATTTTGTTATGTCATTCAAATATATCATTTTCCTTTTCTAATTATTTTTACTTTAATTGTATCGTTATTCTCACCGTCTGTAACATTCCATATTAATCGAGAGGCTTCTTCAAATGACAAAAGTGTACAAATTGGTTATAAAGGAGCCGATGCTG
Source organism: Bacillus sp. NMTD17 (assembly GCF_002998735.1). Lineage (NCBI taxonomy): Bacteria > Bacillati > Bacillota > Bacilli > Caryophanales > Bacillaceae > Bacillus > Bacillus sp. NMTD17. Next base: position 146,331 of record NZ_PVRH01000001.1, read on the forward strand.
TATGGGGTCTTGTCATCCGTACTATTTTTGTAGACTAAAAAAGTTACAGTAAATAATAAGAAGTTGTTATCTGAGTTAAAACAGATTGAAGGAGGGACTTGGAAAAAAGTATATAAAGATGGCTATAAAGACGGAAAAAAGGTTTCTGTACATTATTTTCAAAGTAAATCTGGTTTGGTGTATGATGTGAAAGTTAAAAAAGGTTGGAGTGTGAAATGATTTATGAATAAAATAGAACTAAGATATTCTTCACATGAAGATTTAGATAGGATTATTGTTATAAATATCATTGGTATAATCATATCGCTAAAAGAAGGTTTAATCACTATAGAAGAAGCGGAAAAGCTCATGTTCAGTCCACGAACAATCGATGTTTTAAAAAAGAAAGGGATAAATGAAGAACTGATAAATATACTTCATTTGGGAACAGAACTTGAAGATGTAGAAAGTTTAATACCACATGAATTAAGTGATAGTTTAGAAGAAATAAGGGTAAAATGCTTAAGATTTTTGGAAAGAAATATAGAAAATGAAGTTGAAAATAATGTGGTAGATTGTTGAGCTAAAAGTGTATATTATAAAATTTTGAGTAAATCTTTTTTGATTTATTGATTAAAACGATGAATTCATAAAAAGAGAAGTCTGTGCAAACAGGCTTCTTTTTTATAAGATGGGAACATAAGGAAATGTATGCGCTCACATAAATAAGGGAGGAGTGAAGTAAATTGGCTTCTGTCAGTTTAAGTAGTATTGAAAAAATACGAGCAGCAAGCAGGGGATTGCCGCCAAAGCTGAAAGGAATTGCAGAACATATTACGAGTGAGCCCCGCGACATCATCCATTTGTCTATTGTCGAGCTTGCGAAAAAGACAGCGAGCTCAGAGGCAACGATTTTTCGTCTTTGTAAAAGGCTTGGATTTGAGGGCTTTCAAGATTTGAAGATTGCTATTGCCCAGGAAATAGACCAAACAAAGCCTAATTATGTAGATGAAGAAATGAGTCTTGATGATGATACAGCGATTTTTATGCAAAAGGTTTTTCAGGCGAATATATCCGCTTTAAAGGATAGCTTTCAATTGTTGAATCCAGAGGATGTAGAAAAGGCCATACAAATCATACATGAAGCGAAACGCTTAGAGTTTTATGGGAGTGGTGGGTCTGGACTCATTGCAACAGACGCTTTTCATAAATTTATGAGGACAGGTATCAACTGTATTGTTCACACAGATTCTCACTTTCAAGCGATGTCTGCTGGTCTCCTTGACCAGCACAGTACAGTGATCGGTATATCTCATTCTGGACGTAATAAAGATTTACTCGATGCGATGAAAACAGCAAAGGGAAAAGGAGCCAAAACCATCGGCATTACAAGCTATCAGCGCTCTCCATTGAGTCAGCTTGCAGATGTCACGTTGTATACAGCGACGCAAGAAACGGCTTTTCGAACAGAAGCGATGTCTGCAAGACTTGCTCAGCTGACTGTCATTGACGTTCTATATTTTGCACTTGCTCACTTAAGGCAGCAGGAAACAATAACAAATTTAAAGCAAATGCGAGAAACCATATCACAAAAAAGGGTGTAATGATTCCAAAAATAAATTTTTCTGATGATGAAAAATGCTGCTATGGTAACGATTGTGAGCTTTTGGATGAAAATAATTTTCTTTTCGGTCGTTGAATGTCGAAAAAATTATTTTTATAATGGGATTTAACAGGTATATCAAAAACTTCATATCTGATTTCAAATCAATGATTGGGCGTGATACAGATGAAGGGAAACCAGGCGGTAATTGGTTTGGATATTGGAACAACAAGTACAAAGGCGGTTCTGTTTGGACCACAGGGGAAAGTAATAACGAAGCATTCAGTACCTTATGATCTCATTCAGCCCCAGCCAGCATGGGTTGAGCAGGACCCTGAAAAGATATTAGAAGCCGTCATTGCGAGTGTAAGAGGTGCATTGACGACAGCAGCATTTGATGTAGCAAATCTCATCGGCATCGGGATTAGTACTGCGATGCATTCCTTAATTGTGATGGATGAGGATGGCAAGGCGTTAACGAACAGTATCATTTGGGCAGATAACAGAAGTGCAGAACAAGCGAAACGAATCTTATCAGATATGGATGGCTTCCACATTTATAAAAGGACAGGTACACCGATCCATCCAATGTCACCGCTTTCAAAAATACGTTGGATCAAGGAAATGGCACCTGATCTCTTCAAGAAGGTAGCGAAATTTATTTCTATCAAAGAATATATTCTATATCATTTCTTCGGTCAGTATGTCGTCGATTATTCAATCGCTTCAGCAACAGGTCTGTTCCATTTGGAAACGCTTCAATGGGATGAACAGGCGCTTCGTATTGCTGGAATTGAAGCCAGTCAACTGTCTGAACTTGTCCCAACGACGTATCAGCTGAGAGGACTTCAGCCTGAGATTGCACTGCGCATGGGCATTAAAGAAGATACACCATTTGTGATTGGTGCGAATGATGGCGTTCTAGCGAATTTAGGTGTTGGCGCGATTGGAAAAGGAGAGGTGGCTGTTACGATTGGGACAAGCGGTGCGGTCCGTACGGTTGTAGACAAACCAATCACAGATGAGCAATCAAGAACGTTCTGCTATGCGCTGACAGATAAACATTGGGTTGTGGGAGGACCGACCAATAATGGCGGGATCATGCTGAGATGGCTGAAGGATGAATTTGGATCTTCAGAGGTGGAGGTAGCAAAGCGCCTTGGTGTGGACCCTTACGATTTAATGATGGATATTGCGGAAAAGATTCCAGCAGGCTCAGAGGGACTGCTGTTTCTGCCATTTTTATCGGGTGAGCGTGCACCTTATTGGAATCCAAATGCGAGAGGCACCTTCTTTGGGATCGGTCTTCAGCATAAGCGGGAGCATTTTATTAGAGCTGTGTTAGAAGGCGTCATTATGAGTGTTTTCTCGATTGGTGTTGCCTTAAGAGATTTAACCGGTTCTGCAAAGGATGTCAGAGCTTCGGGCGGATTTGCACGATCTCCGTTGTGGCGGCAAATTTTAGCGGATACGATGGGCAGAGAAGTACTTGTTCCAGAAAGTTATGAAGCGTCAGCACTTGGGGCGGCTGTCCTCGCACTTCATAGTTTAGGTCATATGGAAGAGATAGAAGAGGTTCAAGAGTGGATTCGAATTTCTGCCCGTCATGAACCTAATATGAAGAACAATGAAACTTACATAGAGCTATTTTATTTATATGAGCGTCTCTACGATAAACTGAAGGATGAATTTGATGTCATTAGTGCGCTGCAATTAAAACAAAATCGTTAAACATCAGGGAAAAGGTGGGAGAACATGCTTTTATTCATCGTGATTGCGGCGATTGTCCTTTTACTCATTCTCATTACAATCGCTAAGTTGAATCCATTTGTGAGTTTAATTATTACTTCGATGCTAGTGGGCTTTGCTACTGGAATGGATTTGCAGGAAATCATTCAATCGATTAAAACGGGATTAGGCAATACGTTATCATTGCTGGCAATTGTTCTAGCGCTTGGTACAATGCTTGGGAAAATGATGGCTGAATCAGGGGGAGCAGAGCGGATAGCTCAAACTTTAATCGGCCGGTTTGGGACGAAAAATGTGCATTGGGCAATGATGTTTGTTGCCTTTATCGTGGGGATACCTGTCTTTTTCCAGGTCGGTTTCGTTCTTCTCATTCCTTTACTTTTTACAATTGCTATTGAAACAGGCATCTCGCTCGTGACAATTGGGCTCTCGTTAATTGCTGGCTTGTCTGTCGTGCATGGACTAGTGCCGCCTCATCCAGCGGCAATGGCAGCCGTTGGCATCTATCATGCCAACGTGGGGAAAACCATTTTCTTTTCTATAATTGTCGGATTGCCGACAGCGATTATTGCTGGACCGCTGTATGGTAAGTGGATTGGAAAACGGATACATAAACCAGTTCCGGAGATGCTGAGAAAGCAATTCACTGAACGAAATGAAGATCGAAGGCTCCCCGGCTTTGCGAATACGATGTTTACCATATTGGTGCCGGTGATTCTGATGCTTCTTGCCACATTGGCGGACATTATCTTACCAGAGGACAATATGTGGTTTCAGGTATTCAAGTACATCGGGGATCCAATTACAGCACTGCTGATTGCAACGGTGTATTCTTTCTTCAGTCTTGGCTTTATGCAAGGAATGAGCCGTGACCGAGTGCTTTCATTTAGCAACGAGTGCTTAGGACCAATCGCTTCCATTTTGCTTGTCATTGGAGCAGGCGGGGCTTTTAATAATGTGCTCATTGATTCGGGCGTTGGTGATTATATTGCAGATGTAGCCAAACACTCGCCGATTTCACCGATTTTGCTAAGTTGGCTAATTGCTGCGGTGATTCGTGTAGCAACAGGATCTGCGACGGTCTCTATGATGACGGCAGCAGGTATTGTAGCCCCAATTGCTGCAACTATGCCGGATGTGAGCAGAGAGCTGCTTGTGTTAGCAACAGGAGCGGGTTCGTTAATTTTATCTCACGTCAATGACTCTGGTTTCTGGCTGATCAAAGAGTATTTTGGTATGACCATTAAAGAGACGTTTTTGACATGGACGGCTATGGAGACGATCATTTCCGTTAGTGCTATTGCATTTATTATGATCATTAATATGTTTATATAGCGAACAACAGCCTGGTTCTTTGGAATTGGGCTGTTTTTGCTTGTTGTGATACCACTTTCTTCAGATTGGGGTAAAATAATGATATTGAGATGTGGGAGGTGGACACGATCGAACCATTAAAACATGTGTACCATGAATTATTTATTCAAGAATTAGCGGAGAAACTTGTACAGGCTTCGACTGTATTTGATGCTGAGCAATTCCAGCGGCTCGTGCTTCAAGAGGATTGGCAGCAGCTTGAGTTAAAAGGACGGATGAGAAGAGTCACTGAATCGATGCATGCCTGTCTGCCTGAGGATTATAAGCAGGCAATTGAGGTACTGCGTCAGGCAGCGCCGCATTTTTCAGGGCTTAGTGCGCTCGTATTTCCAGACTATGTCGAGACATATGGCCTTGCACATTGGGATCTCTCGATCAAGGCGCTCGAATTCTTCACGCCTTTTTCCACTTCTGAATTTGCCGTTCGGCCATTTCTGATTCAAGATCAAGACAAAATGCTGGCGCAAATGCTCGTATGGTCTCAGGATCAAAATGAGCATATACGGAGGCTTGCTAGTGAAGGCTGCAGACCGCGTCTGCCATGGGGCTTATCTGTTCCTTCGCTTAAAAAAAATCCTTCGGTCACACTGCCGATTTTGGAAAATTTGAAGTCTGACTCGGCGCGGTATGTGCAAAAAAGTGTAGCGAACCATCTAAATGATATCTCAGCAATTCAGCCTGATCTGATGAAGCAGACAGTTCAAAACTGGTATGGAACCAACAAACATACGAACTGGATTGTCAAACATGCATCCCGTACTTTACTCAAAAAAGGAGATCCAGATATCATGGCTTTGTTTGGCTATGGAGACGATCCATCCGTTCAGGTAACGGATTTGAAGATAGTACAAGACCCTATTCGGATCGGTGAGAAAATGACTTTTCATTTTACACTTCAGGCCGATAAGCCGCTAAAGCTGCGTGTAGAGTATGCCATAGACTACGTCAAAGCTCGGGGGACCCGCAATCAGAAGGTATTTAAAATTACAGAGTTTGAAACAGGCTCAGCGTTACATAGAGAATTCGTCAGGTCACAGTCTTTTCAAAATATGACGACGAGAAAACATTATGAGGGAACCCATACTTTATCGATTATCATCAACGGTATCCCAAAAGCGTCGATTGATTTTGAAGTGACAGAAGCCAGCAGCTCATGAAAAAACCCGCCTCAATGGCGGGTTTTAGCGTTTAAGCCTTCTTTTTCATTAAGAATGAAGCAATGATGGCTGCAACTAAGAAACCGATGCTGATAATCGAGCTAGGCAAGTTTTCTTGTCTGAATAGAAACATCACAAAACTCACACTTAGTACAAGACCTGCAAATAAAGTCAAATACGGAAACAGCCACACCTTAAAATACGGCTCCTGTGGATATTTCGGGCGAAGTTTCAGATGTGCCATGCAAATGCTAATCCAAATGAGTGAAACAGCAAAACCAGGAATAGCCAGCATATAGCTGAAAATTTGCTCTGGATATAAGTAAGCAAAGAATGTTCCGATGAGAAGAAACAGAACGGTCACCCATAAACTCAAAATGGGTACGCCTCTTTTATTGACCTGTGCCAGCTTTTTCGGACCGCCATCTGATTTAGAAAGAGAATGCATCATTCTCGTCGTTCCATAAATGCCAGAATTGGCCGCAGATAAAACGGCTGTAATCAATACAAAATTAATGAAGTGAGAGGCGCCTTGCATACCGGCTGCTGAAAAGACTTGAACAAATGGGCTGTTATTTGGATCAATTTGATTCCAAGGAATGAGTCCGCAGATGATCAAAATCGGCAAAGTGTAAAATAAGATAATACGCCACATCATACTTTTAACAACACCAGGCAAGACCTTCTCGGCATCCTTTGTTTCTGTAATGGTCAGCCCGATCAATTCAGAGCCCCCGTAAGAGAAGATAACGACTAATAAAGATGCAAAGATCGCACCCCATCCGTTCGGGACGAAGTTTTGATAGTTGGTGAGTGCAGGTGTGCTTTGTTCGTTTGGAATGATCCCAAATAATAGGGCTGCACCAAGAATAATAAACACAATAATAACGAAAATCTTCATTCCAGCGAACCAAAACTCAATTTCACCAAAGTATTTTACATTATTTAAGTTAATTCCGATGACTAAGAGTGAGCAGAGTAAACATAGTGACCATAGCGGCACGTTCGGCATCCAGTATTGAAGCAAGCTGCCTGCCGCGATAATCTCAATGACACACACAGTGAGCCACATGAAACAGTAAACCCAGCCGACGACAAATGAAAAACGTTGACCAAGCGCAATCTGTATCAGGTCGCGAAGGTTATTTCCCGGATAGACAATCGCCATTTCGGCTAAGGCTGCCATCACGATGAGCAATAATAAACCGGCAAATACATAGGAAAAGATGACCCCAGGACCTGCTAAACCGATTGTATCGGCACTTCCTTTAAAGATTCCTGTACCAATGACCCCGCCCAATGCAATCATGCGTATGTGACGCGGTGATAAAAGCTTTTTTAATTCTTGTTGTTCCTGATTCGCGCTCATGACGTTCTCCTTTTTTAAAAATGCTTATGTTCCATTTTCTTTTTTCGGGACGTCAGTGTCAATATAAAAAAAGAGATTTTTCAGACAAAAAAGGCGGTTGATTCTATCAAATGAGCCACTTTTCTCCATAAATTCCTTCTATCATCCACCACCAAAATATGAAACTTCGTGAAAAAATGAACATTTGTCTTATTTATGACATAAACAATTTTCAGTTTTTGTCGATATATCTTTTGTAATACTAAAGTCCTAATAAAGAATTGTTTATAACTGTAAAATATTTCAAAAATGTATGAAGAAGTGAAAGGAGTTATGAAAGATGTTTATGAGAAAAGCAAATGATTCGTCAGCGGGAACCCTTTTAAATGAAAGCAGTCGATTAGTAGAACGAATTGAGAAGGGAGACCTTTCAGCAAGAATAGATACTGCTGCATTCTCTTCAAGTCAAACGATTGAAGCAGTAGCCCAAATAAATGAAGCTTTGCAAAAGATGCAGGAAGTAAATGAAGATATTCAAATGCGGATGAATTTAGTGACAAAAGCCATTCAAGTTGGTTTATGGGATATGATCGTTGTCGCTGGAGATCCGGTCAATCCAAAAAATGAGTTCACATGGACGGATGATTTCCGCAAAATGATCGGCTTTCAAAATGAGCACGATTTTCCAAATGTTTTAGACAGCTGGGCATCTCGAATCCATCCGGATGAACAAGAATATACCTTAAATGCATTCTCTTCGCATTTATTGGATCATTCGGGACATACACCATATGATATCGAATATCGCTTGAAGTTGAAAAACGGAGATTATCGCTGGTTCAAAGCAACTGGCACGACCATTCGTGATCGAAATGGTGTCCCTCTTCGTGTAGCGGGAGCTCTTTTTGATATTCATGATCAGAAATTGAAAGAAGAAGAGCTGCAAGCATTCGTGACGAGATATGACTTGATCAACCGTGCGCTTGTGGAAGCTCCTTGGGACATGGTCGTAGAGGCCGGCGATCCAGTCAATCCGAATAACGAGTTCTGGTGGTCCCCGCAGTTCAGAAAAACGCTTGGTTTTACGGATGAAAAGGATTTCCCGAACGTGTTAAGCAGCTGGAGCGATCGCCTGCATCCTGAGGATCAAGAAAAGGCTCTCCAAGCTTTTGCAGATCATTTAAATGATCACTCTGGACGCACACCATTTGACATTGATTACAGATTGCAGAGCAAAAATGGCGAGTATCGCTGGTATCATGCAGGTGGTGAAACCATTCGTGATGAAAAAGGTGTTCCTCTTCGTGTGGCTGGAACCATTCGTGACATCACGTTAGAGAAAAACAAAGAGAAAACAGCGAATGAAATGGCTTCACAAGTAGAACAGCTTTCAAGTTCGATCAGCGAGATGGTATCAGGCATCAGCTCTGTGACAAACCAAGCGCAAGAGCTTGCTGTCGCACAAGAGCAGTCAACATCTGCTGCCAATCTAGCAAAAAATAGTGCAGATGAGACGAAAAATATTTCTGACTTGATCAAAGAAGTAGCGAACCAAACGAACCTGCTTGGTTTAAATGCTGCGATCGAGGCAGCGAGAGCTGGTGAGCAAGGAAGAGGATTCTCAGTCGTTGCAGATGAAGTGCGTAAGCTGGCGCTTCATAGTGCCAATGCAACGGAGAATATCGAATCTAGTTTAACAGAAATGAAAACACAAATTGATGAAATTCTTGAAAATATCTCGAACATGACAGCTCTTACACAAACACAGGCTGCTTTAACAGAGCAAGTAAATGCTTCAGTCGATGAAGTGAACCACATGTCTCAGCGCCTTGTGGCCTATTCAAAGAGTATTTAATCACCAAAAACCGCCCTCTCATAGACGGCGGTTTTTTCATTAAAATTGATCTGCTGGGAAAACAATGCCTGCATCTTTTCTTGCAGCTTCAAGGACTTTCATTACAGAGAGACTTTCATCAAGCCATGCATAGCACTGTTCATAATTTTTTGTTTCAATGATGTGCTGAAAAGCTTCTGTTTCATAAAACAGACGGTTTGAATTTGTTTGTGCATTGAGTGAGGTCACCTGATCATTCACATGAAGTAACACTTCCTCGCAGCCATTCGCCCCATTTTTCACATGAATGAAGCCTTTTTCTCCTTGAATCAATGCAAAATTCATGCTGCTTGTATCCTTACTGCCGACACTTGTCGCAATGAAATCATTGTAGGTGAAAGTCAAAACACCAGATGTATCGATGCCATTTGGGTGACGGTTTGCCTGGTAGCGGACCTGTTCTGGTGATCCGAAGAGGTTCATGATGAAATGGACATTATAGATATTAATATCCATCAACGCTCCTCCGGAGAATTCAGGGTTAAAGACATTTGGCGTTTCGCCGGCTAGCAGCTGATTATATTTGCTTGAATATTGACTATAGTTACATTGAACCAGTTTGATTTCACCTAATTGATGAAGATGCTTTTTAATCAAATGATAGTTTGGCATATGAATGGTCGTAATGGCCTCAAATAAGAGAAGCTGCTTTTCCTTTGCGAGTGCGATTAAGGCTTCCAGCTCTTTGACATTAGAGGTGAAAGGCTTTTCGCAAATCACATGTTTTCCGTGTTCCAATGCAGCTGCGGCATGCTCGCTATGTAAACGATTCGGTGATGCAATATAAACGGCTTCAATGTTCGGATCTTCTAGCATAGCCGTTAAGTCCGTATAAGTTGTTTTCACACCAAATTGGTCTGCGAGCTTCTTTGCAGTTGCTTCCTTTCTTGAATAGACGGCATGACAAGAAGCGCCTTCAAGCTGTTCAATCGCTTGCAAGAAGCTTTCCACAATCACACCTGTTCCAATGGTTGCAATGTTCATTCTACTCAAAACCCCTTCCACTCGTTTGATATCAAGTAAAGCTTTCTCTAGTATAACTGATGTTTGAATTGCACGTGCACTTGAGACCTGGGCGGAGAGGGGCGCCAGTGGCAAACACCGGCACATCTTTGGCAGCCCTTACAATTAGCTGATGTTCGCTAATGTTTGTTTTGTTAACAATTGAATGGCAGCCTTCCTCTTTTTTAACTCTTGAATGGAGTGTTGAATATCCTCAACTTTTTGTTCGAGCAGCTGTTCAGCTTCTGTTTTTGATTGTTTTTCAAATAGTGATTTGATAATTTCGCGAATTTCTTTGAGTGAGAAATCTAGCTTTCTTGCTTCTGTGATAAAGGAAAGCATGAGTACATATTTTTTATCATATAAACGATAGCCGTTATGTGCTCTCTTTGGTTCGGGGAGCACACCCTCATTTTCGTAAAAACGAATGGTTTCAATATGCACACCAGACAGTTTTGACAATTTACCTCTAGTAAACGTAATCATTCCCTGCACCTCCTTTCTTTGCTATCCATCATACAATTAGATTTGCTAGTTTCAAAATGTTCAGTCGTGAACATTTGTTTTCATTTTCCCATTGGAAAAGGGCACAAACTCTGTTTAAAGCAGGATGAATAGAATACGATATAATAGAGTAGGCAGATGACAATTTTGTTACAGGTGAGAACAAGTAGACAGCGTGATGAAAAAACGATAGGCTAAAATAGGTAAATAGTAATGATATAGCCTGTCATCATATAGATGATGGCTCAAAATAGTGACAGCACGTTTTTTGCTGAGAAAAGGGGACCAGTGAATGTATAAATTAGTTGCAATTGATATGGATGGTACGTTATTAAATGATCAACATATGGTGACAGCTGAGGTGTTTGAGGCCATTCAACAGGCGAAGGCAGAGGGAGTTAAGATTGTATTATGTACAGGACGACCTATTGGTGGAGTGAATCGCTATCTAGATGATCTTCAGCTCAATCAAGAAGGAGACTATGTGATTGCCTACAATGGGGCGCTTGTCCAAAACAGCCATACAAATGGAGTGGTGTCAGAACTGACGTTATCCTATGAGGATTTGACTTCTTTATATAAGCTGAGCCGTGAGCTGGATACACCGATGCATTATTTCGATTCCGCTCATTTGTACACACCGAATCGTGATATTAGTGAGTACACAGTACTTGAATCTTATTTAACAAAGCTGCCGCTTAAATATTTACCTGTTGAAGAGGCAGATCCCTCAATGAGACTTCCGAAGATGATGTATATTGATCAGCCAGAACGGTTGGAAAAGACGATACAAGCCATTCCATCTGAAGTGAAGGACAAGTACATGATGGTGAAAAGCACAGATTTCTTCCTTGAAATCCTGCATCCTGAAGTCAGCAAAGGGAATGCCGTGAAGCTGCTGGCGAAAGAGCTGGGAATTGCTCGTGAAGAGGTCATGGCCATTGGTGACAATGGGAACGACGTATCGATGCTGGAATTTGCGGGCTGCGGCGTTGCCATGGGAAATGCCATTGATGATGTCAAAGCCGTAGCGGATGTTGTGACAAAATCCAATAATGAAGCCGGAGTAGCACATGTCCTGCATGAGTTAGTTTTAGGAAAATAAACAAAAAAGCGGTCTACCAGTGAGGTAGCCGCTTTTTTATATGTGAGAGAAAAAGTAAACAAGCATCCGTCTGCTGCTCAAATTTGTCTTTTGCAGCATCGCCTTCACATGATCATGGACGGTATGGGTTGAAATAAATAAAGTACTGGCGATTTCCTTTGTAGACTGTCCCTTTAATAAGCAGTCGAGGACGTTCATCTCTCTTTCTGTCAGCCGGTACGTTTTTGCCGCATAAGGAAGAATATCATTTGTTTGGGCTCTCTTGATGTGAATCATGACAGCCTCTTCCTGCCCGGCTGCCTGCGCTAATCGAAATGCTTGAAGAGAGAGGAACAGCCCCGTAGGCATTCTCGTCATGCTTGCCGCTGTTTGGTCGATACCTCCGTATAAAAGTTTAGCCCCTAATGCTCTGAACGGGCGCGGCATGGTCGCCTTGTCATGGATTTGTTCAAAGGCTTGAAATGTATGAAGCCAATGAAGCCCTGTCTCATTTCCATAAAGAAGATTGTAATCGTGTGAGAGAATGAGGAAACCTTGATGCTCCGCTGCGTCATCCCCTTCAGTATCTCTTTTCTTGAAAAGTTCATCTCTTAGCTTGGCTGCGAGTCTGGGCGTTTGTTCGATGACCGCTCGGATATCTTGTTCTTGAAAAGGTTCCTTGTCCTTTAGACGATATAGGCTGGCAATACCCCAGCATTCTCCTTGAATCACAAGGGCTGCCCGCAATTCATCAGACCATCCTTTAGGCAACAAAATGTCTCTGTAGCGATCACTGTTGAGATATTCCCCGCTTTGGACTAAGCTCGCAGCATGAATAGGGCCTTTGGCTAGAGACTCATGTTGATGCACGTCCTTTTTTAAGAACTCATTTTGAAACAGCTGATCATGAATTTCTTCAATCGGTTCATCTGTGAAGGAACCTGTCGAGAGGAGAGTGGCTGGATCAATGGTCGTGATACAGGCGGCATCAAAATCAAGGACGGCAGCAAGCTCGTCCCGAATGTGTTGTCTCAGCTGCTGAAAATGAGTGGCTGGATTGGTCACATGATCTCCTCCTCAAAAATCCCCACTTTTAGGGATCGTGTTTTCTGATGTCTCTTTTTACAATAAAGATGTCATACCGTTAGTGTACAGGAAACGATGTAAAGCGGAAAGGAACTGGAGGAGAAGGACATGAAAGGAAACCAGCATTGGCACGATCCCGTAGCTGAATCATACGCAGCCACGATTGCTCATAAAGTACCCGGCTATCAGCTATTGCATGAGTTGACAATAGACGTATTAGAAACTGAAGTAAAGGGAGCGGCTTCTCGCATTCTGACTGTTGGAGCGGGCGGGGGCGAAGAGATCATCAACATGCTACAAAGAAAAGAAGACTGGCTGATCACAGGGGTCGATCCGTCACCTTCTATGCTGGATATGGCGAAACGGCGAGTTGGACAGCTTCAGATGGAGGCGCGTGTCACATGGCATGAGACCGTATTAGATAAGGTTTCTGCTGAACCTGTTTACGATGCAGCGATGAGTTTGCTTGTGATTCATTTTATAGAAAGGCGCCAGCCCTTTTTAGAGGAGATTGCCCGCAGGCTTCAACCAGATGCACCGCTTGTGTTGGCATTTATACAGGGAGAGATGAAGTCCCATACATTTCAACAGGAGCTTTACATGCTTTCTCTTTTCATGCAGCGGCAGGGTCTAGAAAAAGAAGTGTTTACATCCTTTAAAAACAGGCTGGGACACGCGACACACCCTGTTCCTGAGGAAGAGATAAGAGAGCATTTAATCAAAGCGGGATTTGAAGACATCAGACCTTATTTTCAGGCAGGAATGATCAAAGGGCTTGTTTGCAAGCGAGGTCGTAGAGAGGCGGATGAGAAATGAGATCACAGGTGATGGTGATTGGCGGCTATGGACATGTTGGACAGCAAATATGTCTGCAGTTAAGTGAAGTGTATCCGGGACAAATTGTTGCGGCAGGCAGAAGCTATGAGAAGGCAGAGAAATTTTCACGCCAGTCAAAAGGGAAAGTTCGTCCTTATCAACTAGATGTCAGTGAGCCGCTATATTCGGACTGGATGGATAAAACAAAGCTGGTGATCATGTGTCTTGATCAAGAAGATCCGTCATTTGCTGAAGCAGTTCTGCGGTCAGGCATTGATTATATTGATATCTCCGCGAAAGGGGCGTACATGGAGCAGGTGGCAAAGCTGGATCAGCGGCACATCGGTGCAACGGCTTTGCTCAGTGTCGGGCTTGCGCCTGGCCTTACGAATTTATTGGCAGCGAAAGCAGCATCTATGCTCTCATCAGTGAATCAAATAGATATAGGGATTATGCTTGGGTTGGGTGATCAGCATGGAAAAGCCGCTATTGAATGGACGCTTGATCATGTCCATACTGACTATGTGCTTACTAAGCATCATCAGCGTAAAAGAGTCAAAAGCTTTACTGGAGGTAAACGGATAGACTTTGGTGGAAGTCTTGGAAAGCGGCATGCCTATCAGTTCCCCTTCTCTGATCAGCAGACATTGCCTTCGACGCTCCGCGTGCCTTCTGTGACGACAAGGCTTTGTTTTGATTCCCGCGCGGCGACGCGTGCATTTGCCTTCACAAGGAGTCTCGGAATGACGTCCCTTCTCACTGTGCCGAAAATCAAGAAACGAGCCATTTCCATGATTCAATCTGCTCAAATGGGAACAGATCAATATGCAGTGAAAGTGGAGGCTACAGGAATGGACGGGAACAAGATTCATCAAGCAGCGCTTGGAATAAAAGGACGCGATGAGTCTCAAGCAACAGCTCAAGTCGCCTCTGCTGCGGCATTGCATTTATTGAGCAGGCGGTTTCAGACAGGTGTTTTTCATATCGAAGAAGTATTTTCTCTAGCGTATGAGAACGGTGATTTTGCTTTGGTGGATCAAACAACGAAGGAAAAGCGGGTGTTAGCGTTGAGAGCCAGCCTGTTAACGGCATAAAATAAGACTAGCAGAATGCTAGTCTTTTTATGATGAAGATGACACATCTCCTTTTTTCTTGATGCTCGCTGTAATGAGCTGTGTCAATGTGTCAGAGCCTTTTGTTGAAAGGTGAACACCATCAGGCTGAAAATAAGATGGCTGTCCAGTAGCGGCTGAATGCCAATCGACAAGGGTCACATTGGAATGTTGATCGGCCACTCGCTGAATGACTGCATTCACATCATTTTCCCAAGACCTTGGGACTCTCGTGTTCACAAGGAAAATGTGCGCCTTTGAAAATTGTTGAATGAATGCTGTCAATGTGCCCTCAGTAAAATAGCCATTCGTGCCAAGCTCAATAATAACAGCGGCATCAGATTGATTAAATGAAGCATATTGAGGAGCGATGCTGACGGCTTCGTTCATTTGTCTGCCAACCTTTGCATCGATGGTGATTTGTGCATATGCTTTTTCAAGATTCGGCGCAATGTCCAGCATGACGGAATCACCAATAGCAAGAATTTGGTGAAACTGTTTCTGATCTGCTGCTTTCTTCTCGTGTTTTTCTTTCTTTTTCTTAGCTTTTGGTTCCGCAGAGTCTCCTGCTTTTTTCGGTGCCGTCTTAATTTGTGTCACTTCCTTGGCATGTGGGGACGTATGGGACGAACTGGACATGCCAATGGTAAATAAGATCAAAAGAGCTGCTGCGATTCCAAGGAACACTTTATGAGACGTAGACCATTGTTTGAATCCCTTTTTCCAAATAGACCAAGAGGCAAAATATTGTCTGAAGCCAAGCCGGCGAATCGGCTGTTCGATGAAGCGGTAAGAGGCCTCTGCAATGAGTAAAATGGCCATGAGCTGCAATGCGACACGCCCCATAGAAGGCTGTCCAATTTCAATGACAGGGGTGGTCAGCACGATGATGGGATAATGCCACAGGTAAATACCATAAGAACGCTTTCCGAGCCAGACGAGCGGCTGATAGGAGAGCCATTTCCCTAAAAGACTTGCAGGGTGGCAGATGCACGCAATTAAAATCGCTGCATTTAGACAGAATAAAAGCATGCCTCCTTGATAGAGAAAGCCGTCAAATTCGTCCACTGCATAAACACACAAAAGAAAAACCGCAAACGAACCAAAACCAGCGATATGTAAAATACGTCTGCCAACAGGAAGTAACTTTTTGCTGGACAGTCTTTGCATGGGCCATACAAATGCCAGGCTGCACCCAATCAGGAGCGCAAATGCACGAGTATCTGTTCCGTAATAAACTCTGCTTGGATCCGTATCTGGTGAATAAAGAATCGCCATCCATAAGGCGGAGACAAGTGCAAGGCCAAAGGTGATCATTGGCAGATGGGATCTATTTTTCACCCATTTTAGCCCTGCAATCAATAGAATCGGCCAAATGATATAAAATTGCTCTTCTATCGCCAAAGACCACAAATTTTTCAGTGGAGATACAGCGTTGAAGCTATCAAAATAAGACAGCTGATGGAAGATGTACCACCAGTTACTGACATAAAAAAAGGACGATAAGGCATCGCCACGAATGGACAATAGTGCATTCGAACCCACAATCGCACACCAGCTGACGGTTAAAAAAATCATCACGTAAGCAGCTGGAAGAAGCCTTCTGATCCGGCCCATCCAAAATGGTAAAAGCTCTTGATAGCCCAGATCCTGCTTATGTAACAAGATCGTCGTAATCAAGTATCCAGAAATCACAAAAAACAAATCAACGCCAAGAAACCCGCCGCTTGCAGGTCCGATATGTAAGTGATAAGCAATGACTGCCAATACAGCAACAGCCCTCAGCCCATCTAATCCTAATATATAACGTAAACGATTTTCCTTGCTGTTCATGAAAATGAATCCCCCATTTATGTCAAAACGCTTCTTTTTTGTTGTCATTCCAAAAGAACAACGATTCTTTTATTTTATATAAGATTAGACGGATCAGCATCACATTTTGTTGGCGAATTTCTGTCTTTTTTTAAAATTTTTATATAAAGAAAGAATTGATGGCCTGGAAGGCTGCCTTATTTTTATACTCAAAACCAAAATCCCTGTCATAATAAAAGAAGAAGGAAAGGGGATGTGTGGAATGAGAACGATTGAAAATGATCAGTTATTGATTCAGGTCAATGAGAGAGGTGCTGAGGTCAGAGAGGTGCTTCACAAGGAAAGTGGACGTCACTATATGTGGTCTGGCGATCCTGCTTATTGGGGCAGGGTGTCGCCAGTCTTATTTCCAATTGTCGGACGATTAAAGAATGACCAATACAAGATAGGTGATCAAACCTATGAGCTTGCGCAGCATGGATTCTTGCGGGATGTTGATTTTGATTTATATGAAGAAACGAAACATACGGTGACCTTTCAATATGAATCAAAAGGCCGCCACATCGAGCAGTATCCTTATGAATTTACCGCCCGTATTCGATACGAGCTGTCGGAAAATGGTCTGACGATTTCCTGGGAAATTGATCATGACGGAGATGACACGATGTATTTCTCCATTGGAGGGCACCCCGCATTTCATGTCCCGCTTGTTGAAGGTGAGCGCACAGCAGATTACTACCTGACATTGACCCCTTCCACTGAGTATCTTCCTGTCCAATATGAACTAAAAAATTCACTTGTCAGGGAGAAAGAAAAAGGCATTCAACTTGAACCGATTCAGCTTCGACCAGAGCTTTTTCAGCATGATGCGATGATCTATAGCCATATCAATCGAGTGTCATTGATTTCTCAGGCAGGTCACGGGGTTGAGGTTGATCTCACTGGTTTTCCGTTTGTTGGTATTTGGTCACCTTATAATAAAGAAAAAGGCACAATGGCTCCATTTGTATGTATTGAGCCTTGGTACGGTATTGCCGATGTTGAAGGGGCGAATGGGCAGTACAAGGAAAAGTTCGGTATTCAAACTTTAGAGAAGAATGAAACCTTCCAAGCCGCCTATACGATTTTCTTCAAATGAACATTTGTGCATGATAAGATGAACATTTTGTTATGATAGAAGAAAAAAGGAGGTGTACGAATGGATCGGGAGAAACAACAACTGAGTATTGAAGCGGCAAGGCTTTATTATTTATCGGATTACAGCCAGCAGGAAATTGCCAAACAACTCGACCTGTCGAGACCAACTGTGTCTCGGCTGCTTCAATATGCGAAGGAGAAGGGGTACGTCCAGATAACGGTAATGGACCCATTTGAAGACTTAAATGAGCTATCTTCATTGCTCAAGGAAAAATATGACCTGCTCGAAGCTCATGTGGTGTTTTCGCCCAAAGATGATTATCCAACGATTACCGAATACTTGAGCCAATTTGGTGCCGAGTACTTGCAAGACACAGTGAAAGACGGTGATATCGTTGGTGTGAGCTGGGGAACCACCATGTATCAAATTGCCCAAAAGATGCAACCTAAACAGGTCAAAGGTGTGGAGGTTGTCCAGCTGAAGGGTGGGATCAGCCACTCCCATGTGAATACATATTCTGCGGAAACCATCCAGCTGTTTGCTGAGGCCTTTCAAACAGCACCGCGCTATTTACCGCTTCCTGTTGTATTTGATAGTGCTGCCGTCAAGGAGATGGTTGAGCAGGACAGACATATTCAGCGCATCATTGAAATGGGGAAACAGGCGAATATTGCTGTGTTTACTGTTGGAACGGTAAGAGATGAAGCACTTTTGTTTAGACTTGGTTATTTCCGTGAAGAAGAAAAAGCGCTGCTCAAAGCATCCAGCGTCGGAGACATCTGTTCGCGCTTTTATGATCAGGAAGGGCGCATTTGCAGTGAAGCGATTAACAACCGCACTATTGGTGTGGAGCTTGATGATTTAAGGACAAAAGAACGCTCCATTCTTGTGGCTGGCGGACATCGCAAGGTTGCTTCTATCCACGGGGCACTAAGAGGAAAATATGCGAACGTATTGATTATTGATCAGCATACAGCAAAGGCTCTTTTAAATGTCACAAAATAGATGAACAAAATTTCATAACTATGTTTACAAATGTTCATCGGTCATATATGATGAAAGTATCATAATTAAAAGGAAGTGTAAGCATGACGATAGCAAAGCTCATTGATCATACAGCACTAAAACCAGATACATCTAGAGCTGCCATTATGCAGTTACTTGAAGAAGCAAAAACTCATCAATTTGCATCCGTTTGTGTGAATCCAACTTGGGTATCTCTTGCAGCGAAGGAACTAGCAGGAACAGGCGTTGATGTATGTACAGTCATCGGTTTCCCGTTAGGTGCAAACACAACAGCAGTGAAAGCATTCGAAACAAATGATGCAATTGAAAACGGTGCAACTGAAGTGGACATGGTCATCAATATCGCGGCATTGAAAGACGGCGAATATGATGCAGTTGAACAAGATATTCGTGCAGTTGTAGACGCAGCAAAAGGCAAAGCCTTAGTGAAAGTCATCATTGAAACTTGTTTATTAACAGATGAAGAAAAAGTCAAAGCTTGTGAGCTTTCAGTAAAAGCTGGCGCTGATTTTGTGAAAACATCGACTGGATTTAGTACAGGCGGTGCAACAGCTGAGGATATCGCATTAATGCGTAAAACAGTTGGACCTGACATTGGTGTGAAAGCATCAGGCGGCGTGAGAACAAAAGAGGACGTTGAAGCGATGACAGCTGCAGGCGCTACCCGCATTGGTGCGAGTGCAGGCGTTTCTATTATCAAAGGGGACCAATCAGCTCCTTCGAAAGACTATTAATTCATACGATCCTATGGTAGGATAACATTCGTGACTCATAAATGATGAAAAAGTCATATGCGGAAGGATCTCACTTCTGGGAATTTCTTCCGCACTTTGTTTACTAAATAGGGTTTGTTCCATACAAGCGCATTAATGTAAACGAATTCATTCGAGGAGGAAAAACATGAAATACTTGATTGGTATCATCGGTTTGCTGGTGATTCTCGCCATTGCATGGCTGGCTAGTAACGGGAAAAAACGAGTAAAATTCCGTCCAGTATTTGTCATGATTGTACTGCAATTTATTTTAGGTTATATTCTGCTCAATACAGGTGTTGGAAACTTCCTAGTCGGCGGCTTTGCAAAAGGATTCCAAATGCTTCTAGGCTATGCCGGCGAAGGAATCAACTTCGTATTTGGCGGGTTAATGAATGATAATGCGTCAACTTTCTTCATCAACGTCTTACTGCCGATCGTCTTTATTTCGGCATTGATCGGTATTTTGCAGCATTGGCGTATCCTTCCGCTTATCGTACGCGGAATCGGTTATTTGCTTAGCAAAGTAAACGGTATGGGGAAACTAGAATCTTACAACGCAGTAGCGTCTGCGATTTTAGGACAATCAGAAGTGTTTATTTCTATTAAGAAGCAGCTTGGATTGTTACCTCAGCAGCGTCTTTATACATTATGTGCATCTGCGATGTCGACAGTATCGATGTCTATTGTCGGTGCGTACATGCAAATGATTAAACCAGAGTACGTGGTCACAGCACTTGTGCTGAACCTATTTGGTGGATTTATTATCGCGTCTATTATCAATCCATATGAAGTAGCTAAGGACGAAGACATGCTCGAAGTCGTTGAAGAAGAAAAGCAATCCTTCTTTGAAATGCTTGGCGAATATATTATGGATGGTTTCAAAGTAGCGATTGTTGTCGCTGCGATGTTGATTGGATTCGTTGCATTAATTGCGATGATTAATGGAATCTTTACAGCTGTCATCGGTGTTTCTTTCCAAGATGTACTTGGATATGTGTTTGCTCCATTTGCTTTCCTTATCGGTGTACCTTGGAGCGAAGCCGTACAAGCAGGAAGCATTATGGCAACGAAAATGGTATCTAACGAATTTGTGGCAATGCTTGCTCTAAATGGAGATAGTGTGCATTTCAGTGCTCGTACAGAAGCGATCATTTCTGTATTCCTTGTGTCATTTGCGAACTTCTCTTCTATCGGTATCATTGCTGGAGCAGTCAAAGGCTTAAACGAAAAACAAGGGAACGTTGTCGCACGCTTTGGATTAAAGCTGTTATTCGGTGCAACACTTGTCAGCTTCTTAACAGCAGGCGTTGTCGGTTTGATTTACTAATTTAAAAAAAGGAATGGTGAAAACAATGAGAATGGTAGATATCATTGCGAAAAAACGTGACGGAAAAGAATTATCTTCAGAGGAAATTTCTTTCTTTGTCAAAGAATATACAGACGGAACAATTCCCGACTACCAAGCAAGTGCCTTGGCTATGGCGATTTTCTTCCAAGATATGACGGATCAAGAACGTGCAGACTTAACGCTCGCTATGGCGAACTCAGGAGACACGATTGACCTGTCTGCCATTGAGGGCATTAAAGTAGACAAGCACTCAACAGGCGGTGTAGGTGATACAACAACGCTTGTACTTGCTCCTCTTGTGGCTGCACTTGATGTACCTGTTGCGAAAATGTCTGGGCGCGGCCTTGGACATACAGGCGGTACAGTGGACAAGCTTGAAGCGGTAAAAGGCTTCCACGTAGAAATTACAAAAGACGAATTCATCGAGCTCGTGAACCGTCATAAAGTAGCGGTCATTGGGCAATCAGGCAACCTG
The DNA here is from genome assembly GCF_002998735.1 of Bacillus sp. NMTD17. Lineage (NCBI taxonomy): Bacteria > Bacillati > Bacillota > Bacilli > Caryophanales > Bacillaceae > Bacillus > Bacillus sp. NMTD17. The sequence continues at coordinate 167,593 of NZ_PVRH01000001.1, forward strand.
ACACCAGCGGATAAAAAGCTATATGCCCTTCGTGATGTGACAGGAACCGTTAACTCGATCCCGCTCATTGCAAGCTCTATTATGAGTAAGAAAATTGCTGCTGGCGCAGATGCGATCGTACTAGATGTGAAAACGGGCGCAGGTGCTTTCATGAAAACACCTGAAGACTCTGAGAAGCTTGCAAAAGCAATGGTTCGCATTGGAAACAACGTAGGCAGACAAACGATGGCTGTCATCTCTGATATGTCTCAGCCGCTAGGATTAGCGATTGGAAATTCCCTTGAAGTGAAAGAAGCGATTGACACGCTTAGAGGCGAAGGCCCTGAAGACTTAAACGAGCTTGTGCTCACATTAGGAAGTCAAATGGTTGTTCTTGCGAAAAAAGCAGAGACACTTGATGAAGCAAGAGAAAAGCTAATTGAAGTCATGAAAAACGGCAAAGCACTTGAGAAATTCAAGGAATTCTTAGAAAATCAAGGTGGAGACGGCTCGATTGTAGATCAGCCGGAAAAACTGCCGCAAGCCCCTTACCAAATCGACGTTCCTGCAAAGGAATCAGGTGTGGTTGCTGAAATCGTCGCAGACGAAATCGGTGTTGCAGCGATGATTCTTGGAGCAGGACGTGCAACAAAAGAGGACGAGATCGACCTATCTGTCGGCATCATGCTGAACAAAAAAGTCGGCGATCGTGTTGAAAAAGGAGATTCACTCGTGACACTTCATGCAAATCGTGAAGATGTTGCGAATGTCATGGAAAAAATTTATAACAACATCCGCATCGCAGATCATGCTGATGCACCAACTCTCATTCACACTGTGATCACAGAATAAAGGAAAAAGGACAAAAGTGCTTCGTCGCTTTTGTCCTTTTTTGTTCATTTCTTTTTCTATTGAGATAAAAAATTTCACTTTATGAAACAAACCTCTTGCAATCATCAAATAATGGGTGTATATTAGTTGACGAGTCAATGATTGATATATCAACTAATTGATCTGAATAGAAAAGAGGGGATGGCATTGACTGCATTTTGCTCTGAAGAAGCAGAGGTATTATACCGTTTGCAGTGCGTGAACCGTATGATGGGTGTGAAGTTCGAAGCATGCACGGGCATCAGCCAATCAAGACTAGAATTGCTATCACTGTTATTCCAAGCCGACGAAATCAGCCAGTCAGATTTGCAGAAAAAGGTAAATATTGACAGTTCGGCTGTGACGCGTCACTTAAAACAGTTAGAAACAAAAGGAATGGTTACGCGCAGAAGAAAGCCAGAAGATAATCGAGTCACACTTGTTCGTCTGACAGAAGAAGGCAGAACGAGAATCGAAGCTTCTAAAAAAGAAAAAGAACGATTTATCTCAGAAATGCTTGAAAACGTAAGTGACGAAGAACGAAAGCTTCTCACTGATGTGCTCATCCGTATACAACAAAACATCGAAAAGATTCAAACAACCTAAAGGAGTGTTGCAACATGGCTACAACATTAAAAACAAACGATTTTATGGAAATTATGAAAGGGCGCCGCTCTATTCGTAACTATGACCCAGCTGTGAAAATCAGCAAAGAAGAAATGGCAGAGATTTTAGAAGAAGCAACAACGGCACCATCATCAGTGAATGCACAGCCTTGGCGCTTTATGGTCATTGACAGCCCAGAAGGAAAAGAAAAGCTTGCACCACTTGCAAAATTCAACCAAACTCAAGTGTCAACATCAGCAGCTGTCATTGCAGTATTTGCAGATATGAAAAGCAATGAATACTTAGATGAAATTTATTCAAAAGCAGTAGAGCATGGCTACATGCCGCAAGAAGTGAAAGAAAGACAAATTGCTGCACTAACTGCACACTTTGAGGTTCTTCCAGAGCAAGTCAATCGCGAAACAATCTTAATTGACGGTGGAATTGTGTCTATGCAGCTTATGCTTGCAGCACGTGCACACGGCTATGATACAAATCCAATTGGCGGATTTGATAAAGAAGTCATCGCTGAAACATTTGGCTGGGATAAAGAACGTTATGTACCAGTGATGCTGTTATCAATTGGGAAAGCTGCTGACGAAGGTTATGCATCTTACCGCTTACCGATTGAACGCATTACAGAGTGGAAATAATATCTTTTCAAAAGGAGACGATCATATGATTATTATTCATGCAGGGATGACCATTCATCCAGAAAAAGAAAACGTATTTCTAGAAGAAATCAATGCATTAATGAAAGCTTCACAAGCTGAAGAAGGCAATGTATCCTACAAGCTGTTCAAGGATACAGAAAAGGAAAATACCTTTTTAATGGTAGAAGTGTGGAAAGATGACGCTGCGGTTCAGAGCCATAATGCAAGTGCACATTTCCAAGCTTTCGTAGCGAAGGCAAAAGAATTCTTAGCCGCTCCACTTGACGTTGTTGCATTTCAAGGCCAGCAGCTTTCATAGTAAAACAACAAACACCCTAGGCGGTTATCGTCTAGGGTTCTTTTATTTTCGACACCTTGTTCCACCCATTTCAATCCCGTATTGTGCATTTTCCACAAAGTTTCTGAAAATAAAATGTTTTTCGACTTAAGTATATTGGAATATGCTAGAATGAGATATTATTTATTACCAAATTAGGGAGGAACTAATATGAAAAAAGGGAAATGGACGAGCATTGCACTAACAGCTGTCCTCAGTTTAGGCACATTGGCAGCTTTCAGCACCCCTCTATCTGCCCACACCACAGAGAAATCAACATCCTCAGATGGCGGTCATTATTCAGGTATTCCATTTGACGCAAGTGTCGTGAATGAAGACCGTCTCATCAAAGCCTTGAAAAAACAAGGAAAGATCAAAAAAAATGCCAATGAGGCAGAAACCCAAAAAGCATTAAAGAAATATCTAAAGAAAAAAGAAGAATCTGCCATGAAACAAAGTGCAAGCACCTTAACAGAAGAGCCTGAATTTCTGAAAGAATACAAACAAGAGGTACATAACAAATTAGCCAAAAAGAAAAAGTTAAAGAAGCATAAAGGAAAAGAAGGGAATCATGTAAAACCGGTCAAAAAGGAAAAGTATAAAGGCGATGTTCGCAATGATAAGGTATTGGTTTTATTAGTAGATTTTAAAGATTATAAGCATAATAGTATTAAAAAAGAAGAGACTGATATGTACTATGACAAGTACAATCAACAGCACTATCAAGATATGCTTTTCGGAAAAAATGGCTACATCGGTCCAGATGGTAAACGCAAAGTATCCATGAAGCAATATTATGAAAAGCAGTCCGGCGGTAGTTACACAATCAGTGGAACAGTTGCAGGATGGTATACAGCTAAGCATGAAGCAGCCTATTACGGTGGAAACGTACCAGACGAATCAGGCAGTGACGGCAAACCGCGTGAATTGGTGAAAGAAGTACTCGAAGCAGCAGCAAAAGACCCGAACATTGATCTCGGTGAATATGATCAATGGGACCGCTATGATATGGATGGAGACGGCGTTTATAACGAACCAGACGGCATCATTGACCATCTGATGGTCGTTCATGCTGGCGTAGGTGAAGAAGCTGGCGGCGGACAACTTGGCTCTAATGCGATTTGGTCGCACCGCTGGTCACTTGGTGATGTATTTGAAATTCCAAACACTGAATCTGAAGTCGGGCAAGGCGGAAAATTAGGTGCGTTAGATTACACTATCGAGCCTGAAGATGGCGCGGCAGGCGTGTTCACACATGAATTTGGACATGATCTTGGTCTTCCTGATGAGTACGATACACAGTACACAGGCGGAGGCGAGCCTGTTTCATACTGGTCGATCATGTCAAGCGGAAGCTGGGCAGGTAAAGTCCCTGGAACGGAACCAACAGGCTTTAGTCCATATGCGAAAGAAATGCTTCAAAACTTGCATGGTGGTAACTGGCTTACTGGACAAACCATTGATGGTAAAACATTAAAGAAAAGCAAAACAGTGCTGATTGATGAAGCAGCAACAAAAGGAACGAATCATGATGCGGTTCGAGTGGATTTACCAGATAAAGAGATTGTGGTCACAAAACCTGCTCAAGGACAATATTCGTACTTCAGCGGAACGGGTGACAATTTGAATGCGACCATGACAACAACAGGTATCGATTTGTCGAAGGGGAGCAAAGCAAAGCTTACATTTAAAGCATGGTACGATATCGAAGAAGATTATGATTATGCGTATGTAGAAGTACGTGAAACAGGAACTGATCAGTGGAAGACCATTGCTGGTAACATCACGAAAGATCGAAATGAAGCAGGTGCGAACGAAGGCAATGGAATTGACGGAAAATCGGACGGATGGGTAGATGTAGCCTTTGATCTTTCTGCTTATGCAGGGAAGAAAATCGACCTGCAATTCCGCTATACAACCGATGCAGGCTATTCACTGCCAGGGTTATTTGTAGATGATTTAAACATCACAGCAGATGGGACGAAAGTGTGGTCAGATGATGCCGAGGGCACGTCTACTTTCACCTTTAACGGATTCTCAAAATCTAATGGAAAACAATATGCACCCCAATATTATTTGTTAGAGTGGCGCTCTTATGCTGACGTTGATAAAGGCTTAAAGCATATCAAACGTGGGGCAAGCCTCATGAGCTATAATAACGGTTTGGTCGTGTGGTATGTCGATCAATCCTATAGTGATAACTGGGTAGGAAATCACCCAGGGAACGGTTTCCTTGGGGTAGTAGATGCTGATCAGCAAGTATTGAAGTGGAGTGACGGCTCCATTGCTGCCACAGGCTTCCAAGTACATGATGCAGCATTTTCTTTGAATCCAAGTACGAAGCTCAATATTGATTATACAGCGACAACGGGCTTAACGTTGGCAGATCGCTATATTCGTCCGACTCGTACATTTAGTGATAAAAAGAATTATGTGAATCCAAATAATCCAGATGCAGGGCGTGATGTACCAACATACGGTCTATCCTTTAAAGTCGTTGGACAAAGTAAGGATCGTTCTGTTGGAAAGGTATTAATTTCTAAAAGTAACTAAACAGAAAGCCGGATTCTACCATTGAATCCGGCTTTTTGATATGGTAATAAAATGTTTTTGATGAAAAGGGCGGCTTTTTGGTCGAATGTCTGTTCTTTTTTATTTTGATATCCGAATGAAATCATTATATAATAGAGACTGGAAGGTTTTTCTTTCATACATGGTTCTTTTTTAGCTGTTAAAACAAAGGAAAGGATGAGCGTTACCAATGAGTTGTGTCACTGCTAAGCAATTGAAGGTGATTAGAGGGACGATGCAGACTTTTTGCAGCCATTTGGAGTATGATGGTCACGGTAAGCTTCATATCAATACCATCATGGCTTTTATTAAAAAGGAATTCGGTGTGAGAAAAATGAAAGACATTCCACAAAGCCGGTTTACTGAAGCGCTTGAATTAATACAAGACTTTGATTTATACACGGATAAAATAGAGATTCGTGATCGTCTATCAGAAAGGAATTAACTAAATTGAATATTTTAGCAATGATATTAGTAGGAATTGTCGCATTAGAACACATTGTCATTATGTTATTAGAAATGTTTTTTATGGAATCAAAGATGGCAAAGAGATCCTTTAAGCTGCCAGAACACTTGCAAAAGGATCCAAATGTAAAAGTGATGTTTGCCAATCAGGGGCTTTATAACGGGTTTTTAGCTGCAGGACTCATTTGGGGGCTCATTCTCGGATCGAATACTGTTGGATATATGATTCAGCTATTTTTCATTCTTTGTGTGATCATCGCTGCGGTATTTGGCGGTGTGACCTCTAATAAATCAATCATCATCAAGCAAGGAGTACCAGCGCTTCTTGCATTAATTGCGCTTATCCTGTCAATTTAACCATAAATAAAGCCGCCCTAGTGAGGGCGGCTTTTATCTTTTTCGAAGACCCATCAGACGAATAATGGATGTCAGACAAAGAGCAACGGCAACAGCCAAAATAATTTTTCCATACATGACCCCTGTTAGGTTCATCAAAAAGACGGCCAATATGATACAGAGCGTGATGATGATCATCACAATCGAATAGGTTTTCATCTCTTTTCCACTCCTTTTAAAGTCCCCTCACATCCGAGAGGTCTATCCATCTTACCTCATATGATATCACTCAATGACAATTTTACATGAAATTCCCTACCAATAGAATGTGACATATTGATTAGATTTGATGTCATGCCATATTTTTTAGAAAATCGGGTATACCATAAAGAGCTGCATTGAAGTTTAATTGCTTGATATTTAATTGTGCAAAATATAAAATAACCATATGATATATCGAAAGGATGATCAAGATGAGTAAGAAAGTGTTATTAGTATCGACAAGCAGTTCGGAAATGAACGGACATCCAACAGGCTTATGGCTAGAAGAATTGGCAGAGCCATTTCATATTTTTAAAGAAAATGAACTAGATGTCCAAATTGTCTCTATTCAAGGAGGCACTGTCCCTATTGATAAAAATTCCATTCCAGAAGGTGTTCCAGCGCAATATCAAGATGTATATGAATTACTTGAAGACACAAAGGCGCTTACAGATGTGAACCCAGCTGATTATGATGGCATCTTCTTTGCGGGAGGACACGGCCCAATGATCGACTTTGCATCTAATCAATTGGTAGCCGATGCAATCTTAGCCATTTCAGACAAAAATGGTGCAGTCGGAGCTGTTTGTCACGGTGTTTCAGCATTCGTTGATGTGAAGGATCAAGATGGCAAATCATTTATCGAAGGCAAAAAAATCACAGGCTTCACAAACGAAGAAGAGGAAGCTGTTCAGCTGACATCAAAGGTTCCATTTTTATTGGAAACAAAACTTCGTGAGCAAGGGGCAGCGTTTGAAAAAGGAGATGCCTTTGCACCATTCGCTGTAGTTGACGGGCAAATCATTACTGGACAAAACCCAGGTTCCAGTGCAGAAACAGCACGCCTGTTTGTTAAAACCATTTCATAAAATGATCAAAAACCAGTCGTAATATATGCGGCTGGTTTTTTTGTCATAAAGATGTCCTAAAAAAGACCAAAACAATGAATAGAATAATGGTAAAATATTAACAGGGCAAAAAACCCAATTAAGGAAAAAGGGGATGTTCCTGTGAGAGCATTTTATGTGAAAATCACTGCAGCTTTATTGTCTATTTTACTCGTCACAACAGGTTTATTTTCACCAGCATTAAAAGCAGAAGAAACACCGAAATCAGATGGGAAATTGTCACCACTGACGGAAAAAGCCATTCAGCAAGTGCAAGAGTCGTTTTTGAAGCAGGATGAAGGAACCGCTATCCAACAGAAGCAACTGAAAAAATCTTTTAAAGTAGATAAGAAAAATGGAATCAGTATCAAACGAAAAGCCGCTAAAGATGGCAAGATGCGTACATCTGCCATTCGCTCCATTGATGGACTAGCAATCAACCAATCGGTTGTCTTATCAGAGGACGACCCAGTTGATTTATGGTTTTTAAGCACATCTTCACCTCAGGCACTCATCAGCCGGATTACCTCTTCAAATCCCGATTATTTCGTTCAATTATTTGTTGTTGATTATGAAACAGGACAAGCGTACCCGACAGACCTGATTCAGCCCGCAGGCAGTCTCCTTGGTTTGACCAATTTACCAGCAGGTGACTACGCATTCGGTATCACAAGCGGTGGAGATTTCGGAGACTCTTACACGTTACAGGTGAATGCAAAAAACCCGCCCAATTTCACAGGGGCTGTGTCCCTATCGTCAACCTTACAATACTTTGTAGCTGAGTATGCAAATGGGGATGTATTTGCCAATGGCGCAAAAGTATACAACAAGCAATCGAAGACAGCAGATTATGAATGGGAGCGTGTATTTTATTTCTCTTATGATGGTAAATACGAACAAAGAACCCATTCGATTTCAAGTGTAAAAGTGAAAAGCATTTCCGCTCCAGTGTCGTACTCAGCGCCTTATGCAAGCTCCTCAGAGGCCATTCTCGTCTACTTAGATGTGGAGACATTGTTTATGTACCATCAATCTTCATATGCAAGCGGTCAATATTACCACGATACCTTTGTAGATACACTTGGCAAGAAAACGCCAAGGTATTTAGATATTGATGATATGACAAATTACGGCGATCATATTTTAGCTGTTGATTTGAAAACAGGAAAGCCAATTGATTTCTTCAGTGTCCTTAATTTTTACTATGCCGCAGGGATCGAGAAGCTGCCAACGATCAAAACATTGAATTAAGAAAGGTGGTTGACATCAAATCACCACATGTGTAGAGTAAAGATAATTAAATGACAAAAGTCCACTAGGGGAGTCATGTATGACTGAGACAAGAAGAAATCTTGGACCCTTTGAACCTGATCTAGTTCGTACTAGCGGAGGGAAGTGGAGCTGGACCTTGTCTTATTCATGATTGAATCGATAAGAAGGCCGCTCCATTTGGGGTGGCTTTTTCATTTATTCAACTGAAGAAGAGGAGGCTTTTTTTATGACGTTTTCAGCGCAATTAAGAAAAGAAGCAGAAACATTATTTGAAGCCATTTATCAGCATCCGTTTGTCAGAGGCCTGGCAGCAGGAAAGCTGGAAAAGGAACAGATCATTCATTACGTCAAACAAGATGCAGAATACTTACATGCATTTATTAAAATTTATGCAGCGGCTCTAAGCAGATGTACAGACAAAGAAGATATTGCCTTTTTCCATCAACAGATTGCGTTTGTACTAGATAGTGAGACGCACCCTCATCAAAATCTTTGCCGAGTGGCAGGTGTATCGTATGATGAGCTCCAAGGAGCTTCATTGGCTCCGAGTGCTCATCACTATATTCATCACATGCTGCAAGTCGCCCAGGAAGGCACGCTTGGGGAAATCATTGCTGTCCTGCTTCCATGTCCTTGGACATATTGGGAAATTGGAAAACGAATGCTCTCAGACGTGCAGCCTGACCCGTCACATCCGTTTTATGAGTGGATCACGTTTTATGGAGGGTTAACCGACTCTATTACAGTGGAGCTTTGCAAGCGGCTCGATCAGCTGGCGGAAGGAGCAAGTGAGAAGGAAAAGGAAAAAATGAAACAGCACTTTATCTTAAGCTGTCAGCTTGAGTACAAGTTTTGGGAAATGGCGTTTACGGTGGAAGAGTGGCCAGTTCCATTGCAGGTGCATTCATCATGACATGGAAGATGAAAGAAGTCGTCCTTGCTGTCATTTTATCCGTTGCGTGCGGTGTCATCTATTTAGGATGGTCCACACTTTACTTACCAATTACAGCACTAGTTGGCCCAGCAGGAGGCAACATCATGTTTGGCATTTGGGTGATTGCCAGTCCAATCGTCGCGTATATCATCCAAAAGCCGGGAGCTGCCCTGATTGCAGAAACAGCCGCTGCCGCTGTGGAATTACTGACAGGCAGCCACTTTGGTCTTTCAGCCCTGCTGATTGGTGTATGCCAAGGGCTTGGGGCAGAAATCGCCTTTGCTCTTTTTGGTTATAAACGATATCGCATGTGGACACTGATGCTGTCAGGTGCCTTTGCAGCTGTTGGAGCAATGGCATATAGCCTCGTTGCAAATGGCTTTGGTTATTACACGCCTCAAGTTTTACTCATCACACTGATGACTCAAATCATCAGCGGGATGATACTGGGCGGATGCTTAGCGAAAGTTGTGGTCGACGCATTATCCAAAACCGGTGTACTGAATCAATATGCCATCATGAAAGAAAAACGAAACAAAGGTGAACAGCATGGATTCATTTCTCGCGTGCAATAATCTCACTGTCCGTTTTTATGAACAGCCTCAGCCTGTTTTGCATCAAATCTCTCTTTCCATTCAAAAAGGAGAAAAGGTGCTTATTTTAGGACCAAGCGGGAGCGGTAAATCCACACTCATTTCAGTTCTGGCTGGGATTATTCCAGAACATATGGAAGCTGACATGCAGGGCGAAGTGATATTGCAAAGACATACAGGCGTCATGTTTCAAGATCCTGATTCCCAGTTTTGTATGCACCGCGTCAATGAAGAAATTGCCTTTAGCTTAGAGAACCGTTCCGTCCCTCGTGAAGAGATGGATGACATCATTCAGCAGCTCATGCAAAAAGTCCAACTCGATGTCGATCCGAATACAGACATTCATACATTATCTGGCGGCATGAAGCAGCGATTGGCACTTGCTTGTTTACTAGCGTTAGAGCCAGATGTGCTGTTCTTTGATGAACCGACCGCACAGCTTGATCCAGCAGGCAGAATGGAGATATTTCAGCTTCTACAGCAGCTTGCAGGTGATCAGCGACAAACCATGATTTTTGTAGAGCATGTGCTAGATGGTGTCATCGAATGGATGGACCGGGTGATTTTATTAGACGATCAAGGCAGCATTTTAGCAGAGGGGCCTCCAAAAGATGTGTTCGCGACATATGAAGAAGAAATGAAAGAGGCAGGGATTTGGCGGCCGAAATTATTTCCCGAGAAATGGTCCACAATTATTCAAGACCCATTTCATCCAATGAGTCAAACGCTTATGCAAACCTTTGAAGCAAGAAAAGAGCAGCGTAAAAAAGTGCCGTCGACTGAGCGAGAGACCATCATTCGCACAGAAGATCTTCAATTAAGCTATGGAAAAAAAAGGATTATGAGTGACCTTCAGCTGGATATCAAAGCAGGGGATTGGGTGGCGATAATTGGGGAAAATGGAAGTGGGAAAAGCACATGTCTCAAACATTTAGTCCGTTTAGAGCCAATGAAAAAAGGCAGCATTTTCTTAAAAGAGACACCCCTCAAAAAGTGGTCTGACCGACGACTATATGAAAAAACAGGCTTTGTGTTTCAAAATCCGGAGCTTCAATTCATACAAGACACAGTCTACGATGAAATCGCATTTGGTGGAAGACAACGAAATTGGCCAGAATCCGTTGTGCAAGAAAAAACAGTTCAGCTATTGGAAGAGTTCGGTTTAGAGAAGCATGCAAAAGCGCATCCTTTCACCTTAAGCTTAGGTCAAAAAAGAAGATTGAGTGTGGCCACAATGCTCCTTTTTGATCAGGATGTACTATTGTTAGACGAACCGACTTTCGGGCAGGATGAAAGAACGGCGAAGGAATTAATGAGGCGTTTGAAAGAGCGTCAATGCCAAGGCACCACCATTTTGATGGTCACACATGATATGGACCTCGTCGATAAGTGTGCCGATCAAGTGCTTCTTTTTCACCAAGGAAAGCATGTGTATGATGGCACGCCTTATGATTTATTTTCAAATCAGGAACTTGTCGATGCTTATCAGCTGAGAGCCCCTTTGCATTATCGCTATGTGGCTGAAAGAAAGGACGTGCTGACGATTGCAAAGTAATCACTCCTTTCTTTCCAATGTGAATCCAGTCATCAAATTACTCGCTCATCTGCTTGCGATGTGTTGTCTCATGGCGATATCTGACCCTAAAACAACCTTCATCATCTGGCTGTTTGCACTTGGTATTGGACTTGTCTTAGGCGGATGGAATATGAAGTATCTTTTCACAAGACTTGTCCCTTATCTGCTCTTTTTTATTCTCGTATTTTGGATGATGGCGGCCTTTGGCAAGGGGGATCATACTGTTTGGAAGTGGGCATGGTTTCATATTACAGAGGAGAGTTTGAAAAATGGCCTTACCATTTCTTTCAGAATGCTTGGCTTTGTGACATTCGGTCTCCTTTTTACGTCCACAACAGATTTGACGGCCTTTATGATGAGCTTAATACATCAATGCCGAATGTCCCCAAAATGGGCATATGGGATGCTTGCCGGCTTCCGGTTTATCCCGTTATTTCAAAGTGAATTAAAGCAAATGAAGGCAGCACATAAAATCAGAGGCTATAAGCAAAAAAGCAGCTGGAAAGCCTTTATGCGTTATGCACTTCCTCTTTTTACGCAGGGCGTACGAAAATCAGAGCGCTTAGCGATTGCGATGGAAGCACGAGGTTTCACGGGGGCGAGGGAGCGGACGTATTATCATGTCATCAGCACTTCGTGGATCGACTATATGTATCTTTTGCTCATCGGTATCAGTGTCTTGATGTGCATGTCCTTTTTTTAAAAATACCCACATTCTATTGATAGAATGTGGGCTTTTTATATGTCTTAGGTCATTTGATTGATATTAGTGCACATTACAGGCTGTAATAGACCTTATAACGAACCGATAAAGAGGATGTACTGAGAAAAAGAGAGGATGAACGTGAGCGAATGTCACAGAGAATTGATAACATAATAGACGCTTTACCAATCATTGGACTAGCTATGAGAGAGCAACTAACCTTTTCTGTTTTAGGGAAAGAGAAGGTTCTTTATTATCAGCAACATGGGAACATTGACTTAGGGTTTAAAGCTGGGGACATAGTAGCTCCAGGGTTCGAAAACTTTTCTATGTTGAAAAATGGGAGAGAGCCATCGTTTATCCAAATTCCGAAAGAGGTATACGGGATTCCAATGGATATTGTAGCCGTTCCAATTAAAGATGAGACGGGTCAAGTAGTCGCTGCTTTCTGCGTGGCCTATGACCAGACCAATCAACAACGATTAGATCACATCATGACGGAGAGCAACCAAGCTTCCGAAAAACTAGTCGCAATGGTTCAGCAAGTTGCCGCACATTCAGAGGAACTACAAGCGACAAGTGAACAAATTCTACAAAACACGAAAACCACTGTAGAAAATTCCTCTAAAATCAATCAAGTGTCCAATCTTATAAAAGGTATCTCTGATCAAACGAACTTACTTGGACTCAACGCATCAATTGAAGCTGCAAGAGTAGGTGAAGCAGGAGCAGGCTTCGGAGTGGTCGCAACGGAAGTGAGAAAGCTGTCAACTCACGCCAAACAAGCGACGACGGATATTGAAACAGCGCTAAAAGATGTGCAGGGATCGATTAAAGGAATGGAAGAAGAAATAGCACAAATTGTCGCTTCCTCTGAGCATCAAGCAGAGCTTGTAGGCACGTTCACAAAAATTATTGAAGGTCTTCATGAAACAAATGAAACGATGAAATCACTGGCAGAAGACTTAGTGAACTATCAAGTGAAATAAAAAATACCGACCAAAACCTCCAGATGAATCGGAGGTTTTTTTACGTTTTAAGGTGGGCAAGTTGTTCGGATAATGACCGATTTATCGCTGACAGGCAGGGTACACTTCTGTATGATAGAAAAAGAGATACTAGTCTGGTCAGTAGACCTATTCATAAGGAGGAAGACCATCGTGACACAATCAGCGAAGCTGCAAGAAATAATAGCACCTTACCGTACAATGTTAGATCAAACTGAACAACCAATGATTCAATTACAGATGAAACAAGGAAAAACAGGACCATACGACAGCAAAATTGCAGGCGATCCTTACTTCCCAAAAAACGACGAATATCCAGTTGATGGTGAAGGGCACCCTATGAAGCTTTTGGCACAAATAAATTTTGGACAGCTGCCGAAGCTGAAGGATTATCCAGAAACAGGGCTTCTGCAAATTTTTATTTCTGTGCATGATGATCTTTATGGGATGAATATTGACCATAAAACAGAGCAAAAAAATTTTCGGATCAAATTTATTGAGGAACCTTTCTTGGCAGAAGAAGAGTTGTTGACTGATTTTTCTTTTGTGAAAATTCCTGATGATTTTTATTTTCCTGTGACAAAGGAAGGCGTCATTACAGGTGAACGATCAAGTGAAACGATTAGTGTAGAAGATTTCCGCTTTGAGAAAATCACAGGTAAGCGCAGCTGGGACCTATTCGAAGATGTAAAAGGCATTGATGGAGATGAAGCGGATGCCTTGCTAGATGAATTTCATGATGCAGCGAGTGGCTTTGGTCACAAATTGGGCGGATATCCAGGCTTTACACAAGAGGACCCGCGTACCTATGAAGACCAGGAACATACCGTTCTGTTATTACAAATCGATTCAGATGATGAAGTAGATCTGTTGTGGGGAGATTGCGGAATCGCCAACTTTTTTATCAAACCAGAAGACCTCAAACGAAAAAATTTCGAGAATGTCGTCTATAATTGGGATTGCTCCTAATTTTGTAAAAAACACTCTTTAAGCACTCTTTTTAGAGTGTTTTTGTGTATGTTTTTAGACTTTTTTGCCCCTATTTTGTCATTTTTGAGAGGTAATATGTCATTCTTTCTAGTTGACCGTATCAAAAAAAAATGTAAAATCATCTTAAAGTCCTCTTTTTTGAAGATAATAATAAAATGACATATCAATCTACAATGAGATGCTCGAAAAAGTGGAATGTACTGGGGGGTATCAATTGATCATTTCGAAAGTAATCAATAATAATGTGGTCAGTGCGTATGATGACGAGCAGCATGAGCTGGTCATTATGGGCAGAGGGATCGCTTTTCAAAAGAAAAGTGGAGATCCGATTGACGAAGAACGTATTGAAAAAGTATTTTCCATTCAAAATAAAGATATATCAGAAAAATTCAAAACCCTGCTTTATGATATTCCAATCGAGTATATGCAAGTGTGTGAGGCGATTATTGATCATGCGAGAACAACCCTTAATAAAAATTTGAATGACAGCATCTATGTGACGCTCACGGATCATATCACCTTTGCTATTGAACGTCATCAAAAAGGAATGGACATCAAAAATGCTTTGCTCTGGGAAATCAAGCGGTTGTACAAAGAAGAGTTCATGTGTGGTGTAGAAGCGATCCGGATTATTCAGGACAAGCTTAACATTCATCTTCCTGAGGATGAAGCCGGTTTTATTGCCATGCATATTGTCAATGCAGAGCTCAATGAAGAAATGCCAAACGTGATTCAAATTACCAAACTCATTCAAGATATTTTAAATATCGTCAAGTATCACTTTCAAATTGATTTAGACGAGGAATCATTAAATTATTTCCGTTTTGTCACGCATTTGAAGTTTTTTGGACAGCGTCTGTTTAACGAAACACAAATGGAAAATCAAAATGAATTCCTGTATGAAGTAGTAAAAGAAAAAAACACCGCAGCTTTTCAATGCGCTGAAAAAATTAACGATTATGTTCAAAAAGAATACAACCGAAGTCTCATAGAAGATGAGATGCTATATTTAACTTTGCATATCGACAGAGTGGTAAAAAGAAAATAAATTCAAAAAGAAAGCGTTGACATCATAAAATTAACATGATAATTTATAACTATAAACGAAATAACCCACAATCTTTTAGGATTGTTACTGGTCAAGCAGGCAAAACCTAAATCATTGTCCCTATCTTTGATAAGGCGTGATTTAGGTTTTTTTATATCTAAAGACTTATAAAAATTAAATAACGATCAATCGCTATGAAGGATTGTTACTGGTTAAGCAGGCAAAACCTAAATATCGATTAATGTCTGAATTGCTATTTCTCGGACATTAATGGATGTTTAGGTTTTTTCTATATCATGATTTAATCAACGATTGGAGGGTAATACAATGAACCACAAACAAACAGCAAAAGAAGTTCTAGAGCTTGTCGGCGGTGAAAAGAACGTCAAGCACGTCACGCATTGTATGACAAGACTTCGCTTCAACTTATACGATGAAGGCAAAGCGGATAAAGAGAAGCTGCAATCAACAGACGGCGTCATGGGTGTGAATCAAAGCGGAGGCCAATATCATGTCATTATCGGCAATGATGTTTCAAATGTCTATCAAGCGATGATTGCTGACTCAGGACTGTCAACAGATGTAAAGTCAGGCGGTACAGAAGAAGCATCAAAACAAAATGTGATATCAAAACTTTTCGATTTTATCTCTGGTGTCTTCACGCCGATTCTTCCAGCCATCGCTGGAGCCGGTATGATCAAAGGGATATTGGCACTCATGCTTACGTTCCAGTGGATATCAGATAAAAGCAGTACGTATGCAATTTTAACAGCCATCGGAGACGGAGCCTTTTACTTCTTACCGATTCTACTAGCTGTAAGCGTAGCCAAAAAACTTGGCACAAATCAGTATATTGCCGCTGCCATTGCAGCAGCCGCACTGCACCCGCAGTTAACTGCTTTACTGGGCGCGGGAAATACAGAATTTCTAGGCTTGCCAGTGGTTTCTGTTGTGTACTCTTCATCGGTGATTCCAATTCTACTCACCATCTGGCTCGGTTCATATGTTGAAAGATTTGCAGAAAAATATAGTCCGAAATCATTAAAGATCATCCTTGTTCCAACGGTCACACTTCTTGTCGTTGTACCAATTATGCTCATCGCTGTTGGACCGCTTGGTGGGATTATCGGAAATGGTCTTTCAGGTGGAATTGATTTATTGTTTAAACATGCAGGTATTTTGGCCGGACTCTTGATCGGCGGCTTCATGTCACCATTGATCATTACGGGTATGCACTATGCACTACTTCCAATCATGATCAACAACATTACGTTAAACGGTTTTGACTACATTCTCCCAATGATGTTTGTAGCGAATATGGCCCAAGCAGGCGCAGCATTCGGTGTCTTCTTGAGATCAAAAAACAAAACTTTCAAATCATTGGCGATGTCTACAAGTATCACAGCATTAATGGGTATTACTGAACCTGCTATGTATGGTGTGAACATGCGATTGAAAAAACCGTTCTTTGCAGCCCTCATTGGTGCAGCAGCAGGCGGCGTGTTCATGTCGATCTTTAAAGTAAAATCATATGTGGTGTCGGGATCAGCAGGTATTCCAGGTATCCCAACATTCGTTGGCCCAACATTTGTCTACTCTATCATTGGATTGGTCATCGGTTTTGTTGTAGCAACCATCATGACACTTGTTCTAGGGTTCAAAGATGTACCAGTGAAAGATGATACAAAGGCAGACAAACCAGAAGAGAAGAAAGATACAGCAACGCTTCAAAATGAAGTGGTACAAAGCCCGCTTGAAGGTCAACTAAAGCCGCTAAATCAAGTCAATGATGCAACATTCTCTAATGAAATCATGGGTAAAGGTGCAGCCATTGTCCCAACAGTTGGACGTGTTGTAGCACCGTTCAACGGTAAGGTTGAAACCATTTTTCAAACGAAACATGCCATTGGCTTAAAGAGTGACCAAGGCACAGAGCTTCTCATCCATGTTGGAATTGATACGGTGAAGCTCGGCGGAAAACATTTCACAAGTCATGTAGAGTCAGGTGATCTTGTTCAAGCAGGAGATGTGCTCGTTGAATTTGATATCGAGGGCATTCAGCAAGAAGGCTATGATGTCACCACACCAATTATTGTGACCAACACAAACGATTTTGCACAAGTTGATGCGAAAACAGAAGGCACGATTTCAGTACAAGAGACACTGCTCACAGTCAGTGTAGAAGAAAATGAGGAGGGCATTCAACATGAACAAGTTAGAAAAAACATTTCCTAAAGGTTTTTTATGGGGCGGCGCTGTTGCGGGCAACCAAATTGAAGGTGCTTATAATAAAGATGGAAAAGGCTTATCGACAGCTGATGTATCACCACACGGGATTATGCATCCATTCGATGAATCAATGAAAGACTTGAACTTATATCATGATGCGATTGACTTCTACCATCGCTATAAAGAAGATATTGCACTCTTTGCAGAAATGGGATTCAAATGCTTCAGACTATCCATTTCTTGGCCGCGTATTTTCCCAAATGGCGACGATGCTGAACCAAATGAAGCAGGCCTTGCTTTTTATGACAGAGTATTTGATGAACTGCATAAACATGGAATTGAACCAGTTGTCACGATTTCTCATTATGAAATGCCGCTTGCACTTGTGAAAAACTACGGCGGTTGGAGAAACCGTAAGCTTGTCGATCTTTATGAAACATACGCGAAAACGTTGTTTACTCGCTATAAAGACAAAGTGAAATATTGGATGACCTTTAATGAAATCAACGTCGTGTTACATGCGCCTTTCACTGGCGGCGGACTTGTATTTGAAGAGGATGATGACGAGAAAAGCATTCAATATCAAGCAGCGCATCACCAATTTGTTGCAAGTGCTTTAGCTGTCAAAGCAGGACACGAAATCATTCCTGATGCGAAAATCGGCTGTATGATTGCAGCGATGACGACTTATCCGTACAGCTCAAGACCAGAAGATATGTTTGCTGCAATGGATCAGGATCGTAAAACATTGTTCTTCTCAGATGTACAGGCAAGAGGCTACTACCCAGGTTACATGAAACGATACTTCCGCGAAAATGGAATTCATATTGAGTTCCAAGATGGTGATGAAGACATCCTAAGAAACCATACAGTGGACTATATTGGCTTCAGCTATTATATGAGTTTTGTGACAAGTACAGATCCAGAGGTTCTTGGACAAGTTACTGGTGGTAACCTATTTGAAGGCGTGAAAAACCCTTATCTAGAAGCAAGTGATTGGGGCTGGCAAATTGATCCAAAAGGACTTCGTACAACACTAAACCAGCTATATGACCGCTACCAAAAACCATTGTTTATTGTAGAAAATGGATTGGGAGCTGTCGATCAAGTAGAAGAAGACGGATCCATTCAAGACGATTACCGAATTGATTACCTCAGAAGTCATTTGCTAGAGGCGAGAGAAGCCATTGCAGATGGAGTAGACTTGATGGGTTATACAAGCTGGGGCCCAATTGACCTTGTCAGCGCATCAACAGCTGAAATGAAAAAGCGCTACGGCTTCATATATGTTGACCGTGATAACGAAGG
Source organism: Bacillus sp. NMTD17 (assembly GCF_002998735.1). Taxonomy (NCBI): domain Bacteria; kingdom Bacillati; phylum Bacillota; class Bacilli; order Caryophanales; family Bacillaceae; genus Bacillus; species Bacillus sp. NMTD17. The sequence continues at coordinate 186,218 of NZ_PVRH01000001.1, forward strand.
AAAAGGTACATTAGATAGAAAGAAAAAGAAAAGCTTTGATTGGTATAAACAAGTGATTGCGACAAATGGTGATCATTTAGATGCATAAAAGAAAAAGACAAACCGTTCATACTGCGGTTTGTCTTTTTTTCGTCAAGGGGACTATGAAGTCCACACTTGATCTGCAATCTCAATCACATGACGCAGCTTCTCCCATTGCTGCTCTTCTGTTAACAGATTGCCTTCCTCCGTTGAGGCGAACCCGCATTGCGGACTCAAGCAAATCTGGTTAATGTCGACATATTGAGCCGCTTCCTCGATCCGTTTTTTAATCTGTTCAGCCGGCTCAAGCTCACCATATTTTGAAGTGACAAGCCCTAGTACGATTTGGAGGTTTGGGTTCTTCACATAGCGTAGGGGTTCAAAACCGCCAGAACGATCGTCGTCGAATTCTAAAAAGAGACCATCCAGATCTAAGCCGGCGAAAATTGTTTCTGCCGCTGCTTCATAACCGCCTTCAGCTGCCCACGTCGATTTAAAGTTACCACGACAAATGTGCATAGTGATCACCAAATCCTCTGGACGATCGGCAACCGCTTCATTGATTGTTTTCGCAAATGACTCACGAAGTTCATCTTCTTCTCGGCCAAAGGCTTTGATTTGTTCATGCCCTTTTTCAGAAAAGAACACCGCCCATGCTGTATCATCCAACTGTAAGTAGCGGCAGCCTGCATCATAAAAAGCACGGATGGCTTTCTTATACGCCTGTGCCACATCATGGTGGAATGCCTCTAGGCTGTCGTATACTCCTTCTTCAAGTTTTCCACGGAAAAAGAGCATATTCGGACTTGGAATCGTCATTTTAGCCGTATGATCACCAGCGATGCTTTGAAGGAAACGGTAATCCTCTAGCATTGGATGATCTGTAAAGTCAATCTTGTCCGTTACCTTGATGCCACGCGCTTTTGTTGTCGTATTGTGGAATTGAATACCTTGATCCGCTTCAAATCCTTCGACCCCATCTAATCCCTCAAGAAAGTCAAAATGCCACCATGCACGTCTGAATTCTCCATCTGTGACAACCTCTAATCCAATTTCTTTTTGCTTCTCCACAATGCGTGTAATTTCTTCATTTTCAATTTGTCGGAGCTGCTCTGCTGTCAGCGTACCGTCTGCCTTTTGCTTGCGTGCTTCCTTGATACGTTCTGAACGAAGTAAGCTGCCTACTTGATCTGCGCGAAATGGCGGTTTCGTTGTTTTCTTTCCAATGGTTTGTACTTGTGTCATGCTGAATCCCTTCTTTCTACAGGTTAAAAATCAAATAAAAAAGCTCTTCCTTGGATAAGGAAGAGCATCATATACTGAGAGAACTCTGCCTTATCTTCAAACAAGCATCTGCTTGTTTAAGGAATTAGCACCATTCTGTTCCGAGGAACAGCGGTTGCCGGGTTTCACAGGGCCAGTCCCTCCACCACTCTTAATAAGGTTACCTTTTGATTCAATTTTCTTAATAAACATAATTATTCAACTTTTTCGAGAGAAAGTCAATGGTTTTTACTGTTTAATTTTCTACATAAACAAATAATGGTAAACAAACCCGAAGTGGAAAAAGGAAGAATAATATGGAAAAAGTGCTTCTTTTGGTTCTTTTGTCATGGTATACTCAATTGGTAATAGACAAAAATGGGGGTTTTTACTATGACAATGAAAAAAGGCCTAATAATCAGCCTGCTCATTTTTTCGCTGATTGTTTCGTTGTTTGCGCCAGTTGGATCTGCGGATGCCAAACAAGCAAAAAAAGCAAAAGTAAGTACGCACTATTATAAAAAGAAAAAAACATTCAAATATGCACAGGTGAAAAACCTAAGCAAGGCGCATATGAAAACCATCAATCGTGATTTAAAAGAAGATATCGCATTCTCTTATTCTACGTACTTGTTCTTAAAGGACGAAGCGAAAAAGGAAGGCTTTGGGAAGATCACGTACGAAAGATCGTTTAAAACGAAATTTAACAATGGGAAGAAGCTCAGTATCTTAAACTATGACTACATGAATGATGGTGGAATGCATGGGGATACGATGGTTTCCAGCATGAACTATGTGTTAACAAAGAAAAAGACAAAGCAGCTGTTCTTGACAGACGTTGTGAAAACAAAGAAAAAACGTACGAAAGTAAGAGATTATATTTATAACTACACAAAGAAACATAAAAGCAAATTCTATGCGAACCTGAAAAAAAGTGACATTGAAATCAACTACAACACGCAGTATTACTTCACGAAAAAGGGAATTGCTGTTGTCTTCCAGCCATATGAAATTTCACCTTATTATGTAGGAATTCCTATGATTCAAGTTCCTGCGAAGGTATATAAATAAAAAGAAAAACGGCCAATGAATCTGGTCGTTTTTTGTTATTTACTCAAACAAAAAGAGCCCCTCATGAGGCTCTCTCTTTAGATTTATACTTGTTTAGGTGCATCATTTAGTGGATGACGGCGTTTTCCGTTGTAGTGGCGGCGCATACGAAAGATTTCAAACTCCGAAAGCTCTGCGCTTTTTCGTTTTGGTGTGCGGTTATCTTTTTTGAAAGAGAATAGTAAGTAGCAGCAAAGTGAAGCGATAATCAATAAAATCATCATATGACATTCCTCCAATTCATCCTATTCTTTAGTGTAGACAGGGTGAGTGATGTTTATAACTGAAAATAAGCAGCAGAATCGGTTTAGTTCTTAAGGTTTAGTCGATCTGCTAATTTAGGTCTAAAATACTGGTTGTTTTTAACTATTATATTTCCAGTTATTGCACTCGTCAAGAAGAATTTTTCTGGTGTTGTCTCTATTAGTACGAAAAAGTGTCATAAAAGTTTCAGAAAATTGTAAACTTTTATTAAAAAACCGTTCCCGAACAGGAACGGTTGTAAACATATCTATGCTTTTTCTTCAAATAAACGTGCGATTTCAACGATGACTTCTGTTGCTTTCACCATGTTCTCGACAGAAATAAATTCATATTTACCGTGGAAGTTTTCCCCGCCAGTAAAGATGTTTGGCGTTGGAAGACCTTTATATGAAAGCTGGGAGCCATCTGTACCGCCGCGGATCGGTTCGATCACAGGTGTCACTGAACGGTTTTCCATTGCTTCATGGGCAATATCCACAATATGTTTCACCGGCTCAATTTTTTCTCTCATATTATAATATTGATCTTGAATGCTGAGATTTATGCTGTTTTCTCCGTAGATGGCTTTTAAGTCATTTGCTATTTTTTCAAATAGTGCTTTGCGATCGTTAAATTTGTCTTTATCAAAATCACGAATAATATATTGCAGCTCTGCTTCTTCGACTTCTCCTACAAACTTCGTGAGATGGAAAAATCCTTCGTAGCCTTCTGTGTATTCCGGAGATTCATCAGAAGGGAGCTTGTTGTGGAAGAGCATCCCAATCTTCGCAGCGCTGACCATTTTGTCTTTTGCTGTCCCTGGGTGGACGTTGTTTCCTTTAATTGATACTTTCGCACCTGCTGCGTTGAAGCTTTCATATTGCAGCTCCCCGAGCGGTCCTCCGTCAATTGTATAAGCATAGGAAGCGCCAAAGGCATCAACATCAAATTTGTGCGGCCCTCTGCCAATTTCTTCATCTGGTGTAAAGGCGACGCGAATTTTTCCATGCTTGATTTCTGGATGCTCAATCAAGTAATGCATAGCGGTCATAATTTCTGCGATACCTGCTTTGTTATCTGCACCAAGCAGGGTCGTACCATCTGTTGTGATCAGCGTATGTCCTTGATATTTTTGTAAATTTGGAAACTGTGCTGGAGATAAAACGATATGTAGATTTTCATTTAAGGTGATGTCGCCGCCTTGATAGTTTTCATGAAGCTGCGGTTTCACATTCTTGCCGGTGAAGTCAGTGGCTGTGTCGATATGAGCCAGGAAGCCAATGGTCGGCACGTCTTTGTCAGTGTTAGACGGGATCGTTCCCATGACATAGCCGTTTTCATCCATTGTCACTTCTTGAATCCCGATGGACTTCATCTCTTCAACTAGCTGTCTCGCTAGGTTCAACTGTCCTTCAGTAGATGGGCAGCTTTCCTTTTCTGCATCTGACTGCGTATCTACCTTCACATAATTTGTGAAACGCTGAATCATTTCCTTTTTCATCTATACGTCACTCCTTTTGTAGAATACGTCCATTTTATCACGTCTTGAATGCGCTTCATAACAAGAAAGGTTTTCTCTGGCAATTAGAGAGTAAAAAGACCTACTTTCATTAGGTGGTGTGTTGAATGGTTCTTTAGGGTGATTTTTTTGGGTGTCTTTTTATTTATAATGAGGACATATAAAATCATCCATTTGTACGTTAAATTGGGAGAAAGGGGTGCGAAAGTTGGATTCTAGTCAAACGCTGGCACTCGCTCAAAAGTTTCAGGAAGCAGCTGATGAGATTCGGCAGTCAAAGCAGCTGCTGGAGAATCGGCTGAAGGCAGTAGGATCAGGCTGGCAGGGAGAAGCAAGGAATAAATTTGATCAAAGCTTTGAGGAAACAACGTCACGCTATGATCAATTTGAAAAGGACTTGCTTGAAACAAGTCAGGAACTGCGCGACGCAGCGGTCAAAATCGAGGAACGGAAAGCTGAAATTGCCAGAATGGAAGAGCTTGAGCGAAAGAGAAGAGAAGAACGGAGAGAAAGAAATCGAGAAGGGAGATGATGTGATGGCACGTGACATTGTGGTTGATCCAGATCAGCTGACAGGACTGGCGAATGATGTTGTAGGCGAATTGTCTGTCATTGAAACGAAGCACCGCGATTTACATAGTGAACTGGATGGTCTCATTTTAGGCTGTGATCCTCGGTATAGAAGCTGTTTTTCAGGTGTCGGGGATGCATGGGGAGCAGGACAAGCATTGATCAGTAAATTGAGCAGTGATGATATTGCGATTCGTCATGCAAAAGATAAAATGGTCGAAGCAGACGATATTTTACGGAAAATGTACAGCATCTATGATCAATATGGTACACTCACGAGCTTAGCTGGTATTGTGATGATGCAGGCGAAATACTACGGGCTTGGGATGACGACCTTCATTAAAGACAATGGCCGGTATGCAGCGCAGCATTCAAAGCTGCTGCTTGATCTGACCAGCCGGGTAGAAGGAACGAGATTTGACCGGTTAGCAAGGATTTGGCTGAGTAAAAAAGAATTATTAAAACGATCAAACTGGTCGATGGCTGATTTGGTCCATAAGAAATTCACAAAATTTTATCCTGACGATACAGTTGCATTCACGAATAGTGTCCGTGACTTTACAAAAGGAAGTATCAATTGGAAGGACACGGCTGCGATCAAGTCTGTTTTGAAAAATGGATCAAGATTCGCCAAAGGAAATGCCATCATTGCAACGGTTGTCACTGGTGCAACGGAAACGGTCGGCTGTGGATTGAAAATTGCCGAGAACTATGCAGAATTCGGTGATCAGCCAGAAGTCCTTAAGCGTGAAAATGCGAAGGCTGTTGGAAATGCAGTGAACAATACGGTCTTTATCGCTGGCGGGTCTGTCGCAGGTGCCGTTGTCGGAGGAGCTCTAGGAAGTTTTGCAGGACCGATTGGAACCGTTGTCGGAGGAGCCATTGGTTCAGCAGTCGGTGGATTTATAGGAGAAAAAGTCGCCAAGCTGACATCAGGCTTTGCTGAGCAGGTTGCAGTGAAATTAAAGGACCCAATTCATGCGGTCGTGGATAAAGGGAAACAAGCATTCGAGCTGGCGGGTCAAGGTGTGAAAGCAGTCAATGACACCATTGATCAGGCAAATCAGGTGATACATAAAGGGATAGAAAAAACAAAAGAAACCGCAGATTCGCTCATTAAAGGTGCAGGCGATTTCTTTAAGGGTGCATTTTCTTTTGGATAAGGAGAGATCAAGTTGGATCAGCTAAGTCTAAGTATTGAGGAACTCATCTTTAGTTTTTACAGTGAAGGCTATTTTGAACAGGGCATGTCCTTAAAGGAAGCGTATTATCCTGATGTAGAGGACGAGCGCCTAGGGTTTTTATTTGAAATTGCGTGCCGCTCTTTGCTCGCAAAAGGTGTACTTGAATTTCAAAACAGACAATATCGTTATAAAGCGGAATACCGTCATTTCATTCAGGCGATGAATGATGCATCTCACACCGTCAAGGCGTCTCGATTTGGGGATAAAGATGAAGAAGTCAGTACCTCCTTTCACACGACACAAATGGGCGTATATGCGCACCATACGCTGTATGATCAACAAGTCCATCAGATTCAAAAACTGAAAGACGACCAGCTGGCAGAGGAGCAAGTGACTGACTTTTTCAACATACAGATGAGTGAACACCCTGCACCTGTCGTCACCCTACAAGCAGAGGAATTTGAAAAGCTATTAGAGCAAGCAAGTGAGGCGAAGAATGAGTGGCCCTCCTTCCTTCATCGAGCAGAGAACGAAGAACTCGTGCAGGCATTTGTTTCTGATGTAAAGGCGAGAAAAGGAAAGATGGACTCCCTGATGAAGGTCGTCTACGACAAAAACAATACTCCTGATGTGGAGTCCATGTTATTTGTCATTCCAGGTGAGGAACAGTCGTGGCTTGTGTCGGGAATAAAAGAAAATGAATTTCGCATTGAGACGGCTCATAGAGACGGATTACGTTCTATATTCTAATGGAGAAAAGGAGAATGACGCTTGAATCCAAGTGAAGTAATAGAAGTGAGGAGCAGGACCTTTTTAAGGGTATGGGCATTCTTAGCAACAGGCGGCTTCGGTATCATCGGTATTTGGTTGTTTTCAGAAGCTCTTACATTTGAATCGAATTATACATTGTTTTTATTTTTAGGCGGACTACTAGGCATTGTTTATGGCTGGATCTCTTTCTTGATGATTTTACCGGCTTTTACGAAGAGAGGAAATGTGATTTTTCGCATTCAGCGCGGGAAGAATGGCGCGGTTTTACATCGCGGGCAAGCGATCCCTTTTCAAGACATTCAATCCATCGATATGCGCAGGCATCGGTACAGTGTACGGGGTTTTCTCTTCATGGATGTGTTGATTCGGAAAATAGACGGGAAATTGATCAAGATTCCAGCGTACAGTATTTTAGATGAAGAAGTATTCGAGCAAGCCGTCAAACAAGAGATCTACCCATATTTAAATCAGTCAGCCCAAGAGAACTGGAGACAGCAGCATGGTCAGGTCGAAGAGCAGATCGACTAGGATGTATTTTCCATGATTCCGAAGGATGAGGTGCCACTTTTTCGAAGAAATCGTGTATGATGTCAGTAAAGACTGAACACTCGGAGAGGTGATGAGAGATGGATAAAGAGATGGTAATCGACCTCGTCACAGAACAAATGGCACGGATTCGAAAAGAAAAGAATTATACGCAGGACCGCATGGCTGAGGTACTTGGTCTATCGAAACGGCATTTGCAGCAGGTTGAAAAAAATAGGCTGCGCCTCAACTGGACGCAAACTGCGGCCGTATGTGCATTATTCAGGGATAGTGACATTTTAAAAGGGACACTTGGGGATGATCCGCTTGAGATTCTGGAAGTCGTGGCACATGATGAATTGCATCTATCGGTGGAACGTACGATTGGCGGAAAGGTTTGGTGGCGGACGTCTATCAAAAAAGGCACATTTCGTCTTCAGCAAAATGTGCTTAGTCAGCATTACCGCATCTTAGATGATGAGAATTATCGCTATTATAGTTCGTTTAATAAAGATGAAGCGAAGCGGCGGTTAGAGGAATTAAGTCAGCTGTCTTCTCCTTATTCATAAGCAGCTGATAGGAAAAAGGAAAGAGAGGCACCCGATTGATAGGGACCTCTCTTTTCTGTGTTTATACTTTTAGAGTGTTTTTCGCCCGAATAAAGGCAACAAGCTGTTTGATTTCTTCATCATTTAGGGGAACGCCGTCGACAAGGATGGTTCCTTCTTTTGCTTCCGTCAGTTCAATTTTGATATCAGAGATTTTGCGTTGTATCTCTGGCTCGTCCGTTCTACCAAGTAAAAAATCAATGGACGTATCATACAAATCAGCCAGCCGCTTCACTGCTTCAAGCGAAGGTCGTCGGTACCCAGATTCGTAACCGGCATAGGTGCTTTTGGCGATACCTAGGCGATCTGCCGTATGCTGGAGAGACCATTTTTTCTTTTTTCTAAGGGTGGTTAAACGATCGAGTATCATTACATGAACGCTCCTTTATATACAACAACAGTATATCATATTTTGACATGGAATGTACGCGTTATGCGTAATAATTTCTTGATTAATTCGCGTTATGTGACTATAATGGCAATGAAGGTACGCGTAAAGCGTATATTATAGAATAGCACAAGCTAGCTTATAATATGTGTGACAAACGAAGTAATTTTATTGAAAGAGGTGGACCTGTTGAAGAAATTATTGCTTTTAACCACTGGTGGGACGATTGCATCTGTAGAGAGTGAAAACGGTTTGGCTCCAGGTGTTAAAGCTGAGGACCTTTTAAGCTATTTAAACGAAATTAATGCAGAGTATACAATGGACACAAAGTCCCTAATGAGTATAGATAGTACAAATATGCAGCCTGAATACTGGGTGGATATTGCAACAGCCATTTATGAAAATTATGATCAATATGACGGTTTTGTTGTCACGCATGGTACAGACACGATGGCCTATACATCAGCAGCTCTTTCTTATATGCTGCAAAATCCGGATAAGCCAATTGTCATTACAGGCTCACAAATCCCGATTACGTTTAAGAAAACAGATGCGAAGAAAAACATCACCGATGCGATTCGCTTTGCATGTGACGGCGTAGGCGGCGTGTATGTTGTCTTTGATGGCAGAGTCATTCAAGGAACACGCGCAATCAAACTAAGAACGAAAAGCTATGATGCATTTGAAAGTATTAACTACCCATATATTGCATCGATTGAAAACCATCAAATTGAATACAATAGCAAAGTAAAAAGATCGTCAATGAAACCGCTTAAATTAGACGCATCTTTAAACACCGACGTTTGTCTCTTGAAATTGCACCCAGGTCTAAAGCCAGAGTTCTTAGATGCAATCAAAGGCGTCTACAAAGGAGTCGTGATCGAAAGCTACGGCAGCGGCGGTATTCCTTTCGAAGGAAGAAACCTTTTAGAGAAAATCAACGAATTGCTCGAAGAAGGCATTTCTGTTGTCATCACAACTCAGTGTCTTGAAGAAGGAGAAGACATGAGCGTGTATGAAGTAGGACGCAAAATCAATCAAGAACTGGTGGCACGTTCACGAAACATGAACACAGAGGCTATCGTGCCGAAACTCATGTGGGCACTAGGTAAAACAACAGACCCAAGAGAAGTGAAAAAGATTATGGAAACGCCAATCGCAGAAGATTTAGTGATTTAACTATTCTATAGAAAGCAGGTCATATCAGATGGTTCAAGCAACTTATCGCTATGAGAAGGATTTTCTGGGTGAAAAAGAAATTCCGGCAGACGTGTATTATGGGGTTCAAACCCTTCGTGCAAAAGAAAATTTCCCGATTACAGGATATCGCATGCACGAGGAACTGATCAGAGCCTTTGCCATCGTGAAAAAAGCAGCAGCTCAAGCCAATATGGAAGTTGGACGTTTATATGAAGGAATTGGAAATGCCATCGTACAAGCCTCTGATGAAGTTATTGAAGGCAAGCTGCATGAGTACTTTATTGTAGACCCAATCCAAGGCGGCGCAGGAACGTCGATGAATATGAATGCCAATGAAGTGATTGGAAACAGAGCGCTAGAAATCATGGGACATCAAAAGGGTGAATACATCCATTTAAGCCCAAACACACATGTAAACATGTCACAATCGACGAATGACTCGTTTCCAACAGCGATCCACATCGCTGTATTGAAGCAGTTAGACATTCTGCTTGAAACAATGCAAACGATGCAGGACGTATTCAAAAAGAAAGCAAAAGAATTTGATCATGTGATCAAAATGGGACGTACACACCTGCAGGATGCTGTTCCAATTCGTTTAGGACAGGAATTTGAGGCATACAGCCGCGTGCTCAGCCGTGACATTAAACGGATCAACCAATCAAAGCAGCATTTATATGAAGTGAATATGGGTGCAACAGCTGTTGGGACAGGCCTAAACGCAGATCCTCGTTATATTGAAATCGTGGTGAAGAAGCTAGCAGATATTTCTGGTCTTCCGCTTGTAGGCGCAGAGCATCTCGTTGATGCTACGCAAAATACAGATGCTTACACAGAAGTGTCCGCCGCATTAAAAGTATGCATGATGAACATGTCTAAGATTGCCAACGACCTTCGCCTAATGGCATCTGGTCCACGTGCAGGACTTGCTGAAATTGCATTGCCCGCTCGTCAGCCTGGATCATCCATTATGCCTGGGAAAGTCAATCCAGTTATGGCAGAGCTCATTAACCAAATTGCATTCCAGGTCATTGGGAACGACCATACCATCTGTCTTGCTTCTGAAGCAGGCCAGCTTGAGTTAAATGTGATGGAGCCTGTTTTGGTCTTTAACTTGCTTCAATCTATTAGTATAATGAATAACGGATTCCGCTCATTCACAGATCATTGTTTAGTGGACATTGAAGCAAATGAAAAACGTTTGAAAGAATATGTAGAAAAAAGTGCAGGCGTCATTACTGCGGTAAACCCTCACTTAGGCTATGAAGCCGCGGCTAGAATCGCAAGGGAAGCTATTTTAAGTGGAGAATCCATTAGAGATCTTTGCTTGCAAAATGATGTGTTAACAGAAGAAGAACTTGATATTATTTTGAATCCATACGAGATGACAAAGCCTGGTATTGCAGGACAAGAACTGCTAGAACGGGAATAATATCAAAAATTTTATTTTATTAATATGTCGAATTGCCTGTGAAATAGAGAAAAACAGGCAATTCACTTTCTTTCGAATTGACACACTTTTTTCACAATATTTTGAAAACGCTTAACGCACTCACAAAGGGAGGAAACACAATGAAATCACCACGTCTGCCGTCTATGTTAGAAGTCGTGTCTGTACTTGGCTTATTTTTAGCAATTGTTTTATCTTTTACTCTTTATTTCAAATTAGATATCCAACTAGCATTGTTTATCTCATGGTTTATAGTTATCGCATTAGGTATTCGATTGGGGCATTCATATAAGGATCTTCAAAATGCGATCACAAAAGGGATATCGAATGGTCTAGAAGCCATTTTAATTTTAATTGCAGTAGGTGCACTTGTTGGTACATGGATTGCAGGTGGAGTTGTACCTACGTTAATTTACTACGGTCTAGAGTTTATTCATCCTAATATCTTCTTATTAGCTACACTTGTCATCTGTGCACTCATGTCCATTGCAACAGGAACCTCTTGGGGGACGGTTGGAACGGCAGGGATTGCGATGATCGCAATTGGTGAAGGGCTAGGTATCCCACTTCCGATCGTGGCAGGTGCCGTCTTATCTGGTGCTTATTTTGGAGATAAATTATCCCCATTATCAGATAGTACAGTGCTCGCTTCCTCTCTTTCAAAAGTGGACGTGCTGGCGCATGTTCGAGCGATGATGGTTTTATCCGTACCAGCCTTTGTCATTACGGCCATTATGTTTACGGTTACAGGCTTTATGTATGGTGGACGCAACATTGATCAAGATAAGGTAGAATTTTTGAAAAATGCCCTTCATGATACATTCACCATCAACATTTGGATGGTCATCCCAGCAGTAGTGGTTGTATTACTGCTCGTATTTAAGAAACCTTCAATGCCTGTTATTGCCATTGGTGCTCTTTTAGGATCTATTTGGGCGATGGCTTTCCAAGGAATGAATCCAGCAGATGCGATTGGTTCAGCATACAATGGCTTCTCTATTAATTCAGATGTAGATTTCTTAAATACGCTGTTAAATCGTGGCGGTATTGTGAATATGCTTGGATCTTTAGTTGTCATTATTCTCGGGCTTGGTTTTGGTGGCGTACTTGAATATCTCGGCGTCTTAAAAGTGATTGTCGCTACTTTCGAGAAGAAATTATATAATGCAGGAAATGTAACCTTATCTACACTTGTTGTTGCATTCTTCGCAAATATTTTTGGCTGTGCAATGTACGTTTCATTAATTCTTACACCGAAAATTATGGAAAAAAGCTACGATAAATTGAAAATAGACAGACGCGTTCTATCTAGAAACGCTGAGGTCGGTGGAACAATGACGTCTGGTATGGTTCCGTGGTCAGATAACGGAATTTACATGGCTGGAATTTTAGGCGTCTCGACATTCTCATATTTACCATTTATGTGGTTGAGCTTTGTTGCCATTGCTCTTGCCATTATCTACGGATATACAGGGAAATTCATTTGGTACGTCAAAAATCAACAAGACTCAGAAGAATCGGCTTCATAAGCCGTTTACAAAAGCCGCCTCAATTAGGCGGCTTTTGCTTGTCCTAGGACCGAGAGACTACATATGATATAAAGAAGATGATCGGGAGTTTAGACCCTTTATAAAAGAGGTCTAAAGGGGTAATGTGAAGCAGAACGAAAGCATATTTATCCCATAAAAAGGGTACAAATCCCTATTCAAACATGAGTCTTTGAACCTTATAATAACAATATTGGAAAAAGTGCTATTCACCTTACGCTCGTTTAGAGGAACTCTAAGCAGCGTTTTTATTTTTTGACAGGAGGAGGAACCCATAATGAGCTTGTCGGATATGCTGTCTGCCCTAAACGGTGGCATTACAAGTAAAAAAGCAGAAATTGAAGAGAAAATCGCTCGACTTAAAAAGGCGAAAAGTAAGGTCGAACGAGAACAAGATGCGGCAGAAACAGACCTGAAGCAAATCAAGCAGCCAAAGCTTGGGGCCTCTTGGAAAGGTGAGCGAAGCAAGGATTTCAAATCAGAGCGGAATGAAGCACATGATGCGCTGCAAACGATTGTGAACGACAAATACCCACGCTACGTGAGCCGCATCGAATTCAAAATCAGTACATTAGAAGCTGAACAAACTGCGTTATCCTTTGCCAGTTCCTTAGCTGGAGACGCCGCACGTCTTGCTGAAAAAGGAGAAGACGCAGTAGAGGACGCCAAACGCTTGATCTCAAAAGCATGGAACAGTTTTTAAAGCTGCTTTCATGCTGAACAAATCTGGAGGATATCACGATGGGACAAATTAAGTTAAACTACCAAACAGTTATGAATCAACTAGATGAAGTCTCCCAAGCAGTCGAAGCTTTAATGATGAAAAAAGCAGCAGATAAAGCGGGTGAAAACAGCCTTGAATTTGTGACCAAATGGACGGCACGTGAGGCAGAGGTGAACGAAATGGTCTCAAACTTTAAAGAAGCCTTAATCAAAAATGTCCAGGACACGCGCTCGAATGTGAAAACCTTAAAAGAACAGGACGAAGCGATTGCTGCAAAATAATCAGCACAATCGCTTTTATTTATGGATTACATTTGCATGATAAGAAATATAGTTCAATGGAATCATATAAAATTCAGGATGTACGACCTTGTATTATTCCGTTTTTCTTCCAAACACGTCACTAAAAGGACACCTTTTCCCTATTTAAGACTGAGGCTTTTCACCTTATACTATACTTAATGAAAGCGAAACGATAGAAATGTCAGGATTGGAAAAATCAAGTGAGTCGATAGCTTCCAAGGCTCTGACGCTGTGCTTTCGTATGAGGTCCGATAGAGGTGGATGACATGAGTTTATCCGAGATGCTACACCATCTGCATATGGGAATTGAAAACAGACGTGCAGAATTTGATGAAATGATCTCTCGGTTAAAGACAGCCAAAAGCAATATTCGAACAGAACAAGATCTTGCGCAGTCAGACATAAAGGAAATTAAGAAGCCTGCTCTAGATTCGTCATGGAAAGGTGAGAGAGGAACCGACTTTCATCGCCACCGAAAAGACGCCTACCATGTAATGCACGACATCGTGAACAATGAGTATGAAAAATATATAACCGAGATTGATCAAAAAATCTTGCACTTTGAATTAAAAAAAATGGAGCTGGCTGTTGCCAGTAATTTTGCCGGAAGAGCCCAGGACGTGATGGAAAAGGGCGAGGATTTTGCAAAGGATGTTAAACATTTGATTGAACGGGGCTGGAAAGCTCTTTAAAATAAAATATAAAACAGCCGTCTCATAAGCGAGCGGCTGTTTTTTTGTTTAGTCACATCCACCACCGCTATCGCCTGAATCTCCCCCGCAGGAGGCATCAGAAGCGTGATGAGTATATGAATCAGTATAGGTACTTGTCGTTGAACTGTGATGTGAAGAACGCTTAGCAGATGTACGTTTATCCTTTGATGTGAACAGGTGGGCAATGATTGCTCCTAAAGAAGCCAATATGATCATAACAACAAACATAAAAGAACCCATGATGCATCCCTCCTCTTGTTTCATCATCATACGATTGAGCCATATTGAGGTTCCCGATTTGTAAGAAAAACTGGGCAAAGAGTTCTATTTTCGTTTATGATGATAGGCAAAAGTAAATGCCAAGGGAGGAGAGCCCATGCTATCTTTACGTCAGGAGGAGCTCCTGAAACGCTTGATGCAAGCGGAGCAGGAACTGACAAGTGAAGAAATTGCCCGCGTGATTGGCGTCACATCACGAACCATCCGAACAGATATGAAAGCGCTTAAATCTATAATAGATGAACAAGGAGCCGCACTACATATCAAACGCGGGGCAGGGTATACATTGACCGTCGAGGATTATGGGGCATTTCGTACATTTTTGAAAAAGTCGCTGAGAGAAAGAAACGAAAAAAAGGAACAGGTCATTCCCAATCAGCCTAAAGACCGTGTGGCGTATCTATTGAAAAGGCTGCTTCTGTCTGAAGACTATATCAAATTAGATGGGTTGGCAGAGGAACTATTTGTGAGTGAATCGACAGTGAAGAATGATTTGAAAGCGGTCAGACATTTGTTTTCATTACATGGACTTTCTGTAGCACATCGCCCTAAATATGGATTGCGGCTGACAGGGGATGAAATGAAATTAAGATATTGTATGGCTGAGCATGTGTTTCAGCAAGAGCATGCGAACTCTGCGCTGTTACCTGAAGAAACGTATCAATTGGTTCAGGACATTGTGCGTTCACGTACAAAAGCAAGCGGACTTCATCTGTCAGAGATCGGTTTAAGTAATTTAGTCACCCACATCGCCATTGCATGCAAACGAATTGAAGAGAAAAAACTAGTCATGATGCCAGAAGCGGAATTGAAAGACATTCAAGTGCAGCCTGTTTTTCAAGTGGCTCAACAAATGGCAGAAGATATTCGGCATGTATTAGCTATTGATTTTCCGTTATCTGAAATGGCGTACATTGCGATTCACTTGATGGGTGCCAAGATGATGGCATATGGAGATGACGGCCATACGCTATTTCACCTTCTAGACGAAGATCACTTTCGCTTCACTCACCAATTACTTGCTTATGTAGAGGAGCACATGTCACTTGATATTCAATTTGATAAGGAGTTGATCGTAGGATTAAGTCTTCATTTGCGTTCCGCCATTCATCGTTTTAAGTACGATATGAACATTCGTAACCCCTATTTACCGGACATTAAAAGGCATTATCCCATTGCATTTGAAGCGGGTGTCTATATGGGGAGATGGCTGAAGGAAAAAGAGGGGGTCGACATCCATGAGGATGAGATTGGGTATTTGGCGCTCCATATCGGTGCTGCAATCGAGCGGACAAAATCACAGCATGTGAGAAAGAGATGCCTTATTGTGTGTGCAACGGGTGTCGCCAGCAGTCAGCTCCTTCTTCATAAGCTGACGGCGGCTTTTAGCGGAAGGCTGGAGATCGCTGGAACTGCAAGTGTTGGGGATCTTCCTTCGTATGATTTGAGAAGCATTGATTTTATTATTAGTACCATTCCGCTTCAGAACACATTGCCGGTGCCAGTGATTGATGTACATACGATTTTAAGTGACGATGATATTGTACGGCTGAAACGTTTTGTGCAGGATCCACAGGATACAGGGGTTTTGCGGTATGTCAGTCCGGCGCTGGCATTTTATCAGCAAGACCTTCAATCAAGAGAAGAGGTTCTTCAATTTTTCGTGAACGTGCTAAAGGAACAACATCGCATCCCGGACGAGTTTGAACAATTATTGCTGGAAAGAGAGCAAGTGTCCCCGACATCGTTCGGTCATTTGGTCGCGATTCCTCATCCGATGAAGCCGGCAACAGATGACACGTTTTGTGCGATCTGCACGTTGAAAAAACCGGTGCTGTGGGGTGAAGATCGTGTACAAGTCGTTTGTTTGTTGAGTATCCAGAAGACGTATCAAAAAGAATTACAGTCGCTTTATCAATTTCTTGTGCGGCTGACAGAGCGGAAGGAAGTGGTGGAACAACTCATCAAGGCCGCTTCATTTGAGGAACTGACGGCGGCGCTTCAAGTATTGGAGCATCCGAATGAAAAAACGGGACAACCATTTCCGCATCTGTGAGGAAAAAGTTTAGATGTTAATGAAAGCGCTTTTAAAATAACATCAAAAAGGAGGATGATCACGAGTTTTTGCAAAGGGGGAGACGGATCATGAGCTTCAAGGAGAAAGCGGCAGACGTCATGGGGAATGTGGCTTATCGCATCACGAATCAGAAGTATATTATGGCGATTAAACAGGCATTTGTCACATTGATGCCAATCATCATTACAGGGGCTTTTGCTGTATTGGTGGCAAATATGATCATGAGCCCGGAAACAGGGCTTGCTCATTTTGAGATATTCAGATTTTTAGCGGAGCTTCAGCCAATTATGAAGGCAATCAATTATGCCACGCTAAACTTTTTAACGATTGGGGCTGTGTTCCTCATCGGGATAGAGCTTGGGAAAATCAACGGGCACAAGTCCCTGTTCCCAGGGCTGATGGCATTGATTTCATTTATATCTGTTATTCCAACGACACTTCTTCTTGAAGTTGATGGATCGATGCGTGAGGTTGTAGATGTACTGGCAAGGCAATTTTCTGATCCAAAAAGCTTATTTTTAGGGATGATCATTGCGATCATATCTGTGGAAATCTTTTGTAAGCTGACCGAGGTGAAATGGCTTCAAATCAAGATGCCAGATTCTGTTCCATCGAATGTGGCAACATCTTTTTCGTCACTTTTTCCTTCGATCATTACGATTACGATCATTAGTTCATTCGGCTTTGCATTTCACCGTTTGACAGGCATTTATTTGCATGAAGCAGTGTATAACGTGGTGCAGCGCCCGCTAGAAAGTGTTGTACAGGGTCTGCCGGGGATTTTAACGTTGATGTTTGTGGCGCAATTTTTCTGGGTGATCGGCATCCATGGCAACCAGATGATCAAACCGATCCGGGAGCCGCTCTTATTAGGGTCGATTGCAGTGAATATGACAGCATTTCAAGAGGGAAAAGAGATTCCGAATATCATCACGATGCCATTTTGGGATGTGTATATGAGTATTGGTGGTTCAGGTGTGACCATTGGGCTTTTGATTGCGATTTTTATTGCTGGAAGAAGGGAAGAGATGCGAAGCATTGCCAAGCTCTCATCTGGGCCGGGCCTCTTCAACATCAATGAACCCGTTATTTTTGGATTACCCGTTATGTTAAACCCTGTGATGGCAATCCCATTTATCGTCACACCGCTTGTGACAGGGACGATTGGTTACATTGCGACAGCTACAGGATTTGCTGGAAAAGCAGTCGTGATGGTGCCGTGGACGACACCGCCGATTGTGAATGCATGGCTGTCAACCGCTGGCAGCATGGGAGCTGTCATTACACAGCTCATCTGTATTGTAGTAGCAGTCTTCATCTATTTGCCATTTGTTCTCTTGTCTAACCGCAAACCAGAAGCGGCACCAGATTCAGAATAAAAGGAGGGGCATGAATGAACATGCAATGTAAGTGGTATGGAGAGGATGATCCCGTTTCACTTGCGCGTAAATATGCGAAAAATGGCGCATCCACTTTGCTCATTGACGAAATGCCATCGTTCATGAAAATGGTGATTTTGAAGAGTCAGCGCACCTTTCGTCAGCAGGAAGTCTTGATATGGGGGCAATTGTGAAGGCTTTGTTTGAAGAGGGCTCTAATGGCTATGTCCGGTCGGATCATGGACGTATGATCTTTGGCGAGACAGGCAGACCTGGCTACGGTTTATATGATCGAGCACTTGGGGCTGTGTATTTGCAAGGAATTTGGGAGGGGCTTCACGTTCAAACGAGGAAAGGGAAGGTAGCGATATGAACAGAATCGAGATTCCAAGTGATTTTATCCTAGGTGCAGCGGCTTCTGCTTGGCAAACAGAGGGATGGAAGGGAAAGCAGGTGCATCAGGATTCGTACATTGATTCATGGTATAAGGAAGGATATCACGTGTGGCACGAAGGATATGGTCCGGCTGGTGCGACGAACTTCTACGAGCGCTATCCTGAAGATGTGGCCTTAATGAGAGAGATTGGACTGACACATTATAGGACATCGATCAATTGGTCGAGGTTTCTCATAGATTACGAGAAGGGGATTGTGGATGAGACCTATGCCCGTTACATTGATGACTTGATCAATGGATTAATTGCAGCAGGTGTAGAGCCAATGTTTTGCTTAGAGCATTATGAGCTTCCTGCCGTTTTGCTTGAGAAGTATGGCGGATGGTCATCAAAGCATGTCGTCGAGCTGTTTGTTCTCTATGCGGAAAAAGTGTTTGAGCGCTACGGGGACAGGGTCAAACATTGGTTTAGCTTTAATGAACCAATTGTTGTCCAAACACGTGTTTATCTAGATGCCATCCGTTATCCCTTTGAGCAAAATACGAAAAAATGGATGCAGTGGAACTATCATAAAGCGCTGGCAACAGCAAAAGTGGTGAAGCTGTTTCGGGAGATGGGATTGAAGGAATCGACAGGTGCAAAAATCGGGGTGATTCTCAATCCAGAAGTGACGTATGCAAGATCCTCTGCCCCGCATGATCAAGAAGCGGCACGGATGTATGATTTGTTTTTCAATCGAATGTTCTTAGATCCCTCCATCAAAGGGGAGTATCCAGAGGAATTGCTCGATGTGTTGAAAAAGCATGATATTCTTTTTGATGCGACAGAGGAAGAGCTTCAGGTCATCAAGAATCATACGGTCGATGTCGTCGGGCTCAACTTATACTATCCGCATCGTGTCAAGGCGCCGAGTAAGGCGTGGAACGAAGGGACGCCATTTCATCCGTCTTATTATTACGATATGTTTGAGCTTCCAGGGAGAAAAATGAATCCATTCAGAGGCTGGGAAATCTACCCAAACATTGTCTATGATATGGGGATGAGAATAAAAGAAGAATACGGAAATATCGAGTGGTTTGTAGCCGAAAACGGGATGGGTGTAGAAAAGGAAGAACGGTTTAAAAATGAAGACGGTATCATTGATGATCAGTATCGCATTTCATTTATCAGCCAGCATTTGAAGCGGGTACTTCAAGCGAAAGCAGAAGGATCAAATTGCACGGGCTATATGCTGTGGGCTTTTACGGATAATGTCTCACCGATGAATGCCTTTAAAAACCGCTACGGGTTAGTCGAAATCCAGCTGGAAAATGAACGGAATCGCCAGTTGAAAGCATCAGCGTATTGGTACCAGACATTAATCAAAACAAGGGAACTGAAGGTTGAAACAGAAGTCATCTATCGATAGGAGTGATGGAATATGAAACGAATCATTCTCGCTTGTGCCGCAGGAATGTCGACGTCCATTGTAGTGTCCAAAATGAAGGCTGCTGCAGAAGCTAAAGAGCTGGATTATGATATCTACGCCATACCTGAAGGGGCCATTGCGGATGAATTAGAAGAGCATGGAGGAGATGTTCAGGTGATTTTACTTGGACCGCAAGTAAGCTTTATGAAAAAGGCAGCAGAAAAAACCGCTGCACCTTATCAAATACCTGTCGATGTCATCAATGTGAGATTATACGGAACAGCGAACGGGGAAAAAATACTAGAGCATGCTCTGAAACTAGCAAATGAATCTTAAGTAATTGGAGGAGAAGCAGATGACGGTATTAGAGGAAATGCAGGGAGCAGCCTTTCAAATCATTGCTCATGCAGGCGAGGCAAGAAGTCATTATGTCGAAGCGATTCGTCTAGCAAGAGCAGATGATTTTGAAAAAGCACAGCAGTTGATTGAAAAAGGGGAGGAAGCGTTTCGAAGCATCCACAATCTGCACTTGCCGCTGATCCAAAAAGAGGCGGCAGGTGAGCAGCTTCCCTTTTCTTTGCTGCTAATACATGCAGAAGATCAAATGCTCACAACAGAGACCATTCATCTGCTTGCCATCGAAATGATTGAAATGTGTAAAAAAATGAACACCCTGTCAAAATAGATATCAGCTAGTAACCAATTTCTGTTATAATCATTCGATAGATAGAGAGAAAGCAGGATTGGTGAATGAAAAAAACATGTATGTTGATGACGGTTGGTCTTTTGGCGCTGCTCATTTCGGGCTGTATGGAAACGAAGGAGCAAACGGAAGGAAACCAGCAAGTGGTCAAAGAGGAAAAGGGTCCATTACGATTAAAAGAAACAGAAGAGATTCAGCAGACAGAAGCCGAAGTGATTGATACACAAAGCTGGATTGAGCAAAAGGAGCCGGTAGAGCTTCCGATTTTGATGTATCACAGCATCTCCAGCGGTAACTCGCTGCGTGTACCAAAGAGCGAGTTTGCGGCTCATATGAAATGGCTGAAGGACAACGACTATGTCACGCTGTCGCCAGAAGAAGCGTACCGCGTCTTCACAACAAATACGAAGCCAAGTGAAAAGTGTGTTCTCATTACATTCGATGATGGATATACCGATAACTATACAAAGGCATTTCCGATTTTAAAGCAGTATGGAATGAAAGCAACGATTTTCATGATTGAGCAATCCATTGGGCGCCCGAACCACTTAACGGATGAACAAATGGATGAAATGATTGCAAATGGGCTATCGATCGAGAGTCATACAATACATCATTTAGAGCTCAATCGTTTATCAAAGGAGCAGCAGAAAGAGGAATTAAAAGGATCAAAGGCATTCTTTGATCAACGTTTTTCTCAGCATACGAGAATGGTCAGCTATCCTGTCGGACGCTATAACGAAGACACGCTAAAACTAGCGAAGGAAGCCGGTTATCAAATGGCTGTCACCACTGAACCAGGACATGCGAAAAAGGAACAAGGCATGATGTCCTTGCATCGTATCCGCGTGTCACCGGGACTTTCACCCGAAAGCTTTGGCAGACTGGTAGAGGGGAATCGATAGAGATCAAATCACAAATGTTTCACATGAAACATTTTACGACAAGTTTCACGCTGATGATTGGTGAATCGACATTTGGGTGGTTCAAAGGCGAAACAGAACTTTCATGAAGATGGAAGTTCTGTTTTTTTATCATTCATCAAAAAATTCCATATGAGCTTTTTCTTGCTTGTAATAATCGATTCGATCTTTCATGGTCCCGGTATGAAACTCAAATTTATGTCCATCAGGGTCCGTAAAGTAGATCGACTGATGATCTTTTTCATCTCTCGGACGGCCTGGCAAGATGTTGACGTTCAAATGTTTTAGCTTGTTGTACATGTGATCTACATCCTCTTCATCAATTGAAAAAGCGATGTGCGTGTAAGCGTGCTGAATGTCTTGACGAGGAATGTCTTTTTCCACATTCAGGGCAAGCCATAGCCCGTTCAAATCAAAGTAAGCTGTCTTTTTTCCTTTTACTAATAAAGTGGCGTCAAATACGTTTGTGTAAAAATCAATAGAGGTTTCTAAATCAGAAACAGAAAATAACAAATGATTGATTCCTTTTATCGACATCACATTCACCTCAAAACATATTTGAAAAAAAGCCTGTAGATGGGGTCTACAAGCTTGTTTATTGATAAACAGGATAGCCCGTTATTTTGATATCTTTCCCTAGTGGTTCTACTGAGAGTTGATCCAATTCGATGGCATCACTCATGAGGCGTATGCCTTCGCCTCCAAAAAAGGAAGGGGACAGCCGACCGCCAATGAGTTTAGGTGCCATATAGATGACCAATTTATCTACAAGCTGCTGTTCTAAAAATGAGGCATTGACCTGGCCGCCGCCTTCAATCATGAGGGCGGAGACATTTCTTTCTCCCAGCACTTGAAGCACTTCTTGCAGGGGCACCCGCGTGTCGCTATCTGTTATAAAGACACTGACGCCAGCTGCTTCTAAAGCGGCTCGTTTTCCCTCATTGGCTTGCTTTGTCGTAAAGATCCATGTAGGTGCCGTCTGATCAGTGACGATCTTTGCTGTCAGCGGTGTTGACAGCTTAGAGTCTAAGACAATTCGAATCGGATGATGCCCATTTGGAATCCGTGCAGTTAGTGAAGGATCGTCATGAATAACGGTTTGAGCACCGACCAAAATCGCATCATTGATACTGCGGATATGATGAGCATCATAACGAGATGTTTCAGATGTAATCCATTTACTGTCAGACGTAGCAGACGCAATTTTTCCGTCTAAGGTAATACCTGCCTTGAGCGTCACGAAAGGTGTTTTTTTCGTAATAAAATGATTAAATACTTCATTCATGAGAATGGATTCCTGTTCCAGTACGCCTGTAATCACTTGGATGCCAGCATCTTGTAAGATGGCAATCCCGCGGCCTGCGACAAGCGGGTTCGGGTCAAGCGCTGCCACGACAACGGTTTCGACGCCTGCTTTCACAAGTGCTTCCGCGCAAGGGCCTGTGCGGCCGTGATGGGAACAAGGCTCGAGGGTCACATAAATGGTGGCTCCTTTTGCCTTGTCTCCAGCCATTTTAAGTGCATGAATTTCAGCATGCGGTTCACCGGCTTTCATGTGAGCACCGACACCAACAATTTCATTCTCTCGCACAATCACAGCCCCGACGAGCGGGTTTGGAGAGGTCTGACCTTTCATTGCCTGTGCATTTTCAAGGGCTAGATTCATATATCGCTCATGATGTGGCAATCGTACGCACCTCTTGCTCCGCCTTCATGTGACCTGAGCGGTTGATTTTTGTCTGTAAGTATTTTTCATTAAACTCCGAGACATCACCCCAAAGCGGAATGCGTCCAGAAAGAGATAGACCTGCATGGCTGATGGCATCTGTCTTTTTCGGATTATTGGTAATGAGTCTGACTGGCTTTGTACGAAGTGTTTGAAGAACCGCGATGGCTTCTTCATATTGACGCGTGTCATCTTCAAAGCCGAGTGCTTCGTTCGCTTCTACTGTATCGTAGCCGTTTTCTTGAAGAATATAAGCCATGGCTTTACTGAAAAGTCCAATACCGCGGCCTTCATGATTGGCTAAATAGAACAGTGCACCTGCACCATTGTCTTCAATCATCCGCATGGACTGCTTCAATTGGAACCCGCAGTCGCAGCGCTTGCTTCCGAAAATATCACCAGTGTGGCAAATGGAATGCATGCGGATAAGGGCTTCGTCAGCGTGCTCGAACTCCCCATACACTAGAACGCTTGACTGCTGTTGATCGGCAAGCTGGCGGGACGAGAGGCTTTCAATTAAAGCGTCATCTGACAATGGCTCTTTTCCATCGTCTTTTAACCATGAATACCAGTTGAACATCACGGTTCTGCCGTCTAAATTCACTGGCAATTTAATGGGTCCAGTGATATATATATACCCGTCTTCTTGCTGTACTCGTTTGATTTTATCTTTTAAAATGGCTGTTTTAAGATCTGTGTGTTTGTCCATATTCTGCACCTTCTTTTTTGTCTGTTTCTTCAATCTGTAAACGAACGAGAACGCCAAATGGATCAACAAATTCGTTACTTTTCCCTGTTGTTTTCACTTGAGTGCCTGCTTTTGTCAGACACTCGACGACGGACTGTCTGTCTGCTTCTTGTGGGAATACCAGTGTATAGCTTCTAATTCCTGAAAAACGTGGATCAATGGCTCCTTTTCGTCCCCGTCCCCATGCATTAAAGGCAAGGTGATGGTGGTACACACCAGCGGCGATAAACAGGCTTGCTGGTGGAGCCATTCTGATGTGAAAACCGAGCGTATTGACATAAAAGGAATCAGCTTCTTCTGGGTTAAGATGGAAATGTAAGTGTCCCATAACTGTACCAGCGGGAAGTCCTTCCCAAGTTGTATCAGCGGCTTCTTGCAGGAGACCATCTCCATCAAGAGGTGCATTTCCGCCACCTTTCAGTTCTCCATGCTCACCTACCCAAACGTCCTCAGGGCGATCAGCATATATTTCTACGCCAATGCCGTCAGGGTCACTTAAATAAATGGCTTCACTGAAAAAGTGATCGCTTGCTCCAATTAAAGGATAGCCTTTTTTGATCACATGTGCCAGCCATGTGCCCAGGTTTTTTCTGGTAGGTAATAAAACAGCAAAATGATAAAGTCCTGGCTCATGATCAGGCTTCTCCTTGAGCTGTGCATCCTCTTTTAACAAAAGAATGGGTTCCTTTGCATTGCTTCCAAGAGTGACGGTGGATTCCGTCTGTTCTACTATTGTAAATCCTAAAATGTCTGTATAAAAAGGTAAAGAACGCTCAAAGCTGGACACATGTAACTCTGTTACACCCAATCTTAGCTCCTCAATTGTCTTCAAGCTCGGTCAGCTCCTTCATGATATATGCATCGGCATGTTCAAATGTTTTTGAAAATCTATAAAAATGAATACCTTGTTACTTAAAGTAACTAAACTATATAATAGTTAGTGACTTATTTCAAGTAATTAATTGTGCTATAATGAAAAAAAAGAGAGAAAAGCGGGAGGGAGTAAGGTATGGCTCAAGTAGATGGCTGTCCAATCACAGATGCCATGGAGATTCTAGGCAAGAAGTGGGTCATTCTCATCATCAATCAGCTTCTGACAGGCCCTAAGCGTTTCTGTCAGCTTGAAAATGAAATGGACATCAGCGGACGATTATTATCAGAAAGGCTGAAGGATTTAGAGGCTGAAGGACTCGTTGAGAAAAACGTATACCCTGACATTCCAGTACGGATTGAATACGAATTAACAGCGCAAGGGAAGAAAATTGAGCCGATTATTCGTGAAATGTATGCTTGGTCTTTAGAACGTAAAAACAGCAAAAAAGGGGAACATGTCCCTTCCTAATCGATTTCGATCAGTCTGTCTGGTCGAAATTTTTTTTGTGCGATTTTCCAGAAATCTAAGTCAATAGTATGAAAAATGATGTTGACAATAAATTCATTCATCATATAATATCAAGGAGAAGAGGGTTCTTTTCCCTGTAATGGAATGGAGGTTATGCCATGGTATCATGAATGGGACAGATTACCTAAAACACGTTTCAAACCATCATTTAGAAACAGACATCTTTGGCTTTTAGGAAGCAAAGATTTATTTTTTCAACTCAATTGATAATGATTATCATAATCATCTATAAGTGTGATCCAGCGCTTATGAAGGTTATTTTTTTTATTATCTATTGAGAATAATTATCAATATCATTTAGGAGGGTTCACATGAAAGCCATTCGTTCAACATCACACGTATTATTGTTCTTTAGTTTTATTCTATTATTTGCCCTAGCCCCAGTTAGCTCAGCCTCAGCAGCAGGCTTAGCAGATGGTCAACATTCAGCACAATATGTGGTATGGAAGGCAGATAGCGATTCGACTTCAACAGCGAATACGTATTTTGAAAAACCAGCCAAGCTTGTCGTGAAGAATGGAAAAATCAAAGCACAAGTCATGTTAACGAATAGCTCTTGGATCACAAGCTTTAAAACACTTGATCAAGGTGTGTACAAAGATGCGAAGGTGATCAGTACAAATACAGCTGCAAATAAGAGAACGGTTGAATTCAACGTGAACAGCCTGACAGAAGTCGTACCAGCAAAAGTGAGCGTGACTGTACCGGTCATCGGATATACAGGCAATTACGACATCCGCCTCAAGTTTGATGCAGCATCTGTTCAATAGAAAGGGAGGAAATTCGCTTGATGAAAAAAATGATGAGGCTATCAGTCTTCATGACCGCTTTATTATTGGCACTTATGCTGCCTTTTTCAAACGCACAGGCTGCCACGTTAAAGGATGGTACATACTCCGTCAACTATACTGTGCTGAAGGCTGAAGGAAATGCGGTTTCCATGGCAAATGATTACTGGCTGAAGCCAGCAAAAGTGATTGCAAAAAATGGGAAGCTGACTGTACAAATGACCATTAAAAATAGCAGCTGGGTGACGGAATTTAAAGTGCCGGGAAATGGCGGCTATGTCGACACAACGGTTCTCTCAACTAATAAAAAAGCCAACACAAGGCTTGTTCAGTTCCAAGCTCAGAGCTTGTCTAAGCCAATCAAGTCAAAAATTCATGTCACTGTTAAATCTGCTGATTATGATCATGATTATACCATTCAGCTGAAATTCGATGAGAGCAGCATGAAATCGCTTTCGTCTAACAGCACAAACAAATCAGCGGGTGCAGCAGAAGATCAGCAGCCATCAAAAGAATCAACGAAAACATCTGATTCATCCACGACAAAACAAGAAGAGAATCCTCAAACTGGTGATACAAACCAGACAGGGTGGCTCCTTGTGCTTGCTCTATGCTCAGGCGGGTTTTTAGCAAGAAAGTGGATCATCAAGCATTAAGAAAGGAAGTGTCACCATTTGAAACGTCTTTTTCATCTAAAGGCAGCTATTCTGCTCGTTTTATTCAGTTTATTGACTGCGTTTCAGATTCCTCAAGGAACGGCTCAAGCGGCATCATTTGTTGATGGTGAATACACGGCCGGATTCACCATTTTAAAGAATGGCAGCACAGAAGCGTCCATGATGGATACGTATACAGAAAAGCCAGCTAAGCTGATTGTGGAGAATGGCAAGACAACAGCCTATGTCACGCTGAAGCAAAGCAAAGAGATTACAGATTTCAAAGTTGAACAAAATGGTGCTCTTGTCACCACTGAAACCGTCAGTGAGGATGAAACAGCCAATACACGTGTGATCAAATTTGATGTTGCTGACTTATCAGCCAAATTAAACGGCTGGGTGAAAATTTACTGGGATTTAGGCGGCTTTATTTATGACGAAGCGTATGACGTACAGCTTGCATTCGATCAAAGCAGCCTAACACTCGTTACACCTGCAAAGCCAGACGATAACGAAACAAAACCGGATGACCAAAACGGGTCAAAGCCAGACGATAATGAAACAAAGCCGGATGATCAAAACGGGTCAAAGCCAGACGATAACGAAACAAAGCCGGATGATCAAAATGGGACAAAGCCAGACGATCATCAGGAAACACCTGGCAATAACAATGGCACAAAACCAGATGATTCTGCGCAAAATCAATTAAAAGATGGCGAATACCGCATCAATTACAGTGTGCTGAAAGGGGATCAGGACGAGGCATCTCGGATGAACCAATACTTCTCACATCCTGCATCCTTAACCATCAAAAATGGAAAACAAACCATTTCCTTTACGGTGAAGGATCATACGTCTGTCGCTTCCTTGAAAACAGAGAAAAACGGATCTTATCAAGAAGTGAAGACGGTCAGCACAGATAAAGCAAAGAACACAAGAGTGGTGTCATTTGATGTCGCTGATCTGAAAAAAGCGGTCAAAGGAAAAGTACACATCGTGGTAGCAGCTGCTCACTATGACCAAACCTACGATATTCGTTTTCAATTCGATGCAAAGAGTATCGCTCCACTTAAGGACGGGCAGGTAGAGGAAGAAACACCGGCTGCACCAGAAACACCAAAACCAAACACACCATCACCAGAAACAAATAACGGCGGAGCTGCTCAAGAGACGGCTAAGCTTAAAGATGGTGTATACAAGCTGCCTTTCTCAATGAAGAAAGCAGACAAGGATGAGCCTTCTCGTATGAACGATTACGTCGTGAGCCCTGCGACATTGGTCGTAAAAAATGGCCGCCATTTCGTTTCATATACAGTGAAGAACAGCTCAGCCATCACATCCTTCCAAGTAGGGACAGGCGGGAAATATGAAGAGACTCTTGTCGCAAAAACAGATCAAAAAGCAGACACACGAGTGATTCAATATGAAGCCAAAAGTTTAAGCACTGCTCAAGCAGCACGCGTAAAAATTGATATTCCGGCTGCGAATTATCATGAGCAGTACGATGTCAAACTTGTCTATGACACAAAAGGAATCACTCTTGGTGAAGGAAGCGGCATTGCTATGGTAATCGGAGACGATGAGAGTATCGGCTTTGTCAAAAATCCAAATGATCGCGATTCTCAAACAAATCAGCTTGAAAATCTAGCGCCAGAGGAAACAGGCGCAGAGCAGATGACATTTACTCCATCAGATGACCAAACCAAGTCTGAGACTGGACAGTTGAATCCGAAAACAGGAGATACCTCTCTTTTTTGGGTGTATATTCTTTTATTCGGCGGGTCATTATTCGTACTCGTAAGAAAGTATCAAACAAGAACAAGATAGATGGATTAGTTTAAGTGAGATGCGCAATTTCTCTCGGCGCATCCACTCTCTTTTTTCGAAAGGAGGCTTCTGTTTTTGAAGCATCGAATGTTATGTACCCTGATCGCTGCTCTTAGTGTGTGCGTGATCTTATCGGGCTGCTCACAGTCAGCCGAAAGTTCAGCGAAAGGCAAAAAAAGCGCAGAATCAAGTGCGCGCATTGTGGCAACGACTGTAGCTGCTGTGGAGATTATGGATGCTTTAGAGGTGGATCTTGTCGGGGTGCCAACAAGTCAAAAATCCTTGCCAGCTCGTTATAAAGGACTGCCGGAAGTCGGTAATCCAATGAGCCCGGACATGGAAATCATCCAATCACTTAAACCGACAGATGTCCTGTCTGTCACAACCCTTCAATATGATTTAGAGACACCCTTTCAGCAAGCAGGTGTCCCTGCCACATACTTAAATCTCGAGAGCCTTGGTAGCATGGAGAAGGCGATCACGAAGCTTGGAGCTCAGTATGACAGAAAGAAACAAGCCGAGCGCATCGTGTCTGACTTTGAACAAAAAAAGAAAGACATACAAGAGAAGACGAAGGGAAAGCGCAAGCCGTCCGTTCTGATTTTGCTTGGTGTACCGGGCAGTTATTTGGTGGCAACAGAGAATTCATATATTGGTGATCTTGTACGTATCGCAGGCGGAAAGAACATTGTCAAAGGTGAGAAAATGGAGTATTTGGCATCTAATACGGAGTATTTACAAAAAGCCAATCCAGATATCATACTCCGGGCCGCACATGGGATGCCAGATGAAGTTGTCCGCATGTTTGATCAAGAATTTAAAACAAATGACATCTGGAAGCATTTTCATGCGGTCAAGCAAGACCGGGTGTACGACCTCGAAGAAAGCTTATTTGGGACAACGGGCAATTTAAAGGCAGCAGAAGCATTAGATGAACTAACGCGTATGCTCTACCCGTCATAAGCGGCGAATCTTAATGATAAAAGGACGTTCAAGATGAAAAAAACAGGGATTTTATTTCTGATAGTTAGTCTCTTACTGGTGTGCGTGTTTATTTATTCCGCCATTACTGGGAGTATTCATGTCACCCCGATTGAATTATTGGAAGGGCTCATCACCGGTCAACATGCACAGGTAGACATCATTAAAGATTTGAGAATTCCCCGCATGCTCATCGCAATGTTTACAGGGGCCGCCTTATCTGTCTCCGGTGTACTGCTGCAGTCGGTCATGAGAAATCCATTAGCTGATGCCGGCGTCATTGGAATTTCATCAGGAGCCAGCTTCTTTTCTTTAATGGCGATTACAGCGCTTCCTCAATTTTATTTCTACTCTCCTTTATTTTCGGTATTAGGCGGAGCCATTGCATGTTTCCTCGTGTACGTTCTGTCTTGGAAGGGCGGTTTAAGCCCAATCCGCATGATTTTGGTTGGGATCGCCATCAATGCCATGTTTACTGGAATGGCTGAAGCATTTGTGACCATTTGCAGCTATTTCAATATCACGATCAATCAGTCAGGACAGTCAAATCTCACGATGAAAACGTGGGGAGATGTCCGTTTAATCGGAGTCTATGGCGTCGTCGGCCTTGTCGTAGCACTTTTCTTCAGCAGATGGTGTAACCTCTTGGCTCTTCAGGACAAGACAGCGAAAAATTTAGGATTGCGTGTGACCAGAATGCGCCTTTTGATTTCCATCACAGCGGTATTACTCGCGGCGGTGACAGCTGCGGTAGCGGGCGTGATTGCCTTTGTCGGTTTGCTCATTCCGCACATTTCAAGAAGGCTTGTTGGCTCGGATCATCGGGTACTCATTCCTTTTTCTGCGTTAAGCGGGGCTTTGCTGATTTTGACGGCTGATACGCTCGGCAGGACGCTTGTAGCGCCAAATGAGATTCCTGCTTCTACGATCATGGCCGTGATTGGCGGGCCGTTTCTGATCTTTTTGTTAAGAAGGGGGGACCGTCTCCATGGACATTCGTGAGGTGTCATTCTCATATGACCAGCAGAAGGACATCGTTCAATCGGTCACAACACAGATCGAAAAGGGGAAAATCACAACCATTATCGGTCCAAATGGCTCGGGGAAATCCACACTGCTTTCCTTGATGGCGAATAATCATTGTCCAAACAAAGGGCAGATTCACTTAGACGGACAAGCGCTGAATGCATTTAAGCCAAAGGAGCTGGCAAAAAAGCTGGCTGTCGTCCATCAGCAAAATGAAGCACCGCTTGATTTAACGATCGAACGGGTCGTGGCATTCGGTAGAACGCCGTACCAGACGATGCGCGGGGGTGACAAGGAAGAGGATGAGAGAGCGATAGAGTGGGCACTGTCCAGTACAAAACTAACGGAAAAACGAAAGGTGCCGCTCGCCTCACTGTCAGGTGGTGAGCGTCAGCGTGTATGGATTGCGATGGCACTTGCGCAAAAAACACCGATCCTTTTCTTAGATGAACCGACAACCTATTTGGATATCTACTATCAATTTGACATTCTTGAGCTGATCCGTGAGCTCAATGTCGTGCATGGACTCACGATTGTCATGGTGCTGCACGACATGAATCAGGCTGTCCGCTACAGTGACGTCATCATTGCGATGAAGGATGGACGAATTATCAGTGAAGGACAGCCAAACGATGTGTTAACAGAAGAGAATGTGCGGCACATTTATGATGTGTCCGTCACGATTAGACAGGATGCAGAAACAGGAATGTACATCGTGCCTGTTGGCATATAAAAGCAGGTGAAACAGTGTGAAAAGAGGAAAACGGGTCTGGCAGCGTATGCTGACGATCGTCTGTTTAGGTGTATTCATTTATAGCGGTACAGCCATTGGTTTAGAACTGTTCGGCTATTATCAAAATCGTCAGGTGCTTGCAAAGGCTCAGACGATGTATGATCAAGAGCAAGGAATGACTGAAAGCCGGGAACCGGGAACCACCCGTACGTCATTTGATGAGCTGCGGAAGGTGAACAACGACATTGTCGGCTGGATCAATATGAAGGACACGATGATTCAGTACCCAATCGTTCAATCTCGTGATAATGCATTCTACTTAACCCGTAATTACTTAAAAAACGACACCCGGGCAGGCAGTATCTTTATGGATTATCGCAATGACGTCTTGCATGAAAGCCCGAATACTGTGGTGTACGGGCATCGGATGAGGGATGGATCCATGTTCGCTGGACTCACAAACTATTTAAAAAAGGATTTCTTCCATGATCATCGGACATTTCAGTACGATACGCTGTATCAAAGCTATGAGGCGGAGATTTTTGCCGTGTATGAAACAACGGTGGATTTCGATTATATTCAAACCGATTTTCAAGATCTTGGCGAATATGCGCACTACTTACAAGCTGTGCGGAAAAAATCAATCTATCAAACGAAGACAGACGTGTCCACAGATGACCTCATCCTCACCTTATCGACTTGTGATCATGTGCTTGCACCTAAAAATGGGCGTCTTGTCGTACAGGCAAAGCTAAAGAAAGTTTACTAGAAAAGGAGAGACAGACGGTTGAAATTTTCACATGTGATCTTCGCTGGACTCGTCTTGATGCTTCTCCTCGGCGGATGCAGTCAGGCAGCACCTGTAGAGAAAGGAAGCGGGCAAGGTGCGCTGAAGATAAAGGATTTTACTGGCAGAACGCTGTCGTTTGAAGAATCCCCTCAGCGTATCGTCGCATTATCGACTGGAGACATGAGCATCCTGTATGCCTTAGGCGGTGAGGTAGTTGGCCGTCCGGCCGCCGAATTACCAGACAGCTTACAAAAGGCAAAGTCTGTACAAACGATTGGCACAACGCATCAATTTGATGTAGAGCTCATCACAAGCTTAACGCCCGATGTTGTGCTTGGGAATGAACAATTAAACAGCAAGGACATCTCTACAATAGATGGAATTGGTTCACAGCTTCTTTTGACAAGTGCCAATTCAGTGAAGGATATTCAGCGTCAAATAACGTTATTCGGGGATTTGCTCGGAAAGCAGCAAAAGGCCAAAGCCCTCAATGAGCAAATCGATCAGAGGAAAAAGCAGGTCAAGCAGCCTCAGAAAAAAGTGAAGACACTCGTTGTATACGGGGCACCTGGCACATATATGGCGGCACTTCCTCAATCCTTAAGCGGAGATTTACTGCACATCGCAGGAGGGACGAACATCGCTGAAAATGAACCGGCACTCGAGAAATTCCCTCAATACGCTCAAATCAATGCAGAAAAGGTCATCGAAGCCGATCCTGATCTTATTCTGCTTATGACTCACAGCAATCCTGAAGATGTGAAAGCGGGCTTTATGAGTGAAATGAAACAGAATGCCGCTTGGCACGATGTGTCAGCTGTCAAAAATGGACACGTCGAGATTCTGCCGAGTGATCTATTTGGGACGAACCCAGGCGCGGAAGTGATGAGAGCGATTGATGAGCTAGAGAAAAGATTGAAGCGATTGTCATCATGAAAATGAATACAGAATTAGATTTTCAAAAAAGACAGTCGAGACGAAAATGGCTGATACCCGGACTATTCATCTCGTTAGTTGTAGGCGCATGCTTAGGGCTTGCATTAGGTTCCGTTCAATTATCGCTGCAAGACCTACTCGCCGCTTTGACGGGATCAGGCCAGCCTGTTCATGAGAAAATTGTGATGGATTTACGCCTGCCGCGTGTTTTGATCGGTTTTATTGTCGGAGCCTGTCTCGCAGCATCAGGGGCGATTTTACAAGGAGTCGTCCGGAATCCACTCGCTGACCCTGGCATCATCGGTGTGACTGCTGGCGGCGGATTGGCTGCTGTGCTCAGCATGATTGTGTTTCCGCAATTTACGTATTTGCTGCCAGCTGCTGCTTTCCTTGGCGCTTTATTAGCGGCACTCGTGGTGTATATGCTGTCATTTGATCAAGGGGTTTCCCCGCTGAAATTGATTTTGGCGGGAGTGGCAGTCAATGCCCTCCTTGGGGCGGTTATGAATGGGTTTATGGTGCTTTATAGTGAGCGTGTGCAGGCTGTTCTGCCTTTTTTATCCGGAGGATTAAATGGACGGAGCTGGCATCATCTAAGCTTCGTGTCGCCATATGCGCTTGCTGGGTTGTGCCTTTGTTTTTTTGCCATCAAGCCGGCAAACCTTCTTTTGCTTGGTGATGAATCGGCGCAGTTACTCGGCCTTAGAGTAGAGCGCACCCGGTTTTTCTTAATTGCGCTGGCGGCGCTTTTAGCTGGTGCAGCTGTAAGTGTGAGTGGCTTAATTGGATTTGTCGGGCTGGTCGTTCCTCATTTTATCCGTCTTTTAATTGGAGATGACTACCGGTACCTGCTGCCTATCTCAATGCTGGGCGGAGGCGTACTTGTGGTTTTTGCAGATACAGCGGCACGGGTATGGTTTACACCGGTTGAACTGCCTGTCGGTATCCTGCTTGCCTGCATCGGTGCACCTTTCTTCCTCTATTTATTAAAAAAGAAAGGGAGGGGTTAAGTTGAATGTGATAGCTATGGATGACGTGAGTCTCAGTCAAGGAGGCTTTCGGCTGTCGTCTATTTCAGCAGCTGTTCCTAAAGGAAGTGTGACAGGAATTATTGGACCAAATGGATCAGGGAAGTCGACTTTTATTAAAGCAGCCGCACGTCTTACATCGATCGAAAGCGGCATGATATACATTCACGATATACCGCAAAAAGAGATGACAGCTCAGGAGATTGCAAAGGAAATCGCCGTTCTCATGCAGACGAGAACAGCCATTCCATCTATGACCGTACGGGAGCTGGTCGCACTTGGACGCAGTCCGCATCGTTCGATCTGGAAAAAGAGCTCGAAGACAGATCAAGAAGCGATTGAGTGGGCGCTTGATGTGACCAATAGCCGCATCAATGAAAACAGAATGCTGCATACATTGTCAGGCGGAGAAAGACAAAAGGCGTATATTGCGATGGCGCTCGCTCAGAAGACAGAGACTTTGATTCTGGATGAGCCGACGACTTACCTAGATATTGCACATCAGCTTGATTTACTAGAGCTGCTCAAACAGCTGAATAAGACGCATGGAATCACCATTTTAATGGTTCTTCACGACCTGCAGCAGGCAGCAAAATATTGTGACCGCCTCATTGCGATGAAGGGTGGTCAGGTTTATCAAATAGGGACACCAAACGAAGTATTAACAGAAAACTTTTTCAAAGAAGTCTTTGGGATTCAGGCTGAGGTTCACTTAGACGGTGAGCATCCGCTCATTATCCCAATCGCTTCGATCCAACAACCAAAGGGAGATGAACAGAAAATGATCATTGTCAACAACCAGGTAAGAGTAGAAAAAGGCAGTGCTGACCACCTCGTCAAGCGTTTTAACAAGCAGGGACAAGTAGAATTCATGGAAGGATTTTTAGGCATGGAAGTATGGGTCACGCAGCAGACAACCGATTACGATGAAGTGACCATTCATACCCGCTGGAATCGAAAAGAAGACTTTGTGAACTGGACAAAATCTCAGGCGTTTGGTGATGCGCATGCTCATGGGAAAGCGAAACCTGAAGGACTATTAAAAAACAAAATTACGTACTACGAAGTGCAAGTCACTAGACCAGCTTTACAGAAAAAAGCCTAAAAAAGAAACATAGCGCTGCGGTTCATGTGCAGCGCTATTTTTTTGCGTTTTTTTACTTTCTGTCACATATCTTTGACAAAGTATTCAAACAACTGACACAATACCATCCAATTTTTAGGTAAAATTTACTTTATTTTTGAAGCGCATGGGTGTAAAGTACAGGTATAAATAACTAACCGAATGAAAAGCAAGAGTAAAATTTCACCGAGTAAACCATTTCAAACAGGCTATTATTTGTGAATCATTGAACAAATAGTGAATATTTTGTGAAGTGGTGAGCATAGTTGTTTCGAATCATTCGGCATGTGAAAGTAAGGGAGGATGTAAGGCTGTGAGTGAGCTGTTTTTAGCAAGATTTCAATTTGCTTCAACGACATTATTTCATTTTATTTTTGTTCCTATGTCAATAGGTTTGGTGTTTATCGTCGCCTTGATGCAGACCCTTTATGTCGTCAAGAAAAAAGAGATTTATAAAAAAATGGCGAAGTTTTGGGGTCATCTATTCTTACTCAATTTTGCAGTAGGTGTGGTGACAGGGATTTTGCAGGAATTCCAGTTTGGGATGAACTGGTCAGATTATTCAAGGTTTGTCGGTGATGTGTTTGGTGCACCGCTTGCCATTGAAGCACTGCTCGCCTTTTTCCTTGAATCTACATTTATTGGACTTTGGATATTCGGCTGGGATCGTCTGCCGAAGAAGATTCATTTATTGTGTATTTGGCTTGTTTCTCTTGGTACGATCTTTTCGGCGTTTTGGATTCTACTCGCCAACTCATTTATGCAAGAGCCAGTTGGATTTGTCATTAAAAATGGCCGCGCAGAAATGAATGATTTTGGCGCTCTTGTAACGAACCCGCAGCTTTGGGTTGAATTCCCGCACGTTCTGTTTGGTGCGCTGGCTACAGGTGCATTCTTTATTGCAGGAGTTAGTGCCTATAAAATGATCAAAAAACAAGAAATCGCCTTTTTCAAAAAATCATTCCAGATTGCCATGGTCCTCGCTTTAATTTCTGGCTTAGGTGTGGCGTTCTCTGGACATGATCAAGCGAAGCACTTAATGAAATCACAGCCGATGAAGATGGCAGCAAGTGAAGCCCTTTGGAAGGATAGTGGAGATCCAGCGGCTTGGACACTATTTGCCAATATTGACACAGATAAAAAAGAAAACTCTGCGGAGATCAATATTCCGTTTGCTTTAAGTTACTTGGCTTATCAGAAGTTCAGTGGAGATGTGCCAGGCATGCTGACACTTCAAAAAGAATATGAAGCAAAGTTTGGCCCTGGAGACTACATTCCGCCAGTGAAAACAACCTTCTGGAGCTTTAGAATCATGGTTGGTGCCGGAATGCTGATGATTTTTGCCAGTATGATTGGCTTGTACTTGAGCTTTAGAAAGAAACTCGAAACGAACAAATGGTTTTTACGCTTCATGGTAGGGATGATTGCGTTCCCGTTTATTGCGAACTCAGCTGGCTGGATCATGACTGAAATTGGGCGTCAGCCGTGGACTGTCTTTGGTATGATGACGACGGCTCAATCGATTTCGCCAAACGTATCGTATGGCATGCTGTTATTCTCAGTCATTAGCTTTACGACGATTTATCTGATTCTTGCCATCTTGCTTGCCTACCTATTCATTCGAGAAATTAAAAAAGGTGCACATTCGGAAGAGGATACAGATCAAAAGGATGAAACGGACCTGTCTACAGATCCATTTGATGGAGGCGCATATCATGGCATATCTTAACGAGATTTGGTTTATTCTTGTCGCAGTATTGTTTGTTGGATTTTTCTTCTTAGAGGGATTTGATTTTGGTGTTGGGATGTCCATGCAGCTGCTTGGAAAGGATGCGCACGAACGCCGCATTTTAATTAATACGATTGGTCCTTTCTGGGATGCGAATGAGGTCTGGCTGATTACAGCTGGGGGCGCTATTTTCGCTGCATTCCCTCACTGGTATGCCACGATGTTCAGTGGATACTATATACCATTTGCGGTTCTCCTCTTAGCGCTCATTGGGCGCGGAGTCGCCTTTGAATTCCGAGGGAAGGTGGAGAAAGCCTCTTGGATCAAAGCATGGGACTGGGTCATCTTCTTTGGCAGTCTGCTGCCGCCGTTTTTACTCGGTGTGCTATTCACGAGTATTTTACGCGGGATGCCAATTGATCAAGACATGAATATGTATGCTGGTTTTACGGATTTTGTGAACCTTTATTCAGTGATTGGCGGGTTAGCTGTGACGGTTCTTTGCCTTCTGCACGGATTGATTTTCGTCACACTACGTACAGAGGGTGATTTAAGAGATCGTGCAAGAAAGCTTGGCAAGCGTGTCCTGCTTATTGCGCTGCCAGTTCTTGTCCTATTTGTCGGTGTATCTATCATGGAAACAGACATTTATACGGTACGCCCGATCATCACCATTCCGTTAACTGTCCTGATTGTGGTTTGTTACGTCGCGGCTCTATTCTTTATAAGAAAAGAACGTGATGGCTGGACATTCTTATTCACAGGTGCAGGCATCATGGTGACAGTGACGATGCTTTTCACTGCATTGTTCCCGCGCGTCATGATTAGTTCAATCAACCATGCGTTTGATCTTACCATTCAAAACGCTGCATCCGGATCATATTCACTGACGGTGATGACGATTGTTGCCATTTCTTTGCTGCCCTTTGTGCTTGGGTATCAAATTTGGAGCTATTACGTCTTCCGTAAACGTGTAAGCGGTAAGGAGCCAATGACCTACTAATGGACAAACGTTTGCTTCAATTAAAAGGAATAAGGGGGCTTCTTGCCCTTTTGGGTATTGTGTCACTCATCCAAGGAGCAAGTATTATTTTCCAAGCACAGTGGCTGGCACATGCCATTACTACGCTGTTTGACGGGAAAAGCCTTTCGCAGGCAACGCCTTATGTCCTGCTGTTTCTTGCTGCCTTTCTGGTGCGGCACGGTCTCACCTTGATTCGGGAGAAGGTCATGTTTACCTACTCTTCCCGAATTGGAGCAGACGTCAGAAAACAGCTGTTAGACCAACTCTTTCGTTTAGGTCCAGCTTTTACAAAGAAAAAAGGTACAGGAAAGCTTGTCACATTAGCGATGGAGGGGATTGCTCAATATCGTCAGTATTTACAGCTATTTTTACCGAAAATGGTGAACATGGCAGTGATACCGGCAATGGTCCTCATCTATGTTTGGACGTTAGACGAAACATCTGCTGTCATTTTAATCGTGACGCTGCCGATTTTAATTATTTTTATGATTTTGCTAGGCCTTGTCGCTCAGCGTAAAGCGGCCAAACAATGGAGATCGTATGAGAAATTATCCAATCATTTTACTGATTCTCTCCGCGGCCTTGAAACGCTTCGTTACTTAGGCATTAGCAAAAAACATTCCCGCAATATCGGGGAAGTGTCAAAGCGATATCGAAAGGTGACCATGAGCACGCTGAAGGTTGCATTTCTTTCATCATTTGCGCTTGATTTCTTTTCCATGCTGTCGATTGCAACTGTCGCTGTCTTTCTTGGCTTGCGATTAATTGAAGGAGAGCTTCTGTTATTGCCGGCTCTGACCGCGCTCATGCTGGCACCGGAATATTTCCTGCCAGTACGTGAAGTGGGAAATGATTATCATGCGACGCTAAATGGAAAAGAAGCGAATGAGGCGATGCAGGTCATTTTAGAAGAAAAGGGCTTCCGCGCGCAGGAGACACAATCCGTGCAGCTAGACAAGTGGGGTGAACAAGTTGTGCTCACGCTGCAAGATGTTAGTGTCCAGCATGATGAACATGCCCCTTATTCGATTCAGGATGTAGACCTCACTGTCAAAGGGAAGAAAAAAATCGGAATCATTGGTGCCAGTGGTTCAGGGAAATCGACGTTAACCGATGTGCTCGGCGGCTTTGTTGAACCGACCTCAGGTCAAATCACGTTAAACGGCCAGCCGCTTGTTCATTTACAGATGAAGGAATGGCAAAAGGAAGTCGTCTATATGCCGCAGCACCCTTATTTATTTCACATGACATTGAGAGAAAACATTCGTTTTTATGAACCGCATGCCACAGATGAAGAAGTGGAAAGAGCTGTCTGTGAAGCTGGATTATCTCAGCTCGTAGCGCAGCTGCCAAATGGTCTCGATGAGGTCATTGGAGAACAGGGAAGAGGACTGAGCGGCGGACAGGCACAAAGAATCGCGCTTGCGCGAACGGTGCTGGGCCAGCGTTCAATTATGCTGTTAGATGAACCAACGGCGCATCTCGATATTGAGACAGAGTATGAATTGAAGAAAACAATGCTTCCGCTGTTTGAAGATAAACTTGTGTTCTTAGCGACACATAGGCTCCATTGGATGCCAGACATGGATGAGATCATTGTCATGGATCATGGAACAATTGCAGAAATGGGTACACATGAATCATTGATGCAAAGAAAAGGCGTGTATTATCAATTGGTACAGGAGCAAATGGGGGCGGTCACACATGGTCAGTAAAGGCTGGTTTATACCTTATATCAAGGAGAATCAAAAGCTGTTTGCGCTGGTTTTGTTTCTAGGGGCAATTGCAGTATTCTCTGCTTCTATGCTGATGTTTACGTCAGGATTTCTCATTTCAAAAGCTGCCACAAGACCTGAGAATATACTCATGGTCTACGTCCCAATTGTAGCTGTACGGACCTTTGGTATTTCACGCTCAGCTGCCCGCTATGCAGAAAGACTGGCGAGCCACCAGCTCATTTTGACCATGATTGAAAAAATGCGTGTCCGTCTGTATGACATGGCTGAACGAAGTGCGAAACAGACAAAGCTGGGTACAGGTGAAATGCTTGGGCTCCTGTCAGATGATGTCGAGAGACTGCAGGACGCCTATTTAAAAACCATCTTTCCATCCATCGGGGCGCTGCTTTTATATGCCGCATCCATTGGGGCACTTGGTCTATTCTCGTGGCCTTTTGCTGGACTGATGCTGCTTTATATGGCACTTCTCGTATTTGTTTTCCCATACGTCACAGTGCTAGTGAACCGGGCGAGACAAATTCAAATGAAAAAAGGCAGAAATGAACTGTACAGCCATTTAACAGATGCAGTCATGGGCGTTAGTGACTGGCTGTTTAGCGGCAGGCAGAAAGATTTTGTTGATGAATATGAACAGAAAGAAGCGAAACTGTTAGCGCTTGAAGCAGCCAAGCACCGGTTTATCCGTCTGCGCCAGTTTTTTGCCCAGCTTATGATTGGAGGAGCTGTCGTGCTTGTCGTGTATTGGAGCGGTTCGGTCGTTCAGTCAGGCTCGATGTCACACACACTGATTGCAGCCTTTGTGCTTGTGCTATTTCCGTTAACAGAAGCCTTTCTTCCACTCTCAGATGCAGCAGGTGATATTCCCGTCTATCAGCATGCTGTCAGCAGATTAAATCATTATGAAAAGCTTTCGTATGAAGGAGAATCTGAGCGCAAGACAGTGGATCAGTCAACCATTTCTCACGATCAAGCTGTCTGTTTTGATCAAGTGTCCTTTGGGTATGATTCGCACCAACACGTGCTAAAGCATCTCTCATTTTCACTGAAGCAAGGTGAATCACTTGCTCTCTTAGGAAAAAGTGGTGCAGGAAAATCGACTATTTTGAAATTGTTAGAAGGAGCTGTCGTGCCAAATCAAGGAGCTGTCAGTATCCAGGGGAAACCGGTAGAAAGCATTCGAGAAACCGTGTCCACCTATGTGTCAGTGCTCAATCAACAGCCGTATTTATTCGATACCTCTGTTTTAAACAATATTCGCTTAGGCTCTCCAGATGCGACAGAAGAGCAAGTAAAAGAAGCAGCGAGGCAAGTGCAGCTGCACGATACCATCGAATCCTTGCCAGAAGGTTATCACACCGGTGTGCAGGAGACAGGGGTTCGTTTCTCAGGTGGAGAAAGACAACGGATGGCATTAGCCCGGATTTTGCTGCAAAACACCCCGATTGTTGTATTAGATGAGCCCACCGTCGGACTTGATCCGCGCACAGAGCGTGAGCTGCTTGAAACCATCTTTCGTGTGTTAAAAGGAAAAACGGTCATTTGGATTACCCATCATCTCACTGGCTGTGAGGCATGTGACCGCATTATGTTTATTGAAGATGGACAAATTGAGATGCAGGGGGAGCATCAGGATTTACTGAGAGAAAACCTGCGCTATCAAAAATTGTATGAGATGGATCGTCCATTTTCTACAATATAAATAAACGAAATAACAAGAACGTTCGGACAGAGATCTCTGCCCGAACGTTTTGTGGTTTTAAGGGTTTACCTTTCCAACACCAGCATTTGATACCACTTCTGATTTGACATTGTTCACGTTAAGCAAAGAGTAGTGATAAGGAGGGTTGTACGTACCTGTTGAAGACGTTGGCAGACTGCCTGTGCTGTTAATAAATGAGTTGTTGATGACATGCCATGTACCGACTTGACGGCTGTCCCAGCTGCCGATCGCATTATTTGTATTTTCAAATACGTTGTGCTCAATTCTCATCTTCGCGCCCATACGAGAGTTGATCGCTGTGGTATGAATGCCTTTATAGTAGTTGTTATACACATGACCTTCCCCGTAGCGCATAGACGGTACACGAGAATTCAGGTTTTCAAAACGGTTGTTATGGAACGTAATTTTTCGGTTGTAGTTGTCGTTATCAGAGCTGCCCATGAGCATCGTTTTCCAGCTGTCATGTACATAGTTCCATGAGAAGGTAATATAGTCGGAGTCTTTTTTCACATCAAATAATCCATCATAA
The DNA here is from genome assembly GCF_002998735.1 of Bacillus sp. NMTD17. Lineage (NCBI taxonomy): Bacteria > Bacillati > Bacillota > Bacilli > Caryophanales > Bacillaceae > Bacillus > Bacillus sp. NMTD17. Next base: position 228,025 of record NZ_PVRH01000001.1, read on the forward strand.
TCATCTTTCCCAGAGTTTAATGTGTTGTACAGCTCATTATGATCGACCCATACGTTTTTAGAAGCGCCTTCGATTCCGATGGCATCCTTGTCACCGATGTTACTGTGATGGATTCTCAGGTTGCGGATAATGACGTTATTGGAACGCCATACTTTGATACCAATTCCATTAAATTCACCTTTCGTGCCTTTGCCGACGATCGAGACATTGTTTGTATCTTTCACATCGATTTTATTGGCAGATGTATTAGAAGGGTTAATCGTCCCGTCGACAACAATTTTTAATTTTTCGTTTGTTCCTTTACTTTTGAGGGCAGCCAATAGTTCATTTCCAGTTTTGACTGTGACGGTTTTACCGCCTTCACCGCCTGTTGTACCGCCATTTAATGTGGAGAATCCTTGTTGATTAAAATTGGCCATAATAGAAGGGCTTTCTGGATACTTGGCTGCCGCTTTTGCCTCCCCATTAGGTGCAAATAATGAAGTCACGAGACCAACCGCTAACACACCAGCTAACATTGGAACTTTTTTCTTCAAAGTCAACATCTCCATTCTATTTTGTTTTAATGTAAACGTTTCCAAAAATAAGCTGCAATTCAACTGCCCCCCCTTTCTTCGCCAGTATCGCCTTTTTCGGAATGTAGGAAGAGCATAGCACGCAAAAAGGTATCATCGGCTAAGAATTGGCGCTGTGTATTCCATGATTTTCTAGGAAACTAAGGCCATGATTATTTTATTTTCATCTAAATGAGACAAGGATCATTGACGATAGGTATTGGGATGACCTAGTGATTATGAGGGAGAGGCTATTCGCTTGATAGAAAATCAAGATGATTACGAACGCACCATTTTGTTAGGGACGAAAGAATGTCATAATCATTACATAAGAAAAAATTGGATATAAAATGAATCAAATACTGGATCAACAGGGAGAAAAGGAGCCAAGTTAAAAAAATTAAGTCTATTTTGAACGATGTCGTCATCCGTGTCGTCACATGAATAAGAGAAGAAAAGGAAGGAGGGGTGTGTTTGGAGCAGACAGAAGAGACATTATTGATTCAGCGGGCAAAACAGGGAGATGATGCTGCATTTACAGCCCTTTATCGTCATCATTATTCCTTTCTTTACCGTTATATAATGAAGCTCACCCTTCAACAAGAGCTGGCAGAAGAAATCATGCAAGAAACGATGCTGAAAGCGTACATGAAACTTTCTTCATTTAGAGGAGATTCCTTATTTTCAACATGGCTCATTTCCATTGCATCTAGACAATTTTTAGATCACCAGAAGAAAAGAAAACGTGAACAATTAAGAGAAGGGAAGGCGAATCAAGAGACCATACGCCGCTTCAAATGGGACATTCAGCAAAAGGGCCACACATGGCATGAGATGTGGGATGCTCTAAACGAATTGAAGGCACAGGAGAGAGCACCGATTATTTTGCACTATTATTATGGCTTTACTTATCCAGAGATTGCTTCAATGCTCGGTATGAGAGAAGGCACTGTGAAGTCGAGGGTTCATCATGGATTAAAGAAAATTCGAAAGGAGTGGTCTCAATGAAGGAAGATCAGTTCACCGAACGTTTAAAGGAAGAGTTACAGCAGCTAGATGAACAAATTGAAGTGAAAGAGCCAAGTGAGCAGGCTGTCATGATGATGCTGAAGCAGGCAAAGGAACAAGAGAAAAGGCGTTTTAAACAAGAAGTACTGGCGTACGTTCTCATCAGTCTGACCATTCTGGCACTATTTGTCGCTGCCATCACCCATTTGCCTATCATCTTCATTCTTCTTCAAGTAGTGAGTGTGCCGCTCTGCGTCGTTGTCGGCATCAAGGAATATCAACACATTAAAGGAGGGTCTTCCTTATGAGTCAGACGGAGATGATCATCTTATTGTGCGCATTGCCGTTATTGTTTGCGCAGGGGCTTCTTTTATTTATGGATGCAAAGAAAAGAGGGCGCTATAAGTGGTTTTGGGGCATTGTCGGTTTAATTAATTTCCCATCGTCTTCTATTTTATATTGGCTTTGTGTCGTGTACCCTGATCGAAAGAAAGATGAGAAGATCCGAAAAGATTGAGCGGACGGCCTATAAAACTTTAGGCCTTTTTTTCGGGTTGAAGATCAACTAGAAATCATTCATGATTCATCTATTTGTCAAAGAGTGCGGGATATATAACGTCTAAATCATCATTTCTAGCACAATAGTCATTCTGCAAGAGATACTTTCTAAAAACGATTGCTGCGGCTGCTTGATCCATCTCAAATCGGCATCATTTTCATCTGTTATCAGTATTGATCAGATTTTACAAATGGTGTTAAATTAATCTCAATATGCGTTAGAAAATCTAACAGATAAATGTGTGAAGATATCTACAAGGAGGCAGATGAGACATGTTGACCTTAGATCGAGCAGCACAAACAGCACAAAGCTACATCGACCGTGTGTTAGAGGAGGTGGAAAAACGAAATCCTGGTGAGGAGGAATTTCAGCAAGCCGTAAAAGAAATTCTAGAATCACTCGTTCCTGTTTTTGCAAAACACCCAGAGTATGAAAAACAGGGCATTTTAGAACGACTCATTGAGCCTGAGCGGCTTGTGGTATTTCGTGTACCTTGGGTAGATGATGAGGGGAAAGTACAAGTCAATCGGGGTTTCAGGGTTCAATTCAATAGTGCAATCGGTCCTTATAAAGGAGGCATTCGATTCCACCCATCTGTCAATGCAAGCATTATTAAGTTTTTAGGATTTGAACAAATCTTTAAAAACGCACTGACTGGTATGCCGATCGGCGGGGGAAAAGGTGGATCAGATTTTGACCCTAAAGGGAAATCTGATGGAGAAATCATGCGTTTCGTCCAAAGCTTTATGAGTGAACTCAGCCGATATATTGGACCTGATCAAGATGTACCAGCAGGTGATATTGGCGTAGGGGCACGCGAAATTGGCTATATGTTCGGACAGTACAAGAAAATGCGCGGTGCTTATGAGGCGGGTGTGCTCACAGGGAAAAGTCCTGGATTTGGAGGCAGCTTAGCGAGAAAAGAAGCGACAGGCTATGGACTGGTGTACTTTATGGAAGAAATGTTAAAAGCGCATGGACTGCAATTTGAAGGGCATTCAGTTGTTGTGTCTGGATCAGGAAATGTGTCTATTTATGCGATGGAAAAGGTCATGGAGCTAGGCGGTAAGGTCGTTGCTTGCAGTGATTCAAGCGGAGCGATTTATGATCCTCAAGGCATTTCACTTGAGACTGTGAAGCAGCTAAAGGAAGTGAGCAATCAACGGATTGGGGCATACATAGACATTCACCCGCATGCCGAATTGATTGAAGATTGTGAACAAATTTGGTCTGTTCCTTGTGATATTGCGCTTCCATGTGCAACGCAAAATGAAATATCTGAGATGCAAGCGCAGCAGCTCGTGGAAAATGGTGTCATTGCGGTAGGAGAAGGAGCGAATATGCCTTCTACTCTAAAGGCAGTCAAAGTTTTTGAACAGAATGATATTCTATTTGCGCCGGCAAAAGCGGCGAATGCTGGCGGGGTAGGTGTCTCAGCACTGGAAATGGCACAAAATAGTGCAAGAATGTCTTGGACATTTGAAGAAGTAGATGATCAGCTGAAACAAATGATGCAGACGATTTATCGTCAGTGTACAGAGACAGCAGACGAATATGGACACTCTGGAAACTTAATCGTAGGAGCAAATATTGCAGGATTTCGCAAAGTGGCAGATGCGATGATCGCACAAGGCGTGATTTAACTCCTGCTCTCCCGCACCTGTTTATTTCATGACAAGATGGGGAATCGTCCTTGTAAGAATGACAATAAGGAGGCGCGGGAGAAATGAAAAAATGGCTGAAACAAATTGTCAAATGGGCACCAGTGATTTATCCAGTGGTGAGGAAAATATATAAAGAGCGAAAAGCATCTAAACGTCGTAACGTATCAGCCGGATAATCCGGCTTTTTTTATGCAAGCATTACCGATTGAGCCCTGAACGAAAAAATAATAGATTTGAATGATCCATTTCATGCTTCTCTCCGTTAAGTACATAACAAACGGAAAGAGGAGGCAATAACAGATGAACATGAAAAAAGCGATTTTAACTATCCCGCTTAGCGCAGCATTACTATATTTCCGGCAGCTCATATCGCAAGTGCACGCGAAGGACATATGCATGGAGAGGAAAAGAAGACGTCTTCGTCACAAGAAGTGTCAAACAAAGCAACCGATCTTCGAGCAGCACTAGACCAGCTGTTTTCGGAGCATGCTTATTTAGCAGTGATCACGATGCAAAAGGGAATTGACGGCAGTAAAGATTTTGATCAAGCAGCGGCAGCGTTAAATGACAACACGAATGACTTATCAGATGCCATCGCCTCTGTGTACGGAAAAAAAGCAGGGAAACAATTCAAAGCCATTTGGTCAAGCCATATCGGCTACTTTGTTGATTATGTACAAGCAACGGCAAAGAAAGATGAAGCAGGTAAAAAGAAAGCAGTCAAGCAGCTTGACCAATATCGTATGAAACAAGCCGATATGCTCGATCAAGCAACAGACGGGAGATTGAAAGCAAGTGAACTTGAAGAAGGCTTGAAGATGCATGTGAATGAACTGCTAAAAGCGTTTGACAGCTACACAGAAAAGGATTTTGATACGACCTATGAAACCGTTAGAAAGTCCATTCATCATATGTTTGAAGTAGGCAAAGGCGTATCGTGGGCGATCACAGATCAATTTCCTGGGAAATTTGATCATAAATCAGTCGATACACCAGCTGCAGATCTTCGTGAAGATTTAAACTACTTGTTCTCAGAGCATTTGGCACTTGCAGTCGTTGCCATGCAAAAAGGAAATGATGGCAGCAAGGACTTTGATCAAGCAGCCGCAGCTTTGAACGAAAACACGAATGATTTATCTGATGCGATTGCCTCTGTTTATGGCAAGGATGCAGGGAAACAATTTAAAGCCATTTGGTCAAGCCATATCGGTTACTTAGTTGATTATGTCAAAGCGGATGCATCAGGAGACAAAGAAGCGAAAGAAAAAGCTGTGAAAAACTTAGATGCGTATCGGATGAAGCAAGCGAAATTTCTAGATCAAGCGACAGATGGACGTTTGAAGGCGGCGGATTTAGAAGCTGGCTTGAAAATGCATATTGATGAGCTGATCAAAACATATACGTCTTACCATAATGGCGAATATGATCAGCTTTATCCAACAGTGAGAGAAGCGTACGGTCATATGTTCATGGTCGGTCAAGATGTCGCAGCAGCGATTGTTGATCAGCATCCTGAACTGTTCAAATCCAACATGCCTAATGAAATGCCGAAAACAGGTATGGGAGGCACAGCCGGTCCTTTAGGTATGTCATATGAAGCATTTGCGGGAATGATCGCAAGTTTGATCCTAGCTGGCGGTGCAGCGGGTGCGTTCTTCCTTACTCGCTGTAAGACATCAAATTAAGCTCGTATAAAAAGGAAAGGGGAACGTGCACAATCGTGCCGTTCCTTTCTTTAAAAGGAGGCAGACTGACTTGAAAAGGTGGTTGTTTGGTCTTCTGATGCTTCTCATCATCACGGGCTGCGCATCACAATCTATGGTTGATTCGTCATCCTCTAAAACAACCTCATCTCCTGAAAAAATGACAACAAACCAAGCCGCAAAACAGTCTCATTCACAAGACATGTTAAAAGACGAACCGTCTGGTATTGTCCCGGCTGAAATTGCGATTCCGGCGATTGATGTCAAAGCAAAAGTGGAGAAAACAACTTTATCAAAGGATGGCAGTATGGGCGTCCCAAAAATACGGACAACACAGCTTGGTTTAAAGATGGTCCAAAGCCAGGAGATAAAGGAAATGCCGTCATGAATGGCCATGTTGATAATAAATGGGGACCTTCTGTTTTTTATCGATTAAAGGAGCTAAAAAAGGGAAACAAGGTAATCGTGACGTCCTCGTCAGGAAAAAAGCGAACTTTTGAAGTGATCAAAGTGCAAAGCTATCCGCGTGAAGAAAAGCCGAATGCGTTTTTCGGGTACGCTTTTACACGGAATCTCAATTTCATTACGTGTACAGGGACATTTGATCATGCAGCAGGGACTCATGAAAAGAGACTGGTTGTCTTTACCCAGCTGATCCCTTCATAAAAAAGGAGATTACACGGAGGTGTAGCGCCTTTTTTTATGGTTTCTGCCAGAGTCCTACAAAAAGATTCATAGGTCATTAGATATGGTTTGTTGTATAAATAGGGGCGTTTGTCATATAAATGAGTTGGCAATTTTTATTTCTTTTCAGTAGAATATGAGTAATGAAGAGAACTGCAAGCGTATACACCTTGTCCAGACAAGGCAGATTCTCCACCCTTACATAAGGAGGCCGATCTGATGCTGAGTAAAAGACTGGCGCACATCTTAAGTCAGCTCATGGCAGCGGAGACCCCGCTCACAAGCGCTGCGCTTTCTGTCAGCTTACAAGTGACAAGCCGCACCATTCGTACAGACATCAAGGAACTGAACGACCGTCTCGCTCCTTATCAAGCGGCTGTATCAGCTGTTCGAGGAGCTGGCTATGAGCTGTTGATCAACGATGAGAATGCCTTTCGCCGTTTTATGAAAGAGGAGGTCGAACAGGAAGAGCCACTGGCTGTTCTGCCGGAGGAGCGCGTTCGGTTTATTTTAAAGAAGCTGCTTCTCGCAGAGTCTTATGTGAAACTGGAAGACTTACAGGATCAGCTGTTTATTAGTAAATCGACGATGAGTAACGATATGAAATGGGTCAAACGCAAGCTTGAGCCCTTTGATCTTAAGCTGGAAGCGAAGCCGAATAAAGGCTGCCGGATCAAAGGATCGGAGATGAAAATTCGTTATTGTATGTCAGAATATTTATTCAATGAACGCCGTTCCTGCCAAACGATGCTGAACACAGCAGTCACCATTTTGCCAAAACATGAATTGGAATTGATTCAGAAAACAATGATTGATTATATCAATGAAGAAAGAATGAATCTATCAGACATTTGCATGAATAATTTAATCGTTCATGTTGCGATTGCCTGCAAACGGATTAGACACGGAAACTATGTATCTGTTTTGCCAGAGGAAATCAATGAGATACCACAGGCAAAGGAATATAAGGTCGCTAAAAAAATGGTGGAACGCCTTGAAGGACTGCTGGACGTCTCTTTTCCACAAGAGGAGATCGTCTATATCGCCATTCATTTATTAGGAACAGCCAAAATGGTACAGTCCTTTTCATCGAGTGGTCAAAAACAAATTGTGGATGATGACACGAGCCGTCTTGTTCAGCTTATGCTCCAAGCCATTGATCAAAAACTGCAGCTTGATTTAGCCGGCGATGCGGAATTAATGATTGGACTGAGTCTGCACTTAAAGCCAGCCATGACCCGGTGTAAATATGGAATGAACTTAAGAAATCCGATGCTTGATGAAATAAAGGCGGGGTATCCACTTGCTTTTGAAGCAGGTATTATCGCCAGCAGGGTCCTAGAAGAAGAGGAGGGACTGAGTATTCATGAGAATGAAATCGGATATATGGCGCTTCATTTTGGTGCGGCTTTAGAGAGGAGGAAAATGGAGATTCCGCCGAAGCGATGTCTCATTGTCTGTGCATCTGGTGCAGGGAGTGCAAGGCTGCTTCAGGATCGTTTGCGGTCACAATTTGGGTCAAAACTGACCATTTTAGGAACAGCAGAGCTTTATTCGCTTCCGCATGTGTCTTTACATGCCCTGGATTTGATTATTACAACGGTCCCGATTCAGATGGATTTACCGATTCCAGTCATACAAGTAAACACCATTTTGGGAGGCGGCGACTTTTTAAAAATTGAAGAAGCCCTGACGAGTGAAACAAGGGTGACATTGGCCTCTCAATATATGAAAAAGGAATTGGTCTTTACAAAATGCGCCTTTCAAACAAAGGAAGAGGTCATCACCTTTCTCACGGAAAAAATCATCGATATGGGGTTAGCACCAGCAGAGCTTACACCTTCTGTGATGGAAAGAGAAGAGGCTGCACCGACATCCTTCGGGCATTATACAGCCATTCCGCACCCTATGACGCCGCTGACAGAAGAGACGTTTTGGGCGATATGTACATTAGAAAAACCGATCATATGGGGAGAGAAAAAAGTTCAATTTGTCTGCTTGCTTTGTGTCGAAAAAGAGAATGCCAAAGATTTAAAAGGGATGTACCGTCTGCTGGGCGAGCTTGTGCATAATGTGAAATTCATTCAGCATCTCATCGCCTGTGATACATTTGAAGACATGCTGGATATCATGTATAAAAAGGTCCCTTCGTACAAGAACTAACAGTGTGATCTTAACTTTTTCCGCTTCCTAAAGGAAAAAGTATAGGTGTTTATGAAAGCGGTTTCATAATATGATGAATGTGTAAAGAAAAGCTTCACACTTTCAAAAGGGGGCGTTTACACATGAACATCTTATTGGTTTGTGCAGCAGGTATGTCAACAAGCTTACTAGTCACAAAAATGGAGAAAAGCGCACAAGAACAAGGAAAAGACTATCGTATTTGGGCAGTATCAGGAGATTCAGCAAAAAGTCATATTGATCAAGCCGATGTGCTTTTATTAGGACCACAGGTTCGATATTTATTACCACAAATGAAAAAGCTCGGAGAAGAAAAAGGAATTCCAGTCGACGTCATTAATACCGTGCATTATGGCGTATGTAATGGGGCTGAGGTTTTAAAATCTGCTGAACAGTTAGTGAACGGATAAAGGGGGCGGAAGGGATGAATGGATTCAACCGATTTCTAGAAGAGAAGGTCATGCCGTTTGCAGGGAAGATTGCCGCTCAAAGACATTTACAAGCATTGCGTGACGGAATTGTTTTAACCATGCCTCTCATTATTGTCGGTTCACTGTTTCTCATTTTAGCCAACCTTCCGATCCCAGGATACAGCGATTTTATGGCAAGTATCTTTGGAGCTGAATGGGCCACGAAACTATCCTATCCTGTTAATGCAACCTTTGACATTATGGCACTTGTTGCCACCTTCGGGATTGCCTACAGGCTTGCTGAAAAGTATGCAGTGGATGCCCTATCATCTGGTGCGATCGCTGTTGCAGCTTTCCTTTTGGCGACACCATATCAAGTTCCTTTCACACCTGAAGGCTCAACAGAAGCCATCCTAGTAGGTGGGGGAATTCCAGTCACATTGATGGGCAGTAAAGGGTTATTCGTTGCCATGATTATTGCCATGCTTTCAACTGAAATTTACCGATTCATTGTCCAGCGGAATATCGTCATTAGGATGCCTGATGGTGTACCGCCAGCAGTGAGTAAATCGTTTATCGCACTTATTCCAGGTTTTGTGGTCATCACGCTGATCTGGGTCGTTAGACTTGTGATTGAGATGACACCATTTGAGAGTATTCATAATATCATCACGGTCTTAATTGGCACACCGCTTTCCATTCTTGGTGGAAGCTTAGGCGGAAGTATTGTCGCCATTGGTGTGCAAATGCTCCTCTGGGCATGTGGTATTCACGGAGCAACCATTGTCGGCGGCGTCATGGGCCCAATTTGGCTCGGTGCGATGGATGAGAACCGTCTCGCATTCCAAGCAGGAGAAGTGCTGCCAAATATCTTCACAGCGCAGTTCTTTGAAATCTTCATCAATGTCGGCGGAAGCGGTGCAACGCTTGCTTTAGTGCTGACGATGATCTTACGTGCCAGAAGTAAACAAATGAAACAGCTTGGCCGACTTGCCATTGGGCCAGCCATCTTTAACATCAACGAACCGATCATTTTTGGAATGCCGATTGTCATGAACCCAATGCTTCTCATTCCGTTTATCCTTACGCCAATCATGATGATCATCACCACATATATCGGAATGAGCACAGGACTTGTAGCAAAACCGGCGGGGATTGCTGTCCCATGGACCATGCCGCCCATCATTTCAGGCTATCTCGCCACAGGAGGCAAAATCTCTGGTGCTGTCATGCAGCTGATTAACCTGGCGTTGTCATTCGCTTTATACTACCCATTCTTTAGAATGTGGGATAAGCAGAAATTAAAAGAAGAAAGTGAGCTAGAAACAAAAGCATCAACTGATGAAAATGTCGTCAGCATGTAATAGAGGAAACAAGGGGGATGCGGCCGATGGAAATGGAACAAATTGTGTTTCAACTCATCTTACACGGCGGGAATGGCAGAAGCTCCGCGATGGAGGCCATTACATGTGCAAAGCAAGGAAATTTTGATGAGGCGAAGCAAAAATTGCAGGAAGCACAAGACGCGTTAAATGAGGCGCATCACGCACAAACAGAGCTGATCCAAGGAGAAATTAGAGGAGAAAAGACCGACATCAGTCTCTTAATGATCCATGCACAGGATCATCTCATGAACGCAATGACCGTCAAGGAACTCGCGGCGGAAATCATCGAGCTCCATGAAAAAATGAAGCAACTCGGAGGTGTCAATTCATGAAAGATGGAATCAAAATTGTCACAATAGGCGGGGGATCGAGCTATACGCCTGAGCTTGTCGAAGGGTTTATCAAACGATATCATGAATTGCCTGTAAAGGAATTATGGCTAGTGGATATTGAAGCGGGTCAGGAAAAGTTAAACATCGTGGGCGCTCTCGCGAAACGCATGGTTGAAAAAGCGGGTCTGCCGATTGAGGTACACCTGACGCTTGACCGCCGGGAAGCCCTGAAGGACGCAGATTTCGTGACGACACAATTTCGTGTAGGACTGCTGGAAGCACGGGCAAAAGATGAGAGAATCCCGCTCAAATACGGCGTCATCGGTCAGGAAACGAACGGACCAGGCGGTTTATTTAAAGGACTTCGAACCATCCCAGTCATTCTAGATATCGTGAAGGATATGGAAGAACTTTGTCCAGATGCATGGCTTGTGAACTTTACAAATCCGGCGGGCATGGTCACAGAAGCTGTGCTGCGCTACACGAATCTAAAAAAAGTAGTCGGTCTATGCAATGTACCCATTGGGATGAAAATGGGGATTGCCAAGGCGCTTGATGTAGATGTTGAGCGGATCGAGGTACAGTTTGCGGGCCTCAATCACATGGTCTATGGGTTAGACGTGTATTTAGACGGGGTCAGCATCAAGGATCAAGTGCTCGATGAATTGGGAAATCCGAATAGTCAGTGGTCTATGAAGAACATTGAAGCGAAAAACTGGGAACCTTCTTTTGTAAAAGGCTTAGGGGTGATCCCATGTCCGTATCATCGCTATTACTATAAAACAAAAGATATGCTGGAAGAAGAGCAAAAAGCAGCCCAAGAAAAAGGAACAAGAGCAGAGGTTGTACAGCAGGTTGAGCAAGAATTATTTGAGCTCTATAAAAATCCTGATTTATCGATTAAACCACCGCAGCTCGAAAAAAGAGGCGGGGCATATTACAGTGATGCGGCATGTAACTTAATCAGCTCCATCTATAATGATAAGCATGACATCCAACCTGTCAATACAGTGAACAGAGGGGCGATTGCCAGCATTCCGGCTGAATCAGCGGTTGAAGTGAACTGTATCATTACGAAGGACGGACCAAAACCAATTGCGACGGGCGATCTGCCTGTAGCTGTGAGAGGGCTCGTTCAACAAATCAAATCATTCGAGCGTGTGGCAGCAGAAGCGGCTGTAACAGGAGATTACGAGACGGCTCTTGTGGCGATGACGATTAATCCGCTTGTCCCATCTGATGAAATTGCAAAGCAAATTTTAGATGAAATGCTCGAAGCGCATCGTGAATATTTACCGCAATTCTTCAAATCAGTCAAAGCGTAAAACAAAGTGGCCCCTTTATGGGGTCGTTTTTTATCATTGCCCCATATGGGAATTCAAGAAAGAAGTGTATGATAGAAAAAACAGCATGTATGGCTTCAAAGAAAGGACGGTTTGAATATGGTTGCAATTGGTTTAATGCTTTACGGCTTTATCGTTCAACCACTGATGAGTTACGGCACAGTGGTCTTGTTTTTGTATGGCATCATTGCTTCATTTATTGGTCTTATTCGTCATAGACAGTATGTGTGGATTTATGTTCTCCGCCTGCTCGTTTGTTTTACCATTCCAGTGACCAACCTGTTGATGTATTTCGCAACGATTGGTGGAGATGAAAGAGACTTTGATTTCCAGCCCATGCCGCTTGTTTATCACCTTGTCTTTATCCTAGAAATCATCATCGTCTTTTTACCAGAGATCTTTTTACTGATCGAAAGAAAGCGGAGCATAAAAAGGAAACAGTGGATATATGCAGGGGCGATTGTGGGGGTATCGGTCTTGTTTTGGTGCACAATTTGATGGAAGGCTGACTGGACATCTGAGTCTATTTCGCCTTTTTGTTGCGTAACCTCCTTCGTCTAACCTTCACAAAAGTAATAGAAAGAACAAAGATAGAAATTCCGAGAAACTTAAATAGAAACCGGGTGAGGAACGGTGAATCGTCGAAACCTGTAGCTATGATCATCGATCCGATACAAATACCAAAGAACGCTAGTAGATAAGTAAAAAACATACCATCACTCCTTATACGTATGATTACCATTATAAGGTATATTGGAGGGGTAAATAAACAAAAAAAGAACCCTTCATGACTGAAAGGTTCTTTTACATGCTTAAGTCTGTTTGACGACCGAGTCGACTTCTACTGTCCAGCCGAAGATATCTGGCTGTGTTCCTTTTTGAATACCAGTAATGGCTTCGTACAATTTCTTCGATACTTCACCTGTTTGACCATCTTGAATTACATATGGCTGATCGTGATAAATTAATTCCCCGACAGGAGAGATGACGGCCGCCGTTCCAGTTCCAAAGATTTCTTCAAGCTCACCTGATTGATGTGCTTCAATTAACTCATCAATCGAAATTTTACGCTCTGTCACTGGAATACCCCAATGTTTTAACAGCTCAAGTACAGAGTTACGGGTGATGCCTTCTAAAATGCTGCCGTTCAATTCAGGCGTCACGATTTCTCCTTTGATTTTAAAGAAGATATTCATACTCCCGACTTCTTCAATGTACTTTTTCTCGACTCCATCAAGCCAAAGAACCTGTGAAAAGCCTTTGGTTTCAGCGACTTGCTGTGCCTTGAGGCTTGAGGCGTAGTTTCCAGCTGTTTTGGCATTTCCTGTCCCGCCCTTAACGGCACGGACAAATTCGTTTTCAACTGCAATTTTGACCGGGTGGATGCCTTCTTTATAGTAAGATCCCACTGGAGATAAGATAATCAGCAGCTTATACGTGCTTGACGGCGCAACGCCTAAATACGGCTCAGTGGAAATAATGAATGGACGGATATACAAGGAAGTGCCCTCTGCATCAGGTACCCAATCCTTATCAATGCGAATGAGTTCATTTAAGCCCTCTAAAACCGTTTCTGTATCAATTTGCGGGATACACAGGCGGTCATTGGATCTGTTTAAGCGTTCCATGTTCTTTTCCGGACGGAATAAGAGAATTTTCTGATCCTCAGAAACATAAGCTTTTAAGCCTTCAAAAACAGATTGCCCATAATGGTAGACCATCGAAGCTGGGTCCATTGGAATGGCCTGATAAGGTATAATTCTGGGATCGTACCAGCCTTGATCAATGGAATAATCCATCACAAACATGTGATCTGTGAAGATTTTTCCGAATTCAAGTTGATCAGATTGAGGTTTTGGTTTTTTTGTTGAACTAAGTTCAACGCGGATGGGTTGTTTTGGCATCGTAAATCTCCTTGCTGTTTGATTATTTGAAAATTCTAATAATATGAAATAATTATGATTCTATTCTATACCTTCACAAAATATAAGCAATAGCTTTTCTGGAATTCAGATAAGAAAAATCTGTTAAAGCGCTTTCCTTCTCTCTGCCATCAGTCTGCCTCATGTCACCCCTTTTTAATAAAGAAATAAAATCCAAATGCATTATTAACTGATTAATCTGACAATTTAAAAGCGGATGATTTTCCTGTAAGATATTCTTTCAACCATACACCTTTTGACTAGTACATTGCAAGGGGCATTCTCATATTTTAATCCTCTTTTTTTTAACCGATAAAGGAAGAAGAGAAGTGAAAGGAGCAAACAACAAGATGAAACGAGCGATACTAGGCATTTTACTTATTTTATTCATGACCGTGATCAGCTTCGGCTGTCAAGCGATGACAGAGGAGGCTGGCGCTAAGCAAAGCACAGCCTATTACGTGGCGCCAAACGGAAACGACAAAAACCCGGGAACGAAGCAAAAACCTTTTCGCACGCTGAAAAAAGCGGCAAGTATGGCGAAAGCCGGGGCAACCATTTACATGAGAGGCGGCACATACAAAGAGAAATTGATTGTCCGCCATTCAGGTACAAAGAAAGCACCCGTTATCTTTCAAGCTTACGGAAAAGAAAAACCTGTCATTAGCGGGGCTTCTCTTAAAGGAAATCAAGCAGATGGCGGTCTTGTCACGATCGATCAAAAAAGCTACATCACCCTCAAAGGTCTGACGGTGGGACATCTCAAGACGAATAAGGAAGATGTGACACCAGTCGGTATTTTCATCAAAGGAAGCGGCAAAGGCGTCAAACTGCTCAACAACCGAGTGTATGACATTCAGACGAAACACAAAAATGGGAATGCACACGGTATTGCGGTCTATGGAACAAAAGCTCCTGCGGCCATTGAAGACATTGAAATCAAAGGAAACACTGTTGAAAAATTAAAGCTTGGCTTCAGTGAAGCGCTTGTGCTAAATGGGAACGTCAACAAGTTCCGTGTGACACATAACACGGTTCGCCACACAGATAATATAGGCATTGATTTAATTGGTTTTGAGAACGTAGCACCTTCTAAAAAGTACGATCAAGTTAGAAATGGTGTCGTATCTAAAAACAAAGTATATGAGATTACGAGTGCAGGGAATCCAGCCTATGGCAAAGACATCTCCGCTGGCGGAATTTATGTTGATGGCGGGAAGGACATTGTGATTGATCATAACATCACACATCACAATGACCTGGGGATTGAAGTCACAAGTGAACATAAAGGAAAAATGGCAGATCGCATTCGCATCGAACACAATCAAGTGTATTTGAACCGTTATACAGGTATTTCAATTGGCGGCTATGATAAAAAGCGAGGCGGAACAACAAATACGACGATCTCACATAATATTTTGTACAAAAATGACACAGCCGGCTTAGAAGGCGGTCAATTGTTGATGCAATATCAAGCCGTGAACAATCGAATCACGAATAATATTATGACAGCGAGTGCCTCGCATTACTTAGTCGTGAATCTTTATGGAGTGAATCAAAAGAATACCTTCCAGAAGAACGTGTATGACGACCGAAAAGGTGCAAAGGCATCACAGTGGGTATGGCGTGGGAAATGGATGGAAGGCTACAAAACGTATCTCTTGAAAAGCGGCCAAGATAAAGGATCAGCACACCTCAATCCACAATTTGTGAATGAGAAAAAATATGACTTTCGCCTGAAGAAATCATCACCTGCTAAGAAAATCATCGGAAGTTAAGCATGTCTGAACCACAAACGCATTGTTTTAAATTTTCAAAAAAATCATTGACATTGATGTGACATCACATTAAAGTAAAGAAGACATTTTAACTAAAACAAAATTTCATAACGGATCTCTTATCAAGAGAGGCAGAGGGACTGGCCCTATGACGCCCGGCAACCGTTTCTACTATAGAAATTGGTGCTAATTCCTGCAAAGCTGTTACAGCTTTGACAGATAAGAGAGGAAGACTTCCCGATACATGTTTCATGCAACGGTGATCAAGCCTCTCTTCCAGGAGAGGCTTTTTTTCGTCTCTTTTTCAAATGAAAGAACAGTTTACTGGCGTTTTCCCACTGTTTTACCTAGTTTTCCGATGTGAAAAATAAAAACAACTTGAGGAGGAACAGCAATGAAGCGTAAGCATTTTACATCATGTCTTATATTATTAATGGTATTGACGATCCTATTAACGGGCTGCGGCACTGGATCAAGTGCAGGCTCAAAGGCAAATGCGAACGAAAAGGTCTCCTTTGACAATGTACCGAAGCGATTTGCAAAGGGACAGGGAGCAAAAATTAAAGTCATCCGTAAAATCGGAGGAGATGATCATACAGCGCAGTTTTTAGCTGGGACGAAGGCAGAAGGTGAAGCGCTTGGCTTTACGGTAGATGTCTACACCGCAAATGGAGATACAGCGAAATTCCATGATGCGATCTCTCAGGCGCTGGAAGAAAATTATGATGGCTTTATCATCTCTCATGGGGACGACGAGGCGACCGTCGCTGACGTGAAAAAGATTACAGCGAAGGGCATTCCAGTCGTAGCGTTTGATTCGAATCCTAAGCTGAAGGACATCAAAGGGGTCACAGTGACGTCTCAAGATGACGAACAATTAGCGAAAAAATCATTAGACGCACTCGTATCTGATTTTAAAGAAAAAGCAAATATTGCATACCTCTGGGTAGATGGGTTCCCGCCAATGGTGAGACGAAACAAGGTCTATCAAGAAACGCTCAACCAACACAAAGGGATCAAGGAACTTGACCGCTTTGGCATTGCTTCCTCTGATACGTCTGTTCAAACGCAAAATGCAGTAGCAGCCATGCTGAATAAATATCCAAAGGGTAAACTTGACGCTATTTTTGCCACGTGGGATGCCTTTGCCATTGGCGCAGCAAGAGCGCTAAAGGAAGCAGGAAGAACAGAAGTGAAGATTTACGGGATTGATGTGTCAAATGCTGATCTTCAAGAAATGACAGCGAAAGAAAGTCCATGGAAGTACACAGCAGCGGTTGATCCGAAGCTCATCGGCGCTGTTGACGTGAGAATTCTTGCGAAGAAAATAGCGAGTGAGAAAACGCCATCTTCCTATGACCTTGAGGCCTCTCTCATCTCGCAAAATCAGCTTCAACAAGCAGGAAAAGCCATCAATATGGTCAATCTTGCAGACGAAGTGAAGGGGTTCGGCTCATCGACTGCTTTTGAAGAAGATTGGATGAAGACCTTGAAGAAGCATTATACAAAATAAACGACGTGCACTCTCTTCCATAGAGAGTGTTTCGTTTTTCAGATGATGATCATGAGAAGGAGGACACCTATGACTTCGCCGCTTGTTTGTATGAAACATATTTCGATTGAATTCCCAGGAGTAAAAGCGTTAGATCAAGTGAATTTTACATTAAAAAAAGGGACGGTTCATGCGCTGATTGGAGCGAATGGTGCTGGGAAGTCCACGTTAATGAAAGTTCTTTCTGGCGCTCATTCGCACTATGAAGGAAGCATCCATATCAATGGTCAGGCGGCATCCATTCAAACCCCAAAGAATGCGGCCTCATATGGTGTGCAGACGGTCCATCAAGAAGTGGATACGGCGCTAGTTCCCTACTTAAGTGTTGGTGAGAATATGATGATGCATCAGATTGAGAAAAAAACATTTGTCGGCTGGAAAGAGCTGCACCGTAAGGCAGCTCAACTATTAAAAGAAATGGACATCGACATCTCCACAAAACGCCTTGTGAGTGATCTGACCCTTGCAGAAAAACAGATGGTGCTCATTGCCAAGGCCGTTTCGATTAAATGCAGCATTTTAATCTTAGATGAACCAACGGCCCCTCTTAGTCATACAGAAACAAGCAAGTTATTCTCAATGATTGATCGGCTGAAACAGAATGGAACGGGCATTGTGTTTATCTCCCATCGCATGCCTGAAATTTTCACCATCTGTGATGAACTGACAGTGATGCGAAATGGAACCGATGTCGCAAAACACCTCGTTCAAGATACAAATCCGCAGCAGATTATTGAAGAAATGCTAGGTGCGCCATTAGAGGAGCAATTCCCGCTCCGTACACCTTTGAAGGATGCACCTATTGTGCTTGAAGTGAAGCAGCTAAACGACCAGCATAAATTACGCAACATTCATCTTCACGTGAAAAAGGGAGAAATTCTCGGAATTGCAGGCCTTGTCGGTGCTGGAAAAACGGAATTGTGTAAAGCCCTTTTCGGCGCCTCAGAAAAAAAGACGGGAACTGTGCAGCTTCATGGTCAAACCGTTCGCATCACATCGCCTCATCAAGCCGTGAGAGCTGGAATGGCCCTTGTGCCGGAAGAACGTAGAAAGGAAGGGGTTCTAACAGAAGAGAGCGTGGGATGGAACTTAACGGCTGCAAGTCTTCGTTCATTCTCAAGAGTGTTCAGCTTCTTACATCGTTCGAAGGAAAAGCGGGAAGCAGACGTAATCGTCAAACGGCTTGGTGTCAAAACCCCATCTCTTGAAGCAAAGGTGAAGCATCTATCCGGTGGAAATCAACAGAAGATTTCCATAGGAAAATGGCTGCTGGCTGAAGCGGATATCTATCTCTTTGATGAACCAACAAAAGGCGTTGACGTTGGAGCGAAAAAAGATATTTTCACCCTGATTGCAGAGCTTGCCGACCGCGGGAAATCTGTGATTTATGCGTCAAGTGAGCTGTCGGAGATTGCAGGTATCGCAGACCGAGTCTACGTGCTGTATGATGGCAGCATTGCCCGGGAAATGACTGCGCCAACGACTGAGGAAGAGCTTTTATATCATTCAACAGGAGGACAATCATGAGTGAACGACAAATTCCAGCCCCTGTGCAGCAAATGAAAAAACAGCGGCCATCCTTTCATCTATTTGATTTCTTTTATCGATATGGCACGATCTTAACCATTGTCGTATTGATTGTGGTATTTGCGGCAGCGAATCCAGCGTTTTTGCAATCAGGGAATATCATCAATATATTACGGTCTATCTCCATTGTGACCATTATTGCGGTGGGCCTTACCATCTCATTGGCAGTAAACGGCTTTGATTTATCAGTCGGATCAGTCGCAACGTTATCGAATGCAATTGTGATTTCTATGTTCGTGTGGTTTTCGCAAAACCCGCTGATTGCGATCCTCTCTGCGCTAGCGGCTGCCCTTATTGTTGGTTTACTCAATGCCTTGATGATTGTCAAAATGAAAATTCCAGATATGCTCATGACATTAGCTATGATGTTTATCATTCAAGGACTGGCTCAAACGTATACGAAAGGGGCGACCATTTCTGAAAACATGGTGCTGCCTGACGGTACATTCTCAACGGGCACAATCCCCGCCTTTTTCAGCAAAATCGGCCAGGTGCCATATATCATTCTCTTAATGGCAGCCATTGTGCTATTTGCACATGTTTTCATGACCTACACAAAGCACGGCCGATTTATGTACATTATTGGAGGGAATAAGGAAGCGGCTCGATTGTCCGGTATTCATGTAAACAAATATAAAATCGCAGCATATCTGCTCTCGGCTTTATTTGCAGCAATCGGTGGTATTGTGCTGGCATCAAGGGTGATGACAGCGGAAATAAATGCTGGCGCACCTTATTTAATGGATGGCGTAGCGGCAGCTTTTATCGGTTTTTCCGTCATGGGAGCAGGAAAGCCAAATGCATTTGGTACGTTTATTGGGGCTGTGCTCATCGGTATTTTGCAAAATGGACTTGTGATGATGTCTGTCCCTTATTACGCGATGGATATTGTGAAAGGCTCTGTACTCGCGCTTGCGCTGGCGTTAACGTATTACAAACAGCGAGGCTGACGACGTATTTTTTAAAACCTTTTGAGTCTTTTCTCCGTCTAGTAAACGGAAAGCGGTGCAGCCGCCGTTTCCCAAAAGGAGATGACAAAAAGAAATGAATATGTCAGCAACTCATGTAGAAGATTTGAAAAACGTCATGGAAGACTGGAAAAATGAATTATTAGTATATAAATTTGCATTAGATGAAATGGATACAAAGTTTTCAATTATCAGCCAGGAATATAATTTAATCCATGGACACAATCCAATAGAGCATACAAAATCACGAATCAAATCCTTTGAAAGCATTGTAAATAAATTAGCAAGAAAAGGATGCGACATCACAACACAATGTGCCAAGGAGTATATCCATGATATCGCAGGTGTCCGTATCATCTGCTCTTTTATTCAAGATATCTATAATATTATGGATGTATTGAGGCAAAGAGAGGATCTAAAAATCCTTGAAGTGAAGGATTACATTCAACATCCAAAACCAAATGGCTACAGAAGTCTTCATTTAATTGTGGAAATCCCTGTGTACTTAACGAATCGTGTGGAGCATGTGAAGGTTGAGATTCAGGTGCGGACCATAGCGATGGATTTTTGGGCGAGCCTTGAACATAAAATCTATTATAAACTGCAAAACGATGTCCCTCATCAGCTGACCGATGAATTGAAGGAAGCGGCAGATATCGCCCATTACTTAGATGAAAAAATGCAAAATATTAAACGAGAAATTGATTAGCGCATAGAAAAGAGCAGCTGTTATATTCACAGCTGCTCTTTTTCATTTTTAAGGATTGGTGCCGCGGTCTCTCTTTTGAATGATATCTTGAGATTGTGCAGATTGGCTGTCTTTTTGGATAGAAGCGCCAATGGAAACACCTGTTATCAAGAGTGTCAAAATCGCAGTTGTGATAAACCATTTTTTCATCATACATCACTCCATATTTTTAACAAGTTTTTAAGGACAACGCCTTGTTCCAGAAATAAGTGGATTCTTCATGAAGTCCAAGATCCGTTAAGTAAGCAGCTGCATCCTGACAGATGGCTTCAAGATCGACAAGGAAATTCATAGATTCTAATTGATCACAATAAGATTTGATTTGCTCCATCATGTTGTCTGGCTGAAGCATAAGTGTTTCTAAAATGGATAATTTAAGTGAAATGTTTCGTTGTTTTAAATTTTCTGCTTTTTGTAGTGAAAGCTGTACATAATAGTGGAACAAACCAGGCTTTTTCAGCTTGAACAGTGCTTTTGTATAGGCATACATGGCAAGTAAGTAGCCGCCTGGAGAAGACGTTTCAAATGTCTCGATCAATAAAGCTTTTTCTAGGAGCGGCACAGCTTCACTGTATTCATTTCTAAGACTTTTAATAAAAGCTGCATTGCAATACGCGTGACCAAGTAAATCTGGGTCTTCCATTTGTTCTAGTGAATGAATTACTTCTTCAAATAATGACTCTGCCTCATCATATTTCGATTGATCAGCATAATTCAAAGCGAGCATCATTTGACAGCTGATTGATTTTTTCACATAACATGGATCTGCGTCATAAATAGATGAAGCCATCTTTAAGTGGTGTATGGAGAGAAGCGTGGACCTTATATTATAGTAAAGACACCCTGTTTTATAATGAAATTCTGCTTTTTCAATGTCATCGTGCACGAGATCTAATTTATCCTCGGCCAATTTTAAAAGGTGAAATGCCGTATCCTGATTGCCTCTGCGCATTTCATACATCCCTTTAAAGAAATAGAAATAGTAACTGAGCATGTCATCTGTACGGATCGCATTTTCATCAACAAAAAGACTATGATCCAACGAAGCTGTATCTTCGATGAGATCCTTAAAACGGTACTCTAGCAATTGATAGTAAAGTAAGAC
Source organism: Bacillus sp. NMTD17 (assembly GCF_002998735.1). Lineage (NCBI taxonomy): Bacteria > Bacillati > Bacillota > Bacilli > Caryophanales > Bacillaceae > Bacillus > Bacillus sp. NMTD17. Next base: position 249,508 of record NZ_PVRH01000001.1, read on the forward strand.
GTCTTGATTCTCTTCCATTCGATCAAACGCTTGAAGAATCTCTTCTTTTAGCTGGATCGCACCTTGTATTTCTCTTTTTTTCATCATGACATACCAGTCATTTAACATATTCGCTACATCAACGGACGACAAAACACCTGTTTCGGCCAATTTATATCCTCCTTTCTTCATCTATCCATCTAGTTCGATGTCCATTCATCTGAATTCACTTTCCATATTCAGTATCTTCTTATATTTTAAGCGCTCTCTTGCAATTTGTAAAACATGTTTTTTGATGTAAATTCAACCAGTTGTGAAAGAAATAGGGATCATTCATCTTTTTGTATGCGTTTACATATTTTTAGGTAAAAAGAGGGTTTTGGAAAAAATATATTACGATATCAATAGAGAGAAGAAGGTAATTCAAGAGTCTGTTTTCGTATGTTAGAAAAAACGGAGATTTTCAAGGTGATGTCTCGTTTTTTCGTAAGATTATCTCACATCATGATTGTGAATCACTCTTCTTTTAGAATAAAATGAGTTATTCGCAAAAAAGTAAAATTTAAAGAGACTATTGATCTAGTATTGTATGGATCTTTGGTATTGATAAAAAATATCACACGCTATAGATTTAGCGTGGTATAGTATTATTTGTATTGCGAATATTTAGACAAAACTGACAATAGGGGGTCGTGTTTTATGAAAAAATCGATGTTACTGATCATGGGACTCATTGTTGTGCTCGTCATGGCAGCCTGTGGATCAAAATCGGACAGCGGTTCGGGAGAAGGCAAAGGCACATATAAAATAGGGATAGATACAACATATCCGCCGTTTGAATTTGAAAAGGGCGGTAAATATGAAGGAATAGACGTTGATCTGATTAACGCAATCGCGAAAGACCAAGACTTCAAAGTGAAACTTGAAGCTATGGACTTCTCAGGCATTATTCCAGCAATGCAGGCAGGCCAGCTTGATGTAGGAATGGGCGGGATGAGTATTACAGATGAGCGTAAGAAGAAGGTAGATTTCTCAGATCCATACTTCGACGCTGGACTGACAGTTGTTGTGAAAAAGGACAGCAGCATCAAATCAATTGATGATTTAAAGGGGAAAAAGCTAGCTGTTAAAAATGGGACGACAGGTGCAAAATTTGCATCAGATAACGCAGATAAATATGGGTATGAAGTGGTTCAATTTAATGACAGCCCATCGATGTTCCAAGAAGTTTCAAACGGAAATGCAGATGCCTTAATAGAGGATTATCCTGTCATTACGTATGCAATCGCACAACAAGATTTAAAATTGAAAACAGTTGGAGACCGATTGAATGGAGACCAGTATGGTATTTCTGTGATGAAGGGGAAAAACCAAGACCTATTGAAAAAGATCAATAAAGGTCTAGAGAACCTAAAGAAAAACGGTGAATATGACAAAATTATTGATAAATATTTGAAGTCATAACACAAGCGAGGCGCGCTCCGAGCGCGCTTTCTTTATGTGGCACCGTATGTGAATTAGGGAGGGAGAAACATGGACACGATTATTAATGCATTTCCATATTTAATGGATGGTTTGCAAACCACTTTATATATCTTTGTTGTTGCCATCATTTTAGGATTTATCATCGGTTTGATTGTGGCATTATTCCGTCTGTCACCTTTTAAAATCTTAAACTTCATCGCACTTGTCTTTGTCAATGCCATTCGAGGCACACCATTTATCGTACAGCTATTCTTCATTTACTTTGGTTTGAATACACTTGAATTCATATCGCTTGATCGAGTGCCGGCAGGGATTATTACAGTAGCGATTAATGCAGGGGCTTATTTCTCAGAAATTATTCGTGCAGGAATTCAGTCCATTGATAAAGGACAAACAGAAGCTGCACGTTCCTTAGGTTTTACAGGGGGACAAAACATGCGCTTTATCGTCCTTCCGCAGGCATTCCGCCGCATGCTTCCAGCGATTACAAACCAAGCCATCATCAGCTTGAAGGACACGTCTCTCTTATCGATTATCGGAATCGCCGATATTATGCAGCGGGGACAAGTACAAGCATCGGCAACATTTGATCCTTTGAATGTCTGGCTCATTGTCGGTATCATTTATTTCGTGATCATTTATTTACTTTCTCTACTGGCTAGCTACGCAGAAAGGAGATTTGATATCAAATGAGTATGATTACGGTGAAAAATTTAAAGAAATCCTTTGGCGATCACGAAGTGTTAAAGGACATTAATGCAGTCATCGAGGAAAAGGAAGTAGTGTGTGTGATTGGTCCTTCTGGATCAGGCAAAAGCACGTTTCTAAGATGTCTCAATAAATTAGAAGATATTACGGCTGGCGAAGTCGTTGTCCACGGACATACGATTACAGATCCAAAGGTGAATATCAATAAAGTACGACAAGAAGTGGGGATGGTGTTTCAGCACTTTAATTTATTTCCTCATAAAACCGTTTTAGAAAACATCACGATCGCACCGATGAAGGTAAAAGGCGCCGACAAGAAGGCGGCAGTCGATAAAGCAATAGACCTGCTTGAAAAGGTCGGCTTAAAAGACAAAGCCAAAAGCTACCCTAACCAATTATCTGGTGGACAAAAACAGCGTGTCGCCATTGCAAGAGCCTTGGCAATGGACCCGAAAGTGTTATTATTCGATGAACCGACATCTGCTCTTGACCCTGAAGTCGTCGGGGATGTATTAGCAGTTATGAAACAATTAGCCGTCGAAGGCATGACAATGATTGTGGTCACACATGAAATGGGCTTTGCGAGAGAGGTAGGAGACCGCGTGCTCTTTATGGATGGCGGATATATTGTCGAAGAAGACAAACCGGAGGCTCTCTTTGGAAACCCGCAGCATGAGCGGACAAAATCATTTCTTAGTAAGGTGTTATAAAAAAAGAGTAAGGGCATATGGATGCTCTTACTCTTTTTCTTTTATGGAGCCTAAGAAATATCGCAGTTTATATGATGATAAAGGTAACTGGCCCCATTTCCTAGGAAATATTAGCGCTGGAAGAATTCGATCCATTCTTGGTCTGGGCCTCTGAAAAAGAAGTAGCAGTATCCATTTGGTAACGTCGTAATTTCTTCATCAATTAATTCAATTTGCAGCTTTTGAATACGATTGAATTCAGCATGAATATTGTCTGTTGTAAAGGCAAGATGATGGACCTTTCCTTCAGATGGCAGGTCGCTGCTGTACCCTTGGATGAGCTCAATTTCCGTTTCTGTCTCATCTTTAAAACCGAGAAATGCAAGCTCAATGACTCCGTTTGTATGAGTGATGCGATCCTTTAATTTCATGCCCACGACCTTTTCATAAAAATCAATGGACTGATCAATATTTGTGACCATAATACCTGTATGATCTAATCGTAATGTCGTCAAAAAAAGAGCCTCCTCTATGGTGTGTTGATATTTTTCTCCTCATCTTATCATAATAGGAGTAACGTATACATTCATATGATAGGATAGAGAGAGTCAATTTAGGATAAGGATGACACAAATGAAAAAAATCTCATTAAAACAAACATTTGCAGAACAAGTGAAAAAGGGATATCCGCTCATTTCCAAAGATGCTGTATCTCATGTAAGCGGTGTGAAAGAAGGCGAGCTGATTGAATGGGTGGATGAGCGAGGCGCCTTTTTAGGAAAAGGATATTATGGTGTACAAAATAAAGGAATCGGCTGGGTACTCACATTTGATGCCAACGAAAAAATAGACCAAGCCTTTTTTGTCTCCAAGCTTGAGCAGGCAGCGAAAAGCAGAACGCATTTATTTCGTGATGCGCAGACGACTGCTTTCCGTGTGTTCAACGGAGAGGGTGATGGAATTGGCGGCTTCACGATTGATCATTATGACGGTTTCTATCTCATCCAATGGTATAGCGAAGGAGTCTATACATTAAAGGCGGAAGTATTGGCTGCACTTGAGCAAGTATATCCAGACTATAAAGGCATTTATGAAAAGAAACGATTTGATACGTCTGGACAGTATATAGAAGATGATGATTTTGTGAAGGGAGAGAAAGGTGAATTTCCTCTCATCGTGAAAGAAAATGGCATGAACGTAGCGGTTTACTTAAATGATGGTGCGATGACAGGCATTTTTCTTGATCAACGTCATGTGAGAAAAGCGATTCGAGATCGTTATGCAAAAGGAAAGAGCGTGCTTAATACATTTTCTTACACAGGCGCTTTCTCCGTGGCAGCAGCGCTTGGCGGAGCGAGCCGGACGACAAGTGTAGATGTCGCAAACCGCAGTTTGAAAAAAACAGCTGAACAGTTTGAAGTCAACGATATAGATGTGGACGGGCAGGATATGAAAGTCATGGACGTCTTTAAATATTTTCCGTTTGCTGCGAAAAAAGGATGGACTTATGATCTTGTCATCTTAGACCCGCCATCCTTTGCACGCACGAAAAAGCACACATTCAGTGCGGCGAAGGATTATAAGAAGCTATTAAAAGAAGCCATCCAAATCACAGCTGAGAACGGCGTCATTGTGGCATCAACGAATAGCAGTGCATTTGGTATGAAGAAATTCAAAGGATTTATTGCGCAGGCCTTTAAAGAATCAGGGCAAACCTATCGTATCCTTGAAGAATATACACTTCCTGAGGATTTCCGTACAACGAAGAATTATCCTGAAGGAAATTATTTAAAGGTTGTCTTTATCCAAGCATAAGAAAAAGCCATTTTCCGATAAAGGAAATGGCTTTTTTATAAGGCAAACGACATGAGGAGAGGCGCTGCACATAATGTAATAATAGCTGAAAGAATCATCGACACACTTGAGATCGTCCCTGAGACGGAGCTCATTTCAAATGCCTTCGATGTTCCTGCCCCGTGTGCACCTGTTCCAAGCAGGACGCCCATGGCAATGTCATTATCAATACGGAAATAACGAATGACCATTGGACCGATGATTGACCCAAACAGTGCGGTTAAAATGACGAATACAGCCGTAACGGACGGCATGCCGCCAATCATTTCTGACACACTCATCGCCACCGGTGTTGTGACCGACCTTGGGACAAGACTTTCAATAAGGCCTGTATCCAAATGAAACAACTTGGCGATAAATGCTGTTGATAGGATCGCAATGACAGAACCACAAGCCACATTCAAAATAATTTCCACTGCATGCTTCTTCAGAATGTGAAAATACTTATATAAAGGAATGGCAAAAGCAACAGTCGCAGGCTGAAGCATATTCGTGAGCCATTTACCGCCTTGATTGTATGCATCGTAAGGAATGTTGACGATTAATAGCAAGACGACAAGGACAAGCGGCGTCACAAGTAATGGGGAGACATAGACCTTCGGATGCCGTTTATACACCGCTTTTGATCCGAGATATAAAAGAACCGTTAAGATCAGAAATAGTGCGCCAACTAACATAGCTTTTTTCGCTCCTTTCTTTTCGCAATCATTTGCGTCATGATACCAGTCGAGAGCATGACGACAAAGGTACTAAGTAAGACGACAAGGACAATACTTGTGCCAGATTGAGAAAGCAATGTTCCATAATCAATGACACCAACTGCTGACGGGATAAAGAATAGCAGCAGTTCTCCAAGCAGCCATACGGCGCCAAGTTCAATCCATTTTAATTGAATAATTTTAAAATGAAGTAATAAGAAAATGACCAGAATGCCTAAAATCGTGCCCGGAATTCTTAAATGCAAAAAGGCCGCGAGCACATTCATCAATTTCGCAAAAACAAACAAAGCCATAATCTGAAGGACAGCAATCAGCGGCGTTTTGAGCAATTTCACTTTCTGTTCACTCCTTTTTCTATATAAATTGTTCACTGTTTCACAAAAACATGACAACGTTCCAATTGATTAGCTTACTTTAAAGTGTACAGCACGTTCAGTTATAGGTAAAATACATATATCGAATAGTTAGTATTCCTTTTGTCTATAGGAAGGGTGAGTCATGTGGACATTAGACATTTAACATATTTCTTAGAAGTGGCGAGGTTAAAAAGCTTCACAAAAGCATCACAATCTCTTTATGTGTCGCAGCCTACCATTTCCAAGATGGTCAAAAATCTCGAGGATGAGCTGGGGGTGCAGTTGTTTTATCGAAATGGCCGGCAGGTTGAAATGACAGATGCTGGACAAACGATGTATACACAGGCGAGTGAAATCACACAATCATTTCAGAATTTAACGAGCGAGCTAAATGATTTAATGAATGTCAAAAAAGGACATATTCGCATCGGGCTGCCGCCGATGATTGGATCGAGTTTTTTCCCGAATGTCATGGGAGAATTCCGCCAGCAGTATCCAGATGTCACATTTCAATTGGTGGAGCACGGCTCTATTAAAGTAGAGGAAGGGGTCGAAGATGGTTCGTTAGATATTGGTGTCATTGTTCTGCCTGCAAATGATAAAATTTTTCATACGTACACCATTATTAAAGAAGACATGAAGCTCGTGACGCATCCATCACATCCGATGGCAGGTCGTGATAAGGTCTATTTAGCTGATTTAAAGGAAGAGTCTTTTATTTTCTTTCGAGAAGATTTTGTTCTGCATAGCCGGATATTGAATGAATGTATGAATGCGGGCTTCCGGCCCAATGTCATTTATGAAACGTCTCAATGGGATTTCATTAGTGAGATGGTAGCCGAGAACTTGGGAATTGGTCTTCTGCCTGAGCGGATCTGCCGTGATCTTGATCCTGAAAAGGTGAAAGTCATTTCCTTAAACACGTCGATCCCGTGGCATTTAGGAGTCATTTGGCGAAAGGATCGCTATTTGTCGTTTGCGGCAAGAGAATGGTTAAATCATACTAAATCCTATGTGTGGGGAGCAGAGTAAAAGGGAGGACGATACGGATGAAAACAAGCTGCGTGTCTCATTTATTGGAGAGGGTTCGAGCGGAAAATCCACTCGTTCATAATATCACCAATCAAGTCGTGACGAATTTTACAGCGAATGGTCTGCTTGCTTTAGGCGCTTCGCCAGTCATGGCAAATGCCAAAGAAGAAGTGGCTGAAATGGCGCAGTTGGCGGATGCACTTGTGCTCAATATCGGCACATTGACAAAGGACACGGTGGAGGCCATGGTTCTGGCTGGACAAGCTGCCAATGAAAATGGTGTACCTGTTCTATTAGATCCTGTCGGCGTCGGTGCGACAACGTTTCGAACGAAAGCGGCAAAACAGCTGTTAGAGCAAGTGAACATGACCGTTGTCAGAGGAAATGCTGCAGAAATGGCTCATTTACTTGGAGTGGATGGCTGGGAGTCAAAAGGCGTTGATGCGAAAGCAGCGAACGGAGATGTATCGGCACTAGCCAAACAAGCGGCAAGGACACTTCAGACCGTTGTGGTGATCACAGGAAAAGTCGATGTGGTGTCAGATGGAGAGGACGTGTTGTCTATTCATAATGGACATGAATGGCTCACCAAGGTGACGGGAACCGGCTGTTTACTGACGTCTGTCATCGGGGCATTTTGTGCAGTGGGTGAACGGCCTATTCATGCGTCAGCAGCTGCATTACTGTTTTATGGTGTCGCAGCTGAAAGGGCAGCTCATTACACTCAGGATAAAGGGCCAGGGGCGTTTCAAATGGAATTGTTAAATGCACTCACACACACAACTGGCGATGATGTGGTGACTATGGGGAGAATAGGGGGAATTTCACATGACAAAGGCTGATCAACAGCAAATCAAACAGCAATTATCGGTTTATTTTATTATGGGAACATCGAATACAAGCAGACCGCCGCTTGATGTCGTAAAAGAAGCCATTCAAGGCGGAATCACCATGTTTCAATTTCGAGAAAAGGGCGAGCGAGCCTTGCAAGGAGGAGAGAAGAAACAATTGGCTCGTCAACTTCAAGTGCTTTGCCAAGAAGCAAATGTTCCTTTTATTGTGAATGATGATGTACAGCTAGCGATAGACCTTAATGCAGATGGCGTTCATGTTGGACAGGAAGACACAAATGCAGAAGACGTCAGACAACGGATCGGGAATAAAATATTAGGTGTGTCTACGCATAACCTAGATGAAGTGAAACAAGCCATGAAGGACGGCGCAGATTATGTCGGCATGGGCCCAGTTTATCCAACAGAAACGAAAAAGGATACACGCAGTGTCCAAGGAGTATCTTTGATCACTGAAGTACGTCGTCATGGTCTTCATATTCCAATTGTTGGCATCGGGGGTATCACATACGACAATGCTGCACCAGTCATCCAAGCAGGGGCAGATGGTATTAGCATCATTAGCGCCATTAGCCAGAGCGCTGATCCAAAAAAAGCAGCAGAAAAATTGAAAGCACTTGTTGCATTAGAAAAAGCATCTCTTTAACCTGTAGGAGACATGGATTGACTCAATTCATGTCTTTTCTGATTTCAGGGAAAATAGACAGGTGAGAAACAATTGTGTACAATTAAATTGTTCGATTATTTTCGAAATGACAGGTAAATAAAGGAGAATGAACAATGGAAGTGCTCGATACGTATTTTCGCCGCTACGATGAAGCAGGAAAAGGACAGGAGCAAATGGATGAATTGCTAGCATTGTTTTCTGACGATGTCATGATTGTCTTAAATGGTGCCGAGAAGCCTGGCATCCAAGCGTTTACACAGTTTTTAAACACGTTTTTCCACGTGCATGAAGACATCAAGCATATGTGGGATGGATGGAAAAAAAGAGAAGACGGAAAGTATGAAACGAACTGGGCTGTTTGCGGGAAACTTTCGGATGGCCGTGTCTATACAGCAGAAGGAATTGACATTGCAGAACTGGACGACAAAGGAAAGATCGTTTATTTAGAAAACGTTCCGAAAAATCCAGAGTTATTTCAGCGCTATTAAAAAGCCGGCTCACTGCCGGCTTTTCCTTATGAATCAGTATCCATATGCATGCCTGTATGTGCCTTTACTTGAATTTCCGTAAAGGTGTCTTCATCTGCTTTTTCAGAGGAGAATATCGTGCCTAAGTAAGCGGCAAGGAATCCGAGTGGGATCGAGATAATTCCAGGGTTCGACAGCGGGATGAGCGGATCTCCTGTAAAGATGGCTGCTCCCGATGGGTCCCAGACGCTTGGACTGAGCGAGACGATGATCAGTGCGCTCAGCAGTCCTACTAAGCTCCCTGCAATGGCACCCGTAGAATTAAATCGTTTCCAAAAGACAGTGAAGATAATCAATGGTAAATTTGCACTTGCTGCCACGGCGAAGGCAAGTGACACAAGAAAAGCGACGTTTAAGGATTGGGCAAATAATGCAAGAATGATGGAAAGAATGGCCACGCCGATGGAAGCAAAGCGTGCCGCCTTCACCTGTTCCCGTTCACTCGCTTTCCCTTTGCGGATGATCTGACTATAAAAGTCATGGGCAAAGGCAGACGCTGCGGATAAGACGAGACCAGTTACCACTGCCAAAATGGTCGCAAAGGCAATAGCGGAAACAAAGGCAAATAATAAATCACCCCCAAGGGCTTGGGCGAGCAGAGGAGCGGCCATATTTCCTGCTGCATCTGCTGCTGTGATCGCTTCTGTTCCAACAAAGGCAGCAGCACCGAAGCCAAGGAAAACCGTCATTAAATAAAAAATACCGATGATCCACGTAGCGGATAGAACAGATTTACGCGCAGAAATGGCATCCTTTACCGTATAAAACCGGATCAAAATGTGCGGTAAACCTGCTGTCCCAAGCACTAAAGCAAGGTTCAAAGACAGTGTCTCTAAAGGCACATCATATTTATTTCCCGGGTGAAGAAATGCCCCACCGAGCGGGGTCGCTGTTTTCATCTCCTCAAACATCTTCAGCAGACTAAAATCAAACTTTGCAAATACAAGCAGTGAAATAATCAGGGTTCCAAGCATGAGAAGCACAGCCTTTGTGATCTGTACCCAGCTGGTAGCGATCATGCCGCCAAACACGACATAAATGGTCATCAAGACACCTACGACCAGCACAGCAATCCAGTAATCAATGCCAAGAAGCAGTTTGATTAATGCACCTGCCCCAACAAGCTGTGCAATCATATAAAAAGTAGAGACTGTGATTGTGTTAAACGCGGCAACCCCTCGAATGGCAGGACGCTTAAATCGTGCAGCAATCATATCGGCCATCGTATATTTCCCTAGATTTCGAAGCGGTTCGGCCACAACGTAAAGAACGACAAGATACGCCACTAGAAAGCCAATGCTATAGAAAAAGCCGTCAAATCCATTTAACGCGATCATTCCAGCGATCCCTAAAAATGATGCGGCAGACATATAGTCCCCGGCGATGGCAAGGCCGTTCTGAAACCCAGTCAAACCTCCGCCTGCCGTGTAAAAATCGCTCGCATTGCTCGTTTTTTTCGCAGCAAAATATGTGATGACCAATGTGAGCCCTACGATCGCTATGAATAAAATAAAAGCGGTCATGCTCATTCGTCATCACCTCTTGATTCAGTTTTTAAAGCGCTTACATATTTGTCAAACTGAGCTGCTTTTCTCGCATAAAGTCCACATAATACCCAAGTCATGACAAATTGTGTGAGGGCGAATAACCAAGCCCATGAGATCGCGCCAATTGCCGGCGTGTTCAAAAAGGTGAAGTAGGATGTAGCAACCGGAAGTGAAAAGTAAAAGAGAAAAAAGAAAATCGTCATCGGTACGATAAATCTGCGTTTTTCCTCGAGAAGTTTTCGAAAATCCTCTGAAGCGGCAACCTTCTTATAATGAACTTTTTTGTCTGCCATTGTTTCCTCCTTTGTACGAATTAGGGACAAGGTACTCCAATGCATATGAGACGATCTGGTTGTTTATGACAGTATATCATAAAAAAGGCACCCGAAAAGGGTGCTGAGCCTGATCAAAACATGACTTTATCTTGAGGTATTGTGTTAAGTCGAGAAGGGGCAAGCATTCTATTATATGAAATATCGGCCTTGGAAGAGTGAAATATGGAAAGGTTACTGACCGTCTTGCAGGCGCAAGACGGTATTTTTTGCTTCGTACTGGTTTAGTAATCTATGATAAAATTGTTTGGGAATTAATGGGTTTATCCGGTTGTTAGAGGGGGAAAGGCAAATGGTTAAGGCAATCTCAAGAAATGACCCGTGTTTCTGTATATAAAAAGTGTCATAGTGACATTCATCCTGAATCAAGAGCTGCACGGCTTATCCAAACACAAAAAAAGTACGAACGAAAAATAGAGGATTATCAAAAATCAACAGGTAATATTCCTCCATGTCAAGAGGGGTGTTATAACTGCTGCTATGAGGATTTTTCTATAACTGAAATTGAGTTTGAATTTATTATGCGTGAGTTGAAGACTTGGAGCAAAGATCGAGCAGAAAAAATATATGATACTGCTTTGGATCAGTGTGAAACAATTAAAAATGAAAGACCTGACACATGGAGAAATTTGGAGATATATACAACGAACGATGGCACAATAATTGTTGAACAAATGAAGAAGCACATGGCAGTTGGACGGAATAGCTTTCCTTGTCCACTACTTGATCCAGAAACAAAATCATGTTCAATTTACGATTCTCGCCCTCTGATTTGCCGTTCTTTTGGTTCGACTCATCATAGCATCAATCAAGATACTCGTGTTGAGATATGCGAGTATATACCTGATTCTGTGGAACACGCTGCAATGACTCCTAATGTTGAAGATGAAACGGCAGAGACTGTTGAATATGTACATTTACGTTTGCCAGACGGAAGTACAATTCAACAAAGGCCCTATCCGATCTATTACTGGTTTAAGATTTTCTTCGATCGGACCGGAAAAAAAGAAGCGCAGTATAATCATTATGATAGCCCAATCAATTTTAATCAGTCACTTGAACAGGCAAACTTATACACTTTAAAAGGATTTAATCTGATTTAAACGAGATAAAAGACAATATTCGTGAAATCGTTTCGCTTGTATAGTTGGCCACACTTTTTCATTCGTGTTTTAGCTCATTTTGGATCTTCCAGGGCAGCTGTTTTGTTCGCATTCTCTCCACACAACAAAAAACTGAAATTCGTTATTTTAACATGAAACTTAAAGGAGGATTTAGACATGGCAATTATTAAAGAACAATATTTAGAGCAGCATACAGAATTTAAACCACCATTTCAAAAGGAAGAAGCAACAATCATTATTCAGGAACAGAGTAGCCAACCGACTTTAGACTTTGCTTTAGCATTGTTGCCGACATTAGGAAAGGTCACACGTATTACGCATTTTAGAAATGGTCAAAAAGTGAGATATTATACGTATGTGGAGACTGTTGCCTATAAATTATTTATTTACCAAGGTTTAGCCAGTAATTATAACGGCGAAGGCAGCCACGCTTTTCAGTCATTTTTAATAAATGTGGGAATTCCAGAAGAAGAGGTTTCTTTCATAACAAAGTCCAATGGTGAAGATGTGGCCGTAATTGAAATAGCTTTATAAAAAGGGTATTTTGAAGTCGAGGATCAAGGAGAAAATCGTATTATGGAATATAAATTAGTACCGGTACACGCCGGCATACCCGAAATGGAATAGTCGCGCGCTATAATCTTTATTGAAACATACAAGGATGGTATGTTAGATAAAGATGATAAAAATTCATTCCAGAGAGGTTTTCAACTGTGCCTTATAGATTTCGGATATAAAATAGTGGAAAAGTGAAAATCAACATAAGAAGCCGTTAATGGCTTCTTTTTTATGTAAAAAGGGTTGTTTTACTAGGAGAAGAATGTGAGGGCTTACCGATCGTCTGCACGCTGCAACACTTTCTATACGCTTACCACTAATTAATGCAGAACCAAAATATTTTCAGGAATTTCAAAAATTTTGTGTTGAAGTCTTATATTAAGAGTAAGCAGGCTCTTACTGGAGCCTGCTTTTTTTATTTATTGTTGCTTAACAGTTATTTTTAAGGTATTTTTACAGTATATGCTAAATTAACAAACATAATATTTACGCCTACATCAACTTTCTTATATTTGTTTTTAACTGCCCATGCAACAGCACCAGAAGTTCCAGCAGTAATAGCCGCAGCTGCTCCAGCACCCCATGGTCCGGCAGCAGCAATTCGACTTGTGTACCAACCGATATATCCGGCTGCAAATCCACCTGCTACTATGGCATTCATGCTTCTAACTTTCGGTCCTAATTTGAGGTGTAAACCTACAAAACCTAAAGTCTGCATGTCACCTTTTTTCTCATTCTCTTCAAAGCTAAATTCTTCTGATTTCATTGAAGTCATTAGTAGACTGTCGTGTTCTGAAATTCCCATTTCCATAAGGGTTTCTTTATCAGCTGTAAAATGAATATTTCCATCCTTATCTAATTCGAAGTAATTAGATAGTTTCTCTGCTAATTCCAATTGTTTTTTATCTACACTGACTGGAGGGGTCTCATTATTACCTTGACTGGCATGACTAATCATTGGAGAAGAGAAACCAAATGTAATAGTAAGCACACATAACACTACTAGAAATTTTTAAAACATACGTACCACTCCTATTTGTTTTTTGGGGTAACGCATACATGATATTTCCTTCTATTGGGGTGGAATACTTAGAGGTTAAGGAGAGTAATAAAATGTATTTATTCTTATTCACTTTGATTTATTGTGTAATCACACAGATGTTGAGTTTTTCCTTTGAGATGTCTTTTGGTGTGTACTTGATAGGTTTAGCTTTAATCAAAGGACTTTCTAGTGTGGAAATTAAAGACATCTTTAATTTCAAAAAGACAAGGGACGTGTTCAAAGAAAACAGATTTATAGATTCTTTGATGGAATTGTTTTCTTTGGTAATAGTGTTTATTAATGCATACATAATTGATTATGAACCATTCTCTCCCTTTGAGTTTGTTTATACTTTTTTCTTGCTTGTAATTCTGTACAGGTTCCTATTTTGGGGGATCATAAGAGAGTCAAAAAAATGGTTGCATAAAGAAGCATAGGAGACATGGATTTATAAGAATCACTCACTTTCTTTGATATATTTCCATGCTACCATTTATTTCTTGATAATTGGTAATGTGATGGAAAGTTTCTTTTTGGGTTGCGGTGACCGCAATATAGGTTCTTTTATTAGGGAGGATAATTTATGATGACTGTAATACCAGTATTGATGATGTTAATTGGTGCTTCTTATTTTGCTGTTTATATGAAAAAACGTAAGAATAATAAAGAAAAAGAGATGGGTTATAAAGTTGTTTTTGCCGTTGTTTACTTTTTACTGAGTGTCCCATTCATCAATATGGTCATCACTGGATAATAAAGAACAGGCTAAAGAGCCTGTTTTTTTGTTTCTTAAAAAACAGGCGCCTATTTTAAAAACACCACCAAGAGCGTTCATATTCGTTTCTAAGCATCTTTATTTATGCTCGGGTTTTTCATAGTGTGATGCTTCAAGAACGCTTATATGGGATTTAAATGCGTTAACTGCTGTGATAGCATCTAAAAACCGATATGTCTTGTGTCCTACTTGCTTAAAAAGTGTTTGCGTCATGCCGAAAATTTTACATATGAATGGATAAATAGGGTTTTATTAGGAATTCTTGTGCTAACATTTATTAAAAATTGGTTTTCTAGGGGGGGATTGTAGATGGCGTCTATACCGTCTCCAGTTGTAGCGATCAAAATAAATGAATGGTATAAGCATATAAAAAGATTCAATGTTAAAGAGGCCCAGATGCTAAGGGAAGAGGTTAGAAAAGATATAGATGTCATGGAAGAAGATGAACAGGCGGTTCTTTATTTTCAGTTGATGGAGTTTCGTCATCAATTGATGACAGACTATGTGCAGCCTTCTAAAGAACCACTTGAAAAATCGGATTACTTGAAAGCTGTAGAAGGACAAGGAAAAAAGATGTCAGCCATTCTTGAATACTATTTTAATTTTTTTCAAGGCATGTATGAATTCAAAAATGGTGAGTTTATTAGAGCTATTGTGTTCTATAAGCGCTCGGAAAAGCGCCTGGAGCAAGTAGGGGATGAGTTAGAAAGAGCGGAATTTTATTACAAATTATCTGAAGTGTTTTATCACATAAAACAGACACATGTGTCTATGTATTACGTTGGTCTTTCTTATGATACTTATAAGGCGCATAAGAGCAATTCCCTTTATATGATTCGAGAAATTAATTGTCTAACTGTTATGGCAGGTAATTTCATTGATTTTGAATGCAGAGAAAAGGCGCTTCCTCATTTATTGTCAGCTTTAGAAAAATCTAAGGCAATTTCTAATAAGCCAATGATTGTGAAGTCATTATTTAATATTGGGTGTTGTTATAAAGGATTAGGTGATTTTAATAGGGCACTAGCTTATTTTAATCAGGTTATTCTAGAAGGAGAGCCTATTAATGCTACAGAGTTGCTTTTGGTTTTTTATGAATTATCGTTATTTCATTTGAGTCAAAAGGAATTTATTGAGGGTGAAAGATTTTTCAAAAGAGGCTTGGAAGAAGCGAAGAATAGAAAAAATGATCTGTTTTTATCGTTGCTGATGGTATTGGAAATTTTATTTTTAAAAACAGCAAACCTAAGTGAAGTCTTGAGCTCGTTGGAAAAATTAGAGAATGAGAGGGGTTATCCATATATGGAAGACCTAGCGCTTGAAGCGGCTCGGTACTATAATGAGAATGGGCGTATGGATGAATCTGTAAAAATGTATGAAAAAGTGATGTACGCCCGAAAACAAATCCAAAGGGGCGACTGTTCATATGAATTTTAAAACGGTTCTTACTGGTTTTTTGAGTGCTTCAGCATTGCTAGGTGTGATCTCTTTATCATCTGTCGATTTTGATGTGAATTCAAGAAATGCTACTTCTCCAGAATCCACTGATCTGACTGTAAGGAATGCTACAGGCAGTAGCGTTACTACTGAGGATTTTCCTCTTATAACTTTATCTCAACAAGATAACGATTTTGCTGTGAGGAATGGAACCCGTTCTAGTGAAAATCCTGATGTTCGTTTTGGAACACGTGATTCTAGATTATCTACTTGATGAATCAAACAGACCTTTAGGGTCAGGCTGTCGAGAAAATCTCGACAGCTTTATTTTCCCCCTTAAAATTTACATTTCCCCATTTTATAATAGAGAAAAGCATATTAAAGGAAGGTGTTTTTCTCATGTTCCACATTAGACATTCTTCTCAGCACGAAGCTGAATTTGTATGACTAGATCAATTGGTTGAACACGATCACTTGCTTCGTAAAATTGATCAGTACATTGATTTTTCATTTATCATAGATAAAGTAAAACCGTATTATAGTGAGAAATAAGGTCGTCCTTCTCTCGATCCACTTATTTTGTTCAAAATGATGTTTATCGGGTACCTAACATCATGACGTGGAAAATAAAAAAGAATGTAGAAAAACATGAGTTTCTCTACATTCTGGTCACCCGAAAAGGGTGCTTTCTATCGATAATTTGCAAGAAATGATTGTCTCGCTTTTTCATATGCTTCCGCATCAAAATGATCTCCGCATTTGTGGATGCACCAAGGCTCTTCTTGTTTCGCAATGCCAACCTCATAGCCCTGCTGGACGAATTCAAAGGACTGCGAAATATCATAAAAATGAAAGCCATCAAAGAGGTCCTCACGCCACTTCACATCATATTGCGTCGCCATGAAAAGACCATCAATCGCCGAAGCGTTCATATAATCTTGCGCTTCTGCCTGTTGACGACCACTTTCAAACGAAAGCAGCTGATAGGTGTCGTGACGATATTCAATGACTTTCCCCCTGCAATCAGAACTCTCCCACCAAATCCCATTGTCAGGCACGCTTTCTGCACCTATGACCCCAACCATCCCAAGTGATGGATGCTGTAAAAAAAGCGGGATCAGCTCAAGCAGCATATGCTGTTTGACAATCAAGGTATCTTGATGAAGATAAATTTTAAACTGAGCTGGATGGGTGATCGCTTCATTATAAGCAGAGGTCATACTGGATGCATGTCTAATCGGCAAAACCTCCACATGATATCCATGGGGAGCAGGAAGTGAAGCGAGCTGCCGAAAGCAAGTCTGAAACATCGATTCATCATTTACACATAAAACAAACAGGATGGTGGGGTTACTCATGAAACTGAACCGCCTCAACCACATACTGATAGGCGGTAGCGGCCTCGTGAAAATCTGAACGAATGCCATGCTTCATGAGTAATTCATGTAAATCACTCATCACGCTTGCATAGGAAGGATGCTTTACGCGAATGGTTTCGAGTTCGCGAATACGAAAGCCTGCTGAATGAAAGAGTGCATGAATTTCGTGAAGGGTGAAGAAACGTAAATGTGTTTGATCCATTAATCCTGCATCTGTATAAGTGAATCTGCCGGCTAGTAATTCTAAAACTGTTGATATGTGACCGATATTCGGAATGGATGACAGGATGACTCCTTCTTTTTTAAGGAAGGGTTTGACCTTCTTTAAAACGGCCCACGGATCCAATAAATGTTCAAGGACATCTCCGAAAATGATGCAGTCAAAGTGTTCATGTTCGTAAGGGAGAGTCATCTGTTCAATATTTCCGCATAGCACATGATCTAGCTCTTGCTCAGCCTCTTTTGCTGCATCCTCAAACGATTCAATTCCATAAATGGTCCGGCCCTTTTGTTTCAGGACTTTTCCAAGTTTGCCTGTGCCGCATCCGATATCCAATAAAGACGTCCATTCCTCACGAATACGGCTGACAATGACCGGGTTCACGCCATGATAATACTGATCCTTTTTTTGGTGATAATAGGAAAGGGAATCTGAACTCACGCTCTACCCACCTTTCTGCTTTCTCATTGTTTTCATGCTTAATATATGGGTGGGGAGCTTGGTTTTATAACGTGAGAATGACAATTTTCATGAATAGCGGCTATAAAGGGATCATATAAAGAACGGGAAACGGACTGTCCTCCTAATATAGAAAGACAGAACCCCATGAGTGGAAGGGATTGGTATGAAGGGGTGTTCAATTACTGTAGCGTATCGTCATGAAAGGATTTTCAAAAGGTCAATTGACAAGTCAGAACTTTTAGCCAAAGCAGTCTGAAAGACAAAGGATAACGGCGTTGATTTACGGTTTGTTTATCATCTTCTGATCACCGTTGGATGTTAAAAAAGCTTGTATTTCTTCGATGCCTAGTCCAATTTTTTTCGCTTCCTGAATCAAATAAACCCACTCTTCGTCAACTCTTCTTTTCACTTGCGTATCCATAATATCCTCCAGTTCAATAAGACATATTCATCTGCAACCAATGACTTGAACAAACCGTCTAGTAACTGTACGTGTGGATGAAAACAGCGCAAAATAGATTTTGTCGAAAAATGATGACATTTAACCTATTTTGTAAAATCTATCACCTACCACGTTCCTAAAAAAATGACTAAAAAACCCATAAATATTGATTTCTTACTTCTAATAATAAACAATTGTAAAGTCAGTTAAAAGATTATAAATTAAAATAATGAAAAAGACCTAAAACGTTTGGCTTATATAAACCAATTAGGTTGACATTTGCCATCAAGTAGAACAAATTTCATCTGTGCAGGACGTACATATTGTTCGTTTGGGAAGTTCTTCTCAAGATGGTATTCTAAAAGAAACAGAAACCACCAAGAAGGAATGAAGAAAGACATGTATAGCCTTTTTCAAAAGTATCAAGAAGTTGTCATGTATCTTGTGATGGGTGTGTGTACAACCATTGTCAACATAGTCAGCTTCTACTTATTCGTTGAGATGTTTTCCATGGATTATAAAACAGCTACAGTTGTTTCATGGGTATTTGCTGTTCTCTTTGCTTATATCACCAATAAGAAGTATGTCTTCAAGCAAAAGGCTCGTGATACGAAAAGCCTTATGCGTGAGCTTTCTTCATTTTTTAGTGTTCGTCTCATGTCTCTAGGTGTAGATCTGGGGCTGATGATTTTATTTGTGAGCCAAATGGCGCTCAATGAAACCGTCGCAAAAATTCTTGTCAACTTTGTGATTGTGGTCGTGAATTATGTCGCCAGTAAATGGTTCGTCTTCAAGAAAACAAAAGAAGATGCGATTTAACACATGAAAAAAGATAGGTGATGTGAAATGAGCAGCAGGCCAGACGAATTATATGATGTCATATATCAGCAAACAGAAAAGCAGCATGAACAAGTGCTGAGGCTAGTCAAAGAAATGACCGCACATCCAGAAGCGTTTTCGGAACAAGAAAAGGAAAAGATCAACCGAATGGACATTGCGCTTCAAACGGCAACGGACATTTTAGAAAACTTAATGACACCTGACACGCAAATGACCATTGTTTTAAGACAAGGGAGAATTCATGTTGACCTGACGAAAGCGTAAAAGAAGCAGCCAATTGTGAAAGCGGCTGCTTTTTATTATGCATCGCTTGTTTCCCGCAGTTGCTTTGGAGACATGCCGATTTTCTTTCGAAAGACTTTATTCAAGTAATTCGCATTTCGGTAGCCGCACTGTATGGCGATTTCTTCAATCGAGTATTTTGTTGTTTTCAGTAACGTTTCCGCCTTTTCTAACCGGATATTGGTTAGATAGTGAATAGGTGTGAAGCCAGTGGCCTTTTTGAATTCCCTCGTAAAATGACTTTTGGATAAACGTGCCGCAGCTGCCATATCGTCCGGGCCAATTTCCTCGTGAAAATGATGGCTGGCAAACAAGGCAGCTTGAACGATGGGCTCGGGCCATTTCTCCATTTGTCCCTCAAGCTTTGGCAAATATGAATATAGTTCCATGACAAATTGATAAGCAAGGCTAGACCCCTCAAATGGATTGGTAATCCGTCTTTCACTGGCTTCATCATAAATGTTCTTGAGCAGGCGGATCGGTCTGGAATTTGGATGAAAACGCATGACCTGCTTTCCTTGGTCAATAAATTGGTCAAAGCAAAGATCGCAGGCTTCCCCGTAAAGCGTTAAATAAAGGAATTCCCAATGCTCACTGTCCTCTGGAAAATAATATTGATAGGCACTTGGGCTTTTCACGAGAAAGGCCTGACCCGGCAACACTTTGAAACGTTTCTCTCCGATTTCAATCATGCCATGTCCAGACAGTGTGAGCTGAAAGATGCACTTGCCTTGATCTTTCCGCTCCACGCCATTCCAGCTATATAACGAAGATGATTGTACTTCCCAGCCAACAGACCATATTTGCGCCGGCAATGTCACATCAGAATGGTGAAAACGAAATGCAAATGCTTCCTTCTTCAAATTGGAAATCCTCCTTCGCAGCAAAAAACAACCTTTTTCTATTTAGAATCATGTTACACCTCATATCACATCGTACCATTCACAGCAAAAAAAGGGTATTTTTTAACGGTTTTTTTACCATTGAACTGATGCAGCTGGGACAACTAAAATAAAAGTATCAGAAGAGAAAAGGGGAATGGATATGATCGAGACGTTACGCGCGGCATTTCACCAGCAATTTGGAGATGGAGAAGAACTTCGCTATTTTTTTGCCCCAGGAAGAGTGAACTTGATTGGTGAACATACAGATTACAATGGAGGCCATGTGTTTCCATGCGCACTTACTCTCGGAACGTATGCTGCTTGTGCGAAGCGTTCAGATGGCCGCGTGAGAATGTATTCCTTGAACTTTGATAGCGATGGTGTGAAAGAATTCAACCTTTATGAAATCGCTTACGTGGAATCGGACGGCTGGGCGAATTATCCGAAGGGTGTGTTCAATCAGTTTATAGAAGCAGGGATGAAGATAGAAGAAGGCTTTGACATTGTGTACAGCGGCAATATTCCAAATGGCGCAGGTCTGTCTTCCTCTGCCTCCATTGAGCTTGTCACCGCTGTTCTCATCAACGAATGGCATTCATTCAGCGTTTCAAATGCCCGTCTTGCCCTCCTCTCACAGCGTGCAGAAAATGAATTTATTGGCGTCAATTGCGGGATCATGGATCAGTTTTCGATTTCCCTTGGAAAGGAAGATCACGCCATTTTGCTCAATTGTGACACCCTTGCCTTTGAATACAGTCCTTTTCGGCAAGAGGGACTGGCGCTTGTCATCGCCAATACAAATAAAAAGCGGACACTGGCTGATTCCAAATACAATGAGCGCCGGGCAGAGTGTCAATCAGCTTTAAATGATCTTCGGAAAAAAATCGACATCACCTACTTATGTGAGCTCACTGCGGATGAATTTGCAGCACATGCCCACTTGATTGAAGATGACATATGCCGCAAACGGGCAAGACATGTCGTGACGGAAAACGAGCGGACGATGAAAGCAGTAAATTTTCTGAAAGATGATAAAATGGAAGAACTAGGTGGGCTCATGAAGGCTTCTCATCTTTCTTTAAAGAATGATTATGAAGTAACAGGACTTGAACTAGATGCACTGGCTGAAGCAGCTTGGCGGCACCCGGGGACGATTGGCTCCCGTATGACAGGTGCAGGCTTTGGCGGATGCACGATCAGCATTGTGAAAGAAGAACTGCTGGGTTCATTTATAGAAGAAACTGGTGCGATATATCAAGAGAAAACAGGCATTCAAGCCTCTTTTTACACAGCTGGAATTGGAGGCGGCGCAAGAGAACTCACAAAGGAGGAAGTGTGATGACAATTTTAGTTTGTGGAGGAGCAGGGTACATAGGCAGTCATGCGGTGGCGGCTCTTCTAGCGAAAGGCGAACGAGTAGTGGTAGTGGATAATTTGCAGACAGGCCACAAAGAAGCTGTTTTGGAAGGAGCTGTCTTAGAAGAGGGAGATTTACGGGATCACGTCTTTTTAAGACAGGTTTTCAAAACGCATCAAATAGAAGCGGTCATGCACTTTGCGGCAGATTCACTTGTCGGGGAGAGTGTGACAGACCCGCTTAAGTACTATGACAACAACGTCGGCGGAGCAACCGCTTTACTACAAATAATGAATGAATTTGATGTGAAACACATCGTCTTTTCTTCAACTGCTGCTGCATACGGTGAACCTAAGCGCGTGCCGATCGTTGAAACGGATGAAACGAACCCAACGAATCCTTATGGAGAAACAAAATTAGCGATTGAAAAAATGCTGAAGTGGTCTGAGCAAGCGTATGGAATAGAATACGTGGTGCTTCGGTACTTTAATGTAGCTGGTGCCCATACAGAAGGACTTGTCGGAGAGGATCATCAGCCTGAAACACATCTCATTCCAATTATTCTGCAAGTTGCTTTAGGAAAACGGGATCAGATCAAGATTTACGGTGATGATTATGAGACAGAGGACGGCACGTGTATTAGAGATTACATTCATGTGATGGACTTAGTAGAGGCACACATCTTAGCCGTTGATCGGCTGCGTGCAGGAAAAGGTAGTGCTACCTACAACTTAGGGAATGGAACAGGTTTCTCCGTGAAGCAGGTCGTAGAAGCTGTCAGAAAAGTCACGGGGCATGCCATCCCGGCACAAGTGGCAAAAAGACGCGCGGGAGATCCAGCAAAGCTGATTGCTTCTTCTGAAAAAGCGCTGCAAGAATTGGGATGGACACCTCAATATGCTGACCTTCACACGATCATTCAGAGCGCGTGGGATTGGTTTCAGAAGC
Source organism: Bacillus sp. NMTD17 (assembly GCF_002998735.1). Taxonomy (NCBI): domain Bacteria; kingdom Bacillati; phylum Bacillota; class Bacilli; order Caryophanales; family Bacillaceae; genus Bacillus; species Bacillus sp. NMTD17. Next base: position 272,004 of record NZ_PVRH01000001.1, read on the forward strand.
ATCCAGATGGCTACCAAAGTGAATAAAGCGTAACAGGCAGGCAAGAGAGGGGACAGAGGGAATGGCGATTGATATTTTTGAAAAATTGGAACAGCTGATTCAATACGGGATCAATAAAGAGCTGATGACATCACTAGATATCGATTATACGAGAAATCGGCTGCTTGAGGTGCTCGGGCTCGATGACGCTGAAGCAAGAACAGTCTCAGGAGAAGGAGACCTTGAAGACATTTTAATGCCGATGCTGGATTGGGCAGTAGAAACAGGCCTTATTCCTGAGGGGACGGATACGTATCGTGATTTACTAGATGCGAAAATCATGGGCTGCTTGGTGGCACCTCCAAGTGTCATCTATGCGAAGTTTGAAGAAAAACGCCAACATGAGGGACCAGAGGCAGCTACAAGCTGGTTCTATGCGATGCAGCAGCATGCCCACTATATTCATACAGGCAGGATCGCCAAAAATGTACAGTGGTTTACACCAACAGACGATGGTGTGCTGGAGATCACCATTAATCTATCAAAACCGGAAAAGGACCCCAAAGCCATCGCTGAAGCTAAGAAGCTCAGTCAAAAGCAATACCCTCTTTGTCTCCTTTGTAAAGAAAACGTTGGCTTCGAGGGGCGGATCAACCATCCAGCGAGACAGAATCACCGGATTATTCCTGTGACACTCTCAGGTGAATCGTGGTTTCTGCAATTTTCACCTTATGTGTATTACAACGAGCACTGCATAGTGTTCAAAGGTAAACATGAGCCAATGAGCATCACCAAAAAAACCTTTGAACGACTGCTTTCCTTCATATCTATATACCCGCACTATTTCATCGGGTCGAACGCCGACCTTCCGATTGTCGGAGGCAGTATATTAAGTCATGACCATTTTCAGGGCGGTGCACATGAATTTCCGATGGCGAAAGCAGAGATGGAAGAAGTCTTTTCTCTCAAAGCCTTTCCGGATGTGCGAGCTGGCATTGTGAAATGGCCGATGTCTGTGATCCGCCTTCGAAGCAGCGAGCGGCAGTCGCTCGCGGACGCTGCAGACTTTATCTTACATGAGTGGAAATTGTATTCAGATGAAGAGGTGGGGCTGATCGCTCATACAGGAGAGACTCCGCACAATACCATTACACCTATTGCGCGACGCCACGGGGATGACTATGAATTAGATTTAGTGCTGCGTAATAACCGTACAGACAAGCGGCACCCAGACGGCATTTTCCATCCGCACGAAGAAGTCCACCATATTAAAAAAGAGAATATCGGATTAATTGAAGTCATGGGCCTTGCTGTCCTTCCTGGCAGATTAGCAGAGGAGTTAAGCCAATTAAAAGAGGCATTGCTATCCGAAAGTCCTCTTGAAGAAATCAAAGCCCGTCCTGCTATCATGAAACACGAAACATGGGCAAAGCGACTGCTTGAAGAGAACACCTTTACAGAGGACAATACCGAAACCATTTTACAACAAGAAATTGGCTCTATTTTTTCTCGAATTCTCTCGCAGGCGGGTGTGTTTAAAAGAACTGAGCAAGGGAAAACAGCTTTTAACCGTTTCATTCAAACACTTCATACAGGCAGGTGATTAGATGATTGAACAAGTAAGAGAGCTAATGGAAGAAAAGCAGCTTGATGGTGTCTTGATTCAAAAGCGAAATAACTTCTCCTGGCTGACAGGCGGAAGAAGGAATCACATTGTGTTAAATACGCCAGAGGGCGTGTGCCAGCTGCTCGTCTTAAAAGACGACCTCGTCCTCATTGTGAATCAAATGGAAGAAAAGCGGATCATTGAAGAGGAAATGGCGTATGTCGATCATCCCTTTCAGGTGGTCACAATGGATTGGTATGAGGATGAGACCCCCTACATTCAAGAACTCACAAAAGGTAAACGAATTGGGGCGGACATTCAAATGGATGGATTCGAATGGATCGAGCCGGATTTGTCACATGTTCGATCGATCCTTACTGCCTCGCTGCTCAGTCAATATGAAATCCTTTGTCATGAAACAGCGGTCATTGTAGAAAGTGTCTGTCAAGAAATCGTGCCAGGGCAGACCGAACACGAAATTGCTTCGCTTATTGCTCAAAGAGCCATTGCACAAGGGATGACGATAGAAGTCCTGCTTGTGGCAACGGATGACCGGATCCATCAATACCGTCACCCGATTCCAACAGAGAAAGCACTTCAAAAGCACGCGCTTGTTGTCCTCTGTGCAGAACGGCACGGGCTCGTAGCGAATGTCACAAGGTCTGTTTACTTTGGTCAGCTTCCAAAGGAGCTTGAAGAGAACAAAGAGCGGCTTGCACGAATTGATACAGTCATGAATGCCGCCACACGTCCTGGTAAAACATTAGGAGATGTACTGAAAGCAGGTATTGCTCAGTATGAAAAAGAGGGCTTCCCTGATAGCTGGAAAAAGCTTCATCAAGGGGGAAAGACGGGATTTGTATCTAGGGAAATCATTGCTGTTCCCTCATCGAAGGAAGAAATTCAGCTGCATCAAGTGTTTACGTGGAATCCTTCATTGCCTGGACTGAAATCAGAGGATACGATAGTAGTAGAAAAAGAGGGCAACCGCTTTTTAACCTATACAGGCAAGTGGACGTACATGGACATTGAACATGAGGGAGAGATCTATAGACGACCTGACATCTTAGTGAGAGATGAATAAATGCAGAGTGCCGGCGCTGAGCCGGTTTTTTGCTGGAAGTCTTTAGCGAGATTCCATTAATTCAGCATCACTACCAATTCTTACAGCGTATCGCAGAGAATCGATACTTTCTTTTCTTGTGAACTTGCGTTAAAATGAGTAAGGTTTTTGTTAAATGTGGGGATACCTATTTCAAAATTGTTTACCTAGATAAAATTTCATTAAGTTAAATTGAAATTCGACCAAACTTTTTTATTGTGGTAAACCTAAATTTGACAAAGTTCTTGATTGTTTGTCCTTTGCCTTCAACTCTCAACTTTTCAAAATCCTAGAAATTTATTGTGTGTGCAATAATATAAATTTATGTCGAATTTATGACATTTTAATAGAAATCTGTTGAAAAATAAATGAACTTTTGAAAAAAGGGAAGCTAACTCTAACAGATTTTGATAGCATTACAAAGGGAAGAAAAGTTTTCGAAGGCAGATGGCTTTTCACAATTATTCAGCAATTTATACATTATCTAAGGAAGGATGGTGATCTTCTTGTTCAGAGCCATTAAACCTATGCTTTTATTAGCGATGCTCGTGAGTGTTTTTTTATTAGGAGGTTGCAGCAATATCGCTGTTTTAGATCCTAAAGGACCTGTCGCAGCACAACAAAAAGACTTAATCCTTTTATCCATCGGATTCATGCTCTTTATCGTTGGTGCGGTATTTGTACTGTTTACCATCATTTTGGTTAAATACCGTGAGCGTAAGGACGTTGGAAACGCCTCTTATAACCCAGAACTACACGGGAATACGCTTCTAGAAGTTATCTGGACAGTGATCCCAATATTAATCGTTGCTGCCCTTTCGGTTCCAACTGTAAAAACAATTTACTCTTTGGAAGAGGCACCTCAAGCAACAAGCCATAAAGATCCACTTGTCGTTTATGCTACAGCTGTTGATTGGAAATGGATCTTTAGCTATCCAGAGGAAAATATTGAGACAGTGAACTACTTAAACATTCCAAAAGATCAGCCGGTTTTATTCAAAATCACTTCCGCTGATACAATGGCATCACTATGGATTCCTCAGCTAGGCGGGGAGAAGTATGCGATGGCTGGAATGGAGATGGAACAATATCTTCAAGCTGATCAAGTTGGCACATATGAAGGAAGAAACGCCAACTTCACAGGCGAGGGCTTTGCTCAGCAAAAATTCAAAGTCAATGCGATGACGCAGTCTGACTATGATAAATGGGTAAGCAAAACGAAGAAAGAAGCACCAAAGTTAACGAAGAAAACGTATGACTACTTGATGCTTCCGGATGCTGCAGATGTGCAGACATTCTCATCAACACATTTATCCTTTGCGAAGCATGGAGAGGATTCTGAATACGCACTCCAAGCACGCAAACGTTTAGGTTACCAATCAGTTTCTCCGCATTCCAAAACAGATCCTTTCGAGAATGTGAAGAACTATAAAAGAAAACTAGATAATGAATAAACTGACTAAGGAAAGGAGGAGGCCGTTATGCATTTGAAATGGGATGAGTTTTTTGTAACTGGAGACCCATTAATTCTTGGTGCGCAAATTTCTATCGCTCTTACTTCCATTGCTATCGTGTTTGTTTTAACCTACTTTAAAAAGTGGAAATGGCTCTGGAAAGAATGGCTAACATCAGTTGATCATAAAAAGCTTGGGATCATGTATATCCTTGCTGCTGTGATTATGTTCTTCCGCGGTGGGGTAGACGGACTGATGATGCGCGCGCAGCTGGCGCTTCCTAATAATACGTTTTTAGATTCCAACCACTATAATGAAATTTTCACAACGCATGGTACGATCATGATTCTATTCATGGCGATGCCATTTTTAATTGGTTTAATCAACGTCGTTGTTCCTCTTCAAATTGGTGCACGTGACGTTGCATTCCCTTATTTGAACAACCTTAGCTTCTGGACATTCATGGTTGGAGCGATGTTGTTCAACATTTCCTTCGTCATTGGAGGATCACCAAGTGCAGGCTGGACGAGTTACATGCCGCTAGCCGGAAATGATTTCTCACCAGGTCCTGGACAGAACTATTACTTGCTCGGGCTCCAAATTGCAGGTATTGGTACACTTATGACTGGTATTAACTTCATGGTGACCATCTTAAAAATGCGTACAAAAGGTATGACGCTTATGCGTATGCCAATGTTTACATGGACAACATTGATTACGTCTGTCATCATCGTATTCGCATTCCCTGTATTAACAGTTGCTTTAGCACTTATGACATTTGATCGTTTATTCGGTTCTGCATTCTTTACACTCGAAGCAGGCGGTATGCCAATGCTTTGGGCGAACCTTTTCTGGATTTGGGGACATCCTGAGGTATATATCGTCATCCTGCCGGCTTTCGGTATTTTCTCAGAAATCTTTGCGACGTTCTCAAGAAAACAGCTGTTTGGTTACAAAGCGATGGTTGTATCGATTGTGGCAATCTCTGTTCTTAGTTTCCTTGTGTGGGTTCACCACTTCTTTACAATGGGGAACAGTGCAGCGGTTAACTCATTCTTCTCGATTACAACAATGGCGATTTCTGTACCAACAGGTGTGAAAATCTTTAACTGGCTCTTTACGATGTATCGAGGCCGTATCAGCTTTACTTCACCAATGCTTTGGGCACTTGGTTTCATCCCGAACTTCGTTATCGGTGGTGTCACTGGGGTTATGCTTGCGATGGCAGCTGCGGATTACCAGTACCATAACACGTACTTCCTTGTATCCCACTTCCACTATGTATTAATCGCAGGTACTGTCTTTGCTTGTTTTGCTGGTCTTGTTTTCTGGTATCCAAAAATGTTTGGTTACAAGCTAAACGAAAGAATCGGCAAATGGTTCTTCTGGGTATTCATGATCGGATTTAACATCTGTTTCTTCCCGCAGTACTTCTTAGGACTGCAAGGAATGCCAAGACGTATTTATACGTATGGACCAGAAGATGGCTGGACTGCACTAAACTTTATTTCAACAATTGGTGCATTTATGATGGGTATCGGATTCATCATCCTTTGCTACAACATCTACTACAGCTGGAGACACGCGAAACGTGAAGTGTCTGGAGACAGCTGGGGAGATGGACGTACTCTTGACTGGGCGACATCTTCTGCAATTCCGCCGCATTATAACTTTGCAGCACTTCCAGAAGTGACAACACCAGATGCATTCCATCATTGGAAGCAAAACAACGTAGACGTTCATCCTGAAAAAGAATTCAAGAAAATTCACATGCCGCACAATTCAGGCAGACCACTCATCATGTCTGCATTCTTCGGACTTGGTGCATTCGGTCTTGTATTTGAATGGTACTGGATTGGCATTATTGGCTTAATCGGTGTATTCGCAACAATGATTTTACGCTCATTTGAATATGACGATGGCTACTATATTCCTGTTGAAGAAGTGATTGAAACAGAGAAAAAGAATAAGGAGGCGCAGAAGTAATGGGACATAATGATAGCAGCTATGCAAATGCACCGCTTGAATATCAGTCTGAAACAGGACGTTTAAACATCCTTGGTTTCTGGATATTCCTTGGCGCGGAAATCGTGTTATTCTCAACACTTTTTGCGACCTACTTTGTTCTTCATGGCAGAACAGCTGGCGGCGTTTTACCAGCTGAGCTGTTCGATATGAAGCTTGTATTGATCATGACATTCCTGCTATTGGTTAGTTCATTTACATGCGGGATTGCTGTTCATGAAATGCGCCGTGGAAGTACAAAAGGGGTTGTCATTTGGACGATTCTGACACTGCTTCTAGGTGCAGGCTTCGTTGGCTTTGAGATTTTCGAGTTCTTCCATTATGTACATGAGGGTGCGAGCATCCATACAAGTGCGTATTGGTCTGCATTCTTTGTACTCTTAGGAACTCACGGACTACACGTATCCATCGGTATCTTCTGGATTACCGGGGTCTTGTTCCAAATTAAAAAACGTGGATTAACTCCACAAACAGCAGCGAAGATTTTTATCTCAAGTCTATACTGGCATTTCCTTGATGTTGTATGGATTTTCATCTTCACAGCTGTTTACTTGATCGGATTAGGGGGGCTTTTGTGATATGGCTGGAAAAACAAATTCCTCAGCAGAGCACGAACACTTCCCTTGGAAACACGTAGTTGGCTTCATCTTATCCATTGTGCTAACAATCTTAGCATTCTGGATTGCCATTGGAGCTGAAATTGGCAGTTCTGCAAAACTATGGATTATCTTTGGTTTTGCTTTCATTCAAGCGTTCTTGCAGCTATTCATGTTTATGCACATGACAGAAAGCGAGAACGGAACTGTTCAAGTCGGAAATACATTGTTTGGTCTGTTTTGTGCGATTATCTTCGTTATCGGATCTGTTTGGATCTTTGCGGCTCACTACAGCCACGGAGAGAACAGCAAAGACGGTTATTCACCTTCTGCGCCAAAGCAGTCTGAGCATTCAGAGAAATAATAAAAAAACCACTCATCCCTCAAAGGTGAGTGGTTTTTATCATGATGTTGATTACGCCTCCAATAGGTGGTGCGTGATTTATCTGGTGCTGCTGAATCTTTTGCGAATGAATGGAAGTCCATAAATGAGAAACGCTGCAATGTGTGCCAAAATGACGTTAATGGCAAAGAATGCGATCATGAAGGTATGTCCTGCTGGAGATAAACTGCTCGTCATGTAAAGACCGAAGAAAATCCACATAATCATAATGGGTGGAATAGAAGCTAGTGCAATTTTTCTGTTTTCAAGCCATAAAAACAGGGGTGTAGCCGTTGCAATACATAGGTACGCAAAGAACATATCCATCGTATCCAACTCCTTTGTAAGTTGATATCCAAATCAAATGAGAGGTCAGGATGCAATTGTGTCTGTTTTTAGGAGATATTGTGAACATTTTGTTACAAGTATTATACCACAATTGACTTTGAAGTAAACTCAATAATTGGAAAATGGGCCTTATTCCGTAGAAAGTGGCTTTTTCCTTTTCTCTCCGTACAGCTTATGCTGGCTTGATAATTGCTTGTCATATCGCCACATAGGTCATTGAATTTTCCCCTTAATATCTGTAAAATAATCTTTTTAAAGGACTCATGATCGGATGAATGGAAAGAGTATAGAGGAATTTTTTCCTATTGTTAGAATGAAAAGTATTTCATTTTTTGAAAAATGATTGGAACCTTTCGGATGTATCTTCCGTCATATTTAAGGTGAGTTGCTTTTGTGAAAAATTCAATCTAATATAAATAAGGGCTTTTATGTTTTGTAATAAGGGTGGTTAGTTCATGAACAAGCAGAATACATCTCCGTACTATCAAGGGGATTTAATTTTTATATTTTTAGCCTTCTTTGCCATCAGTGTCATTGCGATTTATGCTGCGGGTCAATTTGGACAGTATGGATCTAATGCATGGACGAGGCAGATTATTTACTACATGGTCGGAGTTATATGTATTGTAGCCATAAATTACTTTGATTTGGAGCAATTAGAGAAGCTAAGCCTCTATATTTTTATAGGTGGCATACTGTTGTTACTTTTTCTGAAAGTCGCTCCTGCACAAATCGGAGGTCATGATTTTGCTCCAATTAAAAATGGTGCAAAAAGCTGGTTTGTGATACCAGGGATTGGGACACTTCAGCCTTCAGAGTTTATGAAAATTGGTTTGATTATGATGCTTGCATCTGTCATCGGTAAGTCAAGCCCTAGAGGAAAACGGACATTAGAAGATGATATCTTCCTACTATTAAAAATTGCCGGTGTAGCAGCCGTTCCAGTTGGACTGATTTTCTTACAGGACGCAGGTACGGCAGCTGTCTGTATGTTTATTGTCGTTGTGATGGTGTTTTTATCAGGGGTTAATTGGAAGCTGATTTCTCTCATCGGTTCTGTGGTTGTGCTTTTAGTTGCCGCTGTGTTAGCCGTGATCATTCTCTTCCCTGATGTTGCGAAAACAATTGGCATTCAGCAGTATCAGATTAACCGGATTACCGCTTGGCTGCCTGATAGCTCTACGTCAGCCAACCAAGCGCAGACTCAGGATGCGTCTGGGTCTGATAAATATCAAGTAGACCAGGCCATTATGGCTATTGGTGCTGGACAGATTTTTGGGAATGGGGTTAAAAACTTAAAAGTCTATGTCCCAGAGGCACAAACAGATATGATTTTCTCCATTATAGGAGAAGCCTTTGGCTTTATCGGCTGTGCTTTTGTTGTGATCATGTTCTTCTTCTTGATCTACCGGCTTGTCGTGCTGATCGACCGTATCCATCCTTATAGCCGGTTTGCGTCATTCTTCTGTGTAGGATATACAGCACTGATTGTGATCCATACGTTCCAGAACATTGGGATGAATATAGGCGTGATGCCTGTAACAGGGATTCCGCTCCTATTTATCAGCTTCGGAGGAAGCTCTGTCTTATCTGTCCTTATTGGATTCGGGATTGCTTATAACGCAAGTGTTCAATTAACGAAATATCAAAGTTATTTATTTAAATAAAACGGGTAAGGGCAGTCTAAGTATAGACTGTCTTTTTTCATGCGAGTTTTAATTTTTGAAAAGCCATATGTCTTTGTCATATGATAGTACAAGTGAAGGAGGTCTTCGAATTGAACAAAACGATAGAAACGATATTAAATCATCGGTCCATCCGTTCGTTTACAGACGAGCGTTTGTCCGAAGAAGAGGTGCTGACACTCATTAAAAGTGCACAGGCTGCTTCGACATCAAGCTATGTACAGGCGTATAGTATTATTGGAGTGACAGATCAAGAGAAGAAAGCCAAGCTTGCTGAACTGGCTGGGAATCAGCCATACGTTGAGAAGAATGGGCATTTCTTTGTCTTCTGTGCAGACTTGAAACGCCATGATGATATTGCAAAAAAAGCAGGGGAAAATCATCAGGAGGCGCTTGAGAATACGGAAGCCTTTCTCATTAGCGTCATTGATACGGCGCTCGCTGCGCAAAATATGAGTGTAGCCGCAGAATCAATGGGACTTGGGATCTGCTATATTGGCGGTCTGCGTAATCAACTGAAAGAAGTGTCTGAATTACTTGAAACGCCATCTTATGTGCTGCCGTTATTTGGTCTGGCTGTCGGACATCCAGCGAGTCAATCGTCACAAAAGGAACGGCTGCCAGTTGAACTCATTTATCATGAAAATGCATATCAGCAAGATGAAGCGCATGTGGATCGTTATTTAAAAGAATACGATGATCGTATTTCATCATATTATGAAGAACGAACAAACGGAGAGAGAAAAGATACTTGGTCTAAGCAGATGCTTCGCGGCTTTAGTCAGCCAAAGCGTGCCTTCCTTGGAGAATTTGTTAAAGAGAAGGGCTTTAATCGAAAATAAATAAGACATCCCCCCTTTCGATTGAGAGAGGGGGATTTCTGTAAGAGGTGCAGCATGATGAAATTAAGTATACTGGATCAATCTCCTTTGATCGGAGATGCAACACCTGCTGAAGCATTGAAGCAAACGGTTGAATTGGCAAAGCAGGCAGAGAAGTGGGGCTATCACCGTTTTTGGGTATCAGAGCATCACTTTTCAAACCGGCTTGCAGGGTCGAGTCCAGAGGTGCTTCTCGGTCATTTATCAGCCGTTACGTCACATATACGTATTGGCTCAGGCGGTGTGATGCTGCCTCACTATAGTGCCTATAAAGTAGCAGAGAACTTCAGGGTTCTCGAAGCACTGGCTCCTGGCAGAATTGATCTTGGGATTGGACGTGCTCCTGGTGGTATGCCCATTTCCTCCATTGCCCTTCATCATGGTGAACGAAAACGACTAGGTGATCAATATCCTGAGCAGGTAGAAGAATTGAAGGTCTATTTACACGACCTAGCGGATGAATTTTACCCGCTGCCCCATTTAACCGCTTCTCCGAAGGTAGAGACTGCACCAGAGGTATGGATTCTTGGTTCCTCTGGAGGGAGTGCAAGACTTGCGGCGAAAGCAGGTGCAGGCTATACGTTTGCTCTATTTATCAATGGCGAAGGCGGAGAAGATTCTGTGGAGCAATACATCAACCGGTTCGAACCTTCAGCATTCGGTGATGAGCCGCGCGTCAGTCTTGCGGTCTTCGTTTTATGTGCTGAAACAGAGGAACAGGCAGAAAAACTGGCAGTCAGCTTAGATTTATCCTTACTCGCCAATGAACAGGGGCAAAACCTCGGGGGCTTTCCTTCATATGAAAAGGCACAAGCTTATTCCTACAGTCCATATGAACAAAAACGAGTGGCTGCCAATCGTCAAAGGATGGTGGTTGGAACGCCATCTTCTGTGAAAAAGCAGCTGACGGCACTAGCGAAAGCGTATCGTACAAATGAAGTAATCGCTGTGACGATCACTCACCACATGCAAGACCGGCTCACATCGTATCGTTTATTAAAAGAAGCCTTTGATGCATAACGTATGTATGTCTGTTTACCGTCCACGCAGCCAATAGAGGTGGAAAAGGAGCATCATGATGAAAATAAACGCGGCTGTCACCAGCAAACTAAGCGGGTAATGAAGGACACATAGACCGTCAGCTCGCATGGTTGATGAAAAGGACGAGGATGTTTCGAAAAAATACACCAAAGTGATCGTTAGAAAAAAAGCAGTCAAAAAAGAAACGATCCATAGCAATATCAACATCAGACTCTCTTTCCTCCATATATAATCAAAAAGCCTTGATGAGCTAATCCGCTCATACAAGGCTTTTCTTGTGATTCACGTTTATTCAGGATAAATATCGAAGGGTTCCTTCGTTTGAACAGTGTCTGATTTCCCTTTCAAACTTGCATACGCAAGCATTGTATACTCACCAGGTTCCAGCTTTTGACCTTGATTGATCGTGCCATTCCATTTTACGCGGTGTTCTCCTTTATCTACATGTTGATAAACACCTGCTTCACCTAAATACTCTCCATCTGTCGAGTAGACGAGAAATGCAAGGTTCTCAGCGCCACCAGGCAGATAGCTGCTAATGACATAGCTTCCAGCACGGTTATCCGGCTCGACGGAAACCGAAGTGACGCGCGGATAATCAGGCTCTTTTACAATCAATAAAGTAGGAATCTCTGTGACCTTTCTGCCATTTTCACGAAGGGTAATGCTGCCTTGGTACGTTCCTTTTTTGGTTTTACCGTATTTCACTTGTACCGCGGAAGTAAAGGACCCAGTGGAATTCCCTTTGACAGTGATTTTTTTCGTTCCGTTTGTGCTGATGCCGCTGCCATTGAATTTGTAATCAATGGTATACGTTTTCGGTGCTTTTGAAAGGTTTTCTACCTTGAATTTCTTCGTTTTGATTTGAACGCCTTTTTCTTTCAAGAAAGTGCCGTAAGAATAGCTGGCATCAGAAACGATAGATGACGCTTGGAGTGATTCGATGATTCGAACACTGCCTGTCCCTTGTGTGTTATGAGGGAATGGGCTGCCATTTGCGTCAAATAGTTTTTCTGCTGTATTCATCATCAGTGCTTTGATCTGTTCAGTTGAGTAAGATGGTTTTGCTTGCTTGATGATCGCTGCGACCCCTGCCACATGCGGTGAAGCCATGCTTGTTCCTTGCTTTGAGCCATATCCGTAAGGCTGAGAAGGGTTATGCGTTGGAATCGTACTCACAATGCTGACGCCAGGTGCTGATAAATCAGGCTTAATCATCCACGTATCCACAACTGGTCCGCGAGATGAGAAGTCAGCGACTTGCTCACTAAGTTCTTTGACAAATTGAATGGAGAAAGTCGTTGTATTGTTTCCAGCCTCAATGGCTTTGACAAGCGCCGTTCCTTCAGCTTTTGAAAGCTTAATCGTAGGAAGAGCGAGACCCGGTACATCGACTGGAATTTCTCCATCGGTGTTGTTATACATCACAACGCCGATTGCACCAGCAGCTTTTGCATTGTCGACTTTATCAACAAAGGCAATAGCTCCTCGTTCGATCACGGCAACCTTTCCTTTCACATCGATGTCTTCAAATGCTTTTTCGTCACCGATACCTGCATGGACGAGTGTGACTTGTTTTTGGTCAAGTGCTTTTAAATCACTCTCTTGGTAGTAGCCCATCACTTTTGCAGTAGAATAGTTCGGGAATTTCACACTATAAAGGCTGTACGGAAGTTGAGTTGCTCCGACAGAAATGGCATCTCTTGACGTGCCGGGAGAACCGACTGTCCAGCTGTTCGGTCCGCTGTTTCCATTCGATGTGACAGCGACAACGCCTTCAGACATGGCCCAATCGAGTGCGATGCTTGTGGCATAATCAGGGTTATTCACACTGTTTCCGAGAGAGAGGTTCATGACATCTGCTCCATCAGTAACAGCGCGGTCGATGCCTGCAAGAACGTTCTCAGTTGTCCCAGACCCGCCTGGTCCAAGTACACGGTACGCAAGAAGTGTGGCATCCTTTGCGACACCTTTAATTTGTCCATTGGCAGCAATTGTTCCTGCGACGTGTGTGCCATGGTCTGTCGATTCACCTCTAGGGTCTCCTTTAGGCGTCTCTTGCGGAGAATAATCGTTATCAACAAAATCATAGCCTTTGTATAAACCAAAGTTTCCTTTTAAATCAGGGTGGGTATAGTCTACTCCAGTATCAATGACAGCGACTTTTACCCCTTTTCCAGAGTAGCCGGCATCCCAAGCTTTTGGTGCACCGATAAATGGAGCGCTTTTATCCATAAGAGGGGAGACATCTTCATTTGGAAGCTGAATGCTTTCCTTTTTCACTTCATCTGTTTTATATGTAACATCCGGATAAACGGCTTTTACTCCGTCAACTGCGAGCAGCTTCGGAATTTCGTTTGCAGGAAGTTTCATAGAGAAACCAGAGAAGACTTTTTCATATTCTTGACGAACACTCGCTTTATCAATTTCTTTGAGTGCTGCATTTTTTACTTTTGTTCGAGATTTTTTGAGGGAGGCCTTTGTTTGAGCTTTGCCTTCTTGCTTGGCTTCAACTAAGGATTTTTCCTTTAATTCAACAATAACAGTGGTATGTTTTCTAGAGTTGACATTGATTTCACCGAAGATTTCTGCTTTTTCCAATTCCACCTGTTTGTTCGATGGAGCGGCAGCAGCCTGTTGACCTGTAAAGAATGTGGATAAAATAAAAATAGTGGAGAACAATAGAACAGAAGAACGAGAGATGACCTTTTTCATTAATTTTCCCCTTTCTAGCTGTGTTTTTAGGGAGATAGCCTTTCTTTTTGTGGATAAATAGGAAAGATTCACTGCCCGTTATTAAGTATTCAATACGATGAAAACAATTCCTTTACTAAAATGGTCTTATTTTACATAGTTATAAAGAACTATTTTGTTTATAAAGTCTCACTTATGCACAAACTCCTGTTGATAACTCAATTATTTAGATATATATATGGAAAATAAAAAAATCGCATACACAAAATCTAGTAATGGGATGTTGATATGTGGATAAACCCTGTTGATAAGGTGTGCTTATCTTTTGGATAGAGTGTGTATAAAATTTTTATTCAAACATCCTCGTACTTGATGATCTTCTGCACTTTTCAACAAAACTTCTGAAAACTAGTTTGTTTTTTCACCCAGATTGTGACAAACCTCTCTTTTTTCTCGGGATATGATAGGAGCAGTTGTTTTGCTAGAACTGCTAGATTCTAAGAAAAGCGGAGGGATGTTCAGTGAGGAAATTCAAAAACTGGTTGAGTGTATGGTTTGGTTTCATGATGAATGTGCTTGTGAATCCTGGTGTGATGATGAAGCAGCAACGTTTTCAGACGGCCGCGGTGGATGATAGGTTCTTTCAAGTCGTGAAAGAGAGAGAGCTAGAGAAGCTGGCAGAAGAAAAGAAGAAGAAGCGCAGGTCAGAGAAACCGTTTAAGCAAAGTCTGATGATGCTTGATGAGAAGACGGCGAGAGAGGCGCGTGCTGGCCCGCTCTTACCTTTACATGGGAGATGAAACAGGGTAAAATCCCACATAAGAAACGTTATCTGGTGGGAGAGGATACCCCTTGAAGATATATAAAATATTGAATAACAATGCAGTGGTTGTAAAGGAAGGTGATCAGGAGAAAATTGTGATGGGGCCTGGAATTGCTTTTCAGAAGGGGAAAAATGACGTCGTTCCCGTTCAAAAAATAGAGAAAATCTTTGTTGTGCGTGAAGAAAATGAGAAATTCAAACAAATTCTTGCGACATTGCCAGAAGCGCATATTGAGGTGGCAGAGCATATCATCAGTTATGCAGAGGGTGAACTGATGATGCCGCTTAGTGATCATATTCATATATCACTGACTGACCATTTATCCTTTGCCATTGAGCGCATTCAAAAGGGCATTGTGCTATATAATAAATTGCTTGGTGAGATCAAAGTCTTATATAAGCAGGAATATGATATTGGAAAGTATGCCATTCGTTATGTAAAGGATCGGCTTGGGGTTGAACTGCCGGACGATGAGGCAGGGTATGTGGCACTCCATATTCATACGGCCAAAATGAATACGGAGTCTATGAAAAAGACCGTGAAATATACAACGATGATCAAAGAAATGATCGAGCATATAGAAAGCTATTTTCAACATTCAATTGATGAGGATAGTATTTCCTATCAGCGGCTTGTGACACATTTGAGGTATGCATTAGGCAGGTTGGAATCAAATGAGGCATTTCAAATCATGGACGATGACATGCTGAGTTTTATCCAAACAAAGTATGATTTGGCTTACCGGTGTGCACGTGGACTCGCTGATTTGTTGAAAAATGAATATGAACTTCATCTCCCTGAATCGGAGATCGGCTACATCACGCTGCATGTCCAGCGTCTGCAGGATGCCGAATTGGTTTAGTGGTTGTGCCTGCATGCAGGCTTTTTTTTATGCACACTACTCTTATTAGTGTATATGGGTCAATTGATTCGAAAAAAGAGGTTGACGCACGTCTCACTCTTATACTATGATGAAAGCGTAATCAAAATTTGATATCGTGGGATTGTGACTGCCAGGCAGGCAAGACCTAAAATTTGCGTAACGAGGGGACGTGTATGTCCTTTTATCGTTGGTGAATTTTAGGTCTTTTTTGCTTTAAAAAAGGAGGAGACAACATGGATTATCAAAAAACAGCCAAAGAATTAACAAAACGATTAGGCGGCAAAGAAAATGTCATCAGTGCCACGCATTGTGCAACAAGACTCAGATTGGTGATAAAAGATGAGGAACTGATTGACAAAGAAGCCATTGAGGAACTTGAAGGGGTGAAGGGGGCTTTCTCAAGCTCGGGACAATTCCAAATCATTTTTGGAACGGGGGCAGTCAACAAAGTATATGAACCATTTGCTCGTGAGACTGGTCTTGAGACAGGAGACGAGAAACAAAAGCCTGTCAGCCATGATGAAGCAGTGAAACAAAAAATGAATCCACTTGCACGTTTTGCAAAGACGTTATCAAATATTTTTGTACCGATCATTCCAGCAATTGTTGCAAGCGGTTTATTAATGGGCCTATTAGGCATGATGAAAGCCTTCAAATGGGCTGACCCAAGCTCTGCGATCTTCCAAATGCTTGATATGTTCTCAAGTGCAGCCTTTATCATTTTGCCGATTTTAATTGGGGTCAGTGCAGCGAAAGAGTTTGGTGGAAATCCGTATTTAGGAGCCGTTATTGGGGGGGTTATGATTCACCCGAACCTGCTCAACCCGTGGGGGCTGACGGATGCGAAACCAGAGTATATGCATTTATTCAATTTTGATATTGCTCTTCTTGGTTACCAAGGAACAGTCATTCCAGTCTTATTGACTGTGTATATCATGTGTCTTGTTGAAAAGAATTTAAGAAAAGTGGTTCCGAACAGTATTGATTTACTTGTGACCCCGTTTGTGACGGTGATTGTGACTGGATTTGTGACGTTTATTGCAGTTGGACCGCTTGGAAGAATGCTCGGTACTGGAATTTCGAATGCATTGACATTTATTTATGATCATGCAGGCTTCTTAGCAGGACTCATTTTCGGAGGTGCCTACTCTCTCATTGTTCTTACAGGGGTTCATCATAGCTTCCATGCGATTGAAGCAGGACTGCTGAATGATATTGGGCGTAACTATTTGCTGCCAATTTGGGCCATGTCCAACGTAGCTCAAGGCGGGGCGGGATTGGCTGTCTTTTTCTTAACGAAACGCGCGAAAACAAAAGAAATCGCACTTCCTGCAGCTTTCTCAGCTTTCCTAGGTATTACCGAGCCTGTCATATTCGGTGTCAACCTCCGCTATCGTAAGCCGTTTATTGCCGCGATGATCGGAGGCGCATTAGGCGGGGCATTTGTTGTCTTCACGAAGGTTGCAGCCAACGCCTATGGTTTAACGGGTATTCCGATGATTGCGATTGCCGCGCCATACGGTGTGCAGAATGTGGTGAATTATGTGATTGGTATGTTAATCGCTGTTGCTGTTTCATTTACTCTCACCATCATCTTTAAAGTAAAAGAAGTAGAAAAATAATCAAGGAGTGGTCACAGTCATGACAACAACTGACGCAGCACTTCGTCAAAAGGTAGCAGACCGTATTCGAAACTATGAGCATTTGGTGAAAAAAGATGTGTACCGTCAGCATTTTCATTTAATGCCGCCAGTTGGTCTTTTAAATGACCCGAATGGGTTGATTCAGTGGAAAGGGGTTTACCACGTTTTTTATCAGTGGCAGCCATTCAAAACGGGACACGGCGCAAAATTTTGGGGCCATTACACATCGACAGATCTAGTGAATTGGCAGCACGAGGAAGCCGCCCTTGCCCCAAGTGATTGGTTTGATCAAAACGGCTGTTATTCTGGCAGCGCAGTCATTGACGATGGACAGATGTATGTGATGTACACTGGAAACGTTCGCGATGAACAAGGAAACCGAGGGACATATCAATGTTTAGCTGTTTCAGAAGATGGCATTCATTTTCAGAAAAAAGGTGTCGTGGCGACGCTGCCAGAAGGATTCACCGCCCATTTTCGTGATCCGAAAGTATGGAAGCGAAATGGCCAGTGGTACATGGTTCTTGGTGCACAAAGCCTGAACCTGAAAGGGAATCTCGTCTTGTTTACCTCTGATACTTTAGACAATTGGACGTTTCAAGGCATGATTGCTGGCAGTGGGAAAAATGGATTAGAGGATTTCGGTTATATGTGGGAATGTCCAGATCTATTTGAATTAGATGGCCGGGATATATTGATTGTGTCCCCGCAGGGGCTCAAGCCGGATGGCTTAAAATATCATAATACACATCAATCAGGCTATTTTGTTGGGAGATTGGATGATCATACCTATCAATATACACACGAAGCGTTTGAGGAGCTGGACCGCGGCTTTGACTTCTATGCGCAGCAAACCTTTCTAGACGAATCAGGCAGACGTCTTTTAATCGGATGGATGGGGGTGCCTGATCAAGGAGAAGAGCATCATCCAACGATTTCGTATCAATGGATACACTGCCTCACGATCCCGAGAGAGCTGCGTTTAGATGATAACGGACATCTGATTCAAAAACCAGTCACTGAGCTCCAGGCGATGAGAACCAATGAACAAGAGAATGTTTTTCATATCAAACGCTCCGTCCAATCGATTCCTGTAGATGATATTACAAGCGCAGAGGTATTCATTGATCAAATTGACACACAAAAAGGGTTTGAATGCTGTATTCGAGCGGCAGCCCGTATCATTTATGATAAAGATGAAGGCAAATTAACATTAGAGCGAGATCGATTTGAAGATCGATCAAAAGAAGTTCGAGAAGTAGCAATAGAGGAATTACACGACCTTCACATCTTTATCGATGCATCGTCGATCGAGATTTTTGTAAACGGAGGCCGAGAAGTATTTACTGCTCGTTACTTTCCTTCCCCGGGAAATAAATCAATCTCGATCAGTGGCAGAAATGAAACAAAGCTTAAACTAAAAACATGGCATTTACAAAGAAAAGCAGATCAATAATCTGCTTTTTCTAGTGAAATCCGCCTGTATCTTAGAACCTATAACATGTATATACAAGGGTGGCCTGAAGCGGTTTGATGACGTTTTACATATATGATAACAAGTGGAATTATGGTATCATTTTAAAATATATACAGCTGAGGCTGACGTTTATCCAAATGCGGTAGGACAAAAAGGGGTTGTTTACTTGAATTCAAAACAGCAGCCGACGACTAGAAAACGCTTGGAGACAATGGCAGATCATGTTGAAGATAAACGTGAAGAATATAAAGAATTGCTCATTCAAGTCCAATCTATTCTCGGTGAACCTTCTCTAGAGCAGGAAGAATTAAAAGAGAAGCTGTCAGATACGTATAAACAAATGAAAGAATATGCCTTATTTGTTGAATCCATTGAAGCCTTTATTCGAAAAATGGCGAAAGAATCTGATCAGCAAAAGTAGGTATTCGTGTAAGGAAGAGTGTACCTGCGTGCGGGTATGCTTTTTTGTTTTAATATGTTTATAGATGCATGATGTTCCTAATTCATTGTTTTGTATTGAAGAGTTAAAAAATAACTTCTAAATATGTTAATATATATATATAATGTTTATTTTATCTTAATTTAGAAAGAGGTAGTAATATTGCGAAAAAAAATAGCAGTGGCAATTTTATTTAGTTTAATTGTCTCTTTGTTCGCCCCATCTGTTTATTTGAAGGAAAATAATGAAATATCAAATGCTACATCATCTAAAATAGAGATGACGTTAGGTGATTTTAACAATTTAGAAATAGGGTATAAAGAAGCAGATGCGTTTTGGGTATTGATAGGTCGACTTGTTTTACAAGGTGGTTCAAAATTAATCAAAGTTGGATCTAAAACTTTTAAAAAAGCGCCTAAAACAAAAGTTGTGAATGCTTTGAAAAATTATAAAGGGGCAACCTATAAAGCTGGTTCAAAAACGTACAAATTGTCAAAAGATGATATGAAACATATGTTAGAAAGACATCACCCAAAATATTGGAATGGATCCGCAAAGAAAACTCAAACATTTTATGATAGTAGACTATCTATTAAAGACATAGAAAATATTGCAATCAATGTGGCTAAGCAAAATAGAACTAAACTGTCTAAAATATCTGCAAATGGGTCGGGGCAAGTTGAAGGTAAAGTAAATGGTGTAAAATATATTTTAGGTGTAAAAAAAGGTCATCTACATCAGTTGTATCCTAAATCCTAATGTATGAAGGTGAATAGAATTGAAAATAAAGACTTATATCTATTTAGAAGATGAAGAGAAGTTTGTAACCATCAAAGACATTGAAAAAATAAAGGCATTCGTTGCTACAAAAGAAGATTTTATGGAACAAGGGTTTACAAACCTTGAAGGAACAATTACGTTCGATCATGGGAAAAAGGGGAAAATAGAGGATTTCGAAAATCCAGATTCTATTGAAGAGTTGTGGCATTATTATAAAAATGTATTAGTAGATTACATGGAAGAAGGGTACGGAAAGATTTATTATCCAAGTTTACCTCTAGAAATACAGTTGGAGAGAAAATCCGATCGAGAAATTATGTTATCACTTGAAAATCAGATATTGGTGGCTGACTTTAAAGAGTTTGTATATCAACTCATTGAATCAGGTCGTCAATTTATCGAGTTTTTAAAAGTGATTACGGGAAGACCTGATGATAGTGATTTACGTGATGAATTTGAGAGAATAGAGAAGGTATACAAGAGCTTGTAAGTACAAACAAAACCCGATTCGCCCATTAACAAGGCGAATCGGGTTTTTCTGTTCTATTTGTCAACACGATGAGCAGAATGCTTTGTTGGTCCGATGTATTCATTTAGCTGGAAAGAGCCTTTGATGGCAGCTGTGATGAATTCTTTTGCTGCATAAATGGCTTCTTTCACGTCTGAGCCGTTTGCCAGTTCAGCTGTGACTGCTGCTGAGAATGTGCAGCCTGCGCCGTGTGTGTATTCTGTGTCGATCTTCTCTGTTTCAAGTCGTTCGAAGGTTTGTCCATCATAAAGCAAATCGATCGCTTTATCTTGGCTTAGCTTACCGCCTCCAGTGATGACCACATACTTGGCACCAAGTTCGTGAATGCGTTTTGCTGCTTCTTCCATTTGTTCGATCGTTTTGATCTCACCGATTCCGCTTAATTGACCTGCTTCGAAAAGGTTAGGCGTGATGACGGTTGCCAGTGGCGTAAGCTTTTCGCGTAGTGCTTCAGCGTGCTCCGGATATAGCACTTCGTTCGCACCCTTACAAACCATAACAGGATCAATGACGACATTTTTTAGGTCGTATGTTTTGATAGTGTCAGCTGCAAGTTCGATCACGTCGACTGTTGGGAGCATACCCGTTTTCAGTGCATCTACCCCAATGCCTTCTACAATGGTAGAGAGCTGCGCACGAATCGTCGCCGTATCAATTGGAAACACCTGATGATCCCAATGGTTATGAGGGTCCATTGCAACGACAACGGTTAAAGCTGTCATCCCGTAGACGTTTTTTTCTTGAAACGTTTTTAAATCTGCTTGGATACCTGCACCGCCGCTTGAATCCGACCCTGCGATGGTGAGTGCTTTATTCATAGACATAGTTGCTGAACCTCCAATGTGATGTGTAACAGTTACTGTTCTATCCCTTATTATAATCAGCTTTTCCGTTTATCACAATGAAACGACATAAAAAAGCGTTCCACCCTAGGAGGAACGCCTTTCTCCTTACCTTTTACAAATCACCAATTTTCCTTTTTTCAGTTCGTCTAAAAGTGTTAAGGCTAATTCCTGATCCGCGCCAACCGACATCATTTTGGCCATGAGCTCGTCATCCCGGGTGCGGATGACATTGGCGATTTGATCTAAAATCCCTTGATCGACCGCTGTCATGCTTTTGGCATTTGTATGCTCTGTGACGGTATCAGAGCGTTCTGGATCGTACGCGAAAACGAAAATATCATCCTTTGCTGAATGTATTTGTTCAATGATCTGTTTGGCTTCTTTGCTATTTTCTACTGTGAAGTATTCCATCGTGATCACTCCTTTTCATCAAAAATTCCCATTTTCCCGTCACATCAAACCGCCTTTTATATCATGAGAAGAACGTCATTTTATGTTTTAATGGAAAAAGACGAATCTATTAAAGGAGTAAGCTGAATATGAAGATTTCCTTATTAATTGTGACACATAACCGGCTCAGCGCACTGTGTGAGCTGCTTGAATCCATTACGAGACAAACTGTACAGCCTTTTGAAATTGTGGTCGTGAATGATGCAGGAGAGCGAGTCGACATCATCCAGGAACTCTACTCTGAACTTCCGATCCGCTTGATCCATTTAGATGAGAATGTCCAGCATGTGAATGCTAGAAACGTGGGGGTGCGGGAGCTGACAGGCGATGTCATCATGCTGAGTGACGACGATGATTACTTTACACCTTGTCATATTGAACGTATGAGTAAGGCGCTGGAGGACGCCGATTTTGTCTTTTCTGATGCAGAAATTGTGTCATTTGAAGAAAAAGGCGCGACCCGTTTCCCTGTGTCGAGACGTTTATTTGCTTATACAGCAGCTATTGAGGATATGCGTGTTTTTTCTACCTATGTTCCTTCCGGCAGTATGTACAAACGCTGTATACACGATGAGATTGGCTACTTTGATCCAGCGATGCATCATTATTGGGACTGGGACTTCTTTTTGCGTGTATCACAGCATGCCCGTGTCAAACGAGTGCCAGCTGCCAGCGTGATCTATGCGTTTTTTGACGGCGGTGGGAATCAGTCTAGTGATCTTGGTGAAACAAGGAAGAACTACTTAGATGATCTAAGTGAAAAGCATGGGCTGGGTGACCTGCCGACAGCTAACTTTGCTGTCTTATTAGAAGAACCAGCGATGAAAAAACGAGAATCAGAGAGTGATATTGTGTGGGACGGAAAACCGATGATCTCCAGACTAACGCAGCAAATAGAAGGAGGAGAACCCCAATGAAGCCATTTTTAAATGATAGCTGGTGGGCTGTGATGAAAAGTGAATTTGAACAGCCGTATTATCAGGAATTACGTGAATGGATGAAGGAAGAATATCGCACGCAGACCGTTTTTCCGAAACCGGATGACGTTTATCGTGCGCTTCATTTGACGTCTTATGAAGAGGTCAAAGTGGTGATTTTGGGACAAGACCCTTATCATGGCCCAGGTCAGGCACATGGATTAAGCTTTTCTGTTCAGCCTGGCGTGAAGCATCCGCCCTCATTGAGAAATATTTTTCAGGAGCTAAAGGATGATCTTGGCTGTCCTGTTCCAAATCATGGCTCACTTGTGAGCTGGGCAGAGCAGGGTGTGCTGCTCTTAAACACTGTGCTGACCGTGAGAAAGGGCGAGGCGAACTCGCATAAAGGCAAGGGCTGGGAACGTGTGACAGACCGTGTCATTGATGTGCTGAATGAACGTGATCAGCCCGTCGTTTTTGTGTTATGGGGAAGACATGCTCAAAATAAGAAAGAACGCATTGATCAAAACAAGCATTACATCATTGAGTCACCTCATCCAAGTCCTTTTTCTGCAAGAAACGGCTTTTTTGGCAGTCGTCCGTTTTCAAAGGTAAACGCGTATTTAAAACAAATGGGGATCGAAGAAATCAACTGGTGTATCCAAGGTATTGAGTGAAAAGAGGACGAGGGGAGAGCCCCTTCGTCCTGTTTATTTTAAAAATTTACGAACCAAGTCGAGTCCGTTTTTCGCATTTGGATAACGGAAGGAAAAATCGAAGCGATTGGTTTGGCGCAGGACGCTTTTTTCATGTGTAAAAGTAAAGAAGCTTTCTTTCCCGTGATATCGTCCCATGCCGCTTTCGCCCACGCCTCCGAATGGCAGGTAAGGAGTAGCGACATGCATGAGCGTGTCATTGATACATCCTCCGCCAAATGAGAGATGGTCTAGGATATAGAATTCTGTTTCTTTACTTGTTGTAAATAAGTAAAGAGCAAGCGGCTTCGGCCTTGTTTTGATCATATGCGCTGCCTCATGCAGAGAATCAAAGGTCATGACAGGCAGAATCGGTCCGAAAATTTCCTCCTGCATGACGGGATCTTCCCATGTGATGTGGTCTAAAATGGTCGGAGCGATTTTGAGCTCGTGTTCATTGCGCTGTCCACCCGTGACAATCGTTCCATTTGAGAGGAATTGTGAGAGTCTGTCAAAATGACGCTGGCTGACATTTTTCCCAAAGTGCGGATGTGTTTCAGGGTGTTCACCATAAAAGTCCCGGATACAAGCTGTCATTTCCCGCAAAAGGTCCTCTTTAATGGACTCATGAACGAGCAAATAGTCTGGCGCAATGCATGTTTGCCCTGCATTGGTGAATTTGCCGAAAGTGATTCGCTTCGCCGCTAGTTTGATGTCTGCATCAGGCATGACGATGCAAGGGCTTTTTCCGCCAAGCTCAAGTGTGACAGGGGTCAAATGCTTTGCGGCGGCTTCCATGACGATTTTGCCGACTGCCACACTTCCTGTAAAGAAGATATAATCAAAGGGCAGTTTCAGCAGCTCTGTACTGACATCTACACCGCCTTCTACGACAGCTGCATGGTCTTCTTGAAATACACGTTCCACCATTGCGCTGATTATTTGTGAGACTTGCGGCGTCAGCTCAGACGGTTTTAAGATGACGGCATTACCCGCAGCAATAGCTCCGACTAATGGAGAAAGAGCCAATTGGAAAGGATAGTTCCAAGGGGCAATGATGAGCACACTGCCGTAAGGTTCTTTGATGATCATACTTTTCGATCCGATATGAGTCAGAGGTGTTCGCGCGCGTGTTGGCTTTGCCCATTTGTGAAGATGCTTGATGGTATGATTGATTTCTTCATATACCATCCCAATCTCTGTTGTATAGGCTTCTTGTTCGGATTTATGTAAATCATGGGCTAAGGCTTGTAAAATATCCTTTTCATGCTGTTTGATTTCTGCTTTTAAGTCTTTAAGGAGACGGATGCGTTCTTGAACCGGCGGCTTTTGAAAGACTTTTTGTTTCTGAAAAAGAGCAGTGAGTTTGTCCATTATTCAATCCTTTCATAGACGATTTTGTTCCTTTTATTATGTGTGAAGGGCTTTGACGGGTCAAATAAGAGAGGCGGGAGCGCACTGCTTTGAAAAAATGAACCCATTTCGTTTGTTCATTTGGTAAAATAATGTTGAAAAGAGACTTTTTTAGATTGGAGGGTCTACCCTTGAATATTCATATATCAAGCCTGCTTCAAAAAATGGAGGAAGCGGTTCAAAAGGCGAAACAAAGTGGAAATGATGAAGAGGTGAAACGTCATGTGGCAGCGATTTCTTCACTATGTGAGGTCATTCTCGATGCACCATCACAGGTGCAAATGCCGCAGTCGCCGGTTATCTCGCCACCTTCTTCGATACAGACACCGTCTGCGCCGCCCGTATCCTCAGATCAAGCCATGCTTGAGAAACTGATGGGTGCGAGTGGGGCGAAGAAATTTCAGCATCAAGAAGAGAGGCAAAAAGAGAAGGATGGGAACGGCGACTCTATTTTTGATTTTTAATGGTCTTGTCACGACAAAGGGAAGGTGATCGGTTTGAAACTATTTTTGGGCGCCATTCAGTGGATGGCATTTTTTATCGCAGCTTCTATTGCCGTACCAATTGCGATTGCACAAGCGTTTGAATTGAACCAAGTGCAGTCAGCGGAGCTGATTCAAAGTACATTCTTTTCACTTGGTCTTGTGGCGATGGTGCAGTGTTTATGCGGCCATATGCTGCCGATCAATGAAAGTCCAGCAGGGCTTTGGTGGGGTGTGTATACCCTTTATGCAGGCATGACAGGAACAATTTTTGCGACGTATCCTGAAACCCTGCAAGCCTTACAAGGAGCTTTAATTTTTAGTGCCGCATTCTTTTTTATTTTTAGTTTATTTAAAATCATTAATTGGCTCGCTTCTTTATTTACGCCAGTCGTCACAGGCATTTACTTGCTGCTGCTAGTTGTGCAGTTAAGTCAGCCGATCATGCAAGGGCTGATGGGCATCGGCTATCGAGGAAATCAGGTGGACGGGCTTGTCTTTTGCTTATCGATCTTGATTATTATCCTTACCTTCATGATCAGCCGCTCAAAATGGCATTACTTAAGGCAGTTTTCTGTGTTATTTGCCCTTGCAGGAGGCTGGTTGTTATTCGCTCTACTCGGGTTGGCAAAGCCGGTTCGAATTCCAGAAAAAATCATCGAGTTTCCGAAGCTGTTCCCATTCGGCATGCCGGTCTTTGACAGTGGACTACTTGTCACGTCCTTTTTTATTACGATCTTACTCATTGTGAACATGCTGGCAAGTATTCGAATTGTGGAAAGTTCAGTGAAGGCATTTGGTGAACTGCGTGAGCGGAAGAGAGCTCGGCCGGCTGGTTTTGTCGCAGCATTTGGTCACTTACTGAGCGGATTGATCGGTGCCATTGCGCCTGTACCTATTTCCGGAGCAGCAGGATTTATACAGACAACGAAAATTCCATCGAGAAAGCCATTTTTCATAGGAAGTCTGCTCATTGTACTCATTAGTTTGTTCCCGCTGCTCATGAGCTTTTTCTCCGCATTGCCATCACCTGTGGGGCTTGCTGTAAACTTTGTGGTGTTCTCCTCGATGATTGGGATTGCGATGTCAGAGTTTGATCAGTATGAGAAAGAAGAAATTCCGCGGATTCGCTTTGTCCTAGGGATTGCCGTTTTAGCAGGTGTAGGGGCGATGTTTGTACCGCAGGGAGCCTTGAAAGGCATGCATCCTGTGCTCATTTCATTATTAAGCAATGGTCTTGTTCTAGGTACACTCATTGCGATCGCGGTCGATCAAGTCCTGTTACGAAAGAAAAAGAAATCCGACAATCTCGTGTCAACGTAAAGGGAAAGTTGATTGTCGTCTGTCACCCGCGCTATGATAAACATAATTGACGAGATAAGGAGAATGACGAATGAAACTATTTTTCATTTTAGGTGCGATTAATGCCATGCTAGCTGTTGGACTCGGAGCCTTCGGTGCGCACGGTCTGGAAGGGAAAATCCCTGAAAAGTATATAGACATATGGAACAAAGGGGTTCAATATCAGATGTTCCATGCGATTGGATTATTTATTGTCGCCTTTCTTGCAGATAAGCTGTCAGGTGTTTCTCTAGTTCCCACCGCTGGCTGGGTGATGCTTGCAGGCATCCTTTTCTTCTCAGGAAGCCTTTACGTGCTGGCATTGACACAGGTGAAGATTCTAGGTGCCATTACCCCAATTGGCGGAGTGGCGTTTATCGCTTCTTGGATCATGCTTGTCATTGCAGCAGCAAAAAATTTATAAGTCAAAAAACCGATGCTCTGAGAGGGGCATCGGTTTTTTTCTTAATTCCAGTAAGGGGCATAATTTGGCGGTGCTTGATAATAAGGGATGTAGTGAGACGGAGGGACAGGATGCGTTTGTGCCTCCTCTTCTCTGTGGCAAAATGGTCCGATAAACACACTTGGCTTCACAGGCTGTGTCGCCTGCTTCCACTGTGTTTCGTTCATGCAATACGTATGTGCCATGATGTGAGCAGGGGTGAGGGTGAGAAGGTCTGAGCCTAGGATCACTTCTGGCGTAGATGCGTTAAAAACGGCTAACAAATGAGTTCTGTCTTGGAGGGCAACTTCATAGTGCCACCAGCCTTGAGGTACGTTTGCCACCTGTCCAGGGGTGATGGTATAGGTGTGCAGTTTTTTTGTGAATGGATTCAGCATCGAGACAGCAGCAGAACCGGCTATACAATAAACAAGCTCTGCGGCATTTTGATGATAATGAGGCTCTACGACTTTGCTTTTACTCAAATATATATCCAGCAGGGATACTTGATCCAACGAGTTTAATTGTTTTTTTCCTAAAACATTAATCAGATTATGCTGATCGTACTTCACAAGGGGGCTTTGACTCAGATCGTATGAATATTTAACATTCGGTGATGTATAATCCAGCTCAACAGTCATTGATGTCACCTCTAGGCGTTTGATAAAAACTACTAGGCATCTTATGACCAGCGCCTTAGAGGTGTGACAAAAACCTAGTCAAAAGAAAAAAGCAAGGGCGCCTGCTCCTTGCTTTTGCTATATGTGGCGTTATCTATCTCGGAGAATACGTGGACATAGAGTATGGATAGTCGTATTGAATTTCCCCATCAAACGTAATGTAATCAAGATAGATCGTTAATAGTAAGTATCGTGTTCCCGTCTTATTATCACTAATGATAATGTGGTCACGTCCTGCAGCTTCAATGACGCCTCTGAAAATCTTCGAGTTCCATTCCTTACTTGCCTCAAACGTCATGTAAATCGTGGCTACCTTGCCGCGGTTCAATCGTAAAATATTTTCAATATAGGACTGCTCGATTGGCAGCTGACCAGTGACATTCTGCTGATAAATCGGTCCAGAAGGAATTTGATACGGCTGCCCGCCGCTCTGCGTGCCCTGCCCCCCTTGTGAAGAACCAGTAGACGGCAGTGGTGAAAATCCCTGCTGCATTTGTCCTTGCATTTGACCCTGCATTTGGGGAGGGACTGAATAACCCATCTGCTGCGCAGGATACGGATTTGCTCCATATTGTTGCTGGCGAAAATCTTGACCTTCGAAACCCGAACCTTGCCCAAATTGATTTTTCAATTTCATAACGTTCCTCCTCTTTCCTCATGGTGTTCTAAACAGAAGGCGCTTAAGCACCTGTTGTTTCCATAGCATTCTTTCTCTCTTTCACACTATGAGACAGGAGGATGGAATATGTACATTGAACGAAAAAAAGGAACTGCGGTGCAGTTCCTTAGGCGTGGGCAAACCCTCGCATTCTTTGCCAGATCTGCGCTTCGTTGCTCACGAATATCAAATTCTCTCTGATGCTCAACCTTCCTTACATCATCCAATTTACAGCGCGCTGGACACCAAATAAAAGTGTAATGATAAGAAAACATGCCGCAAGCGGTGTGATCACAATGAGAAAGGCTTGCCATAATCTGAGCTTCATCACAGCGACAATGCCTAAAACAGTCATTCCAAATATCCACGTCTTTGCATAAGCATCAATCAGTGTCAAAAGATCGAGATAATACCAAACTTCATAATGCTGATCTAAATAAGGTGAGATTTTGACAAACGTATACGGACCAAGCATTCCAATAGTGAAAATCCAACTGAGTGAAAATAAAGCGGAAGGGAAAAAGATCGTCAGCGTGCAGGCTTTGAGCACATCTCGATATGCTGTTTGACTGCCAAAAAAAAGATGCCCTAACCACTTTAGGATGAGTACACCGAAAAATAGAACCAGATTGCCTGCAAGAATACCATATCCCGCTCCTTGTAACAGAATAAAAGGGAACGGAATATGATTGCCCATATACTCGCTAAAATAACCTTCGTAGACCCAGCCTGTACCAGCGATACTTGCAAGGAGCATCATCAGCCAAATTGGAATAGAGGAATGTTGATATGAGCGAATAATCGTTTTTGTTGCGACGAAAATTTTAAAAAATCGAAAAAAACCTTTTGCTTCCTCTTCTTGGGAGTGATCATTCTTCATAGCTTCCAATGTTCTTTACTCCTTTAATACACATAAATGATTACTTATATTACCAAAAAGTTCGCGTTTTTCAAAGATAGATCAATAAAAAAATACAATTTTATAAAAAATAGGTCACTCTACAGTCTCTTTAAGAGGAGACACATATGATAAACATAGTTTGAAAGAGACCGAGGTGAAAACTTTGACAAAAGTAACTGTCATTATGACGAGCTACAACAAGGCGGCTTACGTCGGCAGATCGATTGAAGCGGTCTTGCAGCAGACGCTTTCAGACTTTGAACTATTTATCATGGATGATGGTTCAAACGAAAAAACCCTTGCTGCGATTGAGCCCTTTCGCAAAGATCCCCGTGTTCATTTTATCCAAAGCGGTGTCAAATCACTGGAGGAGAGAACAGTGAAAACCCGATACGCCGTCCTGATTAATCAAGCATTAGAACTGGCAAAGGGCGAGTATATTTCCTATGCCACAGATGACAATGTCTATGCCCCGGACCGTTTAGAGAAGCTCACTCATTATCTAGATGCACGACCAGGTGATGATATTGTCTATTCTGCATCGAAAGTAATCTATTTAAATAGCAAAAAAGAGCCAGTAAAGGAAACGATTCGACCTGCGCAAACGGTGCAATGGAATGCACCCTGTGCCATAGATCATTGCTCGGTCGTTCATCGTGCATCTATTTTATCAAAGATTCAAGCTGAATTTGGGTCTTACTGGGACGAGAGTCCGCATTTTTATCGAATAGGAGATGCCCGGTTCTTTTTTCGATTAAATCATTTTTATCCGTTCTATCCCTTTGATGAAGTTTTAGATACAAATTACATCACAGAACAGTCGATTCACTATCAGCTGGCAGAAGAAGAGAAAAGTGCCTTTATTCAAGCACTTCCTGAGCAGTCTACCTGCTGGGAGCTCCGCCACATATTAAAACAAAGACATGGGAGGTGACCTGAAGTGTCGCACTATATTCATCATTATTGGCAGGTGTACTTTGAGTATGTGAATCTCATGAAGGATTTGTCCTATAAACAAATTCCTCTTGGGTTGATCAGCAATTTCTATCAATATATCAGTCCTGAAGTAAGGGAACGCATGGAGGATGAAGCATTCGGTCAAGAATTGACAACCGATTGTCCATTGCCGGAAGAGATTCAGCCATTTTTTGATCAACATAAGCAGCAGATCAAGCGAATTGCTTATCGTCCGGCGAATGGAAAGGTATTGCTTCACTTTGAACATCTGCGTTTTACTGAACAAAATTACACGCGGTTCCATCCGAGTCAAACGGTGGTGCTCGCTCGCTGGAAGAAGGCAGATTATTTCGGTTTACCTGTTATCAGCAAGCCGGAATTAGCCGGAGAGGTTAATAAAGAAGCCCATGCTGAATATATTGAAAAAGCAAATGCTCTCCTTAAACCTTACGCAAAGCACCCCGTCTTTGGCAATGTCTTTTTTAGAGAAAAGCTTCGGAAGGACATTGTGCAATTTATTGATGTGATTGACCAGACAGAAGTTCTATTTCAGATGGAACCAATTGCAGCCGTCATTGTGGGGACGACGGAGGATGCTTACAGCCGCGTACTGGCACTGCAAACAGTGAAACGCCAGCTCACGAGTATCTGTCTTCAGCACGGCGCACTTATGGGAGACGAAGCCTTTTTGCCGATTTTCACGACGTGCCATGGGGTGTTTGGAAAGTATGAAAAGGACTGGTATGTAGACAAAGGCTGTCAGCCGGAACAGGTGGAGATCACAGGTCATCCGAGGTTTGATTTGGTGAAGGATCGAACGCCGCTTCAACAGGAACTCATCTTTCGTAAATTGAACTTCAATCCTGCCAAAAAGACCGTGCTTGTGGCAACGCAGCCGTTCTCAGAAGCCTTCTATGGTGATGTTCTTAAAACGATTGCAAAACGGAAAGACATTCAGTTGATCATGAAGCCGCATCCGTGGGAAATTGCCCGAAACCGATTAAATGAGTATGTGTCCATTGAACGAGCTGGAAATCATGTGAGATTGATTAAAAAAGATATCGACTTATATGACCTGCTGCCATATATGGATATGGTCATTACGCTCACATCAACCGTCGGTCTTGAAGCAATGCTCTTTGAAAAGAGTGTGCTGATCGGGAAAATGACAGAAGGCAGAAGATACCCTTATTACGAGTCGCTTGGCAGCTATCATATGGAAAACCCTGTTGAACTGGCTGAGAAAGCCATTCGTATTTTGTCGGATGATCAAGAGATGAAGCTGGCAAAGCAGCAAGGAGCTCAATTCATTAAACAACATTATCCGCATGCGCGATCGACCGATGTTCTGCTTTCTCTGCTTAAAACAAAAACAGGTGTGGATTTTCAGAGATGAAGATAGGGGTGTGCAAGCGATATGGAAAAAAAGAGAGCGCAATTTCTTCCTTATGCCCTGCCGTTGATTGAGCAGGAAGAAATTGACGAAGTCATTGGAACATTAAAATCCGGCTGGCTGTCAACCGGACCAAAAGTAAGACAGTTTGAAGAAGAGTTTCGGCAGCTGACCGGTGCAAAACATGCGATCGCTGTCAATTCATGTACGGCTGCTTTATTTTTAGCCTTAAAGGCTAGAGGGATTGGGAATGGGGATGAGGTGATTACAACGCCTCTGACATTCTGCGCAACAGCCAATACGATCATTCACACAGGGGCAGCACCTGTATTTGTCGATATTGACCCAGCGACTCTCAATCTCGATGCAGAGAAACTAGAAGCGGCGATTACACCACATACAAAAGCGATTGTCCCTGTTCATTTTGCTGGTCAGTCGTGCGATATGGACCGGATTTTAGCCATTGCCAAAAAGTACGATCTATTTGTGCTCGAGGATGCCGCTCATGCTCTGTATACAACGTATCATGGCCAGCCCATTGGAGCGATTGGTGATGCGACTGCCTTTAGTTTTTATGCGACGAAAAACATAGCGACTGGAGAAGGCGGCATGCTGACGACAAACGATGATGCGCTTGCCGCTCGGATCAGAAGACTAGCACTCCATGGGATGAGCAAGGGAGCATGGAATCGTTATGGAGAAAAAGGAACATGGTACTACGAGGTCGAGGAACCTGGCTATAAAATGAACATGTTTGATGTGCAGGCATCGTTAGGGCTTGTCCAGCTAAGCCGTCTGGATGATATGCAGGCGCGGAGAGAACAAATTGCGAAAGCATACAATCAGGCTTTTCAAAAAGAAGCAGGGCTGATTCTGCCGCCTGTCCATCATGAGGGAAGACATGCATGGCATTTGTATGTACTGCAAGTGGATCCAAAAGAAGCATTCATCACACGCGATGAGCTGATTGATCAGCTGCAAAAGGAGTATAAAATCGGCACGAGTGTTCACTTTATCCCTGTTCATTTGCATCCATACTATCAACAAACCTATCACTATTCACCAGAGGATTTCCCTAAGTCACTCGCTTACTACAAGCGGACTCTCTCACTGCCTCTTTATCCAAGTATGACAGATGAAGATGTGCAGGATGTCATCACCGCGGTGCTGTCTATTTTAAAAGAACAGAAGGCATCTTCATGAAGACCGTTCATGCAATAGACGATCAGGTGCTGTCCGCTTGGCTGGAGAAATACGGCCAGAAAGCTGAACAAATGAAAGGCTTCAAGCAGTTTGGTCTTGTCAGTGGCGCCCAGCTCAAAGCGGTGCTGTTATTTGACTGGTCAAAATGGGAAAGCGGCATATTTGATCAGCATATTTTTCATGTGAAGTTTGCGGAAGCTGAGTCATCATCTGCTTTTCAAGAATTGATGGAGCGCTTCATCAATTGGATGAGAACAGAAAAATGCGATTTTTTCTTTTTACGTCTTGAAGCGGCTGATCTTGAAAAAAACCGGATCGTTCAAAGGCTGTCACATGTGTACTATGTGGGCGGTCTCACTCGGCTTGAGGCGCCGCCTGTTCACATGGAGATGCCATCAACAGGTGAAGATGTGGTGATAAGTCTGCCGGATGAAAAGGAATACGATGAGGCGGTTTCACTTGGTCATCAGGCTTTTGTGAAAAGCCGGTATGCACTCGATCCATTTTTAGACCAGAATGTCGTCCAGCATTTCTATCAAGAATGGATGAGAAACAATTTGCTCGGACGTGCAGATATCAATCTCGTGGCAAAGGTGAACGATGAAGTCGTGGGCTTGATACAAGGGATGACCAAGGGCGATGAAATGGCGCTTGAGCTGTTTGCGATTAGACCGGATGTACAAGGAAAAGGGATCGGGAAAAAACTGTTTATCGAGATGATGAAGGTCTCTTATGAGAGAGGGCATCGTTTTATTTCTGCCGGAACACAGCTGCATAACACAACCGCCATTCAGCTGTACGAAAAGACGGGCTTTAGAACAACAAATGCCTTCTTGTATTACCATGTATGGCCGAAAAAAGGAGAGAGATAAGATGGCGCATTTCTATATTGGAGATCGCAAAGTGGGGGATGGTGCGCCTGTTTTTATCATTGCAGAGGCAGGCATTAACCATGATGGAAAGCTGGATCAGGCGCTTGCTTTAATTGATGTGGCAAAAGAAGCAGGTGCCGATGCAGTGAAGTTTCAAATGTTTCAAGCTGATCGGATGTATCAAAAGGAACCGGGTTTATACGAAACAGCCAAGGGAGAAGAGGTATCCATTTTTTCTTTAGTCGAACAAATGGAGCTGCCGCCAGAATGGCTGCCAGCTTTATTGACGCGCTGTGAGGAAAAAGGGCTGATGTTTTTAAGCACAGTGTGTGACGAAGAATCTGCGGATCTATTGAATCAAACCGATCCGCCGGCTTTCAAACTGGCATCCTATGAAATCAATCATTTGCCTCTTTTGCGTCACACGGCTTCTTTTCAAAAGCCCATCATTTTTTCAACAGCCGGAGCCACTATTGCAGATGTTCATGAAGCATATGAGGCAATTATAAGCGAGCAAAACCATCAAGTCGCCATTATGCATTGCGTAGCAAAGTATCCAGCACCTAGAGCTTACACGAATCTTCGTGTGCTTCAAACTTTAGCCTCGGCTTTTCCTGAGGCAGTCATTGGCTTTTCTGATCATAGTGAGCATCCAACTGAAGCCCCTGTTGCCGCTGTGAAGCTTGGGGCAGCCATGATTGAAAAGCATTTCACGGTAGATAAGACGCTGCCTGGGGCCGATCATTCCTTTGCACTTGATCCAGAGGAATTAAAGGAAATGGTTCAGCATATTCGAGCGGCGGAAAAGGACCGAAATCAATCAGAAGAAGACGCTCATCCTCTGTCAGAGGAGATTCTTGGCAGTTCTTATAAAACGACAACAGCCATTGAAGGGCAGATTCGTAAATTTGCGTATCGAGGGATTTTTACAACAAAAGGTATTGCAAAGGGCGAGACTTTGACAGCACAAAACCTAGCCGTATTACGTCCAGGACAAAAAAGCCAAGGTCTGCATCCGCGGTACATGGAGATTTTACTTGGCGCCAAGGCTGTGAGAGACATCCCAGCCCATACAGGCGTTTCGTGGAAAGATGTGCTCATGCAGGAGTCCGAGCATGATCAATGATGTGCTCTTTGTCATACAAGCTAGAATGGGCTCAACAAGACTGCCAAAAAAGGTGATGAAACCGATCGGCGGTATGGCACTGATCGATTTCATTGTTGAACGGGTAAAGCAATCAGATCATTACAATCACAAAACCCAGAACCTCATGATTGCTACAACAGTCGAGGCAGAGGATGATCTGTTGGCTCAATATTGTTTATCAAAGGGCTATAAGGTATTTCGCGGTAGTGAGATAGATGTACTGCAGCGATTTGCGCAGGTTGTCCGTCATTTTGAACCTCAAACCATTGTCCGTTTAACGGGAGATAATCCATTTATAGATCCAGCGCTTTTGTCGAAAATGGTTGAAGAACATAGACAGAAGAAGGCTGATTACACGTATACGACTGGAACGCCACTCGGTATTTCCGGGGAAATGATCGACGCATCAATTTTACGTGAAATCGACAATTTTCCCCTTACGCAGCCGGAGCGTGAGCATGTGACGCTGTATATCCGAAAGCATCCTGAGCGATTTCAACTGCAATTATTCACACCGCCCAAAGAACTCGCATATCCTGCTTATCGATTCACGATTGATACAGAAGAAGATTATGTATTTGCCACCCGTTTACTTGAGAAAGCTGGTGGATCTATTGCTGTGCCTACGGCTGAGCTTATCTCCATTTGTGAACAAGATCCTGATATTGTTCGGTTGAATCAATTTGTGAGACAGAAGGATGCTGAATGAATAAAAAAATCATGATTGTTGTGTACGGTGGTTTTTTAAGAGGGATGGGGCATGTCGCCAGAATGAGACGGCTGGCAAAAGAATTGTTTCAAGAAGGAAACGACTTATATTTCTATACAAATGAACAGATTTGTGTAGAAATGCTCTCGCATCCAGCTTGGCACGTTCATTTAGTGCAGGAACCAAACGTATTCCTTCAAATGGAGCAGGACATAAAAGAGCTGAATCCTGATCTTCTGCTGATTGATGTGCTTGATTGTGACCTCCAGTTTCTTCGATCGATCAAAGCGTCCTCCGCCTCTGCAAGGCTGGTCTTATTTGAAGAAGAAAGAGCAGAAGCCTGCCAGCTTGCTGATGCTGTCGTGAACGGCATTTATGGTGGTCTGGACGAAAAGCGTCTGCAAGTAAATGGAACGGACTATTTTTATGGAACACCTTATTTATTGTTAGATCACGAGATCAGCAGATTAAAAGACACATATGAGGTTCGAAAAGAATGCAAAAAGGTGGTTATCAGCCTTGGAGGCAGTGATCCAGGCGGATTGTTATCAAAGGCTGTATCAGCACTCTTCGAAGCTGGCCATTTACACATTCTAGCGGTTACAGGAAAAGCCTCTCGCATCGAAGAACAAATCGAGGCTGCGCATATTCAATTCATTCGCCATACGGATCAATTACCTGCCCGTCTTGCAGAAGCCGATCTGGCGATTGTTGCTGGCGGGATGACGTTATATGAGGCAGTTTGTATCGGGGTGCCCAGCATTGTCCTTTCGCAAGTAGACCACCAAACAGTGACAGCCGCTCGTTTTGCGCAAAAGGGAGCCTGCCACCATCTTGGATTAGGTGACCTTGTGGATGAAAAGGATATATGGCGTGCTGTTGAAAGACTATCCGCCAGTTACTTTCTCCGCAGGAGCATTCATCTCAATGGACGGTCACTCATTGATGGAAAAGGAACCGAACGAGTGAAAAACATTCTTATACACCTCATGAATCATCACCAAAAAGAACATAAGGATGTGTAGATGTGAAGGGAGTTATTTTAGCAGGAGGAAAGGGATCACGACTGGCACCTTTAACGAAGATTTTCAATAAACATTTATTGCCGGTTGGTCCATATCCAATGATTTATTGGTCTTTGTTCAAACTGAAAGAAGCAGGGATTTTAGATGTGATGGTCATATCACAAGAAGAACAAATCCCGCTGTTTCAAAAGCTACTTGAAGGCGATCAGGAACTCGGGATGAACATTGTCTATCAGGTACAGCCTGAAGCTTCTGGAATTTCGGACGGTTTATCCTATGCAAAGCCCTTTGTAGAAGAGGAGAAATTTGTGCTGATGCTAGGTGATAATGTATTTGAGGATTCGCTAAGCCCTTTTGTTGAAGCCTTTCAGCAGCAAGAAAGCGGAGCGAAGGTTCTGTTGAAAGAAGTGGCAGATCCAAAGCGGTTTGGCATTGCAGAAATTGATGCCGCTCACCACCGGATATTATCAATTGAGGAAAAACCGGAGCATCCGCGTTCATCTTACTGCGTCACCGGCATCTATTTTTATGATCAAGAAGTCTTTCAATATATAGAGAAAATCTCGCCGTCAGATCGAGGCGAATTAGAGATTACAGATGTAAACAATCTCTATATCTCAAATAGCCAGCTGACCTATGATATGTTAAAAGGGTGGTGGATTGATGCAGGAACACATGAATCTCTCCACCAAGCATCTACGAAAATGTTTGAAACGATGAAGAAAAAAGAGGGATACGAATGACGAAGTCTTATTTAATTACAGGCGGAGCGGGATTTATTGGACTAAATTTTGTGAAGCTGCTGCTTCAGGAAACCGATGTCCGGCTCACTGTTTTTGACAAGTTAACATATGCCAGTCATCCAGAGGAGATGGATGAATTATTAAAGCTGTCTCATTTTCGTTTTATTCAAGGGGATATCACCCTTCAGCATGAGTTGGATCAAGCATTTGATGAAGTCTATGATGCCATCATTCATTTTGCAGCGGAATCCCATGTTGATCGCAGTATTGAATCGGCTGAGCCCTTTATTCAAACCAATGTGCTCGGCACCTATCGTATGCTGGAGGCAGTCTTAAAAGGAAAGGCGAAAAAACTCATTCATATTTCAACAGACGAAGTATATGGAGATTTGGAGCTGGATGATCCTGCTTTCACAGAACTAACACCACTTTCACCGAATAATCCTTATTCAGCAAGCAAGGCGAGTTCAGATCTGCTTGTGAAATCTTATATCCACACTCACCAATTACCCGCGATGATCACACGATGCAGCAACAACTACGGACCGTATCAGCATGAAGAAAAATTAATACCGACTATTATTAGAAAAGCGATCAATGGTGAAAACATCCCGATTTATGGAGACGGCCAGCAGATTCGCGATTGGCTGTATGTAGAGGATCATGCGAGAGCTGTAAAGCAGGTCCTTGAAAGCGGAACAGCTGGGCAGGTGTACAATATTGGCGGCGGCAACGAGAAAACGAATCTCGATTTGACCAAGACCATTCTGACGCAGCTCGGGATCAGTCATGACCGTATTGCGTTTGTTCAAGATCGAAAAGGGCATGACAGACGGTATGCCATTGATGCCAGTAAGCTAAAACGGGAGCTCGGCTGGACGCAGGAGACGTCATTTGAAGCAGGTATTGAAAAAACGATCAATTGGTATTGTGCCAAATTTGATCAGGGCGAAGAAGGGTGACGGATGAAAGTTTTAATCACCGGTGCAGGCGGGCAACTAGGGAAAGAATTGAGCAGACAGCTCAAGGAAAAAGATATCACCGTCATTGCCTTAACGAGGAGTATGCTCAATATCGCAGACCAGCAAGCAGTCAGACACGCAATGAGACACTTTCAGCCTGATATTGTTGTCAGTGCAGCAGCATATACATCTGTTGATCAATGTGAAACAGAAACGGAAAAGGCGTATCTTGTCAATGGCATTGGCGCCTATTATACAGCGCTGGAGGCAAAGAACGTGGGGGCTGATGTGTTACATGTCAGTACAGATTATGTATTTGACGGGCAAGCAGACAGCCCTTACCAAGTCGATGCACAAGCAGATCCTCAAACCATTTATGGAAAAAGTAAAAAGCTTGGTGAGGAATTGATTCATCTCGTGTCAGACGAAGTGAAAATCATCCGTACATCGTGGCTATACGGACATGAGGGACATAACTTTGTGAATACCATTCTTAGGCTCGCAGAAACAAAGGATCATTTGCGCATCGTGAACGATCAAGTAGGATCACCTACTTATACAAAGGATGTCGCAGAGGCAATCATTCATTTGTTTGATCAGAAGGCAGGGATTTACCATGTCAGTAACCGAGACAGCTGTTCCTGGTTTGACTTTGCGTCAGAAATTGTCGCAAAAAGCGGCCTGTCTACGACCATTGAGCCAATTTCCACGGAAGAGTACGGCTTCCAAACGCCTCGTCCAGCCTATTCTGTGTTAGACCTTCAAGCGATTGAAGCCACAGGCTGGCAACCAAGACATTGGAAGGATGCACTTCACGAATATTTGCAGAAAGAAGGGAGATGGCATCAGCATGATTGATGGTGTACAAACGAAAAAACTCATGAAACATTGTGATGATCGCGGCTTTTTTGCAGAGCTCATTCGAGATGATGAGCCGATGCTGAAACGCTTTGGGCAGGCATCGTGGTCGAAAAGCTTTCCAGGAGTGATCAAAGCCTTTCATTATCATGAAAAGCAAGACGACGTTTGGTTTTTCCCAGCAGGTCATGCCCAGGTCGTTTTATACGATTTGCGTGAGGATTCTCCTACAAAGGGTGAAACCGACGTGTATTATATGGGGGAAGACAATCCAATGCTGCTCCTCATCCCAAAGGGTGTCGCACATGGCTACCGGGTACTAGGCGAGACGCCGCTGCAAATTGTGTATTTCACGACAGAATCCTATGACCCGAAAAACCCAGATGAAAAGAGAATCGCTTGGAATGATGAGACGATCGGATTTGATTGGGAAACGACATTTAAATAAAGAACAGAGGCCTTTCGCAGGAGAAAGGTCTTTTTTTGTTGAAATACATTCTATATGTGTCATTTTATGTATGTTTACTAAGTTGAGTAGAAAAGGGATGTGGATGAGTTTGTCTAAAAGAATTGCATTTGTCACAGGGGCAAGTACCGGGATTGGAAAGGCAATTGCTATAAAGCTTGCCGCCCAAGACCATGTAAAAGTCATCATCAATTCTAGAAATCAATCCTCACTAGAAGATGCGCAGCAGCACATTGGGCGTATGGCAGAAACAAAAGAGCCGGTGTCTCTTTTCTGTGGCGATATGTCGCATGAAGGAGTGCGAGCGGAGGCCTTTGCGGCAATAGAAAAAGAGTTTGGCAGACTGGATGTGTTGATTAATAACATTCCAGGAGGGAAGCCAGATACTTTTGATTCATGTGAAAGTGAGCAGATGCTCGCAGCATTTTCTCAGAAAGCCATTGCGTACATTGATACGATGAAACGTGCGGCAGCGATGATGAAAAGACATGAATACGGCCGGATCATTCAAATTGTCGGGAACCTCTGGAAGGAACCTGGTGACCAAATGTTTACGAACAGTATGATGAATGCAGCGATTATCAATGCTAGTAAAAATGCAGCCACACAGCTTGCGCCCTCAGGAATCACAGTGAATTGTTTAAACCCAGGATTTATTGCTACAGATCGGTATGAACAATTTATCGGAAAAATGATGCGTCAACAGTCATTAGCACGCGAAGAAGCTGTAAAAGCTGTTGCGTCAGGAATCCCGATGCAAAGAGTAGGTTCAGCGAGTGAAATGGCTTCATTGGCCGCTTTTATCGCATCAGAGGAAGCCTCCTATGTCACAGGACAGCAAATATCCGTCGATGGTGGTTCAATGAAAAGTATATAACATGAAAAACCCGCTATATGCGGGTTTTTTGATGAAAGCGAATCGGCAGTATATGGAGCCGATTGATAAAAAGGGCAAGCTGTTCAATTGGCGCCACCATTGAGATGCGGACATGACGTCTTCCATGTGCTCCAAATACACCCCCAGGCGTCACGACGACATCTGCATGCTCGAGTAAATAGTCGGCAAAAGCATGAGAATCCTCGAAATCATCAGGGATCGAAGCCCATAAATAAAAGGCGCCGGCTGGACGTTCAATGGTCCAGCCAAGCTGCTTCTCCGCTTGACGGATGAAGAAATTCATTCGTTCAAGGTAGACTTCTTTCAAGGATGGAATATGACAGTCATCACTTTGTAAGGCAATGGTGGCGGCTTGTTGAAATCCGCCATACATACTGACAAACACATGATCTTGGAAGGCGTTTATGGCATGAATGATGTCCTCATTCCCTACAGCAAAAGCGACTCTCCATCCTGCCATATTGAATGTTTTGGATAAAGAATATAATTCCACGCCTACTTTTTTTCCAAGAGGTGCTTTTAGAAAGCTTACTGGTTTTTGCTCATAATGAAAT
The DNA here is from genome assembly GCF_002998735.1 of Bacillus sp. NMTD17. Lineage (NCBI taxonomy): Bacteria > Bacillati > Bacillota > Bacilli > Caryophanales > Bacillaceae > Bacillus > Bacillus sp. NMTD17. Next base: position 312,983 of record NZ_PVRH01000001.1, read on the forward strand.
GAACCATAGGCAAAATCATGAATCACATGCAGACCGTGAGCTGAGGCAAATTCCGCAGCCTCTTCAAAAAATGCTTCACTTGCCACAGCACCTGTAGGGTTATTCGGATAATTTAAGAAAAGAACCTTTGCCTTTTTTAACACGTCTGGATCAATTGAAGGGAAATTCGGCAAATAGCCATTTTCCTCTTCCAGTCGGATGCAGTATGGCTTTGCGTCCGCCATCAAGATGCCTGAATGATATTCTGGGTATCCAGGATCGGGGACGAGGGCAATGTCCCCTGGATCAAGCAGGCACTGACTCATCACATAAAGGCCTGTTTTCCCTCCATTGAAAAGGGCAATCTCCTTCTGCGGGTCAACCTCAATGCCGAATTCCTTTCTGTAGAAATCTGCAATGGCTTGCTTGAAAAAGTCAAAGCCTCTAAAAGGAGCATATTGCTGAAATTGCAAAGTGCCTGCTGCCTCTTGAAGGGCACTCACAATATGGGCAGGAGTAGGAAGATCGGGATTTCCCTGACCAAGGTTCACAATGTTCGCTCCGTTTTGTGTTTTATGTGCAATTTTCTCAAATACGGTTCCAAATTTTTGTTCTGGCAGCCGTTCAATCATGTTAGATGGTAAGATCTTCACCACGTTACCCTCTCTTTCTATCCCTTCACTAGTTCATCCATTAACTGAATGGTTGCCTGCTTCTGAATGTTACGGATGGATGCGGCAACATCCTGAGAAGACGACCCTTTTAATTCAAGAGACACGATGCCATTAAATGCTTCGAATAAAGATAGATCCACAAAGGTTCCTTTAGGTGGGACGGATTCACTGATGATGAAAGTATCTCCAACTAAAGTGTCCTGCGGAATATGAACATGATCAATGGTGATATGTGTGACCTCAGGCGGAATGTGTCCGCTCTCTTTGAAATGCTGAGGGTATAAATGACAGTCTGCTAAATAATGCGTATGTCCAGAAAGCAGTTCTTTTGGCAAATCAGCCTTTTTTCCATCGACTAATACATCAATCAACAGCTTGGCCATATCTACCCCAAAGACCTTTTTGATATTCGGAATCATATTCCAGCCAGCAAATCTAGCTGCTGATTCGATTAATCCGGTTTCTCGATTTTTCATGAGCTTGATCTCTGTATGAGTGGCACAGTTTTCAAGACCTAGCCCTTCATTTGCCTTCTTTGCTGCCTCAATGATGAGTTGCTGGGCTTCATTGTCTAGGATCGACGGAGTAATATGAGCCGTTTCTGTAAAACCGATTTGAGGGGTCTTATCATGAATGACAAAAGGGATATATTCACCCTCAACGACTAACCCTTCAACACTGACATAATCAGCGTAGCCGTCCTCTTGATACCAATCCTCGTAAGCACCCTCTAAGTATGTTTCAGCGACAAACGGAGCTTCATACGTCACAGCGTTTGGAACGGGAATGGTTTGCAAATAGGATTGTACGTTTAAAAAGAGATCATCACTGCCGGCTCGGTCATGAAAAAGGGTCACGCCAATGGAGCTTGCTAAATATGTAGGCTTTAAAATAAGCGGTGTCCCGATATGTTCAATGGCTTGCTGGAAATCAGCTAAAGTAGTGACAGGCAGAGTTTTTACTGCTTTGACCCCAGCCGCGTTGAATGCAGCCCTCATTTGACTTTTATCACGCGCTAATTCAGCTGCCTTTACCCCAGCGCCGCGCAGTCCAAGACGCTCAGCAGCTTTTGCCATTGGTGCAATGAATAATTCATTATTGGTGGTGATCGCATCCGCTTTGAAAAAGGAAGCCACACGAACTAGGTCGTCCACCACCTCTTCCTCGGATTTCAGATAATCGTCATGTGCCCAGTAAATAGAATCTGGGTGTTCAAAAGAAGGGTTTGTGTCAAAATAATCTCGATCTTTGATGACGGCAATGGAGTATTTTTCGATTAGCTCAGCGTGTCCCTTTGTAATAGCAAAGGGTCTCGGGATATAAGAAACGATATGATACGATGCAGCCACGCTTTCGTAAAACATATGGGGCGGGCATCCTCCCAGATCAGCAATGACAAGTACGGTTTTTTTACTCAATGAAAGCACTCCTTTTTATCTAGCGGTGTAACCGCCATCTGCTGTGACAACACTTCCAGTCATATAACTGGATAGATCAGAGGCGAGAAACAGCATGACGCCCGCAATTTCTTCGGGTTTTCCGAGACGAAGTAATGGGTTCACCTTTGCTTTTTCTTTTTTGACAACCTCAAGACTTTCTGAATGATTGTCTAAAAAGGATTTTTCATTTAATGGCGTATCAATAATGCCCGGGGCGATACAGTTCACCCTGATTTGATGGGCGGCATAGTCGACCGCCATGGATTTGGTTAGCTGGATGACACCGCCCTTTGTTGCGTTATATGCAGGGATGTCAGGCCAGCCGACAAGACCCCCGACAGATCCTGTATTGATAATACTTCCGCTTTTCTTTTCAAGCATATGCGGCAATGCATGCTTACTCATAAGAAATACACCCGTCAGGTTGACCTGTACAATGTGGTTCCAATCCTCCAGCGTCATCTCGTGAACGGGGGAGACAATTTCGATGCCTGCATTGTTAATCAAAACATCAATTGTTCCAAAACGGTTCAGCACGAACTGAACGGTTTTTTGACAGTCAGACTCATTCGTAATATCTGTTTTGAAAAACGCAAGATGCTCGTGCGGCAATGATTCGACGAGTTGTTTGCCGCTCTGTTCATTGATATCAGCCACTGCTACTTTTGCTCCATGCTCAAGGAAAAGCTTGACTGCGGCAAGCCCAATCCCTGATGCACCTCCTGTAATCAGGACGACTTTTCCGTCGAGGTTCATTTCTTCACCTTAGACGCTTTTGGCTTCAACCGATTATAGCGGGGAGGGAAGAAGAGATTAATAGACTTTGATGCTTCCGGCTTTGGATTTATCGCACCATGATCTTCCTTTGGATCACAGAAATAAGTGGTGCCAAATTCCATTTTCTCTGTAAAGCCTTCAATGGTCATATCATAACCTCCGCTGATGCAAATGCCGATTTGTTCATTGCGGTGTTTATGAAAAGGCATTTCACCGCCATTTCCAGGAATGTTGGCAATCATGAGCTCCATCCAATCCTCAACAAAAAAGGTGACTTCCATGCCAGGGAGTAAATCCCGTGTTTTGAAAATATCTAAGAAATAAGTAGGAGGAGCCGTATATTCCTCGCCATCTTTTAATCTCTTAATATCAATGGCGATCGCTTCCTCATCTGTCAGGTTAGATGCGCCGTGAGGGACAAAAGGTGGTGCGATATAGGCTGATTCTAAAGGGGTGAGCAATTGGGTCGATGGGCCGACCGTCATTTGAAGCTCGCCTTTTAATACGATGCCGATTTGTGCTTCGGGATGCTCGTGAGGTTCTATGATCGTGTGAGGAGGGACGTATGAAATTAACACTTCCGTATCACCTCTGACCGTGGAATATTGTGTGACACCATTCTCCCATTCTACTTTTTTGGCTTGAGGAAAATATCGTTCTTGCGTCTTTTGTTCAGTTTGCATATTATATCTCTCCTTTTCCGAATATGGACCAGCTCATTGGGATGCTTTTAAACGTTCGAATGAAGGTGAGGCCGTATGTGGCTCTGGCTACCTCATTAGTTAAAGCGAAATCAAATTCGCCGTCTCTTACTTTTTTTGCGGCAGTACTTGTAGAATTGACTAGCTCAAATTCAGCATTTTGGTGAATGAAATATTGAATCAAATTGACAGGTGCAGGGTGAGAGACAATTTTTAAATGGTGGAGCATTTGTTCTTGAAATGGGAAATCTGGTCTGACAGCCAAACCATACATGGGTGTGTCACATCTGAAAATTTGTAAAAGCTGCAGGTCAGGTCTCATGTAGAAGTGTTTGATTCCTTCGTATGCGTGTGGAACGAGAGTGTATTGGAGTGCGTTAGAGAGAGTATGTTCAATGCAAGTTTCGAACGTGTCGTAAAGGGATAGTTTCGTATGAGTGCCGAGTGTAGTGGTGGAATGAGAGATGAAATGTTTTGCTGCATATTCACTGCTTGTCCCCTCAGGGCCTAGTGTATTGACTGTAAACATCTTAGGTGAAACGATGGGCTCTTCTTTGAAATGAAAAACATCATTCTTTAAGATCATGTTTACCATCCAATCTTTTTCAAATTTTTACTAGATTATAAAAAATAAAATTGGCAATTGTCAACAAAATTTATAAAAAATGTATTTTATAATGATATTAAAAATTGATCTAAAAAAACTGCACATACCTAGATGTGCAGTGAATTGAGCTTACGTTTCAAATGTGTTTTTATGTTTCTGCTGTAAGGTTCGTTCACGTTTATAGCTGACGAAGCTAATAAGAAAACCAACAAGCGTAACGAGTGCACATACAAGCCCTACCGTATGATAGCCGAAATGGACATAGACAGGTCCCATAAGTGCGGAACCAAGCATAACGGCAAGGTTGGACGCAAGACTGTAAAAAGCCATCACTTTGCCTCGGTGGGTTTGGGAGCAGTCACTTAGAACAGTGCTCAAAAGCGTGACGGATAAACTTTGCATGGCACCCCAAATAAATAGGGCAAAAATCAGCAATGTCCATGAGAAAGGAGCATAAGGAAGTAAGGCGAGAACGAGCGTAATGCCGCCCAGCACAAAGAAAAGAGAACGAGTTTTGCCAAACCAGTCTGCTAATTTCCCTGTAAATACACTCATGGAAAAACCGACGCCGTAAGCCATGATCAGAAGTCCCGCGGTCGATTGCCCTCCAGAAAACAGACTTTGCAGATAAGCTCCTAAGAACGAGTACATGCCATAAAATCCTAGCATATTACAAAATGTCACGGTCAAATAGGCGGGGACACGATCAATTTTCAAAGCTCCCCATAAAGAGCCAGTTTTCTCCCTAGCTTGAGGTGTTCCTGTATTCGCTGTGGCGGTTTGTTTGCGTGATTCAAGGATGACGAGCAGCAGGACAACGAGACTCATGATGGCGAAGATCCAAAATGTCCAGCGCCAGTTCAAACTCTGACCGATAAAGGCGCCAATTGGTACACCAAGGACAAGAGAAAGAGACCAGCTCGACACAATGAGTCCCATCACCTTGCCTCGATATTCGTAAGGAACCCGGTCGCCTACAAGAGCATAGGCTGTTGGCACAAATACACCGGTCGCCAGCCCAGAAATGGCACGGCCAGCAAAAAACACTGCCAAATTCGGGGCAGCCGCACACATCACGGTTCCAATCAAAAAGAAAGAAAGCCCGATGATCAAACACAGTTCCCTTGAATACCGGTCCCCTAAAGGAACCAGCAGCGGGGCTCCAACCAGCACAGCTAACCCATAAATGCTGATGGAAAGGGCGAGAATATCAAGAGAGTGCTGAAAGGAGTTTGATAAATCAGGCAGCAGTGGTGAAATCACCAGTTCTTCCGATCCCGCCGCAAAGACGCCAAGTGTGAGCGCGATGGCAAGTGTGATGGGAAACGTTTTAGAAGCCTTGCTGTCTAAAGATTCTTTCATCAGGTGATCCCTCCATACTTGCTTTTTCATTCAATTCCGTTAAAATAAATTCTACCATTATTTAGTTTTATTTTACATTTCGAATCATAAGTATTATCATAAAATACTTTTCAAATGGAACGACTTTCGGATAGGAGAGGTACGAATGAAAATCACCGATGTTGATGTGCATATTTTAAATGAATTGAAAGAAGATGCCCGCTTGTCTATGAGGGAATTGTCCAAACGAGTCAATTTATCCGCACCTGCGGTAGCAGAAAGAGTACGTAAATTAGAGGATGCAGGAATTATTGAAGGGTATTCGGTTCAGGTTAACTATAAAAAATTAGGGCTTATGATTGACTGCCTGCTGGAAGTCACAGTGCTAAACGGGGAGTATCAACGTTTTGTGGCTTTTATGAATCAGCACCCACGCGCTTTTTTTGCTTATCGAGTGGCAGGACAGTCATGCTTTTTCATTAAGCTGTCAGTCGCTTCTCTTGAAGAAATTGAAGCCTTTATTCAGGCAGTGTCTGGGTTTACAAAAACCGTATCTCATATCGTCTTATCCGAGCACTCCTTTTCCCATCCAGTTCAGGAACGTGTGAAACAAATAGAAGAGCCAGAAATGACCGTGATGAAATAAAAAAGGACCTGACTCAGGTCCTTTTTGTTCGTCTATCTGACTGATAGCTCATAATCGTAATGATGAGCCCAATGAAGGTTACAGCTTCAGCAAATAACGGTACAAGCTGCAAGACTGTCAAGCGCTGCACCGCCGGCATTCCCGATATTAAAGGCAGAATGGCTGAGGCATATATAGAAAATAAAATTCTGTATTACAAGATATCTTAAACAGACTAAATGTATTTATAAAAATGTGAATTGTTAATAAGGTATTATTGCTGATGTGAGTTTGTTGATTGTAGGTTTATATTAATCTTTAAAATCTCTCAACCTATTGATATATATGCTTCGATAAGGTCTTTTATGATTTCCCTTATATTTTTTGTCTTTTTATTTTTATTGTTTATCTTTATATTAATTGTTTCTTTAATATATCTTGTTTATTACACATCATTGGCTTACTAATTAGCTTTCATTCATCAATTTATTTATTTAATTTGTTTCCAAAAAAATAACCTTTTTATGCTAAAATATTCGCAAAGTAATAATTTGAGATTAAAGGAGTTAATTCTTTTGAAGCTTTTAAAAGTAATAGATTACGCAGCATTAATGGATATGCACAGAACAAGAAGCAAAGAAAGTCACTATAATAATTTACCTATTGACGTAGGTAATAGGGATCGTTTTTTTAGTGCTCAGCCAATTGATTTAGAATTTCACATCGATAACCATACAACAAACTTAAAAAGTGGGATATTTTCTTTTCATTCAAGCATCAGATCTGATGTAGATAATAAGAATGACAAGGTTTCTGGGGAAGTGTTTTTGCGTAAAGAGTCTAAGCACAAGCCCAATGTAATCTTCGTACATGGATGGCGCATGGATTCATACGACAGAATTAAGAAGATTTATCACGATAAAATCGTTAAAAATTATGATTGGAATATGTATTACTACACGCTGCCTTATCATTTCGATAGGGAACCACAAAATTCAACATATTCTGGTGAACACATGATTAGCGCCAATATAAGTCGAACAGTGCAATCCTCCCAGCAAGCTATTGTTGAACTTAGAGGGCTGATTAAATGGATCAAGGAAAACGAAGGTGGAGAAATAATAGTAATTGGCATTAGTTTAGGAGGGTGGCTAACAAACTTATTAGCAACAGTCGAGAAAGACGTGAATATTGTTGTATCAGCTTTTTATGCGAATAATATTGCGCATTCCATCTGGAACACTCTTCCTGGGAAGTATATACGAAGAGATCTGGAGGAACATGGAACAACGTATGAAGAACTCGACAAAGCTTGGGATATTATGAACCCTAGTAAAGCAAAACTTCTCGTAGACAAAGAAAATGTACTCTTAATATCAGGAAAATATGACATGTATATCGACATAAACGATGCTGATACTCTGTGGAATAGCTGGAATCAACCTAAAAGGCACGTATACAGTTGTGGGCATGCTGGAATTGTTCTATCTAGAAATAGAATAGCAGCTGACACACTTCAATTTATTGAAAGTAGGCTAAAGAAATAAAATGATGTTCATCCTAACTGCATTGTTGTGGGCCATGAGTTTAGTTTTGTTTCTTACTTATCCTGAAAATGAAAAAACAAGATGGGGCAGTTTTATTGGTTTTTTTGGGGGATTTGGTGGTTTAAGTGTAATTTTATCTTATTACTTGGATGGTTCATCTAGCCAGCTACAGCTGATCCACTACATTACATCATCGATTGGACACTATGGAACAGCATATGCAATCATGATTTTCGGCCTTGTGTTTTCAGAAATAATCACAAGTAAAAAGCAAAGTTTCATTTGGAAAATAATTTTGTTCATACCCGTAATCATTATGCAAATTTACTTTACGGAATTCCCTCTATGGCAAACACATCATGTAGTTCTTTCATTATGGGTCGTACCATACGTCTTTATTTCTTTAGGATTGATGGTTTATGCAGCATATACAGAAAAGAGTATAACAAGCAAAAGACAAAAGGTTTATACATATCCAAGATGGGGAAGTTTTTCATGATGTGATCACCTTTCTAAACAAATACATAAAAAAGCTTCGGAAAGTTCCGAAGCCTTAAGTGTTTATCATACATGGAAATAAGACGCCAGCTGCTCGTTTGCTAATCGGTTTCCGACAAAGAAGGAACCAAATTCGCCGTAGCGTGCACTGACTTCATCAAAGCGCATTTCATAAACCAATTTTTTAAATTGAAGCACATCGTCAGCGAAAAGAGTGACGCCCCACTCATAATCATCAAAACCGACGGAGCCTGTAATGATCTGCTTTACTTTCCCAGCATAACTGCGGCCAATTAAGCCGTGGCTTCTCATGAGTGATTTACGCTCATCCATGGAGAGCATGTACCAGTTGTCATTGCCGGAACGTCTTTTATCCATTGGATAGAAGCACACGTATTGAGAAGAAGGGAGCTCTGGGTATAGACGCGCACGTACATGCGGGTTCTCGTAAGGATCTCCGCCATCTCCGCCTCCAGCTAAGTAGTTGCTGAGTTCCACAACTGAAACGTACGAATAAGCTGGGATTGTAAACTCTGCTAGTCGTGTTTTATTGAATTCAAGTTCAATTTCACCCAGTTCTTCCATGGTTGGACGCAAAATCATGAGCATAATATCTGCTTTTTGGCCGACAATACTATAGATTGTTTGGCTTCCAGCCTTATCGTGCTCAGCTGTTTTCCATTTTTCTAATAGACCTGTGAACTCATGAAGAATCGCTTGGCGCTCATCACTTGTCAGCAGCTTCCAAGCTGTCCAGTCAAAGGTTCTAAAATCATGCAGTGCATACCAGCCGTCTAGTGTTTGAGCTGCTTCATTGGTTGTATGTTGTTCGCTCATTTATTTCACTCCTATTTACAGTTTTCCATCTATTCCAACTATAACATAGTTTGTCCAAGTGAAGATGTGATCAAAACTTGAACGACGAAAACAGCTTTTATGGAAATTGATTAAATTAGTTTGAAAAATAAGAATTTAATTTGTAAGCGCTATAATGTAAGTTGGTAGTTTGAATTTATGTAGAAGAAGAGTATGCTTAAAAGAGAACGCTTTTTTTGTAAAATCAAGGAGGGTATATAAGTGGCAGATATTTTTTCAACAGTTCAGGAAAAGGTTGCAGGTAAAGGAGTAAAGATCGTTTTTCCTGAGGGAATGGACGAACGCATTCTAACAGCCGTTCAAAAACTAGCAGATGGCAAAGTCTTGCAGCCAATTGTTGTAGGTAAAACACAAGAAGTTGAAGCAAAAGCAAAAGAATTAGGTCTTACACTTGATGGTGTTGACGTGTATGATCCTCATACATATGAAGGTTTTGAAGAGCTTGTACAAGCTTTCGTAGAAAGACGTAAAGGCAAAGCAACTGAAGAGCAAGCAAGAAAAGCATTACTAGATGAAAACTACTTCGGTACAATGCTTGTGTACAAAGGTCTTGCAGACGGACTTGTGAGCGGTGCAGCACACTCAACTGCTGACACAGTACGCCCAGCACTTCAAATCATTAAAACAAAAGAAGGCGTAAAGAAAACATCTGGCGTCTTCATCATGGCTCGTGGCGAAGAGCAATATGTGTTTGCTGATTGTGCAATCAACATTGCACCAGATAGCCAAGATCTAGCTGAAATTGCAATCGAAAGTGCAAACACAGCCAAAATGTTCGACATCGAACCACGTGTGGCAATGCTTAGCTTCTCTACAAAAGGCTCAGCAAAATCAGACGAAACAGAAAAAGTATCTGAAGCAGTTCGTATTGCAAAAGAAAAGGCACCTGAGCTTGTACTTGATGGGGAATTCCAATTCGATGCAGCTTTCGTTCCTTCAGTAGCAGCGAAAAAAGCACCAGATTCCGTCATTAAAGGCGATGCTAGCGTATTTGTTTTCCCTAGCCTAGAAGCTGGAAACATCGGCTACAAAATTGCACAGCGCTTAGGTAACTTTGAAGCTGTAGGTCCAATCTTGCAAGGCTTAAACCAACCAGTAAACGACCTTTCAAGAGGCTGTAATGCCGAAGACGTTTACAACCTTGCGCTTATCACAGCAGCTCAAGCACTATAAAATAGCATCTCGTCAGCGCGATAGATTCGTGCTGGCTGTTTTTTTATTTTGGACAAATGTGTACAATATAGAAAGAAAACAATCTGATCGTAGATAAAGCCGATAGGATGGGCAGGTGCTAAAATGGAGGATTTAATATATAAGCTTCAGCATAAGGTCGCTTTTTTAACCGATGCACAGAGGAGAATTGCAGATTATATCGTACAACATCCAATGGAGGTCGCTTTTTTAACTGTCGATAAATTAGCGTCAAAAGTCGGGACGAGTACAGCAACCATCATGCGATTCTCTGCTGCTGTGGGGTATTCTGGTTTTTCTGAGTTTCAAAAAGAGCTCCAATCAGCTATGAAGCATAAAGCCGACCCTCAAACAAGACTTGAGGCGAATCTCAAGCATTCAAATAAGAGTAAGCTCCTGCATAACCATGTAGAACTGCAATTTCAAAATATCCAGTACGCATTGGACAATATCACGGAAGAAACCTTTCAACAAATTGTTGGGAAAATAGCCAACGCGCGCCACGTTTTGTGTACAAGTGTCCGAAGTGGAAGACCTGTTGGCGAGTACATGTCATTAGGAATCAATCGGCTATTGGGGAATTGCCAGTATATTGATGCAGATCAAAGTGACTGGGTGGATGATTTGGTTCATTTCAACTCGGATGATTTCATTATAGCTGTCAGCTATCCGCGCTATGCAAAGCGTATGAAGGATTTGATGGAAGCAGCGAAGTCTTATGGAGTGGAAGTCCTTTTAATTACAGACAGTTACAGCTCTCCACTAACCAAATATGCACAATATGTATTACCGTGTTCCTCAGCAAGTGTAGGCTCTCATAACTCTGTCGTATCTGCTATCTTTATCGTCGATTTCATCTTAAGTGCATTAGCGATGAATGATCCTGAAAGAACAAAACCACGTTTAGATCAAATCAATCATATGTTAACGAAAATGAGTTATCACACAACACAATAGTCGTGTGGGGACTCATTTTTTATTTTTTGAAAGCGCTTTACTAATTAAAAATGAGATGGTATGATCATATCACGAAAGTAATATATATTACTTTAAATGAATTAAATGTAATAAATATAACTAAAAAGGGATGATGGAAACAATGAGTACTGTTCATTTCGTGTCAAATGATCTTATAGCTAGGGCAAGAAAGCTTAACTCGACCTTGCTGTCAGACGTGATGAGATGCACCGGCGCGATGGATCATCAAATCAAACCAGTTACGAGAGGCATGAATGTAGTCGGCACAGCTTTTACCGTGAGCTTACGGCCAGGAGATAATCTGTTTCTTCACCAAGCGATTTATTCTGCACAAGTAGGCGATGTACTCATCGTTGATGGGAAAGATCATAGGGGTCACGCATATTTAGGAGAATTGATGGCTAGTTCAGCAAAAGCTGTTGGAATAGAAGGAATCGTGATCGACGGTCTTGTCCGCGATAAAGTCGCTTTAGAGGAATTAGCTTTTCCAATCTATAGCAAGGGGTTCACGCCGAATGGACCTTTTAAGGATGGTCCTGGTGAATTGAATGAAATCATCTCGTGTGGAGGGGTCAAAGTATCACCAGGTGACTTGGTCGTTGCAGATGATGATGGAGTAGTGATTGTCCCGAAAGAGAAAGCAGAAGAGATGCTGTCACTAGCTGAAGAGAAACTAGCGTATGAAAACCAAAGATTAAAAACCATTCAACATTATATGAGCGAAGGAAAGCAGGATATCAGTCTCTTAGCGCCTGCATGGCTAGAGGGCAGAATGAAAAAATTCCAGGGATAGGGGAATCTGTGATGAAGATAGGCTTTATCGGTTATGGAGAAGCTGCATATGAGCTGTCAACGGGATTGAAAACAGAAGGATTAGATCATTTTTATGCGTATGATGTACTATTACAGAATGAGAAACATGCTGGAACAATGAAAGAAAAAGCAGCCCGCACAGGCGTCGAATTAACAAGTAATGTGAGTGAAGTCATTGGAAAATCTGATATTGTTATTGCGGCTGTGCCAGCGAATAAAACCTTAGAAGTGGCTCAATCCGTATTAGATAGTTTGAAAAAAAATCAAGTATATGTGGATGTGTCGGCATCAACTCCAGATATCAAAAAACAAGTGGCAAAAGAAATTGAAAAGCAAGAAGCTCTATTTGTAGATGTTGCCATGCTAGGATCTCTTCCAGTTAACAAACACAAGGTTCCAATCACTGCTAGCGGCAGTGGAACAGATCGATTCATTGAATTAACGAAAGAATACGGTATGAATATTACAAAAATCAGTGATCAGCCAGGAGATGCCTCAGCCTTAAAGCTAATAAGAAGCATTTATATGAAAGGGATTGTCGGTTTACTCATTGAATTTTTGGAAATATCCAAAAAATATAATGTCGAAGATCAAGTGATTTCTTCACTAAGCGAAACGCTGGACAGCAAAAGTTTTGAAGAGACGATGAATCGTCTTGTGACAGGAAGTGCATTACATGCAAAAAGACGAGCGGTCGAACTACTTGGCTCTATTGAAATGCTGGATTCAGCTCATATTGATGCGAGCATGTCCCGGGCAGCACAACAGAAGCTAGAGAGATTAGCAGATTTTCAATTCGTTGAACGGTTTAATGGGGAAAAACCAGCCAGCTGGGAAGAAGTCATTGACGTGATGCAGCAAGGGCGATTTTTGTAAGCGCTTTATTAAAGTAAGGGGAGGCGAAGAAACGACATGGGTTTTATTGCATTGATTGTATTCATAGCTGTCATCATTATATGGAATGTCATCGTGAAACGAAATATGGGAGAAGCCATGCTGTTAGGCTTTATTGCAACCACTTTGTTTGGCGGAATGGATGCATTAAGACTTTTCTGGGATGGTTTAATATTTGCATCCACATATGAGGTGCTTTATGCAGCCGTTGCGTTTGTATTCATGGCCTATTTAATCGAAAAGCTGGAATTAATTCACGCACTCTTGCGCATCCTGAATTCGGTTGTCGGCAAGCTTCCTGGGGGAGCTGCTTATATGAGTACGTTAGGTTCAGCAGTGTTAGGTGCTCTTTCAGGTTCAAATTCTGCAAACACAGCTGCCACTGGCTCTATCACGGCCTCTTGGATGATTAAATCAGGCTGGAGCCGAACCCATACGGCCACGATTCTAGCCGGGAATGGCGGACTTGGAGCGGCACTGCCTCCGAACTCTTCCATGTTTATCATGCTGGGCTTTGCACCAGTTGCAGCCCTTGTATCTGAAGGTGATTTATATATTGCTCTTTTAATAGGAGGGCTGTATCAAGTCGTATACCGGTTTATTCTTGTGTATATTTTGGTGAGAAAAAATAAAATTCAAGCGATGCCGCCAGATGATATTGTCCCTTTTAGAGAAGCTGTGAAAAAAGGGTGGAAGTCGATCTTTATTTTTTTCGGTGCATTGATCCCGATTATCATGACGATTGGTCCACTTGCAAATTATTTAAAAAGTAATCCAAACATTGGACCAGAGGCAATGGATCAAATTTCTTTAATTACGTGGATTCCGATTCTCATGATGCTGATTAGCTTAACAATTGGAAGAAAAAAGGCGTCTGCTTTAGATTGGTCTAAGTTTTTCAAATCGGCCATTCCTAAGTTTACAACGATCGGGGCCTTGATGCTGTTTGCTGTTGCTGCTAGTCAGGTGCTTGCTGAATTAGGACTCGCAGAAGATTTGACGCAAATCACATCAGTACTTGCCATTCCGAAGTGGCTCATGGTGCTCATTGTTGGTGTTCTTGTCACGCTGGTAGCTGGACCATTATCTTCAACTGCCACATTAACAGCAGTTGGGCTTGTCTCATTTTCAGCTTTAATCTCAGTCGGAGTAGATCCGGTTGTAGCGGTTGTCGCCATTCTTGCCTTTTCATCAACAGAAGGGGCTTCCCCGCCGGCATCAGGATCAATTTTTATCGCTTCTGGTCTTGCAGGAGCCAGACCGGAAAAAACTTTTATACCGCTGATTCTTTATTATATGCTGCCGATCGTGGGAATTGGCTGGCTCATCGGGATGGAGATACTTCCAGTATAGAAAGGAGAAACACATGAGAGCATTGATGGAATTTTTATTTAAAGTGCTGCTTGTCCTATTTTTAACATCAGGAACTTTGTTGGTATTCGGTCAAATACTAGGGATTCTTTTGCAAAATGGAGATTTGATCATAGCAAGTACAAACCTATTCAAAAATCCTACACTGGTGTTAAGCGCTTTTTTTAGTCTTGTTGGTTTCTCTCTTCATTATATTCCTGAAAAGAAAGACACGTCATTTAGCGATCAACCATCAGCATCAGCTGGTGATTCGGTCAAATAAGCGTCAAAAGCTGGATTCAGTTGGTGGATTCAGCTTTTTTGTGCGTGTGAATTAGGTATAAAAACCCAATACCTACGATTCATTTTTCGTTGAATTCGTTTTCAATCATATGCCTCTTGTGCTAGGAAATGGTAACATAACGGAGGACTATTTGAGGAATAGAGGTGTTTGACGATGTCTGGAGCTATCATCGGTTATACAACAGCCTTGTATTCGTTAAAGGCAGACATATCCATAAAAAAAGAACAAATCATAGAACTGAGCATGTGTCGAAAAGAAATAAAAGAAGCAAAGTCTGCTCTGGCAGATGCTAACAAGAAAATGACTTATCCAGATCTGACATCACATACATGGTTTGGTCATCTTGCAGATACGTTTGATGACATTCGAGAAGAGATGGCATCCGCCAGTCAAGAGATAAAAGGTGTACAGCTGACCAATCTAGTGAACCGAATTGATGAGAAAATCAGTGACTTAAAATCAGAGATTCATACGTTAGAACATGAGATCCATTCTGTTGAAAGAAAAATAGAGAAAGAAAAGCAGAAACAATTGGAAGAAAAAAGAGGGAATTCACATGAGTAGAGAAATCAAAATAGATGCCAGTGAAATCAAACGAGTTTTACAACATGCAAAACAATCAGGCGCTCAAATGAATGCAAAATTTCCAACATCCATCAAAGGGAGAAACCAGCTCATAGAAGCAGACACATTAGAAAAAATCAATCAACAGTTGAACGAATTAAGTACATCCTACATAGGCATTCTTCAGAAACAGCTTGTACAAACAGAACAAGCGGTGAACACCATGATCGAAACGGACAAGGCGCTTGCCTCCAGCAGTAAAAGAAAATAAAGGAGAACGCAATGAAAACCCTTGACGCTTTTGCGCTAATAAACGGAATTGACCAAACGCTGAATACATTAAAGCAGCAATCACAACAAATCAGCTCCATAGAAAAACAAATCCATCAGATCATCTCACTTGATGGCGCACTAAAGGGAGAGGCGGGACAAGCCATCCGCTCCTTTTATACAGAATGTCATATTCCCTTCCTGCAATTCTTTCAGGTCGTCATTGAGGAATACAGCACTGCGCTGAAAAGCACAAAACAGGCGCTTCATGCTCTTGAACCAAATCAGCACGGCTTGATCTCACAATCATTTATTGAACACGAACTAGATCAAGGACTAAAAAAAGCCGAGCGCACGATATCTGAGATTGTAACGGATGTAAACCATGCCATCGGCAGAATTGGTCATATTGTTCATTTGCCAAATGTAGACGAATCAGCTTTTCAGCAGAGCTATCAAAAAGCCTGGCTCGAGACCTCAAGAACCATTGGACTGCTTCATGCATTTGATAGGGAGCAGACAAGCGCTTTGCAAGAAACAAAAAGCTCCCTTCAAACAATGAAGCAATTCATCAACACGTTAAGCACCATGTTCACCGGCCCGAAAATCGACATCACCACCTATCAAAAAGGGTCTATTTTCAAAGATGGAAAAGAAGAAAAAATAAGCAGCACCGTCGGTGGATTAAATGACAAAATAGACAATCCGAAAGACAATAATCCGATGATGATCATGCTGAAGAAACTGAGAGAGAAACAACAGGCGAATGTGGAGACGGTTGTTCGGGAAACGCCGTCTAGTAAAATCAATCAAACCACCTTGACCTTAAATGGAAAAGTATACAACATAAATGAGTACAAAAAGATCAACTTCGAACATGCCAAAACGGTTGACGTCATGCGAGACGGAATGCTGTATCGGTTACGAATATCAGAAAAAAACAAAGTAACGATTGAGAGCGTTAACCCGATTTCTGAAGTGAAAACAGGCGATCAACCCCAAAATATCTTAAATACAGCGGTTGAATTTACCGGAATAAACGACGCGATTCGGGTTATTACAGGAAGAGATCCGATAACAGGTGATAAAGTCGCGGATATGGATCGTTTGGTATCAGGGGTGTACATGGTTCCAAGCACCAACATTGTTAAAGTGGGGAAATATGTTTTTAAGATTATTAAAGGGGAGAAAGTAGCTAAGAGGGTTGAGAAGACAGCAAAGGGTATTGGAAAAGGAGAACAATTATTAGATAAAGTTAAAACATATGAACAAGCTAGAAATAAAACAGTAGACATAGTTGGAGACCTAGGACCCAATTCACAACCATATACAGGTACGCTTAAGTCGAGTGCTGGATATGGTAAAGTTGTTGGGAGACAGTCCGCTGACGGAAAAGTAAGATGGAGATTAGATTATGACCCTAAAAAGGGACCACATATAAATATTGAAGATTTTCGTAATGGTAAAGGGGCGAATGCCCGAAAGATTGCTATTCCATTTGAGGGTAATGAAAACACTTTTAAATCTTTATTAAAACATTTGAATAGATAAGGAGATTTTAGATGAGTTTATTAGATGAGTGTATTGAGGCACTAGGTGAGGATGTACATATTTTATATGAAGATAATAGAGAGCAAATATTAAATGATTTTGAAAATTCTTTTCCATTTACTGATTGGGGGCAAATTGAATGGAAGAAAATATCTTCTTATGAGCAAGTGAATACATTCGATGAAATACGATCCTTTTTAAATCAAAAACTGAATGAGTACAGTGATATTGTTTATGTAATTTGGGATGAAGGGACATTGCCAATTATTCAATCTGCTTTAGATAAAGTATTTGAAGCTATAGATGATGTTACAGCTGTCAGTTTTGATACGTGGATTTTTTCCCCATCTTTTGGATATGTTATTGAAATCTTTCATGATGGTGAAGTAAAAGTAGGATTAAAATAGCATTGATGAACCCTCAAAAAGAATTAATTTGATTCTCTTTGAGGGTTTTTAAATGTTTATTATTGTTAGTAAAAAAGATATTCTTTCTTTTTCTACTTTATTTGATGCAATGTTAAATAATCTTTGATGTAAGCTTGTGCTTTTTTGAAATGTTTCTGTGACAGTCATTCTAAGTTTGAATACTAAATCTGGTTTTGCTTTTTTCTTTGCTAATCAATCCGACCCACAGCCAATCATCACTATTTGACTTACTAAAAGCATTTTAACTTACTCTGTGCTGAAAAACTTTCTGAAAAGCACCAAGTTTAGGGATAAAAACAAAGAAGTAAAAAAGGGTGATTGTATTGAAAATAAAAAAATAAACTGGATTTCACAAGAAGCCTCAGAAGCTGAAGTGATCGTAATAGATGGCGAACTGGAAATAATGTGTTTTGCTCAACCATTAAATTACCTTGAAGAAAATGAACTATTAGAGCCTATTTATTGTTTAGATGTGTCAGACCTAGTGAAAGCTGAATTGTCAGAGTTTAGAATTGAAAAATTAGATGATAATTTTAGCTATAGTTTCTTAGGACAATTAATTGATAAGCGTGATGAAAAAGTGAGAGTAGGCGGACTTTTATTAGAATTGGATTACAATATACCAGGAGATATAAATGAAGGCGATTTTATAAGTTTTAATTGCCAACGATTAGATATTTATTAGTAGAAGGTGAAGTCTTAAAAGTATAGGAGGCTCTCAAACATGATCAATTTCTCTCAAAACCCAAATAGTCACATAAACGAACCAGCAACTGACAAACACATCAAAGAGGCAGAATTCCAACTCAACATGATTTTGCCTCATGCCTATAAAGCCTTACTGAAACATACCAATGGGTTATCCATTGGTGGTGAGCTGCTTCTATACGGGACTGAGGACATTGTCGAACGCAATGCAACGTGGGAAGTCCATCATTATGCATACGGCTTTGTGGCGATTGGCGACGATGGCGGCGGGCAAGTATTTCTCATGCAGCAGGCTGAAGAAGAGAAAAAAGTATGGATCGTCGATGCTGGTATAATGGACCCTCAGCATGCGGAGATGATGACCGAAAACTTGATGAAATGGGTAAGTGATGGCTGTATCATAGAAACATGATCCATAAAGGAGATGATCGATTTGCCTTGGAACACATTGATCGCTGCCGGCCTCATGGTTGGGGTACCTTTCATTTTGTTCGCCACTGTTTATTTCATCATGAAAACCAAGAACAAGAAATCCAAATCATCCAACTGAAACGCTCTGTGACGCCCAATGTCATAGAGCTTTTTTGAAATGAACAAATGCCATGTCCCTCATTTTCCCTCCATTCATCCCATGTTCCTTCCATGTTATAATAAACACAGTTTATGAACGAGAGGATATGCAGGACATGAAAAATGAACCTATTGAGTTACTGACACAGCCGAAATGGCGAATCATAGATCAATCGAGCCTCGGTCTTTATGTGGACCCGAAGCAATCCTTTGCGATGGATGATACGCTTTGTGCGTCGGTTGGGAAGGGTCTCTCACCAGCGACAGCGCGTTCTTGGGTACATCACAATACGATTGTGCTTGGGATTCAGGATACAAGACTTCCATTTCTGCAAGATGGCGTGAAACTGCTTGAGGAAGAGGGCTATCGCGTCATTGTACGCAATTCAGGCGGCCTTGCTGTGGTGCTGGATGAAGGTGTCTTGAATGTGTCATTAATCTTTGCAGAACAAAAGAAGGGCATTGATATTGACCGCGGGTATGATGCGATGGTGGAATTGGTCCGCCGGATGCTGTCTAAGTATGAGGTGGACATTGAAGCTTATGAGATTGTCGGCTCTTATTGTCCGGGCAGCTACGATCTAAGCATCAATGGAAAGAAATTTGCAGGCATTTCTCAGCGTAGATTACGCGGTGGAGTCGCTGTGCAAATTTATTTGTGTGCAGATGGAAGCGGGCGGGAACGTGCCGACTTGATCCGCCGTTTTTATGACGCCGCCTTAAAAGACAAACGAGAAGAAGTGAAGGCAGTATTTCCTGATATACAGCCAGATACGATGGCGTCTTTATCAGAATTAACTGGAGAACCAATTGATTGTGCGCTTCTTATGCGTCTTTTGCTAGAAGAGCTTCAAAAGCTCAGTGATCAGCTGACAGCGTCAGGACTGAACGCAGAAGAACAGCTGGAATTTGAGAAAAACATGACGCGGATGATTGAGCGGAATGAAAAGGTGTTTTCGTAAAAAGAAAGGAAGGGTTCTGGTGAAATCCAAAAACGGCGGTTACCTCTATTTACTATGGCTTCCTGTCATCATGGGAGCCGGCTACGGCATTTCGCTTTTGGTGCCGTTTCTTCAGCCTGTACTGACACTTGGCGTCGCAGGCCTTTATCTTTTTATATTTGGTGATTTTCAGGTGAGACAAGTCAGGTATATTTTTATGTTCGTCTTTTTGATTAATGTCCTTTTTAGTGTGATGCTATTTTTGGGCATTTAAAAAAGTGCTTCCCGCAGATGGGGAGCACTTTTGGTTATTCTGCCATTTTTTCGAGGTTGCCGTTCCGGTCCATTTTAAAGGTTGGAGCGGCAGTGTCGTCCTCTTCAAACAAAACTAGTTTTCTTGCACGGTTCATGATTTTGACGAGTGTTTCATAATCTTCTTGAATGGTGAGTTGATCCTTTTCAAGCTTTTTCACTTCCGCTTCTAGCTGCGTGACTTTATGTGAAAGTTCGTTATTTTCTCGTTTTAACCGGCTGTTTTCCATGCGTAAGGCAGATGATTGCTGGCCATCGCCTTCATAGCGGCGCAAGAAATCAATGACATCTTCGATGGTTAAATCCTGTTGCTGCCTAAAAGGATTGGCTTCTGGCTTTTTCTCTACGACATGAGAAGCTTGTGACAATAAATGTGATAAACTAGCTAACTCTTCATTGTAGCTTTGATCCACAAACTGAAGCTGCTCGGCTGTTTCAGATGCTGGTGCAAACGTTTCTTCCTGCGCTGGTTCCAGCTCCTGTGAGAATTCCTCTTGCGTGACCGTTTCTTCTACTTGCGGCTGATAGAGTAATCGTTTCTTTGCAGGCTGGCCATTTCCGAGTGCGCGCATCCGTTGTTTTCGCTGTTTTTTGGCAAGAGCTAACGCTTTTTCATATTGATGCCTTACAACAGCATTCCATCTAAAACCGCATGCCGCTGAGGTACGGTTCAGCTTGTCTCCTACTTCTTCAAACGCATTCAGCTGTGTACTGCCCTCTCTGACGTGACGTAAGACGGTTTCTGCCAAGAGGAGATCATCTTCCTCTGACCAAGCATCTTGTCTTTGTTTTGACATGTTTAAACCCCCATATGATTTGATGGTATTAGATTAGCCAAGTTCAAGAAAGTTTATACAAGTTTGCTAAAAGGATAGTGGAAAATACTAGCTTTTATGTAAGCACGTATCGGCGGTTACAATGCGTCTTGCAAGTCCAGCCGCTTCGATGTACAATGTTGGGTGGTATATTATGACTCTTGGTTTTCCAACTGTTTCATATAGAATGAAGTTCATCATTGAAAGGAAGCGTAAGACCATGGCTAATGAGTTTCGCGTATGTGACGATTGTGATGCGACGAACCTAAAGACGTTGCTGCCTCGACTCAAATCGGTTGACCCTGATGCAAAAATTGAGATTGGCTGTCAATCCTATTGTGGTCCAGGACGAAAAAAGGCTTTTGCGTTTGTAAACAATCGCCCATTATCCGCACCAACAGAAGATGAGTTACTCGAAAAGGTTCAAAAAAAAGTTAAATAAATGTCACTGAATGTGTTCAGTCGACCTAAAAAGAGGTCCGTCCCTGTCAGGTCGGGCTTTTTACGTCCGTGCAATCTTTGAGAACACATTCACCAGCAAATTCAAGGATGTTTTCGGGGAAAGTTACCCGATATAATAGAAACACGTCTTAAAAAAAGAGGGACGAAACGATGGCGTATCCAAAAGGGAAATTATCTGAGGAAAAGGTATTTAAAGATCCTGTGCACCGTTATGTTCACGTACGGGACGCATTAATATGGGATTTAATAGGAACAAGAGAATTTCAGCGCCTGCGACGAATTAAACAGCTAGGAACCACTTACTTGACGTTTCATGGTGCAGAACACAGCCGTTTCAATCATTCACTCGGTGTATACGAGATTGTGAGACGGATTGTGGATGATGTATTCAAAGGTCGGCCGGAATGGGATGAGGGAGAACGCGAGCTTGTACTGAGTGCAGCCTTGCTTCATGACCTCGGACATGGTCCATTTTCTCATTCCTTTGAAAAGGTCTTCCACTTAGACCATGAATCGTTTACAAGAGATATTATTTTAGGGCAAACCGAAGTCAATGAAGTGCTTCGCCGGGTTAGTGATGATTTCCCGAAGCATGTGGCAGAAGTGATTGCCAAAACGTATCAAAACAAACAGGTGGTCAGTTTGATCTCAAGTCAAATTGATGCCGACCGTATGGACTATTTGCAGCGTGATGCCTACTATACAGGCGTCAGCTACGGCCATTTTGATATGGAACGTATTTTGCGCGTGATGCGTCCGAGAGAAGATCAGATTGTGATGAAGCAGAGCGGGATGCATGCGGTCGAGGATTATATTATGAGCCGCTATCAAATGTACTGGCAAGTTTATTTCCACCCAGTGACACGCAGTGCGGAAGTCATTTTAACGAAAATTCTCCATCGTGCAAAAGAGCTGCATGAAACGGGCTATATTTTCACACATGCCCCTGTTCATTTTTATTCGATCTTTGAGGGGAATGTCACCACAGAGGACTATATTAAGCTGGATGAATCCATTGTCTTATTTTATTTTCAGGCGTGGGAAGACGAAGAAGATCACGTGCTGGCTGATTTGTGCCGCCGTTTTATGAACCGCCGATTGTTCCAATATACAGAGTTTAATCCGAATGAAGAAATGACGAAATATTTCAAGCTGACCGCCTTGTTCAAGGAGGCAGGCATTGATCCTGACTATTATTTAGTCGTCGACTCTTCCTCTGACTTGCCCTACGACTTCTACAGACCAGGGGAGGAAGAAGAGAGACTGCCGATCCACCTTTTGACGCAAAGTGGTCATATTAAAGAGCTGTCGAGACAGTCAGATATTGTTGACGCCATTTCCGGTAAACGAAGAACCGATCATAAACTTTATTTCCCGATGGACTTAATTGTAGATATGTCGGAAAAAGCTGAAGAAAAGAAGGCGATCATGAAGCTGCTTGGATTGGGATAAGGAAGTACTGAAAAAGGAGATGTCGGGAATTTGTTGAAAGAGCATGCAAAGTTGATGAAGGTATTCTCTGAATCAGGGGAAATCGTTGGACGGAAGAAGCTGCAAAAGATGATTTACATAGCAAAAAAGCTAGATTTGCCTTTTTACGAGAAATACGATTTTCATTTTTATGGCCCCTATTCAGAGGAGTTGACGCTCAGAATTGAAGAGCTGTGCAACCTTGGATTCTTGGACGAAATGAAGGAAAAAAAGGGCGGATACTATCAATATCGCTATTCGCTGACGGACAATGGGAAAGAGTTTCTCGATCAGTGTGAAGTGGACATGCCTGACCTCAAAGTACTGACGCAGCAGATGAACGAGCAGTCGTCTCGTTTCCTAGAGCTCGTCTCCACAATTTTATACTTTGATGACCTGCCAGAAGATGAGGTAAAGGAAAAGGTCTTCACCATTAAAAGCAAGCAGCGCTATACGGACGAAGAATTTGAGGATGCGCTTGCTTATATTGATCAATTGAAGGAATTGAACTAGTTTCGCAAAAGCCCAGCATTTAGGGCTTTTTTTGTTTTGTAAGACCCAGACCAAAAGCGCTATTTTTCGATGAAATGTGTGCTGAAATATCCGAAAAATTAGTGAATATGACGTATTTCGACTTTTTTCTGTGTATCTAATTCCCTGTTTTTGACTGAATAGAAGGAAAATGGTGAATTTTCAGTGAATATATAACCTTGTAAAAATCAAAGGAGGGATAGGAATGAAAAAGCGTTCAGTCTTTTTGTCATTTTTATTGGTAGGTAGTTTGTTACCGGGAGTAAGTTCAGCTTCGGCACCAGTCGCGAGTGCTGGTCATGGGCATGACCATGGTCATGCGCCGTTCGAAACACATATTAGTGAGGGGTTGCCAAAGGCAAACGATTTTAAAGATTTGACGAAAGCACCTCCAATTGAACGAGATGTGAAAACAAAGGTATTAGATGAGTCTGGTAAGCAGGTAGGCTCTAGAACCTTTAAGGCGAATACAGGAGATTCTATTTCAACAAAGGCAAGTACAGGCAGTCAGAAAGTAACGGTCTATGCTGTAGCAGATGCGCAGTATCGTGCGAAATATAGTGACTGGCAGACGCGGATTGTCAGCATTATTGAGCAAGCGGACGTCACCTTTAACCGTGACCATGATGTAGACTTTGTCGTACAAGCAGTAGGATCTTGGACATCTTCTGGATCAAATGCAGAGCAAATCTTGTCAAACCTTCAGCGCAGCTTTGATGGCAGAGGATACGATTTTGTCACAGGATTTACAGCAAATCCAAACTTTGATGCGGGCGGAATCGCATATGTATACAATAGTGCACCGAGCGGAAGTGCATTTGCCGTCAACCTTGATCAAGGAACAGCGAATACAGCAAAAGCGGCTACGCATGAATACGGTCATAACTTTGGCTTACCGCATGACCCTCAAGGCAGCGGCATTGTCTGCTTAATGAATTATGATTATTCCTACACAGTCGATTTCTTTGATGCGGCTCATAAAAATCAAGTGAACCGTAACAAAGCGTGGTACAGATAAAATAAGAGACAAAAGGACAAACACCCTATGTGCTTGTCCTTTTTTTATGCTTACAGGTCGCTGATTCGTTTTCCTGCTACGGCATAGTGTTCTTTTTTCATTTCTTCAATAATGACAGAGACTTTTTCTGCACCTGCGCCTGTTGTTTCAACAACAGCATCAGTGACTTTCTCTACAAGAGCTCTTTTCTGCTCGTCTGTTCTTCCTTCTAGCATTTGAACGGTGACAATCGGCAATGCGAAAACCTCCTTTTTCCTTTTCGTGCTACGCTTCCCTTTAGTTTAAGGGACTTCTTATAGTATACTGAATGAAGTAAATCATTGTATAGAAAGAAAGAGGGATTCATGCCTTTGGACCAATTTCTTGTGTATCCATTAGAACTTATTCCATATGTCGCCATTACGCTTGTTGTTGCATTTACGATGCACGAGCTGGCGCATGCATATGTTGCGTATCGTTTCGGAGACCCGACAGCTAAGAACCAAGGGAGACTCACATTAAATCCACTGAAGCATCTTGATGTATTTGGGACGATTTTGATCTTTGTGGCCGGGTTTGGCTGGGCGAGACCTGTGCCGGTGAATCGTTATCATTTTAAAAACCCGCGCTTAGCAGGAATCTGCGTCTCGATTGCTGGCCCTTTAAGTAACTTGGTGTTGGCGTTTCTAGGCTTTTTCGTGTACGTGCTTCTTCAGAAATTTGGCGGGGAGTCGCTCATGCGCTTTGAGCCGGGAGTCGATAATTTCTTCTTAATCTTTATTAACTTGAACGTCATTTTGTTCCTATTTAACTTATTGCCACTTCCGCCGCTGGATGGGTATCGTATTATTGAGGACGTCGTCAGCCCTGGTATCCGGGCGAAAATGACGCAATTTGAACAATATGGGATCATCATTTTTCTCATATTCGTGATCACGCCGCTAGGACAGTTTGTTTTTGGTCCATTGATCGGAATGCGGGATCAAATCATATACTGGTTTAATCTTATTTTGAAGCCGCTGCTTTAGGAGGTCTAATGAATGGAAGGTAAAAAAAAGAAACCAATTGGTTTTAACATCATTAAAAAAACAGATGCAACCGACGGACACGGAGGCTTTGGAGCGGGCGCGCTCAGCCTTGATAACATTTCGCCAGTGATCATTGACGTAGAGGAAAAGGAAGCGGTCATTGATATTGGTGCAATGCATGCGAGAAGTGCCGTGGAAAAAGGGATTAAATTCTTGAAAAGCAAAGAAGAGGTACCGAACGGAAAGCCGTATTGGCTCGTATGGGTAACCATTGACCGCAGAGAAGAAGGCCCTTATTATGCGGGTGTCACGGCTTGCGAAATGACCGTCGACCGTTCAATCCGCCGCGGGTATAAGTCGCTTCCAGAGCATGTGAATTTAATGGATAAATCAATGAAGCGAAAAATCGTCGTCAGTCATATGGATGATGTCTCGAAAAAGGTGCTGGCTGATTTCTTGAAGAGTCATAATGAAGCACTATGGGAAGCATCCACAGATGAATTAAAAGAAGGATTGTCTGTCTCTGAATAATTGTGAAATTTTTGTGAAGAATGGTGAATTGCTACCAATTCCAGCTGGTTTTTGAGTAAACTGGTGTTAAAGCTAGGACATGGAGAATCCCGAGATGCAGATCTCGGGGTTTTTCATGTCTTTTTTTAACGTTTCAGCCACTTTTCCCACCATTTCTTTGGCCTTTGATCTTGAACCGGATCTTCCTCAAAAGATTTATCCTCCGCACCGTAGCAAACACCTGTCGGCTCCGTTCCTTCTATAAAATAGGTGAATACCTTTGATTCACACCCTGGACCCGCAAGATCGCCGGTTTTTGGATTGATATACACACCTTTTACACCGTCTGGCGGCATGAAGGAGGACGCTGGCTGCTTCGAGAGGGCTGATTCCATAAAGGATGCCCATATCTTTTTTGCATAGGCTGTTTCTTCGACCGAGTCAATGGTACGCCCTTTATCATAGCCCGTCCACACACCTGTGACGAGCTGGGGAGAGAAGCCGATCATCCAGCTGTCCGCTCCTGTCGTTCCTGATTTCCCTCCGTATGTTCGTGTGAGATCCTTCATAATGGTGCGGCCAGTGACACTCGTATAGCCGTTTAACTGATCATTGAACATTCCTGACATCATATCGGTGGTAACAAATGCTGCCTTTTCATCTAGGACTTGCTCTCGTTTTTGTTTCTCTTCAAAAAGCACGTTGCCTTTTGCGTCCGTTACTTTCGTAATAAAGGTTGGTTTGACTCGTTTTCCGCCATTGACAAGCATTGCGTAAGCATTGGTCATTTCAATTGGTTTGACAGGGGACGTGCCTAGGGCAAGTGATGGCACTTGATCTAGTTTTTCGTTGATGCCAAATGTTTTGCCAGCACGTACAAGCTGCTCCATTCCTAAAAATAGATGGGTTTTCACGGCATAAATATTATCAGACAGCGCCAAGGCCTGAAGCATGGTAATGCCATCATTGGCGTAATAGCCATGATAATTGCTTGGTGAATAAGCAGCACCGCTTCCTTGATCATCGAGCTCAAAAACCGTTTCTTCACTGCGCATGACGGTTGCTGGTGTAAACCCATTTTGCAAGGCAATGTAATAGAGAAGAGGTTTCATTGTTGAACCGGGCTGTCTTTTCGCTTGTGTCACTCGGTTGAATGGACTTTTCTCATAATCTCTTCCCCCTATGAGGGCGAGTACATGACCTGTTTGGGGATGGATAGCAGTAAAACCGATTTGGATATCTGATTTCGAATAGATTGTGCTTTTTAACGTCTTCTCTGCAATTTTCTGTAACTCTGGATTTAAAGTCGTTTGGATATGAAGGCCATAGGTTTCGATCTGCTCCTCAGTTAACCCCAAGCTTTGTTTCAACTCACGAATTACATCATCATAAAAATACGGTGCTTGCTTTGCTTGCAGCTGCTTATGCTGCAAAGGGCGATAGGACAGTTTTTCTTTCGCGGCTTCAGCGGCTGCCTTTTTCGTAATCATGCCGTCCTCTTGCATGTGCCTCAAAATCATATTCTTTCTTGCACCGGCTTTCTCTTCATTCACATAAGGGGAGTAGAGAGAAGGGCCCTTTGGGATACCGGCAAGTAAGGCAGATTCAGCGAGGGTCAAATTCTTCGCTTTTTTCCCGAAATACAGCCGGGACGCCGCTTCTACGCCATACGCTCCGTGACCATAATAAATGGTGTTCAAGTATCCTTCTAAAATCTCATCTTTTGTATAGTTTTGCTCTAAGCGGATCGTGTAAAAGGCTTCATTCCACTTCCGCTTCCACGTTTTATCATGATCTAAATACAGGTTTCGTGCATATTGCTGGGTGATCGTGCTGGCTCCTTGTACCTTAGCCATGGCACGAATATCAGCCACTGCAGCACCCGCCATCCGTTTCACATCAAAACCATGATGCTCATAAAAGGTTTTATCCTCTACAGCTACAGCTGCCTGCCTGATATGAGGGGACATGTCCTTTAATGGCACCCAATATCTCTTTTCTCCAAAGTTGGATTCTCCAAGCTTTGAACCATCGGCTGCATAAATGGTCGTGGATTGGGGAACTTGAACAGAAGGGGCACCTTGCCATTTGGCAAGTAAAAGAATCGTCAAAAAGACAGTGCCTGCAAATAGAAAAGCGAGCAAGCCGATAAAAAAACAGGCTCGAATCGTTTTCACGGTCATGCGGATTTTTTTATTACTCATGATTGTGTCCATGCAAAGCCCCCATTTTGACGGTTTTTTATCAGTATGGAACAAAGAAAACCGTTTTAAACAAATGATTGCAAGAGCGTGCATTAAAATTGAAGAGAACTCATGCGGTTCTTTACAATTTGATATGAATCCACTATACTTTTTTCTTGGACAATCGATATAGTCATAGCCGATAAAGGCGCTAACAATAGATGTTTGTTTATTATTGGATGAGAGGAAGATGGACAATGAGCGAACTTTGGTATACAGAGAAGCAAACGAAGAATTTTGGTATTACATTGAAGGTGAACAAAACCCTTCACACAGAACAAACAGATTTTCAGCATTTAGAAATGGTGGAAACAGAAGAGTTTGGCAATATGCTGTTTTTAGACGGTATGGTGATGACATCTGAGAAAGATGAGTTTGTATACCACGAAATGGTGGCACATGTTCCTCTTTTCACTCATCCAAACCCGGAAAATGTTCTTGTCGTAGGCGGAGGAGACGGCGGTGTTATTCGTGAGATCCTGAAGCATCCAAGTGTGAAAAAAGCGACACTTGTTGATATTGATGGCAAAGTCATCGAATACTCGAAGAAATTCCTTCCTTCGATTGCTGGGAAACTAGACGATCCTCGTGTAGATGTTAAAGTCGGAGACGGCTTTATGCACATTGCTGAAGCTGACAATGAGTATGATGTCATCATGGTGGACTCAACTGAACCAGTTGGACCAGCTGTGAACCTGTTCTCTAAAGGATTTTACGCAGGAATTTCAAAAGCACTCAAAGAAGACGGTATTTTCGTGGCACAAACGGACAACCCTTGGTTCACACCTGAGCTAATTACAAATGTACAGCGCGATGTGAAAGAGATTTTCCCAATCACGAAGCTTTACACAGCGAATATTCCAACGTATCCAAGTGGTCTTTGGACATTTACCATCGGTTCAAAAAAATATGATCCACTTGCTGTAGAAGACAGCCGTTTCTTTGATATTGAGACGAAATATTACACAAAAGAATTGCACAAAGCGGCATTCGTTCTGCCGAAATTTGTGAGTGACTTAATCAAATAAATCAAGCGAAGTGGAAATGCGCAAATGACAGTTTGCGCATTTTTTGAAGCGTAAAAGGAGGAATCTTGCATGAGATTCGACGAGGCTTATTCAGGAAAAGTGTTTATTGGAAGTCATCCGACATGGGAAGATGCAAAAGTCATTTTATACGGTATGCCGATGGATTGGACCGTCAGTTATAGACCGGGCTCACGTTTTGGCCCAAACCGTATTCGTGAAGTTTCGATTGGATTAGAGGAATACAGCCCTTATTTAGATCGTGAACTGCACGAGGTACCATTCTTTGATGCCGGTGACATTCCGCTTCCTTTTGGAAATGCACAGAAAAGCTTAGACTTAATTGAAGAGTATGTCGACAGCATTTTAGAAAAAGGGAAGTTTCCATTAGGAATGGGCGGTGAGCATCTTGTGTCTTGGCCGGTTTTCCGTGCGATGCATAAGAAATACCCTGATTTGGCGATTATTCATATGGATGCACATACGGATCTTCGTGAGGAATATGAGGGTGAGCCTCTGTCTCATTCAACACCGATTCGTAAAGTAGCAGGACTTATTGGACCTGAGAATGTGTTCTCTTTCGGGATTCGTTCTGGGATGAAGGAAGAATTTGAATGGGCAAAAGAAGCGGGCATGCACATTTCTAAATTTGAAGTGCTGGAGCCATTGATGCAAGTATTGCCAAAGCTGAAGGGGCGTCCAGTTTATGTGACGATCGACATTGATGTATTAGACCCGGCTCATGCACCTGGTACAGGCACGGTGGATGCTGGCGGTATTACATCGAAAGAGCTGCTAGCATCTATTCATGCCATTGCAGGATCTGAGGTTCAAGTAGTCGGTGCAGATCTTGTAGAGGTAGCACCTGTATATGATCATTCCGACCAAACAGCGAATACAGCGAGCAAGCTTTTACGCGAAATGCTGCTTGGATTTGTGAAATAAAAAAACCTGTCCAATTTCTAATTGGACAGGTTTTTCAAAAGTAATATCTACCAATTTATACAAACGGCTAGGCCGCCAACACCTGTAATTTCGGCAGCAAGTCCTTTAAAAGCTTCGCCGCCAATTTTCAACTTTTCCTCCCATGATGTAGCACCAGCTAATAGTTTTGCAGTCTCTTTTATTCCACCTAATTCTTTTACGTATTTTTTTACTTTTATAATTTTAGCTGCAGCAAACAAGTTAGAACCTATAAACCAAGCTATTGCTGCTGAACACGCAGCGATCTTAGACCAATCTGGATCAGCAATAATTGGGAAAGCAGTTTTGCTATTAAAATCTACAACTTGTATTAGTGTATTTCCATCAGTTTTATAATAAGTAGGGACATCTTGATTATTGGCATCCTTTGCCCAAGCTGGACTAAATATAGAAGTGATCATATTTTCTTTGTTAACTACATAAACTTCTCCTGTGTCGAATTCACTACCCAAATACTCCGCTGCAGTTACCAATTTACTACCCCTAGGCAAATTCATTTTAAATCGATATTCTTTAGGAGCTTTTTGATCATTAATCTGTATTAAACTCTTTAGACCGTCATTTGTCGGTTGAACAGCGTAAATTACATTTTCCTTATCATTATTATTATAAACTACAGTTCCATTTGGAGA
The DNA here is from genome assembly GCF_002998735.1 of Bacillus sp. NMTD17. Taxonomy (NCBI): domain Bacteria; kingdom Bacillati; phylum Bacillota; class Bacilli; order Caryophanales; family Bacillaceae; genus Bacillus; species Bacillus sp. NMTD17. The sequence continues at coordinate 343,618 of NZ_PVRH01000001.1, forward strand.
AATTACACCTTTTTTGATATTTTCGGAAGGCAAAGATATATTAGTTGAGACATCAAGTTGAATAGGTGAATTAGGATCTTTTGGCACTTCATATCCTTTTGTAGTATTTCCATACTTGTAAGTATTATTACTTTTGATTGATTTCAATATCCCGTTTATTCCTGTAATATTTTCTATATCACTAGCGGGGTTCATTTCTTCCTTTGCATGCGTTATTTTAGGGTTAATAATCGTTCCAATTAGAGCTAACGTGATTAGAATAGGGATTGATGAGTACAATTTTCTTTTCATAAAAACTCCTCTTTCTTAAATTAGTATATTCCATATATAATATTTAACATAAATTCTATTATAAGTAAATGGAGGAATAAAATGTTATCTTCTATATTCATGGTGTTACTCGCTTTATGTGTTTTAGCGGCAGGTTTTATTACACTGAAAAAAGAGTTGGCAACTGATCCACCAGTTTTTGCTTCTAAAAAGGAAGGAAAGGAGGAGTTAGTTGGTTTGTTTCAGGATCGAGGTTTTTTCTATCTTACGGCCATTGCGTTATTTATGCAGGTGGTATTTAAAAAGGGACAAATCGTTCCATTTGATTTTTTTCAAGTGTTTTTGGCGAGTTCGGGAATACAAGCTCTTTTTTATTTAATTAAAAGAAAAGATTTGGGGTTAAAGGCAGTACTTGTTGTGTTAGTCAGTTTTATCTTCCTATTTTTCTAAAGAGCAGTTTATCTGCTCTTTTTTTATGTTAGAAAAAGTTTAATCGCAGTGAAGAAGAGAAATGATGGTATGATAGGCGATCATGAATATGGTATACTATTTTAGTTAAACGGGTCTTAGCAAAGGAAGTGCAAAATGACACAAAACCAAATTTCAATTCATGTCAAGTCAGTGATGAAACCAGAGACGGAGCCGGCTGAAACGATCGAATTCCGCACGACTGGAACGTATCAAGAGAAGAATGACAAAACGTATCTCACTTACCATGAAGAACATGAAATGGGTCAAGTAAAAACCGTTGTGAAAATGAGTGAAAAAGAAATTTTTGTCATGAGATCAGGTGCCATTCAAATGAAGCAGCGCTTTCTCATCGGAGAAACGACCGTCACACATTACACGATGCCCTTCGGTACACTACAGCTTGATGTACACACACATGGCATTGATCTAGATGTGGACAAGGGACTGCTGCACATTACGTACGATATGCTGACAGGGGAAGATCAAAAGCATTTACATACATTATCGATTTCGTATAAGGAGGATTTACGTTCATGAATATCGCAGAACAGGTCAAAGATGCGTTAAAAGAAGAAATCATTGCGGCAGTCGTCAAAGCAGGACTTGCTGATGAAAGCCAGGTACCAGATGTCCTTTTAGAAGTGCCGAAAGACAAAACTCACGGTGATTACTCCACCAACATGGCGATGCAGCTTGCCCGCATTGCGAAAAAAGCACCTCGCCAAATCGCAGAGGACATTGTCAATGCGTTTGATAAAGGGAAAGCTTCTATTGAAAAACTGGATATCGCAGGTCCAGGGTTCATTAACTTTTATATGAACAATCAGTATTTAACAAAGCTCATCCCAGCTGTCCTTGAAGCAAAAGAGGCATATGGTGAAACGAATACAGGCGGCGGCCAAAAGGTGCAAGTCGAATTCGTCTCAGCCAACCCAACAGGTGACCTTCACCTTGGACATGCCCGCGGAGCAGCTGTAGGTGATTCCCTTTGCAACATCCTTGATAAAGCAGGGTTCGATGTGAGCCGTGAATACTATATCAACGATGCAGGGAATCAGATCAATAATCTCGCTTTATCTGTAGAAGTACGTTACTTTGAGGCACTCGGTCTTGAAAAAGAGATGCCTGAAGACGGCTACAGAGGAGAAGACATCAAAGGCATCGGGCAAAAGCTGGCGGATGAATTTGGTGACCGTTTCGTGCATGAGCCAGAAGAAGAGCGGATGAAGTTCTTCCGTGAATACGGATTAAAATACGAATTAGAGAAATTGCGTGTAGACCTTGAGAATTTCCGTGTCCCATTTGATGTATGGTATTCAGAAACCTCTTTATATGAAAACGGAAAAATCGAACCAGCGCTGGAAACCCTTCGCGCTAAAGGCTATGTCTTTGAAGAAGACGGTGCAACGTGGCTGCGTTCAACTGATTTTGGCGATGACAAGGACCGCGTGCTTATTAAAAAGGACGGCAGCTTCACTTACTTGCTTCCAGATATCGCATATCATAAAGACAAATTAGACAGAGGCTTTGATCAGCTCATTAACATTTGGGGAGCGGACCATCACGGCTATATCCCTCGAATGAAAGCGGCGATTCAAGCTCTTGGATATCCCGCTGGCAAGCTTGAAGTAGAAATCATTCAGCTCGTTCACCTATACAAAAACGGTGAAAAGATGAAGATGAGTAAGCGTACAGGAAAAGCCGTCACCATGCGTGACCTGATTGAAGAAGTAGGCTTAGATGCCACTCGTTATTTCTTTGCGATGAGAAGTGCGGCGACACACATGGACTTTGACCTAGACTTAGCCATCTCTACGTCTAACGAAAACCCTGTGTACTACGCACAATATGCACATGCGAGAATTTGCAGCATGCTGCGTCAAGGTGAAGAAAAAGGCTACGAGCCGAACCTTGAAAAAGCAGATTTCTCTCACATTCAATCGGAAAAAGAATACGATCTTCTCAAAATCATTGGCAGCTTCCCAGAAGTTGTAGCAGAAGCAGCTGAAAAGCGCATTCCGCACCGCGTGACGAACTATATTTATGACCTTGCATCAGCCCTTCACAGCTTCTACAATGCCGAGAAGGTTATTGATGTAGAAAACGAAACAAAAACAACAGCACGTCTTTCACTTATGAAAGCTACACAAATTACGCTTGCTAATGCATTAAAACTAATTGGTGTATCGGCACCGGAAAAGATGTAATACAAAAAAGCCCCGCTCTACTATAGGAGTGGGGCTTTTTGATGTGAAAACACCCGCTATCTTCTAAGGACAGCAGGTGTTGAACATTACCCAAGCGTATTAATAATGTTAGAAATAGAATCAAATAATTGGCTAAGTACATCAGAAAACATGTTGTTGCCTCCTCTCTTTTCTTTTTACATCTACTTAACGAAGGGGGAAAAGGGTTGGATCACTTTTTTCTAAAAAAATTTTATAAAAGATCGTGGCATAGAAAAAAGCACCGTTTATTTGGGTGCTTTTTTGGCTCTGTTTTATGATAGAATGCGCAGCTGCACGGCTCCATCTTTACACGCTAGCTTCACGTCTCCGCCAATCGGTAAGGTGAAGACCGGCTGCGTATGTCCGATATCGACATCGTAGATCACTGGGATGTGTTTGAGCATTGGGTGCTTATCTAGAATGAATCTTAAATGTTCCTCTGTCATCTCGGATTTCTTCTGAAAGCGTCCGATGATCAGTCCTTTGATTGATTCTGCATGCTGCAAGAGGGATGTGAGGTCTCTGGCGAACATTTCAGGGAAAACCAACTCATCATCCTCCACAAATAAGATGGCATCCTTGATATGAGGTATAAACGACGTCCCTTGCAGTAAGTTCAGTGTACAAAGGTTACCGCCATACAAGGTGCCTTCAGCTGTTCCTTCCTGATATATTCCCCATTTTGTCGGATGAAATTGCCTGTTCGCTTGATCAAGATACCAAGCATCATCACTCCACTTTGTCGAAGGGATCACATCAAAAGACTCATCGTCATTCATCAAGCAGGCTTGAAACATAGCGGTCTGCTCCTCTTGTCCCTGCTCCATTTGGAAGCTGGAGAAATGAGGGCCAGAGTATGTCACCATATCACATTTGGCAGTAATAGCGCTTGCGAGTGCGGTAATATCACTGTAGCCGCAAAGGACTTTAGGGTGCTGACAAATCAAGTCGTAATCAATATAAGGCAAGAGTTCATTGCAATTGAAGCCTCCAATGGCTGTCAAAATACCGTCGACTTCATCATCTGTGAACGCCTCATGGAGATCAGACAAGCGGTGTTCAATAGATGAAGAGGAATGAAGATCACATTCAAACGCGTGTTGTCCAAAAGAGACGGTGAAGCCTAACATCTCTAAACGCTTTTTTGCTTGAGCGATTCCTTCTTCTGATAAAATGCTGGCACTTCGGCTTGGGGCAATGACACGAAGATGACTACCTTTTTTTAAAGGAGGTGGTGTATGCATAAACAAATCTTCCTTTCCATCACATATTTCTCCATTATATCGGATCAAATGGTCCAAGTCTGTAAAAGCTAGGAGAAAGGCATAGGCCGTGCGTTTCATACAAGCTGTGCAAAGGGTATGGAAGAGAAAAAGACAGAAACGAATGAGGGCGGAGAATGTGAAAAAGAGGAGACTGGAATTTTTATTTTTATATTTTATGATATTCGGGGCATATGTGGTGTATTGGTGGCCGGTGCCAGCGTGGAGCATTCAGCTGTACGCGGCAGTTTATATCGCCATTATTTTATTTAGTATCATCTCACTCATGCTAGAGAACCGTACATCACAGCACACGTTGTTATGGATGTATGTGCTGATCTTTTTCCCGATCATTGGCTATATGTTTTATTTGTTCTCAGGACAGCTCTATGTGAAAGGTCATTTATTCAAATCAAAGAGAATGTACAACCGTGAAAAGTTACGCAGAATATCTGAGCTTGAGAGCAAGCCGGATGAATCGCGTCTAACCGAAAATCAGCGAACTTTTTTTCATTACACAGAAAAAGCAACAGGCATGCATGTGAACACAAATAGTGATATGGACATTTTAAAGAATGGGGAGGAGACTTTTCCCCGTATATTTGAAGAATTAAAAAAGGCAAAATCGTTCATCCATATAGAATACTACATGTTCAAATCAGATTTCCTCGGGCACCGGATGATGGAGATTCTGATAGAAAAAGCGAAAGAAGGGGTAGAGGTTCGCTTCATCTATGATGCGGCTGGCAGCATTCGCTTCTCCCGAAAAGATATTAAACGCTTGAAGCAGGAAGGAGTAAAGGTCGCTCCTTTTCTGCCTTTAAAATATGGTTTTTTTAATCAAAAATTCAATTTCCGAAATCACCGCAAAATCGTGATCATTGATGGGAAGACAGGGTTTGTCGGCGGGTTAAATGTCGGAAAAGAATATGTCGGACGTGATGAAAATATCGGTTTTTGGCGTGATACGCATACCATGTTAAAGGGTGAGGCTGTTCAAACCCTTCACTCTGTTTTTATGCTCGACTGGGAGTATGTATCAGATGAAGTATTAATTGATGATCCGAAGTATCATACGCCGCACTCTGTGACGGGAGAGGATGTCATTCAGGTTGTACCGACTGGACCCGATATGAAAGAAAGTATGAGTGATTTATATGATGCACTCATCTCAAATGCGAAACAATTTGTCTGGATTGCGACACCTTATTTTGTCCCAAATGAATCCCTTCGTACAGCATTAAAAATTGCTGCGACAAGAGGAGTGGATGTCCGGGTGATGGTTCCGGAGATCAATGACGGCTTTCTCACACAATACGCCACACGATCCTATTTTTCTGAGCTCCTAAAAGAGGGCATCAAAGTGTATCACTATCAAAAGGGCTTCATGCATCAAAAAGTGATGATCGCAGATGGAGAACTTGCCTCTGTCGGTACCGCAAATGTGGATATGAGAAGCTTTCAGCTCAATTTTGAGGTCAATGTCTTTACAGCCGCGAAAAAGCCCATTGAGCAGCTGATGGCCCATTATGAAGAAGATATGAAAGAATGTGAGCAAATGGGGCCTGTTCATTTTTATAAAAGAGGCTTAAAAGAGCGATTAAAGGAATCATTTGCTCGGTTGTTTTCTGGTGTGCTATGAGGCTTTCCAGTCGAAGAAATCATTTCCTAATCTAGTATTTTGAAGAGGATTCCTCTATAATTGAAAATGGTTATCAATTATAGAGGAAATGAGGTTCTTTTACATATGCTAAAACGCTTTTTCGCCTATTACAGGCCCTATCGAGGTCTGTTCTTTTTAGATTTCTTTTGCGCTGTTGCCGTTGGATTGATGGAACTGGGATTCCCGCTTATCGTGAACTACTTCATTGATACTTTGTTGCCAACAGGGAACTGGACAGTCATTGTCTGGACGGCACTTGCACTGTTTGTCATTTATGCCCTCAGCTCAGTTATGCAATTTATTGTGTCGTATTGGGGGCATATGCTTGGCATTAATATTGAAACAGATATGAGGAAGAAGCTGTTTGATCACTTCCAGCGCCTATCCTTTAAATTCTTTGACAACAACAAAACAGGTAAGCTCATGTCACGGATGACAAACGACCTCATGTACATTGGAGAAGTGGCGCATCATGGTCCTGAAGATTTGTTTATAGCGATTATGACGATTCTCGGTGCCTTTGCAGTCATGCTGATGATTAACTGGCAGCTGGCCATTTTAACCTTTCTCATCATGCCTGTCATCATTTGGCTCGCCCTTCATTTTAATAAGAAGATGACGAAGGCGATTACACAGCTCAATAATGACATTGGAGACTTTCATGCAAGGGTTGAAAACAATATCGGGGGCATTCGACTTGTTCAAGCCTTTGCCAATGAACATTTCGAGAAAAAGCGTTTTGCTGAAAACAACAACCGTTTTCGGAAAGCGAAGCTTCTTTCTTATAAAATTATGTCGGTCAATGGATCGATCAGTTACATTCTCACACGTCTTGTGACACTGTTTGTCCTTCTCGCAGGTACATGGTTTGTCCTGCAAGGTCAATTAACGGCAGGTGGCTTTATCGCGTTTGTTCTGATCACAAATGTTTTATTTAGACCGATTGATAAAATCAACACGGTCATTGAAATGTATCCAAAAGGCATTGCGGGCTTTAAAAGCTATGTCGATTTACTAGAAACAGAGCCGGATGTGAAGGATACAGAGGGAGCACGTGATGTATACGGACTGAAAGGTGAAATTGAATATCGAAACGTGACATTTGGCTACGATGAACACAGCCATGTGCTAAAGGATATCGATTTAAAGATCAAACAAGGAGAAACGGTTGCGTTTGTCGGGCCTTCAGGAGCGGGGAAATCGACCATTTGCAGTCTGCTGCCTCGTTTTTATGATGTGGATGAAGGGGAGATCACGATTGATGGTGTAAGCACAAAGTCTATGACATTGTCTTCTTTAAGGCAGCAGATCGGTATTGTGCAGCAGGATGTCTTTTTATTCTCGGGCACCATTCGTGAAAACATTGCGTACGGCAACCTAGAAGCCAGTGATGCAGAGATTTGGGAGGCTGTAAGAAGTGCGCATTTAGAGGAACTCGTTCAGCGTTTCCCAGAAGGGTTAAATACCGTGATAGGTGAGCGCGGCGTCAAACTGTCAGGTGGTCAAAAGCAGCGTCTGTCGATTGCGCGGATGTTCCTGAAAAACCCGTCCATTCTCATTCTAGATGAAGCCACATCAGCACTTGATACAGAAACAGAAAAAGCCATACAGGATGCACTGAGCGAACTAGCTGTCGGACGGACAACGCTCGTCATTGCCCACCGCCTTGCGACAATTAAACACGCCGACCGTATCATCGTCGTGACAGAGGAAGGCATTCAAGAACAAGGCCGCCACCAAGACTTAATCCAAATGGGCGGCGTATACAGCAGACTGCACGAAGCGCAGTTTGGTCATTAAGAAGAAAGAGAAAGCCCTTTTGATAAAGGGCTTTCAGCGTGTAGATAAACCCTCGCATTCGTTGTCAGTCCTGCGCTCTGGTGCTCACGAATGTTCAATTCGCTCCGCTCCAGTGCTCGTCCTTCCTAGACTGCAAAGGTTTTCTATCACGCTGAAAAAAGATAAAGGACTAAAATAAAGATCATTATAGCCCTTTGTCAAAAATCTGAAAGCCCTTTTGATAAGGGGCTTTTTTTGTTAGGATAGAAAAAACTCGTGTAGGAAGGATCTGATGGAATGAAGGGGCTTCGGCGATTACAAAAGGGAGATAAGATCGGTATTTTTTCACCTTCAAGTCCTGCATCAGCGACCTCGCCTCTTAGGTATCAGCGGGCGAAGAAGTGGCTTGAGCAAAAAGGATTCATTGTGGTACCAGGATCATTAACAGGGAAAGAGGATCACTACCGTTCAGGTACAATTCAAGAACGAGCCGATGAGCTGAATGAGCTAATGGCTAGAGAGGACTTGGCGTGCGTTATGTCAATGATTGGCGGGACAAATTCAAATAGTTTGCTGCCTTATCTTGATTTTGAGCTGCTGAATCAACATCCGAAAATCATGATCGGTTATTCAGATGCGACAGCGATTCTTTTAGCCGCCTACGAAAAAACGGGACTGCCTGTATTCTACGGACCGGCGCTTGTCCCATCTTTTGGAGAGTTTGAACCGTTCGTCGCTTATACATATCAGTCGTTCGAAGACATCCTGATGCAGCCTCAAACCATTCCTTATCAGGTCAAAAAACCACCTTTTTGGACGGATGAACGAATCAATTGGGAAGAAAAGACGCGTGATAAAAAGCAGCGTCCAAACGATTGGCTGTGCGTCATAGAGGGACAGGCAGAAGGTAGATTGATCGGCGGGAATCTGAATGCCATGTACGGCATATGGGGAAGTGAGTTCATGCCAGCCATTCAAAACGGAGACGTCCTCCTTATTGAAGATTGCATGAAAACCGCTTCGGTTGTAGAAAAAAACTTCTCTTTATTGAAAGTAAATGGAGTGTTTGAGCGGGTATCAGGTATTCTTTTGGGAAAACATGAGCTGTTTGATGATGAGGGAACGGGAAAAGAACCTTACGAGATTTTACTTGAGGTGCTTGGAGAGACAAAGAGACCACTCATCGCAGATTTTGACTGTGCCCATACACACCCGATGCTTACGATGCCAATCGGGGCACAAGTGAAAATGGATGCAGCTTCAAAACAAGTTTGGTTGACAAAAGAGTGGATATAACAAAAGAGCGGCCTGAGGGCTGCTCTTTTTTATGAAACCTGCTCTTTTTCAAATGGCTGCAAGAGATCTTGCGCTTTTTTTCCCTCTACGACAATTAAGTAATCAGACTCTAAATGAGTGAGCCTGAAGGTTTCAAGCTCTACGATGTTCTTGATGTTGCACATTGTTTTTTTAGAATACACATATAGACGATGTTGAGCCTGGTGGCATTTTTGATAAAGAGAAATAAGCTTATGTAAATTCAATGCTTTCGCAGCGATTTGGATTGAATAGATTTGAGACATCTTCATATCCTCCTGTTAATTACTTTCTCACAATAGCTTTGTTACCCCTGTTTGCACAGGGATAAACCTTTCTCTATGATTTCCACTCAAAGGTTCCTCCGCCCGTTCGCTTATTGCCTCTTATCGCAGACAGCTCTTCGACAAGTCGGAGCAGTGCCTGATCCTTTAACTTCGCCTCAATCATAAAATCTACATCACGCCCATACGGTTTTAATGCATGAAAAAGCGGTAAGACAAAGGACATATCTACACCATCTGCATGACTGCGTATGGCTTTTTCTGATTTAGGTGAGGATAAATGGATTTTAGGCGGAATGCCAGTGCTCGTCCAAGTGTCGAACATTCTTGGCAGAATGTCTTCAAGCGCGGCATCGTCATCTTTATTGGCCACGTGATGATGGTAATCAAAAACAAATGGAATACCTTGCTTTTCACATACACCAAGGGTTTCTAACGACGTATAGGTTTTGTCATCATTCTCAAGCGTCATTCTCGCCTTGATATGCGCCGGAAGCTTTTGGATATTGTCATCAAAACGTTGAAGCGCCGATTCTTTATCACCGTACGCACCGCCCACATGAATGTTCATATAGCCTTCCTTTTCGAGCTTCATCGCTTCAAGCATTTGATAATGGTACGTCATATCGATCACGGCATTTTCTGTGATTGAAGGCTTTGGGCTAGTAAACAAGGTAAATTGATTAGGGTGAAAGCTCACACGTAATCCGTGCCGTTTCACCAACTCGCCAATTTCATGAAACTCCTTTTGAAAAGGTGTCACAAAGTCCCAGCGCACATCGGGATGGGTCGCGAGCGGGACGATCGAACTTGAAAAACGGTAAAGCGGGATATCATGGGCAATGGCGAAATAGAGCGTTCTTAATGTATTCACGAGATTGGCTTTCGTTGTTCGCAATAAAGCCTCTTCTCTCTCTTCCTTTGAGAGCTTACTGTATCTTGCAAAGGTCAGCGACTTGGCAGGAGAAGCTTCCCACAAGGTGACGGCATTGGATACATAACCAAATCGATAACGCATAGGTCATCTCCTTTATAAAAAGTACGAGAACATGGCGCCAACCCATTCCAGCGGACGTGACAAAAGCGGACGCTGGGTCAATTTCTCCTCTGTCATAAGCTCAGACACTTCCATGTGCTCCCGAATTTTTTCCTCTACGTGTGCAGTAAAGTCGGCATCATCAATGGCGACGTCTACTTCCTCATTTAGAAACAAGCTGCGTTTATCAAAATTTGCCGTGCTAATCATACAGCGTCTCTGGTCAATTAGAATGGCTTTCGCATGATAAAATCCTTTATAAAAACGATACACAAGGCAGCCAGAGGCAATGAGGTCTTTCAAATAATGAAATCCAGCCTCTTTGACAAGTGGATGATCCGCTTTCATTGGGATGATGATTTCAACCGTGACACCTCGCTCTCGTGCATCAAGCAGTGCACTCAGAAGAGGGGCAGATGGAATAAAGTAAGGCGTACAGATGATGATCTGCTTTCTCGCCTGCTGAATATCTTTGAGAAACAAAGCTTCTAAAGAAAAACCAGCAGTCGCGCGTGTTGTGCATTGTAGTGTTCCCAGTTCCAAAGCAGGAAAAACCTCATATTGCAGCTGATGAATGCCAGATGACCGGTATAAATCATTCAAAAACACATGCTGGAGATCTGCGACAACTTGCCCTGTCATGCGCAAATGATAATCTTTCCAAATGCCAAACTGGCCATTTTTTCCAACATATTCATCGCCAATATTAAACCCGCCAATATAGCCAATCTTTCCATCAATCACCGTAATTTTACGATGATTTCTCATGTTTAACCGATAAATCAAAAAAGGGAAACGAGGCTTATTTAAAAAGTAAAATTGGATGCCGCTTTTTTCTAGCATATCAATGGACTTTTGATCAAACGGATAGGACCCTAGTCGATCGGTCAGCAAAAAGACTGAAACCCCTTGTTCCGCTTTGGCTTTCAGTGCTTGTAAGACCCCTTGGCCAATCTTGTCGTTCTTTACAATAAAGAACATCATATGAATAGAAGAAGAGGCCTGTTGAATATCCGCGAGCAGCTGATCAAAAAATGGTTCGCCATCATGATAAAAAGCTGCATCACCGCTTGTTTTGTCAAAAGACCGTTCAAAAGCGCGGGTAGAAAAATATTTCTTTCCCATATAAAGGTCTACCATCACGAGAAAAACGATGGCAATGAGTACGAGTAGGATGATCAATGCGATCATGAAGCTTCCTCCTTTTTTGCATATTTCAATAGTGTACCCAAACGTGTAAAAAATATTGACTGAATGCTCATTCATTATTTATGATAGAGGTACAACATAGAAACGGAACAAAGTGGTTTTTGGGGAATGAAAGGGGGAGCAAGATGAATAGCCTTTTAATAATGAACTTGATCGCATTTGCGGCGGTGACCGCTTACGCTGTGTATTTGTTTATTTATCTCATTCGAACACGAGCGGCGTATATTCGTCTTGGTAAAAAAGAAGAATTTCAACAAGACATGAAGAAACGCTTAGAGCGTGTTTGGGTCAATGTGTTTGGGCAAAAGAAGCTGTTAAAGGACAAGAAGAGCGGCATCATTCATGTGCTGTTTTTCTACGGATTTATCCTTGTACAGTTCGGAGCCCTTGATTTTATTATGAAGGGACTCGTTCCGGGCAGCGGACTCCCTTTAGGTCCGCTTTACGGCTTCTTTACCTTTTTCCAAGAGGTGGTCACACTTCTCATTTTAGTAGCCGTTGTTTGGGCATTCCATAGAAGGTATGTGGAGAAGCTTGTCCGTTTAAAACGAGGCTTTAAATCAGGTCTAGTGCTTTTATTTATTGGCGGCTTGATGCTGACAGTCTTACTGGGGAACGGGATGAACATCATTTGGCATGGACACTCTCTATCATCAACTGAGCCAATCGCCTCCAGTATTGCTTTCTTGCTGGGCGGAATTTCACCTCTTGCAGCAACGGTCGTTTTTTATGTCGCATGGTGGGTGCATCTCCTTATTTTGCTGACATTCTTAGTATATGTCCCGCAGTCAAAGCACGCTCACCTCATTGCAGGACCGGTGAATGTATTTGCCAGCAGATTAGACCCGCCAGGCAACAAGCTGCAAAAAATTGATTTTGAAGATGAGACACAAGAGACCTTCGGTGTGGGAAAAATTGAAGACTTCCGTCAGTCACAGCTGATCGACCTTTACGCCTGTGTGGAATGCGGGCGCTGCACAAATATGTGCCCAGCAACAGGAACAGGGAAGATGCTGTCTCCAATGGATTTGATTTTAAGGTTAAGAGATCATTTAACAAATAAAGGGGCCGCCATTACATCGAAGACACCATGGGTCCCGCAGCTTGCCTTCAGGCAGACAACAGGAAATCAGCTGGCGCTGCAGGCGAGAGGAGCAGGTGCAGAGGAATCGGCGGCCAGCTCAATGTATCATCCTTCTCTCATTGGTGAGGTCATTACAGAAGAAGAAATTTGGGCATGTACGACGTGCCGAAACTGTGAAGACCAATGCCCTGTCATGAATGAACACGTCGACAAGATTATTGATATGCGCAGATATCTTGTGCTGACCGAAGGGAAAATGGATGCAGATGCACAGCGTGCCATGACAAGCATTGAGCGCCAAGGGAACCCGTGGGGATTGAACCGGAAAGAAAGAGAAAATTGGCGTGAACTGAGAGAAGATGTGCATGTGCCGACAGTAAAAGAGCTGAAAAAAGCAGATCAAACCTTCGATTATTTATTCTGGGTTGGTTCAATGGGGGCATATGACAATCGAAGCCAAAAAATTGCGCTTGCCTTTGCAAAGCTCCTCAACGAAGCAGGGGTCTCCTTTGCCATCCTAGGCAATAAAGAGAAAAACTCAGGCGATACACCAAGAAGACTTGGAAACGAATTTTTATTCCAAGAGCTTGCTGCAAAAAATATTGAAGAATTCCAGAAAAACGGGGTCACAAAGATTGTGACAATTGATCCGCACGCCTACAATTTATTTAAAAATGAGTATCCAGACTTCGGACTTGAGGCAGAAGTGTACCATCATACAGAATTACTGGCAGAGCTAGTGAAAGAAGGGAAAATAACGCCTGTACATGAAGTGAACGAAGTGATTACCTTCCACGACTCTTGCTACCTAGGCAGATATAACGAAGTGTATGATCCGCCGAGAGACATTTTAAAAGCCATCCCTGGTGTGACGCTGAGAGAAATGGAGCGTCATCGTGAAACCGGTATGTGCTGCGGTGCAGGCGGGGGCTTAATGTGGATGGAAGAAGAGACAGGTACCCGGATTAACACTGCCCGAACGGAGCAGGCGTTACAGGTGCAGCCGTCCATCATCAGCTCAGGATGCCCTTATTGCCTCACCATGCTGGGAGATGGCACGAAGGCGAAGGAAGTAGAGGAGCAGGTAGGCACATTTGATGTCGCAGAACTTCTTGAAAAATCAGTGTTTGGTGAGGCTGGAAAGCAGGTTTCGTAAACAAAACAGGCCGATGAATAGGATATTCATCGGCTTATACATGGCGCTGTACATCAGCTGCCTAGATAATATGTAAGCGGTAACAAATGGGAGGGGACATACATGAGAACGACGGTCATTGTATCTGGAGCAAGAACACCATTTGGAAAACTAGGCGGTGCTTTCAGTGGGTTGACTGCCGCAGAACTAGGCGGAATAGCGATCAAAGCTGCGCTGGAAAGAATGCCGAGTTCGCATCATGTGGATGAGGTCATCATGGGAAGTGTTTTGCAGGGAGGACAAGGTCAGATTCCTTCAAGGCAAGCAGCAAGATATGCTGACCTTCCGTGGTCCGTTCCGACGCAAACTATCAATAAAGTCTGTGCATCAGGAATGCGCAGTGTGAGCACAGCAGATCAAATCATTCGAGCTGGAGATGCTGAGGTCATCGTAGCGGGCGGTATGGAATCCATGTCACACGCCCCTTATTTGCTAAAAAAAGCGCGATGGGGCTACAAAATGGGAGATGGTGCGGTACAAGATGCGATGATTTTAGATGGATTAACCTGTTCGTTCACAGGCGTTCATATGGGTGAGTATGGGAGCATGGCTGCAAAGGAGCTTGGTATCACGCGGGAAGAGCAAGACCTTTGGGCACTAAGAAGTCATGAACGGGCCATCGAAGCGCAGAAAAACGGCTTTTTTCAACAGGAAATCACCCCAGTCACCGTCAAGACGAAAACGGGAGAGCGGCTGATCACAGAAGATGAATCCCCGCGGCGTGATACGTCATATGAACGGCTGTCAAAGCTCATGCCTGTTTTTGATCAAACGGGTACCATTACCGCTGGAAATGCACCAGGTGTCAATGATGGAGCAAGTGCGCTTCTTTTAATGAAAGACACATATGCGGAGCAGCATGACGTAAAGCCAATGGCAGTCGTGCTTGGGCATACGCAGGTAGCCGTAGAGGCAAAGGATTTTCCGAAAACACCAGCCTTTGCCATCGAGAAGATTTTACAGAAAACAGGCAAGCGTCTAGAGGATATCGATCTCTTTGAAATCAATGAAGCCTTCTCAGCTGTGGCGCTGGCATGTGAAAAAATAACCGGGCTGGACCGGCGGAAAATGAATATCAATGGTGGTGCAGTAGCGCTTGGTCATCCCATTGGTGCAAGCGGAACACGTATCATATTGACCTTGATTCATGCATTGAGACAAAGAGGCGGAGGCATTGGCATCGCGGCGATTTGCAGTGGAGGCGGTCAAGGAGATGCCATCATGATAAAGGTAGATTAAAAGGGAGGCGTTCATCGTCATGAGTACAGAAGAGACCGTCATGGTCGTTGGAGCAGGTCAAATGGGATCAGGCATTGCCCAAGTTTTTGCTCAGTCAGGCTACACAGTCCTGCTGCATGATGCATCTGAAAAGCAGATTCATCGAGCCATTTCCTCCATGACCAAACAACTGACGAAACGAGCAGAAAAAGGAAAGCTGGCCCATCAGGCAGTCCGAGATATTACGCAGCGGCTTGCCGTTTCCACAGATTTAAAGGACGTGCAGCAGACTCATTTAGTGATTGAAGCTGCATCTGAACAAATGAGTGTGAAAAAACAAATCTTTGAAACACTTGATCAATTTGCAGAGGCGAAGACGATATTTGCAACAAACACATCTTCCTTGTCAATCACAGAATTAGCAGCTGTTACGGGGAGACCGGAGCAAGTGATTGGCATGCATTTTATGAACCCGGTGCCTGTCATGAAACTGGTTGAGGTCATTCGAGCGCTGCAAACAAGTGACGACACGTATCAAATCGTTTATGAAACAGCAAAGACATTAAACAAAACCCCAATTGAAGTGGAAGACTTCCCAGGGTTTGTATCAAATCGCATATTGATGCCAATGATCAATGAAGCCATTTACACCCTTTATGAAGGCGTGGCAGATGCAGAAAGCATTGACGGGGTCATGACGCTTGGAATGAATCACCCAATGGGGCCGCTTCGTCTCGCTGATTTCATCGGACTAGATACATGTTTATTTATTATGAATACCCTTCATGAAGGACTTGGGGATAGCAAATACCGACCTTGTCCTCTTTTGAAAAAATACGTAAATGCAGGCTGGCTGGGTAAAAAGACAATGAGAGGTTTTTACACATACCACGACCACTCATAGGGGGAGTCAAGATGGATGTTTTGCTTACGGATCAACAGCGTCTCTGGAGAGAACAGGCAGCAGAATTTGCAAGACAGCGTGTATTCCCTGAAGTGGAAGCCATGGAACAAGGTCAGTTCCCAAGAACACTTTTAGCTGAAATGGGACGCCAAGGCTTTCTAGGAATTCCAATACCAGCTTCGTATCAAGGCTTAGGAGCAGATTTTACAACTTATATCATTGCGATTCATGAATTATCCAAAGTGAGTGCGACTATCGGTGTCATTGTGTCCGTTCATACATCTGTTGTGACGATGCCTATTTTGGCTTTTGGAACGAATGAGCAAAAAAAATCCTATGTTCCGCTGCTTGCATCCGGGCAGAAACTGGGGGCATTTTGCCTGACTGAACCCAAGGCTGGCTCAGATGCCTCCAGTATTCAGTTAAGAGCGGAGCGGGCAGGCGACCACTATGTGTTAAATGGTACGAAAATGTTTATTACAAGCGGCGGGGAAGCAGAACTGTATCTTGTCTTTGCAGTGACAGACCCTGCCTCTGCGAAAAAAAATATATCGGCGTTCATTGTCGAAAAAGATACACAAGGATTTACGATCGGAAAAGATGAGAAAAAGATGGGACTGCACGGGTCAAAAACTGTCACGCTTCATTTTGATGGTGTGCGGATTCCAAAGCAGCAGCTGCTCGGTGCAGAAGGAGAGGGCTTTCACATAGCCATGTCTAGTTTAAATGCGGGGAGAATCGGTATCTCGGCTCAAAGCCTTGGTATAGCAGAAGCCGCATTAGCGGAGGCAGTGACGTATTTAAAGCAGCACCCAGCAGGTCTAGAAACGACCATTCGGCTGGGTGATTTGGCGGCGAAGCTTGAAGCAGCCAAGCTGCTGGTCTATCAAGCGGCTTCTTATAAAGAGGCGAATCGTCCGGTCACAAAGGAAGCATCAATGGCAAAGCTATTTGCGTCAAAAACGGCAGTTGAGATCAGTACAGAAGTGATCCATTTGCTCGGCATGGATGGTTATACGAATCGCTATCAAACAGAACGTTACTTTCGTGATGCGAAAGTTTGTGAAATCTACGAAGGAACAAGTGAAATTCAAAGGCTGGTCATTTGTAAACAGCTAATATGAAACGAGGTGGCTCATGATGCAGTTTCAATTAAGTGATGAACATGAAATGATCCGAAAAATGGTGAGAGATTTTGCGAAAAATGAAGTAGAGCCAACAGCAGCAGAGCGGGACGAGACAGAAACGTATGATCCAGCTATTTTTCGCCAAATGGCGGAGCTCGGTTTAACGGGTATCCCTTGGCCGGAAGAGGTAGGGGGGATCGGCAGTGACTATTTAGCCTACGTCATCGCAGTTGAGGAGCTTTCAAGAGTGTGCGCCTCTACAGGCGTCACCCTCTCCGCTCACACCTCTCTCGCCTCGTGGCCCATCTATACTTTCGGAACAGATGAACAAAAGGAGACCTATTTAAAGCCGCTTGCAGAAGGACAGAAGGTAGGGGCATATGCACTCACTGAGAGCGGTTCAGGTTCAGATGCCGGTGGAATGAAGACAACGGCAGTAAAGGCAGGCAGTGAATACGTCCTGAACGGTGCGAAAATCTTTATTACAAATGGCGGCATTGCGGATTATTATATTGTGTTTGCCGTGACAGACCAAGAAGCTGCATCTCGAAATACAACCGCCTTTATTGTAGAAAAAGAGACCCCCGGGTTCTCGGTTGGCAAAAAGGAAAGCAAACTGGGCATCCGCTCATCGCCAACGACTGAAATTCGATTTGAAGATTGCCGGATTCATGAAAGGAACCGGCTCGGACAAGAAGGAGAAGGATTCAAAATAGCCATGATGACGCTCGATGGCGGTAGAAACGGTATTGCTGCTCAGGCTGTTGGGATTGCACAAGGCGCTCTTGATGCGGCGGTCCATTATGCGAAGGAGCGCAAGCAATTTGGCAAACCAATCATACAGCAGCAAGGGATCGCTTTTAAGCTGGCAGATATGGCAACTGCAATTGAAGCCTCCAGGCTGCTTACTTATCAGGCAGCATGGCTTGAAACGAAAGGGTTTCCGTATGGAAAGGAATCAGCTATGTCAAAGCTCTTTGCTGGAGATACAGCCATGAAAGTAACAACAGAAGCCGTTCAAATCTTCGGCGGCTACGGTTATACAAAGGATTACCCAGTCGAACGATACATGCGAGATGCGAAAATCACTCAAATTTATGAAGGCACACAAGAAATCCAGCGCCTAGTCATCTCGCGCAAACTGCTAGATATGTAGAAACCAAGCAAAGACCACCTGACGTGAGGTGGTCTGTTTTGGTGCGATAATCAGTTCTTAAATGTGAAATCATTTCCAATATTGTCCCATGCCACCTTATCAATATGATAAAATGTGCAAAAGTATCAATATGGAGGTTATCATGATGAACACAACATTTATGGGTATTTTAGGATTAGTCACGATGATCATATGGATTATGGTCTCCACAGAGCTTTCAAAGTCTCCAAAAAAGAAGGAAGAAAAAGAAAACAGCCGCAGAAAACTATTTGTCCTCATGCCTGCGGGAATGGTATGTACGATTGCTATCGTTATCTTATTCATTCAGAGAATCCAGTTTTAAAATAGAGATGAACAAACTAAAAGACAAAAAGCATACCGTACACAAAAGCCAGACCAATTTCACGCAGATGGTGCGCCCCATGAGAAAAAATCAAAAATTAACATGATTAAAGGTGGCATAAACTCCTCTAATTTGTTTATAATGAGAGGTATGGTTTGTCGTAAAAATAAGGTATAAACACTTATTATTTCACTGATAAATGGATACATACATGTAATAGAAAGGGAGTGTCTGACCTTGAGTTTGAAAGAATACTCACAGGAGCAGCTCAAGCACATGTCTTTAGTTGAACTTGCATATGAAATTTTCAGAGACAGCAAAACACCGATTACGTTTTCCGAGTTAATAGATGAAATGGTCCGTTTACAAGGGATACAAAAATCTGATCTTGATGATCGACTTGCTCAATTTTATACAGACTTAAATATAGATGGCCGCTTTATTTCGTTAGGTGATCAGAGATGGGGACTTCGCAGCTGGTATCCAGTTGATCAAATCGAAGAAGAAGTTCAGCCAGCTGTGAAAACAAAAGCGAAAAAGAAAAAAACAAAAGCAGCTGTCGTTGAAGAAGACTTCGATGAAATTGAAGAGGAAGAAGAAATCGAAGAGCTTGAAGAAGATCTTGATCTTGTTGAAGACGACGATGATCTCGACCTAGACGATGATGAGGAAATTGACGAAGATATAGAAGACTTCGACGAAGACGATGACGACGAAGATGATGACGGCTTAACAGAAATTGACGAAGACGATTTAGACGATAATAAAGAAGAAAAATAACCCTCACAAACCGGTCCTCAAAACAGGACAAAACCGTCTTGACTTTCGAGAGCGAACTATGTAGTATGTATTTTGGGCTCTCTAAAAAGAGTACGTAAAGATACGTTCATTTACGCTCCCTTTCATTTATTTGAAAGGGAGCTTTCTTATTTTTCAAGAGATTTAGGGATACACTCTAAAAAGGATGAAGCTGTGCATGTCTAGTCATGCAAGGGTAAAAAAGAGAGGAGCATACGAAATGACAAAGTATATTTTTGTAACAGGAGGAGTTGTTTCCTCACTTGGAAAAGGGATCACGGCTGCATCGTTAGGCCGCCTTCTGAAAAATAGAGGGATGGATGTCACCATTCAAAAATTCGATCCGTATATCAACGTAGACCCAGGGACGATGAGTCCATATCAGCACGGTGAGGTCTTCGTCACAGATGACGGTGCTGAAACAGACCTTGACTTAGGTCACTACGAGCGCTTCATTGATATTAACTTAAATAAGTACAGCAACGTCACAACTGGTAAAATCTACTCTACTGTTCTGAAGAAAGAGCGCCGAGGCGACTATTTAGGCGGAACCGTACAGGTTATTCCCCATATTACAAATGAAATCAAAGACCGCGTGTACCGTGCCGGAAAAGAAACAGGTGCAGATGTGGTTATTACAGAAATCGGTGGAACAGTAGGAGACATCGAATCCCTTCCTTTCCTTGAAGCGATTCGTCAAATGAAGAGTGACATTGGCCGTGAAAACGTGATGTACATTCATTGTACCCTTGTTCCTTACATCCGAGCAGCAGGTGAACTGAAAACAAAACCAACACAGCATAGTGTAAAAGAACTTCGCAGCCTTGGTATCCAGCCAAACGTTATTGTGGTCAGAACTGAAATGCCAATGACCCAAGACATGAAGGACAAAATTGCGTTATTCTGTGATATTGATACAAAAGCTGTTATCGAATGTCAGGATGCAGACACGCTGTACTCTATTCCGCTTGATTTACAAAAACAAGGACTAGACAAGCTTGTTTGTGAACATATGAAACTTGACTGCCAAGATGCAGACATGACGGAGTGGACAGCGCTAGTCGATAAAGTACAAAATCTCTCAAAACAAGTCACAATTGGTCTAGTAGGAAAATATGTTGAACTGCAAGATGCATACATTTCTGTCGTTGAATCACTTCGCCATGCTGGTTATGCATTTGATGCAGACGTTCAAATCAAATGGATCAATGCAGAAGAAGTGACAGCAGAAAATATGGCTGATTTCGCGCAAGATGTAGACGGCATCATCGTTCCTGGAGGCTTCGGAGACCGCGGAGTGGAAGGGAAAATCATTGCTACACAATATGCCCGTGAAAACAAAGTGCCATTCTTCGGAATCTGCTTAGGAATGCAAGTTGCGTCGATCGAATATGCGAGAAACGTACTAGGCCTTGAGGGAGCTCATTCAGCGGAAATTGATCCTGAAACAGCATTCCCAATCATTGACCTTCTCCCAGAACAGAAGGATGTAGATGATCTAGGCGGAACACTTCGTCTTGGTCTGTATCCATGTAAATTAAATGAAGACTCAAAAGCATTTGCTGCATACAATGACGAAGTGGTCTACGAACGCCACCGTCATCGCTATGAGTTTAATAATGAATTCAGACAGCAAATGGAAGCCGCAGGCTTTGTCTTCTCTGGTACAAGCCCAGACGGACGTCTTGTTGAAATTATCGAGCTGAAGGATCATCCTTGGTTCCTTGCTTCTCAGTTCCACCCAGAATTCGTCTCAAGACCGACAAGACCACAGCCATTATTTAGAGATTTCGTTGGTGCTTCACTGCAAGCATCTGAATCAAAATAAATCAAAAACTGCCGAGAATATGATCTTCTCGGCAGTTTTTTTATTCATATTCCTCAACGATTTCTTTCACAGTAAACGATAGAGCGTGGTAGACGTATAAGCATGTCATTAAAGCAGGATAACCGAACCTTGTTCCGTCATCAGCGGGCACAAGCGGTTTCTTGAGCTGAAAATCAATGTGGACATCACAATGCTCTTCAATCATGGACGGCTCCTTTTGTGCTGGACCGACACCAACAATGGGCGTACCTTGAGCGTGCAGCTCTTTTACAAGAGATTGAATATCCTCGTCTTCTGGGTCTGAATAAAATAGCAGCACCCTGTCACTTGGATGAAGCAAGCTGAGCTCCGTTTGATCAAGCGTCAGTACTTTCGCACCTGGAAAGGGCTCCTTGCTTTCAGTTGCCTCTAGGGCTACAGCAGCCAGTTCATTCTTTCCGTGAAAATAAACAGCATGTCCACTGACAACGGCTTGTGCAAGAAGGCGTGCACCATCCTCGATCGCTTCAGCCTGCTTTTCTCCAATACGTGAAAAAATACCTGATAACTGGGTCGTGAAAATTTTTAACAAGACTGATTTCCTCCTTCGGTCAGATCATTTTATAATAGAATATAAAGAGAATATTAGGAAAAATGCTCAGAAAATGTCGTAAAGTAAACTATTATAAATAAAGGAAATGTGAAAATCAAACAGAATTATTTAACAACAGCTCTTTTTATGGCGAAAAATGAAAGCAATGGGGTGTAACAGATGAATGAGAAAATTTTAATTGTCGATGATCAATACGGTATTAGAATATTATTGAATGAAGTGTTTCATAAAGAAGGCTATCAAACCTTCCAAGCAGCCAATGGACTTCAGGCGTTAGATATTGTGAAAAATCATAGACCAAACCTTGTCCTGCTTGATATGAAGATTCCCGGAATGGATGGTATTGAAATTTTAAAACGCATGAAATTAATTGATGAAGACATCCGTGTCATCATTATGACAGCCTATGGCGAATTAGACATGATCCAAGAATCAAAAGAACTCGGTGCATTGACGCACTTTGCGAAACCATTTGATATTGATGAAATCCGAGATGCTGTTAAAGAATACTTGCCGCTCGAAACAAATGGTTAGATGGAAATGATTGAATCGAGTCATTCTGTTGCCGATTTGTCGAATAATTGGTATCCTAGATAAGAAGAAGAAAGCGATCTGACTTTGAAAGTTTACATATGGCGAGAAATTCTGGTCATGCTAGGGTGGAGAGCTTTTTTTAGTAAGCAAATTAGCTACATAGGGAGGATTTTTCATCATGCCTTTAGTTTCAATGACAGAAATGTTGAAAGACGCAAAGGAAAAAGGTTACGCTGTTGGACAGTTTAACTTAAATAATTTAGAATTCACGCAAGCGATTTTACAAGCTGCTGAAGAAGAGAAATCTCCAGTTATCTTAGGAGTATCTGAAGGGGCAGGACGCTACATGGGCGGCTTCAAAACAGTTGTCGCAATGGTAAAAGCGTTAATCGAAGAATATAATGTAACAGTTCCTGTTGCGATTCATTTAGATCACGGTTCAAGCTTTGAATCTTGTGCAAAAGCAATCCATGCAGGATTTACTTCTGTCATGATCGACGCTTCTCACCACCCATTCGATGAGAACGTAGCAACAACTGCGAAAGTAGTTGAGCTTGCACATTTCCACGGTGTATCTGTAGAAGCTGAGCTTGGAACTGTTGGCGGACAAGAAGACGACGTCATCGCTGAGGGCGTTATTTATGCTGATCCAAAAGAATGCCAAGAGCTTGTAGAACGCACTGGCATTGACTGCCTTGCACCTGCACTAGGTTCAGTTCATGGTCCATACAAAGGTGAACCAAACCTTGGTTTCGCTGAAATGGAAGAAATCGGTAAAATGACAGGCCTTCCACTTGTTCTTCACGGCGGAACAGGTATCCCAACTGCTGACATCAAGCGTTCAATTTCACTTGGTACAGCAAAAATCAATGTAAACACTGAAAACCAAATTGCTTCTGCGAAAGCAGTACGCGAAACACTTGCTGCAAAAACAGAAGAGTATGATCCACGTAAATATCTTGGACCAGCTCGTGACGCAATTAAAGCGACTGTTATCGGCAAAATGCGCGAATTTGGTTCTTCTAACCAAGCATAATTTGATGAGAACCGAAAGCCGCCTGAGTCACAGGCGGTTTTCTCCATATCTTGAGAAAGCGCAATCAAAATTTACATTTCAGACAATTTATTAATAGGAGAGTGGCACGGTTATGTTATTTTTCGTAGATACAGCGAATATCGCAGACATCAAAGAGGCGCACGAGCTTGGCATTTTAGCAGGCGTGACAACAAACCCTAGTTTAGTAGCGAAAGAAAAGGACGTATCATTCCACGACCGTCTTCGCGAAATCACTGACGTCGTATCAGGTTCTGTCAGTGCAGAAGTCATTTCCCTCAAAGCAGAAGAAATGATTGAAGAAGGAAAAGAGCTTGCTGCCATCGCACCAAATATCACGGTCAAAGTACCGATGACAACAGATGGCCTTAAAGCTGTCAAAGCGTTAACAGACCTTGGTATTAAAACAAACGTCACTTTGATTTTTAGTGCAAACCAGGCATTGCTTGCAGCTAGAGCTGGTGCAACGTATGTCTCTCCATTCCTCGGCCGCTTAGATGACATTGGCCAAAATGGTCTCGATCTCATCAGCGAAGTGAAAACTATTTTTGATGTTCACGGATTAGATACACAAATCATTGCTGCATCCATTCGTCACCCGCAGCACGTGACAGAAGCTGCACTTAGAGGTGCTCATATCGGCACAATGCCTCTGAAAGTCATCAAGCAGCTGACAAAACACCCGTTAACGGATGCAGGCATTGAGCAATTTTTAGCAGACTGGAATAAATAAGTGATTGTGGCAGGCGGGATTGTCTCCCGTTTGCCGCAGTTTTCCTTAAAAACGCTAAGAAATGTTTTGTGCAAAGAAGAGAACATCACAGCCTCGCAAAGCTTCGATTATTTTTCTTCCGACAAATTTCGTTTAACCTGTATTCTTTCTCTTGATATTGGCTAAATTTTGGACAAGACCTTTTAAAGCGCGACATCCACAAACAGTATAACTCCAACAGTGATCTTCTTTAAGAAGGGAGACAAATATGGAAAAGTTAAACATTGCCGGCGGTGACCCTTTGCGCGGGACCGTACATATTAGTGGTGCGAAAAATAGTGCAGTGGCACTGATTCCTGCCACGATTCTCGCTGATTCTCCAGTAACCATTGAGGGCCTTCCGCATATTTCAGATATTGACACATTACGAGATCTGTTAGAAGAGATTGGCGGAAAGGTTACGTTTGAAAAAGGTGAAATGATCGTCAATCCTTCTTCCATGATCAGTATGCCGCTTCCTAATGGAAAGGTGAAGAAACTGCGTGCATCCTATTATTTAATGGGAGCCATGCTTGGCAGGTTCAAGCAGGCTGTCATCGGACTACCAGGAGGATGTCACTTAGGACCTAGGCCGATCGATCAGCATATCAAAGGCTTTGAAGCACTTGGAGCCGAGGTGACAAACGAGCAGGGTGCGATTTATTTGCGCGCTGAAAAATTAGTCGGAGCTCGTATTTACCTTGATGTTGTCAGTGTAGGTGCGACCATCAATATCATGCTGGCAGCCGTACTGGCTGAAGGAAAAACGGTGATTGAAAATGCCGCAAAAGAACCCGAAATTATTGATGTAGCGACACTGCTTGCAAGCATGGGAGCCAAAATCAAAGGTGCGGGTACTGATGTGATTCGAATCGAAGGTGTAGAATCTCTTCATGGCTGTAAGCATTCCATCATCCCTGACCGCATAGAAGCAGGCACATTTTTAATTGCTGGTGCTGCGATGGGAGATGAAGTTGTTCTTGATAATGTGATCCCAACTCATTTAGAATCAATTACGGCGAAACTTAGAGAAATGGGGTTCACCATTGAAACGAGCAACGATCAGATGCTGATCGTTGGCAGAAACGAAGGACTCAAGCCTGTCGATATCAAAACCCTTGTGTATCCGGGCTTTCCGACTGACCTTCAGCAGCCGATGACGGCGCTCTTAACAAAGGCGAAAGGCACGAGTGTGGTCACAGATACGATCTACTCAGCCCGCTTTAAGCACATTGATGAATTGCGTCGAATGGGTGCAAACATGAAGGTCGAAGGTAGATCTGCCATTATAACTGGGCAAACGCAGCTTCAAGGAGCAAAGGTCAAAGCAAGTGACCTGCGTGCAGGTGCTTGTCTCGTCGTTGCAGGGTTAATGGCAGACGGTGTGACCGAAATCACAGGGCTTGAACATATAGACAGAGGATATAGTTTGCTTGAGAAGAAGCTTGAAGGCTTGGGTGCAACCATCTGGCGTGAAAAGCTGAATGACCAAGAAATAGAAGAACTTCAAAATTCGTAAGGCTTTGACTGTGAGAGGAGATTTGGACAAAAATGGAAAGAAGTTTATCGATGGAACTAGTACGGGTGACAGAAGCAGCCGCATTAAAATCTGCCCGTTGGATGGGAAGAGGATTAAAAGACGAAGCGGATGATGCTGCAACAAGTGCAATGCGTGATGTATTTGATACCATTCCGATGAAAGGAACAGTGGTCATTGGCGAGGGAGAAATGGACGAAGCACCAATGCTTTATATTGGGGAAAAGCTTGGGAACGGATACGGACCCCGCGTGGATGTTGCTGTTGATCCATTAGAAGGAACAAATATTGTGGCAAGCGGCGGCTGGAATGCCTTAGCTGTTATTGCGGTTGCAGATCATGGCAACCTGCTGAATGCACCTGATATGTACATGGATAAGATCGCAGTAGGTCCAGAAGCGGTAGGCTGCATCGACATCGAAGCGCCTGTCATTGATAATCTTCGCGCTGTGGCAAAAGCAAAAAACAAAGATATTGAAGATGTCGTTGCAACGATTTTAAACAGAGATCGACATGAGAAAATTATTGCTGAACTGAGAGAAGCAGGAGCAAGAATTAAACTGATCGATGACGGTGACGTTGCAGGAGCCATTAATACAGCATTTGATCACACAGGTGTTGATATTCTATTTGGTTCAGGCGGAGCGCCAGAAGGTGTCCTTTCTGCTGTTGCGTTAAAGGCACTTGGTGGTGAAATCCACGGAAAGCTTCTTCCTCAAAGTGAAGAAGAACTGAGACGCTGTGAGAAAATGGGGCTGGATGTTGGCAAAGTCCTAAGAATGGAAGACCTCGTGAAAGGCGACGACGCCATTTTTGCAGCGACTGGTGTAACAGACGGCGAGCTATTAAAAGGTGTTCAATTCAAAGGCTCTGTTGGAACAACACATAGTGTTGTTATGCGTGCGAAATCGGGTACAGTTCGTTTCGTAGACGGCAGACACAGCTTAAAGAAAAAACCGAATCTTGTCATTCGTCCGTAATCTGAAAGCGGGTATTCATTACCCGCTTTTCATATAGGTGTCAAATGTATATCATTTTCTTTTTAAAGTTGAATATTCTCTGCAAATGAGGTAAAACTAAAGAGTGCTGCGAAATTTTCTGCGAATTTACTTCTTTTAAGCTTCAACAAGTTTAAATACTGCCGCATCATGACGATATACTCATTATCCTTCTCTATGTTGACAAAGCTCAATTTCACATTGTTCCTATCTTTTACGATAAAACGAGTGGGAGCGTTACCATGAGAGCGAGGTCATTCCAACAAAACGGAATTAAAAGCTAATCAAATACAATGGTCATGCATTTGTAATGAAATACATTGACTAGAAAAGTGTGGTGTCCATATTGAAAGATGTTTCGATTTCATCTTTGGAAAATATGAAATTAAAAGAGCTGTATGAGTTAGCAAAAAAATACAAAATCTCTTATTACAGCAAACTAACAAAAAAAGAATTAATTTTTGCCATCTTAAAGGCGAACGCTGAGCAAGAGGATCTCTTATTTATGGAAGGGGTTCTTGAAATTATTCAGTCTGAGGGATTTGGTTTCTTAAGACCAATTAACTATTCTCCAAGTTCTGAAGACATTTATATTTCAGCTTCACAAATCAGACGCTTTGATTTACGAAACGGAGATAAGGTGTCTGGAAAGGTACGACCTCCAAAAGAGAATGAACGCTACTATGGCCTCCTTCATGTAGAAGCGGTAAATGGGGATGACCCAGAATCAGCTAAGGAACGTGTTCACTTTCCTGCACTCACGCCGCTATTCCCTGATCGTCAAATGATTCTTGAAACACAGCCTAATCACCTGTCTACTAGAATTATGGATATGATGGCGCCAGTTGGGTTTGGGCAGCGTGGTTTAATTGTTGCACCGCCTAAGGCTGGGAAAACCATTTTGCTCAAAGAAATTGCCAACAGCATTTCTGAAAATCACCCAGAGTCAGAGCTGATTGTCCTTTTGATAGACGAACGCCCGGAGGAAGTAACAGATATCGAACGTTCTGTTGCAGGGGATGTTGTTAGTTCAACCTTTGACGAAGTACCGGAAAACCACATTAAAGTAGCAGAGCTTGTATTAGAGCGTGCCATGCGTCTTGTTGAACATAAGAAAGATGTCATCATCTTAATGGACAGCATCACAAGGCTTGCTCGTGCATACAACCTTGTCATCCCGCCAAGCGGCCGAACGCTTTCCGGCGGTATTGATCCAGCGGCCTTCCACCGTCCAAAACGCTTCTTTGGTGCTGCGCGTAACATTGAAGAAGGAGGAAGCTTGACGATTTTAGCCACTGCGCTTGTGGATACGGGATCACGTATGGATGATGTGATTTATGAGGAGTTTAAGGGAACGGGGAACATGGAGCTTCATTTGGACCGATCTCTTGCAGAAAGAAGAATTTTCCCAGCGATCGACATTCGTCGTTCTGGTACGAGAAAAGAAGAACTGCTTGTACCAAAAGAGCATCTTGACCGTCTATGGGCGATGAGAAAATCGATGTCAGATACACCTGACTTTGCTGAGAAGTTCATGCGCAAAATGAGAAAAACAAAGACAAACCAAGAATTTTTCGATATTTTAACGCAAGAATGGAAACAAGCGAACATGTCTGCATCAAGAAGATAGCTTGTTGAAAAAATACATTTGCAATCATAGACTCACACTGTTATAATTTCATCATGTGCGTTTCAGAATTTATTCTGAGATATTAACTCTGTTTCCGAATTGGATTCAGGGCGGAAGGAGATGACAGTAGATGAAAACAGGAATTCATCCTAACTACAAAAAAGCTACAGTCAAATGCGCTTGTGGAAATGAGTTTGAAACTGGATCAGTAAAAGAAGAGGTACGCATCGAGATTTGCTCTGAGTGCCATCCTTTCTATACAGGCCGTCAAAAATTCGCTTCTGCTGATGGACGTGTTGACCGCTTTAACAAAAAATACGGTCTTAAGTAATAATAGATACAATAAACAGGCAGGAATCCGTTCTTGCCTGTTTTTTTACGTGGATTGATGGAACTTTAAAACGGGGGAGAAGACCTTATGTATGTGATGAAACAAAGCGGTTGGCTTGAAGTCATCTGCGGAAGTATGTTTTCTGGAAAGTCGGAAGAATTGATTCGGAGAGCCAAAAGAGCCACCTTTGCCAAACAAGAAGTAAAAATATTCAAACCAGCGATTGATAACCGATATAGTACAAGCTCAGTTGTCTCACATAACGGTTCATCAGTCGATGGGATTGCAGTAGCCTCACCAAAAGACATAATAACGCACATATCAGAAAGAACCGATGTCATTGGCATTGATGAGGTGCAATTTTTTGATGAGACAATCATTGACATTGTCACTCAATTGGCTGATAAAGGTTACCGAGTCATTGTTGCAGGCCTTGATCAAGATTTCAGAGGAGAGCCATTTGGTGTTGTTCCGCATTTAATGGCATGTGCAGAGCTTGTAACAAAACTTCAAGCAGTTTGTTCGGTATGCGGCTCCCCAGCGAGTAGAACACAACGCTTGATCGACGGTAAACCCGCATCCTATGATGATCCCATTATTTTAGTAGGTGCGCAGGAATCATACGAAGCACGATGCAGACATCACCATGAAGTACCAAGACTTGACGTTGGTACAACACTTGACAATTAAAAAAATAGCAAATGCCGCTGTGTTTCGTTTTTCGAGATTTTGGCTGAACACCCATCATTTGTACTTAAATAAATTAAATAACGCTACGAAAAAATTATCTAATTTTCAACGCTTGCGTTTTAGCATAAGCAGGCATAAAATGACTAACTGTAGTGTAAAGCATTTTAACGAAAAGTTCGATTTCTTGTCATAATTTTTTTGATTAAGGATTTTCCTCCTTAATCGTTCTTTAAATTAATAGTTCACTTTATTTATATTTTAGAAAGAGGGTAGTTTTTGATGAACAACGTGAAGAAAACAAAAGAAGGGTACCTCGAAACCACTTTGTCAGGTAAAGATGTATTATCGATTCCAACGTTGAACAAAGGCGTTGCTTTCTCTGAAGAAGAAAGACAAGAGCTTGGACTAGAAGGCTTACTTCCTCCAACTGTTCTCACTCTAGAACAACAAGCGGAGAGAGCGTACAAGCAATTTCTGGCACAGCCAGATCGTCTTCGTCAAAACGTATACTTAAGTGATTTGCAAAACCGTAACGAAGTATTGTTCTATAAGCTTCTAACAGACAAGCTTCGTGAAATGCTTCCTGTTGTGTACACACCAACTGTTGGTGAAGCGATTCAAGAATACAGCCATGAATACAGAAGACCTCATGGTGTCTATCTTTCAATCGACAACATTGACGGCATTGAGAAAGCATTTGAAAACTTACATGCAACAGCAGGAGATATTGACCTTATCGTTGCAACTGACTCTGAGAGCATTCTTGGAATTGGTGACTGGGGTGTTGGTGGTATCAACATCGCAATCGGTAAATTAGCTGTTTACACGGCTGCAGCAGGTATTGATCCAAGCCGCGTAATTCCAGTCGTATTAGATGTTGGCACAAACAATGAAAAATTATTGAATGATCCATTATACATCGGAAACCATCACAAACGTGTACAAGGTGAAAAATACGAAGAATTCATTGATGCTTATGTAAAAGCAGCGCTTAAATTCTTCCCGAAAGCCTTACTTCACTGGGAAGACCTTGGAAACAAAAATGCGCGTAACATCATGAAAAAATACAATGATAACATCTTAACGTTCAATGATGATATTCAAGGTACTGGTGCCATTACTTTAGCGGGTGTTCTTGCAGCTGTCAAGAAAACTGGTACTCAATTGAAAGATCACCGTGTTGTCATTTTCGGAGCTGGATCAGCTGGTATCGGAATCGCAGATCAAGTGCGTGACGCAATGGTCCTTGAAGGTCTAACGGAAGAAGAAGCCAACAATGCATTCTGGACATTAGACTACAGAGGTTTGCTAACAGATCAATTTGAAGATGAAGTGCTTGATTTCCAAAAACCATACCTTCGTTCTTCTGCTGAAGTAGAAGGCTGGGCACGCGATGAAAAAGGACAAATCTCATTTGCTGAAACTGTTCGCCAAGCGAAGCCAACAATCCTTATCGGTACATCAGGTCAAGGCGGTGCATTCACTGAAGAAATCATTAAAGAAATGGCAGCTCATACAGAGCGTCCAGTGATCATGCCAATGTCTAATCCAACACCACTTGCTGAAGCAGTGCCAGAGGATCTATTCAAATGGACAGACGGCCGTGCACTGATTGCGACAGGAAGCCCGTTCGAAAACGTTGAGTATAACGGAATCGAATATGAAATCGGACAATCAAACAATGCGTTCGTTTTCCCTGGACTTGGTCTTGGTTCGATCGTAACAGAATCAAAAATCATCACAAAAGCCATGTTCGTCGCTTCTGCGAATGCAATTGCTGAAATGGTTGATCATGAGAAACCAGGTGCTGGTCTACTGCCAAGCATTGATAAATTGCAAGAAGTGTCAATCCATGTGGCTGTTGAAGTAGCGAAAGCAGCTATTGAAGATGGTGTCGCAAGAAAAACGCCTGACAACATCGAACAAGCTGTGAAAGATGCAATGTGGATTCCTGAATATAAAAAAATTGTAAGAGCATAATAAAAAGTGTAACGCGGCATTGTTTCGGGTAATCTAAGCAATGCCGCAATAAAATAAGAGACATGTAAAAGATTCAAGGAGGAATAGTAAGATGGACTTTTTAAATATTTTGATCCTCCTAGCACCGATTTTTTTCGTTATCGCGCTGGGTTGGTTCGCAGGGAACTTCGGCAGCTATGACGCTAAATCTGCAAAAGGTGTAAGTACACTTGTTACAAAGTATGCTTTGCCAGCGCACTTTATCGCCAGCATTCTGTCAACACCAAAAGATAAATTCTATAGTCAAATTCCATTTTTCATTGCATTGATTTTCGGAATCGTTGGTTTTTATATCATTATCCTTTTAGTTACGAAATTTGCTTTTAAATATGATTTAACAGATTCATCTGTTTTCTCGTTAAACTCAGCACAACCGACCTTTGCATTTATGGGGATTCCGGTCTTGGGCAGTTTATTTGGGGCTCAAGAAGTTGCAATTCCGATTGCTATTACCGGAATAGTTGTAAATGCATTGCTTGATCCAATTGCCATTATTGTGTCAACTGTCGGTGAAAAAACAAAAGGAAAAGCCAAAGACGGCGAAAGTTTCCTAAAAATGACAACAAAAGCGATTTTGCACGGTTTATCAGAGCCGCTTGCACTTGCACCGCTAGCAAGTATCATTCTTGTACTTTTAGGATTTAAACTTCCTGAAATCGGACATGAAATGTTAGAGGAAATCGGAAGTGTGACATCAGGGGTTGCGCTATTCGCAGTCGGTGTCACTGTAGGTATTCGAAAAATTAAACTAAGCTTACCAGCATTTAGTATTGCACTATTAAAAGTAGCTGTACAACCGCTACTTATGTATCTTATTGCCGTTCTTATGGGTCTTTCGGCTGACGAAATTACAAAAGCTGTATTGCTTGTTGCCTTCCCAGGTTCAGCTGTTGCAGCGATGATCGCAACACGATTTGAGAAACAAGAGGCAGAAACTGCATCCGCATTTGTGATCAGTGCCATCATGTCACTCATAACATTACCGATCATTATTGCACTTACCGTATAATATAGTAGAAGGCTGCCTCATGAGGCAGCCTTTCTTAGCGAAATGAATGAAACAGAGGGAAGAGCACACGCTTTTTTTTGATGTCAGGGTGTGTGATTTCCTTTTTTTCTTCTATTTGAGAGGGTTGTTTCAAGCTCGCGGCAAGACGCTCAAGTTTAGTGGTGAGATCTTCAATTTCTCTGCGGTGCTGAAGCAGCTGGTATGATACACCTTCATCTGCTTTTTTAGCCAGTTTCCGTTCGAGTTCTTGCAGTCGATTTTCTACATCAGTGACATGCAATTGCTGCTGAATGAGCTGTTTCACTTGCTTTTCTAATGCTTCAATCCGCCTTGTGGAGGCATCAGTTTCTGCAGCAGGTGATAACTGTTGAACGGTTTCCTCGTGGATTGGCAGTCGAATGTCTTGGAGGATCACACCTTCACTCATTTGGTGTTTGACTTCTTTGAGCAGCTGTACAATATCTTCATGAAATTCATAATGTCCAAGTTCAGTCCGGGCGACAGGGATGTTGAGCTGTTTAACCCAACGCTGAATCGTTTTTGAAGAAACACCAATTTCTTTTGCAACCTCATTTGTATTCAAACCAAATGCCCTCCCTTTTTTCAATTATAAGTACCATTCTCTTCAAGGAGGACCTGTTCCTTCACGTTAGACAAAACAAGTAACCAATCGCCAAAGATCGTGTTTTCTAGCGAAAAATTGCAGAAAATCAATTGTTTTGGAAATTTTTTTGACTGTCATACCCCGCTATACTATAATTAGACTGTTACGCACAAAACAGAGGTGAAGACCATGTTAGACCGTTTAAAATCAATTGAAGAACGCTATGAAAAGCTAAATGAATATTTAAGTGATCCTGAAGTGGTGAACGACCCTAAGAAGCTTCGTGAATATTCGAAGGAACAATCTGATATTCAAGAAACTGTTGAGGTATATAGACAATATCGTGCGGCATACGACCAGTTAAGTGAAGCGAAAGCAATGCTGGAAGAGAAGCTGGATGCCGAGATGCGCGACATGGTCAAAGAAGAAATTTCAGAGCTCACAGAGGAAACGGAACGTTTAGAAGACGAGCTGAAAATCTTGCTGATCCCGAAAGATCCAAATGACAACAAAAACGTTATTGTGGAGGTTCGTGGTGCAGCGGGAGGAGAAGAGGCCGCGCTTTTTGCTGGAAATCTTTACCGTATGTACAGCCGTTATGCTGAAATGCAAGGCTGGAAAACGGAAGTGATGGAAGCGAGCGTGACTGGAACTGGCGGTTATAAAGAGATTATCTTTATGATCAGCGGGAAAGGCGCATACTCCAAACTAAAGTTTGAAAACGGCGCACACCGCGTGCAGCGTGTTCCGGAAACAGAATCAGGCGGACGGATTCATACATCAACAGCGACAGTTGCTGTCTTGCCTGAGGCTGAAGAAGTTGAAATTGATATCCATGAAAAAGACATCCGTGTAGATACTTTCACATCAAGCGGACCTGGCGGACAAAGTGTCAATACGACCATGTCTGCTGTTCGATTAACTCACCTTCCAACAGGTGTGGTTGTATCCTGTCAGGATGAGAAGTCGCAAATCAAAAACAAAGAAAAAGCCATGAAAGTGTTACGTGCGAGAATTTATGATAAATTCCAGCGTGAAGCACAGGCTGAATATGATCAAACGCGTAAATCTGCTGTTGGAACAGGGGATCGTTCAGAGCGTATCCGTACGTACAATTTCCCGCAAAACCGTGTAACGGACCACCGCATCGGATTGACGATTCAAAAGCTTGATCAAATTTTAGAGGGAAAACTTGACGAGGTCATAGATGCATTAATTATGGAAGACCAAGCAAGAAAGCTTCAAAATGCAAAATAATCAGCGAACCATCTTTGAAGCCCTTAAATGGGCTTCTTCTTTGTTAACGGAAGCCGGTAGAGACCAAAACGCAGCAGAGCTCCTTTTGATGCATGTACTGGGCCTAAGCAGAAGTGAACTTCTTGCACGTTTTCATGATCTGCTGCCAGAGGAGCAAGATCGGTTGTTCAGCGAGTTTGTCACGCAGCATAAGAAA
The DNA here is from genome assembly GCF_002998735.1 of Bacillus sp. NMTD17. Classification (NCBI taxonomy): domain Bacteria; kingdom Bacillati; phylum Bacillota; class Bacilli; order Caryophanales; family Bacillaceae; genus Bacillus; species Bacillus sp. NMTD17. The sequence goes on from NZ_PVRH01000001.1 coordinate 377,989, forward strand.
GGCGTGCCTGTTCAGCATCTAACGGGTATTGAATTCTTTTACGGCCGTCCCTTCGAGGTGAACAAACATGTTCTCATTCCTCGTCCTGAAACGGAAGAGGTCGTTTTGGCGGCGCTGAATCTGGTGAGTGACGTCTTCCCGCACGATCAGCCGCTCAAAGCAGTGGACGTTGGCACAGGAAGCGGGGCAATTGCGATTACGCTGGCTCTTGAAAAAGAAACATTATCTGTCACAGCAACGGATATTTCACATGAAGCACTTGCGGTAGCAAAGCGGAATCAACAAGCGCTTGGTGCAGACGTCCATTTTTTACAAGGTGACTTACTCGAACCTATCATGGATCAAGGCATCAAAGTGGATCTGTTTATTTCCAATCCACCTTATATTGCAGCAGAAGAAATGGACAGTTTGTCAGAGGTGGTTACAAAGCATGAGCCGGTGAATGCGCTGACAGATGGACGTGATGGTCTGTGGTTTTACAAGCGTCTCATTCGTGATCTTCACTGTGTACTTCATGAGCAGGCGGTCGTTGTCTTTGAAATTGGACATACGCAAGGGCAAGATGTAAAAGCACATCTCTTGCAGTCATTTCCCGCGGCAGATGTCCGCATCGTCAAGGACATAAACGGGAAAGACCGAGCTGTTTGCGCACACATTCAAAACGGAAAGTCCGGCTGAAAAAAGTCGGACTATTTTATTATGTAAAGATGAAACTTATGGTAAAAGAGAAACGTATATATAGAAGAATGAACATTCTGATCATGATTTTTTTACATAAATTTGTTTTGAAGGAGCGAATGGTGTGAACAGAAGGTATGCGATGGTGTTGGTCATCGTCAGTGTACTATTGATTGTGAGTGCTTGTGGTAAACCGAGCTTTAAAAAAGAAGCAGCAGCATTTGGAGAAAGCTATAAAAAAGCACAATACACAGTGAATCGAACAGATGACCTAACTGACATGAAGGAGAAGCTGAAGTTTTATTTAACTGAGCATGAATATCAAGAATATACACAAGACAGCATGTTCCCGAGCGTGTTAGAAGCAGCAAAGGATCAAGATTGTCAAATTAAGCTGAAGAAAATTACGTTTACGCCTTCAGATGAAAGCGATGACAGAATTGAATTTGACTATGAAATGATGATTCAATTTATTGATCAAAAAGGAAAGGTTAAAAAAGAAATCAAGAAAAAAGGAGCAATGACTGTCATCAAAACAGAATCAGGGTTAAAAATCAGCCGAGATTGGGATGGGAGACTGTACCCTTCCGATTACCAATCCTCACTCCAAAGCCGTTCTTAATGGGACGGCTTTTTTTGATTTGACTTATAATCTATTAAAAAAATCATTTTGTCTGTTTATGAGATGGGTTTCCTGGACACAATGTTTGTAGCGAAGAGAAAAAGTGGGGGGAACACATCATGTTTAAAAGTAAAATGATGATTTGTCTTTATATGTTTCTATTATTATGCGGAGCTTTTGCAAACCTTGGAAGGGAGGAGACAGCGGCTGCTTCTGCAAATCAGCCTGTTGTAATACCAGACGAAGCGATCCGCTTACGCATTTTAGCAAATAGCGATCGTTCAGCGGATCAGGATGTGAAAAGAAGCATTCGTGACGAGGTCAATGCCAATATGACAGAGTGGGTTAAAGACCTCACGTCCATTGAAGAAGCAAGACGTGTAATTCGGACCAAGCTGCCAGAAATCAATCGTATTGCCAAAGCGAAATTGAAGGAACAGCACATTGATCAATCCGTCTCAGTCAGCTTTCAAAAAGCCTCATTTCCAACAAAGCTATATGGGAATTTCGTCTATCCTGCAGGGGAATATGAAGCCATTTTAATTACACTTGGAGAAGGGGATGGAGCCAATTGGTGGTGTGTGTTATTCCCGCCGCTCTGCTTTATCGATTTTTCAAATGGAGAAGCCATCGCATCGCCAGAGGGGGATGAGGATAACCAAGTGACAGCGCAGCAAACAGATGAGTCTGTTAATGAAGTGGTGAAAGAAGAGAAAGAAGAGACCGGTGAAGTGAAATTCTTTTTATTCGAATGGGTCTCTAGTCTTTTCTCCTAAAAAAGGTATAAATCTGTTTTTGCCTCATAGAGTTGAAGTAAGAGATCAAAAAGAGGTGAAAGCATGTATTATCAATTAAGAATAGCCACAGAAGAAGATGCCCCAGCGATCAATGCTTTTCTTGAAAAGGGACAAGCGAAAGGCGGCGTCACGCTTGCAGAGCGTACGACATTTGTTGTCATGGAAGATGCGGACGGTCAGCTGGCGGGGTGTTTAGGTCTTGAACAGCTTAGTGAACAAGAGGGCTTGCTGCGGTCCCTTGTCATATCAGATAAACTAGGTCAGGGACACATCGTGTCTTTGTTCCAAAGTGTTCAAACGCTCGGAGGAAAAATAGGCGTGGATACTTTTTATGTCGTCGCAAACCACTCCTCCTCACATGACTTTTTGGCATTGATGGGCTTCACGCCATTAGAGGACATTCCAGAAAGCATGTGGGTATCTGCACATGCAAAAGAGATATTGGCGAAAGAACAAGCTGTGGTTCTTCATAAAAAAGGAAGTTAATCACAACATACTGGACTTATACACATACTTATCCACTGTTAAACAAGCGTTATCCACAAATTGTGGACAACGCTTGTTTTATTGATCATCATCTTTTATACTTTCAAAAGGATAATTGAGATATATCAACAGTTTTATCTTTTTTAAAAGGAGTTTGTATGATGTTAAATACAAAAAGGTGGTCTGTGGATTTAGAAAAGAGTTTATCCACATACTATCCACAAATTGAACAGGCAGCTGTGTTATTGCAGCAAAACGAAGTGGTCGCTTTTCCGACAGAGACTGTTTACGGACTAGGGGCAAATGCGAAAGAGACAGAAGCTGTCATGAAAATATATGAAGCGAAAGGGCGTCCAAGTGATAATCCATTGATTGTCCACATTGCGGAGGTTCAGCAGCTTCACGAATTTGCGCAAATAGAAAGTGAAAAAGCAAAGGCGCTGATGGAAGCCTTTTGGCCGGGCGCTTTAACCATTGTTCTTCCGTGTAAGCCGGGTGCTTTATCAAAGCAGGTCACAGCAGGTTTATCCACGGTCGGTGTGAGAATGCCTGACCATCCGATTGCGCTTGAGCTCATCCGAGCAGCTGGTCTGCCGATTGCCGCACCAAGTGCCAACCGTTCAGGAAAACCTTCACCGACACAAGCTGACCATGTAGCGAGTGATCTCGATGGAAGAATCGCTGGAATTGTCGATGGCGGTTCAACTGGAATTGGCGTTGAGTCAACGGTTGTATCCTGTGTCGACGAGTTTCCAGTGATCTTAAGGCCTGGCGGGATTACAAAAGAAGCTTTAGAAGAGGTAGTTGGAGCGGTCAGTGTCGACCCGGGGCTGACAAAAAAGGACGAAGCGCCTGTATCGCCAGGAATGAAATACACACACTATGCACCTGAAGCTCAAATGTATCTTTTTTCTGGAAGTGATGAAGAGATGCAGCATCACATTCAAACATACCAGGCAGGAGGTCTAAAAGTGGGCGTGCTGACAACAGAAGAAAAGAAATCGTTGTTTGCGGCAGATGTTGTTTTCAGCTGTGGATGGAGAGGGAAACCTGAAACGATTGCGGCAAACTTATATCGTGTACTGAGACAATTTGATGAGACAGATGTAGATGTCATTATTTCAGAAGCCTTTTCAGAGCAGGGAGTGGGTTCAGCGATCATGAACCGTCTGCAAAAAGCGGCAGGAGGGCGTACCCTCTCTTCGTTCAAATAGTTCTAACCCTTCTTGGACAAACATAGGTTAAAGGAGAATGCGTGTCCAAGGGGGATTTACATGTACGAACTAGCTGGCGAATTGCTGACGCTCAGCATCATGGCTTTTGCACTGGGAATGGATGCTTTTTCGGTTGGACTTGGCATGGGGATGGTTCAGCTGAGGTTCCGCCAGATCATTTATATTGGACTTGTCATTGGGATATTTCATATGTTTATGCCGCTTTTTGGTATGCTGACAGGTCAGCTCCTATCAGGCTGGCTCGGTCTCCTTGCCACCTATATCGGCGGGGCGCTGCTTTTGGTGCTCGGGCTGCAAATGATCGTTGCGTCTATTCGCAAAGAGGATAAACCATTTATCGCACCTGTTGGGGCTGGTCTCGTTCTTTTTGCAACAAGTGTCAGCTTAGACAGTTTTTCCGTTGGTTTAAGTCTCGGAATTTACGGTTCTCACGTGTGGATGACCATTTTATTGTTTGGTTTTTTTAGTATGATCCTCACATGGCTTGGATTATTACTCGGTAAACAGGTTCGATCATGGGTTGGATCATATAGCGGGGCGCTTGGCGGAATCATTTTACTAGCCTTTGGTATCAAATTATTATTTCCGCTCTAGTCAGTCTCCTTACATAACATGTAGAATGAAATGCTATATAATAGAAGAAAAGGAGGGCGAAAGATGAAAATCTTATTTGTTTGTACGGGAAATACATGCAGAAGTCCTATGGCTCAAGCCCTTTTTGCTTCAATTGCACATGATAAAGGTTTAGAGGTCACTGTTAAATCAGCGGGCATTTTTGCCTTAGATGCTGGGAAGGCTTCTCCTCAAGCGGTCGAAGCATTATTTGAGAAAAGCATTCCACTGAACCATTCTTCATCAAAACTGACAGAGGATCTTCTGCGAGAAGCAGATTACGTCTTCACCATGACCATGCAGCATAAACAGTTGATTGTGGAGCAATATGCGCATGCAAAAGACAAGATCTTCACTCTAAAGGAATTTGCGACAGGAACAGAAGGCGATGTATCCGATCCGTTTGGAGGAAGTCTGTCTGTTTATCAGGAAACACGTGATGAACTTGAAGCATTGCTCTTTCAACTGGCTGAGAGATTGAAAAAAGATCAGACATCCTCATAATGGACAACCTGTAAAACCGTTGCGTCAACGGTTTTTCTGCTTTTGTTTGCAAATGACTAGGCAGAGGTTAAAATATAACTATAAATAAAGAATAAATGTAAGGCATGACAGATCAACTCACCCTTAGGAGGAATTGCCCGATGAAAGTAGCCATTGCATCCGATCACGGCGGAACGAATATTCGTGAAGAAATCAAACAACTGATGGATGAATTGAAGATTGAATACATTGATATGGGTTGTGAATGTGGATCAGGTTCTGTAGACTACCCAGATTATGCTTTTCCTGTAGCTAATATGGTGGCAAACGGAGAAGTCGACCGCGGCATTTTAATTTGCGGGACAGGCATCGGTATGAGCATCTCAGCAAACAAAGTGAAAGGAATTCGCTGTGCGCTGGCGCATGATACATTTAGTGCGAAAGCGACTAGAGAACATAATGATACAAACGTCCTTGCGATGGGAGAGCGAGTTATTGGACCTGGATTAGCACGTGAGATTGCGCACATTTGGCTGACAACAGAATTTACGGCAGGACGACATGCTGTGCGGATTGGTAAAATCGCTGATTACGAAGAAAAGCACCTATAAGGAGCGCTTAACATGAACATTGGTCAAGATTGGCTTGAAATGTTAAAAGAGTTTCATCAAATGGTCGAACTGCGTGCTGGACAAATTTTAGTCATCGGCTGCAGTACATCGGAAGTGGCTGGCGAGCATATTGGTACAGCAGGAAGTGAGCAAATTGCTGCGTCTATCTATCAAGAATTGGATCAGCTGAGACGAGAGACTGGCATTGAGCTCGCTTTCCAGTGCTGTGAGCATCTGAATCGTGCTCTTGTTGTGGAAGAAGAAGTGGCTTTCCGGCTTAACCTAGAGATTGTAGCGGCAGTACCTGTCCGAAAGGCGGGTGGTTCGATGGCGGCTCATGCGTATCAGCACATGGAACATCCTGTGTTAGTTGAATCCATCGAGGCGCATGCTGGAATCGATATCGGTGATACATTGATTGGGATGCATCTAAAGAGAGTCGCTGTACCTGTTCGCCTCAGTCGTCATCAATTAGGACATGCACATGTGACGTTTGCGAAAACGCGTCCGAAGCTGATTGGCGGAGAACGAGCGGTTTATACAAGATCATAGCTTAGATATATTTCTAATATAATGTTGAATGATGAAGACGCTTCACCGCTTGAATATTCGGTTTTTCGCAAAAAAAGAAGGCGATTTCCCAAAAAAACTTTTACATTTCACTCAAAAACCGTGTACAATGAGATGGTGAAAACATCGAATGGAAATAGATTGGAGAGGATTTCGCTGATGAAACATTTACCTGAGCAAGACGCACAAGTATTCAAGGCAATTCAACTAGAGCGGAAACGCCAGCAGGACAAAATTGAATTAATTGCATCAGAAAACTTTGTAAGCGAAGCAGTCATGGAAGCACAGGGCTCTGTATTAACAAACAAATATGCAGAGGGCTACCCTGGTAAACGCTACTATGGCGGCTGTGAACATGTAGACGTTGTAGAAGATATCGCACGTGACCGCGCAAAAGAAATTTTTGGTGCTGAGTATGTGAACGTACAGCCTCACTCAGGTGCTCAAGCGAATATGGCCGTATACTTTACCATTCTTGAGCATGGCGATACAGTGCTAGGTATGAACTTATCACATGGCGGGCATTTAACGCACGGAAGCCCTGTCAACTTTAGTGGTGTACAGTACAACTTTGTAGAATATGGTGTCGATAAAGAAACGCAGCATATCGACTACCAAGATGTACTTGAAAAAGCACGTGAACATAAGCCAAAGCTAATTGTAGCGGGTGCAAGTGCATACCCACGTCAAATTGATTTCAAAAAGTTCCGTGAGATTGCGGATGAAGTCGGTGCTTACTTTATGGTCGACATGGCTCACATTGCGGGTCTTGTTGCAGTAGGTCTTCATCCAAATCCAGTTCCATATGCAGATTTTGTGACAACGACAACTCACAAAACATTGCGTGGACCTCGCGGCGGAATGATCCTATGCCGTGAAGAGTTTGGTAAAAAGATCGACAAATCGATCTTCCCTGGTATTCAAGGTGGACCACTGATGCATGTCATCTCTGCAAAAGCTGTTTCTTTCGGTGAAGTATTGAACGGAGATTTCAAAACATATGCACAAAACGTCATTGATAATGCAAAGCAGCTAGCTGAAACCCTGTTATCTGAAAATATTCAGCTTGTATCTGGTGGAACGGATAACCATCTTGTTCTCATCGACTTGCGTTCTCTTGGCATCACAGGAAAAATTGCAGAAAATGTTCTTGATGAAATCGGTATTACAGTGAACAAAAATGCGATTCCTTATGATCCAGAAAAACCTTTTGTCACAAGTGGTGTACGTGTTGGTACAGCAGCAGTGACAAGCCGCGGTTTCGATCAAGAGGCGATGAAAGAAGTCGGTTCCATTATTGCGCTTGCTCTAAAACATCATGAAGATGAAGCGAAATTAGAAGAAGCGAAAAAGCGTGTATCTGATCTAACTGCCCGCTTCCCTCTATATAACGAATTAGATTATTAAAAAGCAGACCCATTTGCCTATTATTGGCATGTGGGTTTTTTTTGTAGGATTTGCGAATCATATTGAAAGATGACGTCTTTTTATGTAGAATTGTAGGAAGTGTGCAAAGTTCACCGGAAGATGACAGAAAAGGAGTTGTAGCAAGCAATGGCAAAGGTTTATGTATTTGATCACCCGCTTATTCAGCACAAACTTACATATATTCGTGACGTTCATACAGGAACAAAAGAATTTAGAGAGCTAGTGGATGAAGTCGCAACATTAATGGCATTTGAAATCACAAGAGACTTACCGCTTGAAGAGGTAGATGTAGAAACACCTGTACAAGTAGCCAAATCAAACGTGATCTCAGGGAAGAAACTCGGTGTTGTGCCAATTTTAAGAGCAGGTCTTGGAATGGTGGACGGGATTTTGAAACTCATTCCAGCTGCTAAAGTGGGACATGTCGGTTTATACCGTGATCCGAAAACATTAAAGCCTGTTGAATATTATGTGAAGCTTCCATCTGATGTGGAAGAGCGTGAATTTATCGTAGTAGATCCAATGCTTGCAACTGGCGGTTCAGCAGTCGAAGCATTGAACAGCTTGAAAAAACGCGGGGCGAAAAACATTCGCTTCATGTGTCTGATTGCTGCCCCTGAAGGTGTAGAAGAAATGCAAAAGCATCATCCTGATGTTGATATCTACATTGCAGCATTAGATGAGAAATTGAACGAAAAAGGCTACATTATCCCAGGTCTTGGTGATGCTGGTGACCGTATGTATGGAACGAAATAACATGTTTTAATAAAAGCCCACATGCAAACGTGCATGTGGGCTTTTTGAAATATATGACAAACGGTTGATATCGTTCTTAGAAAAATCAATGTATACTGAACATTAGCTGTTTTTTTCAATGAATGTCACGTGTCTCCTAAAGTTTGATGAAATTGTGAACATTTTGTGTGCTCTATCACTATAGAAAAGTTTTTTAACTTTCAACGGATTGACACATCATAGACGCTATTGTATGCTAAACGAGGGTATTATGGTAAGGTTTTCATAGCCTATAGCACTCTACTAATCCTCATTGTGAACCCTTTAATTATCAGGGTTTGTATCAGCGAATGAAGCAACATCCCATAGATCTTTAGATTTCAAGTCTGATTGTGCAATTAGACCGATGGGTGATTGATTTTTTTCGAACAGGACTGCTTATCATAAGCGTCTTCTACGCAGTTTTCATCACCATTTATCACCTTTTTTACAATATTTTTCATCGGGAGTCAGATGAATGAACGATCCAAACGCGATTTTCCGCAGACAGAGTAAATATATGTTCTATCTATTGGCAATTTTTGTGTTTGGCTATGCCATGCCTGGTTTTAAACCACTGTTTCTTGGTTTCATTATCGGCACAATTTTTGCTTTCTTTAATTTATTCCTACTTATACGGAGAATGCACGCTTTTGATCGAGCGGTTAAAAAAGGAAAATCCATTCGTTCAATGGGAAGTACAGCCAGGTGGGCCAACGCAATTCTCGCAGTAGCGATTGCTTGGCGTTACCCTAATGAAGTTCATCTGGCAGGTGTTGTTATAGGATTAATGACAATATATCCTGTCATTATGATAGATTCCTTCATTCAACTTAAACGTTCTACTATGGAAGAGAGGTGAATACTCTTTGGGTCACAGTTCAAAAACTACAGAATTTTTAGGGTTAACGTTCAACTTATCCAATGTTCTCATGATTACGATTGCTAGTATCATCGTTCTTCTCATAGCGGTGCTGACTACTCGTGTTCTGTCTATTCGTCCGACAAAGGCGCAGAACTTCATGGAATGGATTGTTGATTTTGTTCGAAATATCATAGGTAGTTCGATGGACATGAAAACAGGAGCCCCATTTCTAGCGCTTGGCGTTACATTACTCATGTACATATTTGTTTCAAACATGCTTGGACTGCCATTCTCGATTACGGTCGATCACAACTTGTGGTGGAAATCACCAACAGCAGACCCTGCAATCACAATGACACTAGCGATTATGGTCATGGGATTGACACATTACTACGGTGTCAAGGCAAAAGGAGTCAAGGAATATACGAAAGACTACTTCAGACCAATTCCGCTTTTAGTACCATTGAAACTTATTGAAGAATTTGCAAACACGCTAACACTTGGTTTGCGTCTTTATGGAAACATTTTTGCTGGAGAGATTCTTCTTGGTTTGCTTGCAGGACTTGCGACCAATTTCTACACGCAAAACATTGCACTTGGTATCGTTGGTACATTAGGTGCCATCGTGCCGATGATTGTATGGCAGGCATTCAGTTTGTTTGTCGGAACAATCCAAGCATTTATCTTCACCATGCTGACAATGGTGTACATTTCCCATAAAGTCAGCGATGAACACTAAAAAATTGAGAGTCCAAAAAGGACGTTATTTTAAAGGAGGAGCTTTTTAATGAATTTAATAGCAGCAGCAATTGCAATCGGTTTGGGAGCACTAGGAGCAGGTATTGGTAACGGTCTAATCGTATCTAAAACAGTTGAAGGAATCGCTCGTCAGCCAGAAGCTGGTAGAGAACTAAGAACACTTATGTTCATCGGGGTCGCTTTAGTTGAGGCACTTCCAATTATCGCTGTCGTTATCGCATTCTTGGCATTCTTTGGTTAATATGTGAGAAGCGTTCTAATATGAATTTTAATGGCGAAGATCAGATTAGTTCGAAACTTCGCCATTCCTTTATGTTTTGTTTCTTAACATATTATTTAAAGAAGGGAGTTGCCGTACTAAATGTCTCAGTTACCAGTGGTTTTAGGAGCAGGTGGCTTAAGTTTCAACGCCGGGGATATGTTATTCCAGCTTATCGCTATGCTCATCCTGCTTGCACTTTTAAAGAAATTTGCGCTTAAACCTTTATTAGGTATTATGAAGCAGCGTGAAGATTATATAGGAAATGAAATTTCAAGTGCTGAACAAAAGCACGTTCAAGCTGAAAAGCTTCTTGAAGAACAACGTGTCTTATTGAAAGAAGCACGCGAAGAATCACATACACTCATCGAAAATGCGAAAAAGATTGGTGAGAAACAAAAAGAAGAGATCATTCAAGCAGCACGTCAAGAGTCAGAGCGCTTGAAAGAGTCTGCTAGAACTGAAATCGTGAAAGAAAAAGAACAAGCTGTGGCTGCACTGCGTGAGCAGGTTGCATCACTATCTGTACTCATTGCATCTAAAGTGATTGAAAGAGAACTTGATGAGCAAGCACAAGAGAAATTGATTCAAGAGTATCTTAAAGAGGCAGGCGAAAGCCGATGAGCGTGACTATTGTCTCTAAGCGTTACGCTTCTGCTCTTTTTGACATCGTTCTTGCTTCTTCGGCAGTAGACGAAACTGAAAAAGAGCTGAATGAGATCAAAAAAGTTCTAAAGGCTGACCAAGAATTGAATGACTTTCTTGTTCATCCAAAGATTACGGCAGACAAAAAGAAACATTTGATTGCAGAAGCTTTCAAAGGTGTTTCGACACATGTATTGCACACCATGTATTTATTGATTGACCGCGGACGCACGAATATTTTCTCTGAAATGACGTCTGAGTTTGTGAAACTTGCAAACCGCACGAAACAAATAGACGATGCGGTCGTGTATTCAGTGAAACCGCTGAGCGGCGCTGAAATTCAATCTTTATCTGAAGTATTTGCCAAAAAAGCCGGAGTCACATCACTGCGTGTTGAAAATGTGATTGACAAGGATCTAATAGGCGGAGTGAAAATCCGTATCGGAAACCGCATTTATGACGGCAGTGTCAGCGGAAAGCTTTCCCGCATTGAACGTCAGCTTGCAGGCGAAAATCGTTAGAAGGGGTGAAACCTTAGTGAGTATCAAAGCTGAAGAGATTAGCGCGCTGATAAAGCAGCAAATCCAAAACTATCAATCTGAAATTGAAGTAAAAGATGTCGGTACAGTCATTCAAGTAGGGGACGGTATCGCGCGTGTACATGGCCTTGACAACATTATGGCAGGAGAGCTGGTTGAGTTCTCTAACGGTGTAATGGGTATGGCTCAAAACCTTGAGGAGTCTAACGTAGGTATCGTGATTTTAGGACCTTACAAAGATATCCGTGAAGGTGACGATGTAAAACGTACAGGTCGTATCATGGAGGTTCCAGTAGGTGAAGAATTAATCGGACGTATTGTGAACCCACTTGGTCAGCCTGTTGATGGACTAGGTCCAATCTTAACGAGCAAAACTCGTCCAATCGAAAGTGAAGCACCAGGCGTTATGGATCGTAAATCTGTACATGAGCCGCTTCAAACAGGGATTAAAGCAATTGATGCCTTGATTCCAATCGGACGCGGACAGCGTGAATTGATCATTGGTGACCGTCAAACAGGTAAAACATCTGTTGCAATTGATACGATCCTAAACCAAAAAGATCAAGACATGATCTGTATTTATGTAGCGATCGGACAAAAGGAATCAACGGTTCGTGGTGTTGTTGAAACACTTCGTAAGCATGGTGCGCTTGATTACACAATCGTAGTCACAGCTTCTGCATCACAGCCAGCCCCGCTTCTTTACCTTGCTCCTTATGCAGGTGTAACGATGGGTGAGGAATTCATGTATAACGGCAAGCACGTACTTGTTGTATATGATGACCTTTCTAAACAAGCGGCAGCTTACCGTGAGCTTTCATTATTGCTTCGTCGTCCTCCAGGTCGTGAGGCATTCCCTGGTGATGTTTTCTATCTTCACTCTCGTTTATTAGAGCGTGCAGCGAAGCTTAGTGACGAAAAGGGTGGCGGTTCTATCACAGCATTGCCTTTCGTAGAAACGCAAGCTGGCGATATCTCTGCATATATCCCAACAAACGTTATTTCAATCACAGATGGACAGATTTTCTTACAATCTGATCTCTTCTTCTCAGGCGTACGTCCAGCAGTAAACGCAGGATTGTCTGTATCTCGTGTAGGTGGTTCTGCACAAATCAAAGCGATGAAAAAGGTAGCAGGTACACTTCGTCTGGATCTTGCTTCTTATCGTGAGCTTGAAGCATTCGCTCAGTTTGGATCTGATCTAGACCAAGCGACTCAAGCAAAATTAAACCGTGGTGCTAGAACAGTTGAAGTCTTAAAACAAGACTTGAACAAACCGCTTAAAGTTGAAAAACAAGTAGCGATTCTTTATGCACTTACAAGAGGATACTTAGACGATGTCGCGATTGCTGATGTCAAACGTTTTGAAGCTGAGTTATTCATGTACATTGAAGAAAACCATAAAGACTTGTTTGACACCATCTCTCAAACAGGAAACATGCCTGCTGATGAAGAGTGGAATACAGCAATCGAAGGCTTTAAACGTACGTTTGCACCAAGCAACTAATTAGTAATCTTTCCGAGAGAAAAAGATTCTCTTTTTCTCTCTTTTCACGTAAATGAACACGGATTCCTGAAAAAAGGTGGTGAAATCTTTGGCCTCATTACGCGATATAAAGTCAAGGATCACGTCAACGAAAAAATCGAGTCAGATCACAAAAGCGATGCAAATGGTATCAGCTGCGAAACTGAATCGTGCTGAAAACAATGCGAAGTCTTTTGTTCCTTACATGGAGAAAATCCAGGAAGTGGTTGCTGCAATCGCAACTGGAACAAGTGCTAAGCACCCAATGCTTCTTTCAAGACCTGTCAAGAAAACAGGGTATCTCGTCATTACATCTGATCGGGGGCTTGCAGGACCTTTTAACAGCTCGATTTTGCGTGCCGCTTACCAAACCATTCAATCTCGTCATCAATCCGCTGATGAATATGCGGTGATTGTGATTGGTAAAATCGGACGCGACTTCTTCAAAAAGCGCGGTATTCCAGTTATTTCTGAAGTAACAGGGCTTGGAGACGAAGTAGCGTTTGCTGATATTAAAGAATTAGCAAGCAGTACAGTTCAAATGTTCTCTGATGAAGCGTTTGACGAACTTTACATGTTCTACAACCACTTTGTCAGTGCCATTTCACAAGAAGTAACAGAGAAGAAATTATTGCCGCTAACGGACCTTTCGGCCGCAGCGACACCAAATAAACGTTCCGCATCTTATGAGTTTGAGCCTTCTGAAGAAGAAATTCTTGAAGTTCTCCTTCCTCAATATGCAGAGAGTTTGATTTTCGGTGCGCTTCTTGACAGCAAAGCAAGTGAACATGCTGCAAGGATGACAGCAATGAAGAGTGCAACAGACAACGCAAAAGAATTGATCGACAACCTGACACTCTCTTATAACCGTGCTCGTCAAGCAGCGATTACACAAGAGATTACAGAAATTGTCGGCGGAGCAGCTGCCTTAGAATAGAAATAATTGTCAGGAGGGAATGCAATGAAAACAGGACGCATCAGTCAGATCATGGGACCAGTCGTAGACGTTCATTTTGAAGACGGTCACTTGCCTGAGATTTATAATGCGATCAGAGTTTCGCATAAAGCGGAAAGCGAAAGTGAAGTTACTATCGACTTAACTTTAGAAGTAGCACTACATTTAGGTGATAATACAGTCAGAACCATCGCAATGGCATCAACAGACGGTGTGAAGCGCGGTATGGAAGCTGTAGACCTTGGAAAACCAATTTCAGTACCAGTTGGTAACGTAACACTTGGACGTGTATTCAACGTACTGGGAGATAACATTGACTTAGATGAGCCACTTGGTGTGGAAGCTCAAAGAGATCCAATCCACAGACAAGCGCCTTCTTTTGATCAACTTTCTACTGAAGTTGAAATTCTTGAAACAGGTATCAAAGTTGTTGACCTTCTTGCTCCTTACATCAAGGGTGGAAAGATCGGTCTATTCGGTGGAGCCGGTGTAGGTAAAACCGTTCTGATTCAAGAATTGATCAACAACATCGCACAAGAACACGGCGGTATTTCTGTATTCGCTGGTGTTGGAGAGCGTACACGTGAAGGAAACGACCTTTACTACGAAATGAAAGATTCTGGCGTTATCGAAAAAACAGCCATGGTCTTCGGTCAAATGAACGAGCCGCCAGGTGCACGTATGCGTGTTGCCCTAACTGGTTTGACAATGGCAGAGCATTTCCGTGATGAACTAGGTCAAGACGTATTGTTCTTCATCGATAATATCTATCGTTTTACACAAGCAGGCTCTGAAGTATCAGCTCTACTTGGACGTATGCCTTCAGCGGTAGGTTATCAGCCGACACTTGCAACAGAAATGGGTCAGCTGCAAGAGCGTATCACGTCTACAAACGTAGGATCGGTTACATCGATTCAAGCGATCTATGTACCTGCGGATGACTATACGGATCCAGCTCCAGCAACAACGTTCGCTCACCTTGATGCAACGACAAACCTTGAGCGTAAGCTGACTGAAATGGGTATTTACCCAGCGGTTGATCCTCTTGCTTCAACATCTCGTGCACTTGCACCTGAGATCGTTGGTGAAGAGCATTATGCCATTGCGCGTGAAGTGCAGCAAACATTGCAGCGTTATAAAGAACTACAAGATATCATTGCCATTTTAGGTATGGATGAATTATCTGAGGACGATAAGCTTGTGGTACACAGAGCACGTCGTGTTCAATTCTTCCTATCTCAAAACTTCCACGTAGCAGAGCAGTTCACTGGCCAAAAAGGTTCTTATGTGCCATTGAAAGAAACTGTTAAAGGCTTCAAGGAAATCTTATCTGGTAAATACGATCACCTTCCAGAAGATGCATTCCGCTTAGTTGGACGCATTGAAGAAGTGGTTGAAAAAGCCAAAGAGATGGGTGTAGAGGCCTAATCTGGTCCTTAGGAGGGTAAAAGCATGAAGACCGTTCAAGTCAATATCGTTACTCCCGACGGCCCAGTGTATGAAGCGGATGTGGAAATGGTCAGTGTCAGAGCAGAAAGCGGTGAGCTTGGTATTTTAGCTGGCCACGTTCCAATGGTTGCTCCGCTAAAAATCGGTGCAGTTCGCTTAAAACATAGTGGATCAACTGAATTGGTTGCAGTAAGTGGCGGATTTGTTGAAGTTCGCCCTGAACAAGTAACCATTCTTGCTCAGGCCGCTGAAACATCAGATAAAGTTGATGTCGATCGTGCTAAATCAGCGAAACAGCGTGCTGAAGAGCATTTGAACCACCCGAATGAAAGTGATGTACGCCGGGCGGAACTCGCATTAAAACGGGCGTTAAACCGTTTAAATGTAGCAGGGATATAAAACAGAAAATCCTTCTTATCACAATGATAAGAAGGATTTTTTAGAATGACATGAGAGATTGGTACATCGACACATACGGGTGAGAATCCTGTTTTTCAAGATATAAGTGCTCGCAAAACTGCGTACTATGCCACGTTTTATTGTGCCGGCGCAAACCAAGCGTATATTGATGCGGAGAGTCCATATAAGGCCGCACGACCCAGTCAGCATCTGAATGATGACGGAGGACAACCTCTCCCATATACACACTCATCATCGCTTCTAATGCATCTATTGGCATTTTCCACTCAGCAAACAGCTGCTTGGTAAATGCATCAAAGTATAGTGATTCTAACTGATACAGGCTTTCCTCAGAATAATCCAAAGAAATGTTATGAAAATGACACAATTGCGCTAATTCTTCTAGCTGTGTCTGTCTATAATCAAAGTAGAAAGCAATGGCCTCCCATTCATGATCAAATGAGGGAACCAGTTCTCCGTACAAATCAACAAAGTCAGGAAAAGAATCTTTCAATGTGTTCAGCTCCTTCCACACGCAGTATATCATCTCCCTGGCACCAGGATAAGAGGGGATTTACTCTAAATATAGCTCTTTTTTCCAAATGATTCATCTTTCCGATTTTCGAGGATATAATGAAAGGGAGTTTTCCTTTACAGAAATAAATAAAAGGAGGATTCAACTGTATGGAAGACGTAGGACAACAAGCCATCGTGAGTATTGTGATCCACCTGTTTTTTATTGCGGTAACATGGTGGGCATTGCTTGCCGTAAATATTGATCCACTGATTAAAAAAGGGAAAATCGTTCAGGCAAGATTGCTGATGATGCTCATTACCATTGCCATCGCATCTGCAGTCAGCAATTTCTTCCTTGATTACTTAAATTTCTCTAGACAAATTCCTTATATGTTCTAACATAAAAGGTTTGGTCACTACCTTATGCGGGAACGTAAAAAGAAGCGTCAAAAGTATGGCCTTTGATGACTTTTCCACGTATGCATAGACCTCCTTGCGGCAACACTTGTAGCAAGGGGGAATGACAAGTGAGAAAGTATGTAAAAGGTTGGCCATTATTTGCGTTTATTCTTTTTTTTGTTCTGATGATTCAAGGTGTTCGTGCGGAAGAATCTTCTCCGCTCGCCCAAATAGCAGAAGGTCTGAAAAACCAGCAAATTGAAGTAGATGGATGGACCCTTCACGCCAAAACAAATGTAGACATTTCATCCGAACAATTTTCAAAAAAAGTGCAACGTTTGAAAGACGAACTACGACAGTATGAGTGGACCGAAAAAGAAGAGAAACATGTCACCAAAGTCACAGGAATTTACAAAGATGAAAAAAATGATACTTTATCGAAAATTTTACTCGTGAAGACCGACACAAAATCCAATCAAAAGTCGTATTTATTATATGAGCAAAAAGGTGCTCGCCCACTGAATACCTGGGAGCATACATATGATCAGTTCGTACGTCATGCAAAAAGCATATTACAAGAGAAATTTGTAATTTTTACTTGTCTCGATGGTCATGTAAATGGTATGATGGATGTTGTTTTGCAAAAAAAAGCTGAAACGTTAGCAAATGAATTTCAAGCAAAACCAGTTGAGTATCTCGTTGAGTCTAATTTTGTGTCGCTTTCCGCTTACACAGATAAGTGGGAACAGTTCATTATGACTTCAAATGATAAAATGAATGTTCAAATTGCCATCAGAAGTTCGGAAATGAACGAAAATCATACGATTACGGTTGGCACACCAATCGTAACGACTGAATATTAATATAGAGAATTTGGGACGCGGAGGGGAAGACCTTGGAAAAAATCATCGTCCGCGGCGGTCAAAAGTTAAACGGCACAGTTAAAGTAGAAGGCGCAAAAAATGCCGTTTTACCAGTTATCGCTGCATCTTTGTTAGCAAGTACAGAAAAAAGCGTAATTTGTGATGTACCTACGCTCTCCGATGTATATACAATCAATGAAGTGTTACGTCATTTAGGAGCAGAAGTACATTTTGAAAATAACGAAGTATCAGTGGATGCATCTCATGCACTAGAAACTGAGGCTCCGTTTGAGTATGTCCGTAAAATGCGAGCGTCTGTGCTCGTCATGGGACCACTTTTAGCAAGAACAGGTCATGCAAGAGTTGCATTACCTGGAGGCTGTGCGATTGGTTCAAGACCAATTGACCAGCATTTAAAAGGCTTTGAAGCAATGGGAGCTAAAATTCAAGTAGGAAATGGTTTCATCGAGGCTGAAGTAAAAGGCCGTTTAAAAGGTGCGAAAATCTATTTGGATTTCCCAAGTGTCGGTGCAACTGAAAACATCATCATGGCAGCAGCATTAGCTGAAGGAACAACGATTTTAGAAAACGTAGCAAAAGAACCTGAAATTGTTGATTTGGCAAACTACATCAATGCCATGGGCGGTAAGGTTCGCGGAGCTGGTACTGGTACAATCAAAATCGAAGGTGTGGAAACACTTCACGGTGCAAAACACAACATCATCCCTGACAGAATTGAAGCAGGTACTTTCATGGTGGCAGCAGCTATTACAGAAGGAAATGTTCTTGTAAAGGGCGCAGTGCCAGAGCACATGACATCACTTGTAGCAAAAATGGAAGAAATGGGTATTCAGATCATTGAAGAAGAAGAAGGTTTAAGAGTCATTGGACCATCTGAGCTCAAGCCAATCGATCTAAAAACAATGCCACATCCTGGTTTCCCAACGGATATGCAATCTCAGATGATGGCGCTATTGCTTCGTGCGAACGGAACAAGCATGATTACAGAAACGGTGTTTGAAAACCGCTTTATGCATGCTGAAGAATTCCGCCGCATGAATGGCGATATTAAAATTGAGGGTCGCTCTGTGATTATCAACGGGCCGGTTCAACTTCAAGGTGCTGAAGTATCAGCGACTGATTTAAGAGCAGGAGCAGCACTTGTACTTGCTGGATTAGTAGCAGAAGGTCATACACGTGTCACGGAGTTGAAGCATATCGATCGTGGTTATGTGAACTTCCACCAGAAGCTTGCAGCAATCGGTGCAGATATTGAAAGAGTAAACGATGAAACAGCAGATGTGACACAAGAACAAGTTGTATCAGATCTGAACGCGTAATTATAAAGAAATCAGTGTGTCCATGGGGCATGCTGATTTTTTTTAGAATCATAGAATGCTTTATTTTTAAAGCTTATCATTAGTGTATCCAACCATCTTAAATTTTATTCATAAAGACGAACAGTAAAATCAGTTGATAAACAGCCTCATATCTTCATCAAAAGACTTGTCCACTGAATGAAAGAAGCTGTCATATTAGCTTGTCCCCGCCCATAGGATAAAAGAGATTCAATGACAAATGGGGGCAGCCAAATATGAAACCAATGATATGGACAATCGCAGGAATATGCATCATTATTTTAATGATTCCAACTTTACTTGTGTTGCCGACGTTTCAAGGGAAACCGGAGGTAAGCCAGCATGTATCAGCGGAGCCATCAGTTAAAAAAGAAGTGAAGGGTACAGTCAAATTGAAGCAATCACCCGTCGCTATCCCCGTCTATCGTTCAGCTCATCAGCAGGTAGAAAACATCCCCTTAGAAGAGTATGTGATCGGTGTCGTAGCGTCTGAAATGCCAGCTGATTTTGAAATGGAAGCACTCAAGGCACAGGCACTCGCTGCAAGAACGTATATCGTCAGACAAATGATCATCGATAAGACCGTCAAATCACCAAAGGGCTCTCTTGTAGATGACACCCAAATGTTCCAAGTTTATAAAAACAAGCAGGAACTCAAGAAAATTTGGGGGAAAGCGTACAATTGGAAGTTAAAAAAAGTCACAGAAGCTGTCGCCAGCACACAAGGAAAAGTGCTGACTTATGATGAGAAGCCAATTGATGCCTCATTCTTTTCAACAAGTAACGGAAAAACGGAAAATGCCGAAGCTTATTGGAAAAACGAAATCCCATATTTGAAAAGTGTCTCAAGTAAATGGGATGAAAAATCGCCAAAATTTCAAAATAAGAAAACCATCCCAGTTAGTGAATTTCAGCAAAAATTAGGTGTGACGCTCACTCAGCAGGCTCAGGTAGGACAGATAGTAGAACGGACGCCAGGAAATCAAGTAGCGAAAGCCGTAATAAACGGTAAAACACTGACAGGCAGAGACATTCGAGAGTCACTAGGACTTCATTCAGCGGACTTTACATGGGAACGACAGGGCCAGCAAATTATCATTACGACAAAAGGGTATGGCCATGGGGTTGGAATGAGTCAGTATGGTGCGCACTATATGGCACAGTCAGGCAAAAAAGTAGAGGCTATCGTGAAACATTATTATAAAGGGATTCAAATTGAATCAGCTGAACGTTTTCTCAACACGTATATGGCTAAAAAATAAAGCAAAGGTGCCTCAGAAATGAGGCATCTTTTTTTGTGTTCCAAGAGGTTTGAACAGAATGTGTCAATTTGCGACTTAAGACGCACCTCAGGAAATCTTAAACATTTACGTCCCGACAAGAACCGATGGCCGATACAAAGCCCCTCGAAAGAAGGAGAAAACAAAAGAAAAAATGATGTGTTAGGTGAATATATCTAGACAACTGACAGATTTTTAGTGATTTTGATGAAAGAGAAAAAGGGACCGAGTCCTATACCATTCCAAGACAGAATATTTTACGATTAAGATGTTTCAATTAAATACATAAGGAGGAAGGAAAAATGATGTTGAAAAAAGTATTTACACTCGTAACCTTAGCTGTATTGACATTATCTATGTCAATCTCTTCACCAGTATTTGCAAAAGCATCTACAGTCAAAAAACATAACAAAGATGTAAGAGTTACTATCTTACTTGATGCAAGTGGAAGCATGGCAAGAAAAGTAGAGGGAGAACGCAAATTTGACCTCGCAAAACAAGAGGTATTTAAATTTGCTCAGTCACTTCCAAAAGACGCTAAAATTCGTATGAGCTTGTTTGGCTCTGAAGGTAACAACAAAAATTCAGGTAAAGCTCAATCATGTGAAGTCATTAGAGGCGTTTATGGCGTACAGCCTTACGAAAAAGAAAGCTTTGAAAACTCTTTAAACGGACTTGGACCAAATGGCTGGACACCGATTGCTCGTGCTCTTGAAAATGCAAAGCAAACGGATGAACAGCTTAATGGTGGAACAAAACATATTGTGTACCTAATCACTGATGGTGAAGAAACTTGTGGCGGAGATCCAGTAAAAGTAGCAAAAGAATTGCATAACTCAAAAGGATCGACTGTTGTTAATGTGATCGGATTAGACTTTAACGATGGCTATGAAGGTCAATTGAAGCAAGTAGCCAAAGCGGGTAAAGGCCAATACTACCAAGCAAGCACTGGTAAAGAAATGGGTTCTATCTTGTCGGCAGAATCATTAAAACTACACGAATAACTTGCTGAACAAAAGGGAAACGATTGATGTATGCTATCGTTTCTCTTTTTCTGTACAAATGTAAAAGGGAGGTTTTTATGAATGAAACGAAATATTGTATTAACCATTTTGGCTAGTCTTGTCCTGCTTCTTTCTTCACCAGCTCATGCTGTGACAAAACAGGAGCCTGCTCATGTGGTGATATTACTTGATTTAAGCGGCAGCATGGCACAATCAGTTGAAGGCGAAAAGAAAATCGATATCGCCAAACGTTCTATTCAAAGCTTCGCAAGTATTTTATCAGAAGATACACAAGTCCTGCTACGTGTGTTTGGTCATGAAGGAACCAATAAAAATGCAGGAAAAGCAGTTTCTTGTGGAAGCTCTGAAGCCGTTTACGGATTTGGATCATATGAGCCATCAACATTTCAGCAAGCACTGAATGTGTATAAGCCGACCGGCTGGACACCACTTGCAAAAGCATTAACAGATACGAAACAAGATTTTGAAGATCACCAGGCTGAAGGAAAAAATATTGTCTATGTCGTCAGTGATGGTAAAGAAACTTGTGGAGGAAGCCCTTCACAAGCAGCAAAGGAATTACATGAAGACGGAATTGACACCATTGTCAATATCATCGGCTTTGACGTGAATGAAAAAGAAGCAAAAAGTCTAAAGTCTGTTGCAAAAGCGGGTGGTGGACAATATCAACCGGCTGCGAATGCCGAAGAATTGAATCACATTCTACAAAATGAAGCGAGCGCTTTTGGTCAGTAGGATATGAATGGGAGCTGGGGATTGTTTTCCCCAGCTGTTTTTTAGTTGAAGATCAATTCAAAGTAGTTTCTAATTCATCAATTCGTTTCTCCACGTAGTGCTGATCTTTTCTTGCATGAAAAGTTTCGGCTTTTTCTAATATGGCCGCCGTATTATACTCGGGAATCTGTGAGTAGCTCTCATACACACCCTTTGGAATTAAAACGTTCCCTTCAGGCCAATAAACAGCGATATTGCCACGTTTCAAATCCCCGAATTGAGCCACTCCTTGATAGGACCCATATTGATTAAACAAGACAACTGGATCACCTTCTTGGACATAAAGTTCTTTTGCATCTTCGTTATTCATCAAGATAGAATGACGCTTCCCACCATTAAAGGCATCCTTTTCACTATAGATCATGGAGTTGAATTGCTTTCCTCTTCTTGTCGTGATATTAAAATGTCCTTCCGTTTTTCGGTATTGAGGCAGCTGGGCAGGAAGAAGATGTCCTTTGCCGTCCGGTGTTGGACACTCCCCGTCTTCACATAGCCATGCGCCACCCCATTGAAAAACGTCTCCTTTATGACGCAAATGCTGGATGCCGTCATAGTTTCGATTTGCGACCGCAATCTCACGGCGAATGTCTTCAGCCGTTTCGAAATGAATCAGCTCAGCATCTTCTGGCCGGACTCTTTTTGCAAGATCAATATAAATGTCCCATTCTGCTCTGGCTTCCTCAATACGAGGTCCTTCAATTTCTGGACTGAAATATACCATGCGTTCCGTACTAGTTGATGTACCGCCGCCTGGCTGTTCATATCTTGTCATAGCAGGCAGAACAATTACCGTCTCTTCTGCCTCTACAAGTGTAGAGGTATTCAAAATGATATCTTGATGGACACGGAGTTCAAGCTCAGATAAAGCTTTTTCGATCGCATCTGGATTTGGCATCGTTTCTAAAAAGTTTCCGCCGCTCGTAAATAGCATTTTGAGTTTTTGCGGATGTTCTTTTGGGAGAGCCATTTTCTCAAAGGATTGCCCAATGGTGTCACCATGCCATTTCGGAATGTCAAACCCCCAAATTTTTTCGATTCTTTCAATATTCTCTTCATCAAAATCACTGCCCGGCAAAACGAATGGATCAGCACCCATTTCACCAGAACCTTGAACGCCGCTATGCCCTCGAATTGGCATGACACCACAATGTTTCCTGCCAATAAATCCACGTAACATAGCAAGGTTGGCGACCTGTGATATATTATCAGTTGCAAAGCGGTGCTGGGTAAGGCCCATACTCCAAATAAAAACGCCTGAATTGGCATTGGCAAGGAGGATCGCAAATTCCTTCATTCTTTCTTTTGATAAGCCTGATGATGCTTCTAGGTCCTCCCACTTCAACTGTGCGACATGCTGCTTTAAATCCTGTATGCCGGTAGTATGGGCTTGAATAAATTCATGATCAAGAGCGGAATGGGGAGCATGCTGCTCCATGTCAAACCAATGTTTGATGACGCCGTTCATAAACGCAATATCGCCGCCTATATTGACTTGATAGAAATCATCCGCGATTTTTGTGCCGAATAGAGCACTTTCTGGAATAGAGGGAACCCAGTACTTTTCCATGGCAGGCTCTTTGTACGGATTGATGACAATAATTTTGGTTCCTTTCTTTTTCGCCGCATACATATATTTAGTGGAAACGGGCTGATTGTTTGCTGCGACAGATCCCCAAAAAATTAAGACATCTGTTCCGATCCAATCGTTGTAATTACAGCTGGAGGCTCCTATACCAAGGGATCGTTTAAGAGCGGTTTTGCTCGGTGAATGACAAATGCGAGACGCATTATCAATATGATTTGTCCCGATAAAGCGAGCTGCCTTCGCAGCGGTATAATAGACTTCATTTGTAATTCCTCTAGCCGTTAAATAGAAAGCGAGCTGCCGTTTATCAATTGATTTGATTTTAGCTGCGATTTGATCTAATGCATCATCCCAGGAAATACGCGTAAAGGCATTGTCACCTTTTTTTCGAATCAGTGGATAAGGAATACGGCCAAGTTTGCGAAGAGAGGTGCTGTCCATTTGTTTGAGCTGTTGAATATCTTCGAACCATTTTGGATCAATAGCTGGCATTGTATTAAGACGAAGTACATTTAGTCTTGTGGTGCATATATGAGGTCCTGCGAGCGTTTGGTCATATAACCCTGAAACACCCAGGGCACAGCCATCACACACGCCCTGCGTTAAAATACGATATGCATAGGGGAGATTATCCTTGTTTTCCCATGCCACTTTCATCGTATCTCGAATGTGTTTCGGTTTTACTTTCCCAAGCCCCATAGGCGCAAAAGAGGCCCATAGCTTTGGTGAGGGTTTTTTATTAAGCTTAATAGGCCCCTTATGTTTTGTTTTCCCCATGATATCATCACCCTCCTATTACTTTATGAAGCGTTTTCATATCTAAAAATTACCTTTAGATTGTGATTCTGTCAAATTCAAATTAAGGTCGGGCTGAGACAGAAGAAGTAGCAGTAAGGTTTGTTTCTCTAAGCTGTTGAATATCTTTCCTTATGAGAAGAGATATGATAAAAGCGATGAAAAATAAGCCAGAGAACACCATCAGACTTTGCGTGTAGTTACCTGTTATATCTCGAATAAAGGATGAAAATAAAGGTCCAGCTAAACCAGCAGCGGCCCAGGCAGTCAGAATATAACCGTGTATGGCACCAAGTTGTTTCGTGCCAAATAAATCCCCAATATAGGCTGGAATTGAAGCAAACCCTCCTCCATAGCACGTATAAATGATCGCCATCACGATTGAAAAGACGAGCGGTTCTTTTAAATAGGGGAGTAAAGGAAAGGCAATGAGCTGGATACTAAAGAAGATTGTATACGTATTCGGCCTTCCGATATAATCTGAGAAGGATGCCCAGCCAATCCGCCCTAAACCATTAAAAGCACCTAAAATACCAACAAGGGCAGCTGCAGCACCTGCAGTGAATCCAACACTTTCTTGTGCAAGAGGCGATGCAACTGAAATAATGGCAATTCCGCATGTGATATTAATAAAGAGCATGAGCCACAAATAATAAAAACGTCGTGTTTTGATCGCTTCATTTGCTGTAAGCTGTGATAAATCCTGAGGGATTTTTCTTTGATTTGTTTTTAACACGTCAAACTGTTTGACGTCTTCAGATGTTGGTGGTGATAAATAAAGAGATGAGATCACCATGATCATAAAATAGGAAATTCCAAGAATGTAAAAGGTATTTGCGATGTTCACTTTTTCAATGAGATATTGGATAATTGGGCTGCAAATAAGAGAAGCAAATCCAAAACCCATAATAGCTAAGCCGGTTGCAAGTCCTCTTCGGTCCGGAAACCATTTCACTAAAGTTGATACAGGTGCAATGTAACCTACTCCTAATCCTATCCCAGCGAGTACACCATAAAATAAATAGAGGAGAGGGAGTGAGGACATGTGGACAGCGAACCCTGATCCTGTCATTCCGATACCGAAGAAAATGGCTGAGAAAAGCCCCGATGCTCTTGGACCATATCTTTCAACGAAATGCCCCATGAAAGCAGCAGATAATCCTAAAAATAAAATAGCAATACTGAAGGTCAAGCTTATTTCTGTCAATGACCACTGAAAAGCTTGATGTAAAGGATTCGTAAAAACACTCCAAGCATAAACAGACCCAATAGATAAATGAATTCCTACAGCACTTGTTGCAATGAGCCAGCGATTTTTCGATTTGTTCATTTTGTTCCCCCCATATAAAGCAATCAAAAAGTTTGATAAGATAGGAATATGTTACAATTTTATGACTTTTTAAAATAATATCATAATTTGATTGGATCATATAACTAAATTTGTGCTGAAAGGAAGATCATACAATGAATCCTTCTGTTAAAAAGAAACGAGTCATACACCAATACAGTGAAGGCCAATTTACTTGCAAAACAGATGAAGTTGTAGAAGAATTCCCTTTAACTGTGATCGTGAATGGAGAGGAATTTGTGACACTTGTTTGTTCACCAGATCATTTGAATGAATTGGTTATCGGTTTTTTAGCTTCAGAAGGAGTCATTCGATTTGAAAATGAGATTAAAAGGTTTACAATAGATGAAAGTATGGGCTTTGCATATGTTGATTTAGTTCACCCAAGCGGATTTCAGTCATCAGATTTTACAAAGCGAGTGATTGGTTCTTGTTGTGGGAAAGGGAGACACTTTTATTTTCTCCAAGATGTGAAAACGGCAAAAACAGCCATTGATCGAATCAACATTTCTGCTGAAACCTGTATGCATCTAATGAAGTGTTTACAAGAAGAAAGCCAATTATTTCAACATACTGGTGGTGTGCATAATGCTGGACTGTGTGACACAGAGAAGCTATTCATCACTAGAACTGATATAGGAAGACATAATGCTTTAGATAAAATCTATGGATACTGTTTACTTCATCGAATTCCACTTAGAGATAAAATCCTTGTGTTTAGCGGCCGGATATCGTCAGAAGTTTTATTGAAGGCAGCAAAACTAGGAGTGTCGATCGTCATCTCAAAATCAGCACCTACTGAGCTGGCGCTTAATATGGCAGAAGAATTAAATATCACGACAGTTGGATTCGTCAGAGGAAAATCTTTTAATATCTACACTCACCATCAGCGTATTACAGAATAGGAGGCAAAGTATGGACAGTATATTGGATAAGAGACATCGACCATTGCGCGATTTAAGAATATCAGTAACAGATCGCTGTAACTTTAGATGTACGTACTGTATGCCTGCTGAAATTTTTGGACCAGATTATCCTTTTTTGAATAAAGAAGAACTGCTTAGTTTCGAAGAAATTGAACAGCTTGCTACCCTTTTTGCAAAGGACTTAGGTGTGGTGAAAATACGCATCACGGGTGGTGAACCTTTAATGCGAAAAGATTTGCCTATCTTAATAGAAAAGCTCTCAAAAATTCCAGGAATCGAAGACATTGCTATGACAACCAATGGAACGCTTTTACCTTTATATGCTGATAAGTTAAAGAAAGCAGGTCTTCAGAGAGTCACCATTAGTTTGGATTCATTAAATCCTGACCGTTTTATGCAAATGAACGGAAGGAATATTTCTATCCAAAAAGTGTTTGATGGGATTGAGGCTGCAAAAAAAGCTGGACTTGCTATTAAGATCAATATGGTTGTTCAAAAAGGTGTGAATGATCAGGATGTTTTACCAATGGCAGCTTACTTTAAAAAAGAAGGACATGTTCTCAGATTTATCGAGTTTATGGATGTTGGAAATACGAACAAATGGAATCTAGAGCATGTCATGACAAAGAAAGAGATCATTGGTCTAATTGATTCAACATTTCCTATCAAACCAGAACCTCCTCAATATCCAGGTGAAGTAGCCAACCGATTCTTTTATAAAGATGGTTCAGGAGAGATAGGCATTATTTCTTCTGTTTCAGATGCTTTTTGTGGAACATGTAACAGAGCGAGGCTTTCTGCTCGCGGTGAATTGTTTACATGTCTTTTTGCATCGTTGGGTTTTGATCTGAAACGGGTGATTCGCTCGGCTAAAGATAATGAAGATATAAAGAATATATTGAAGGAACTATGGTCGAATAGACATGATCAATATTCAGCCGAGAGAGAACAGAAGAAAGATCAGAAAAAAGTTGAAATGTCATACATCGGTGGGTAGTGACAACAAAGTATCATGATCATGTATTTTTGAAAAGAAGAGAAAAAGTCATAATCATTGTTGACAATCTTTTTTTGAAATAGGTCTATTCATCTTATGAATCCAGTCATTATAAAAAACCAGCAGAAACTCTGCTGGTTTTTAAAATGTTATTTTGTAGCTCAAAAAGGTTTAGAAATGCCTGGAAAATAGAATTTTAAACATTTTTTGCTACTTTACTTTTATGAGAGCTGTGATAAGATCAACTCAATCTTTACCAGCTCGATTTTTTTACTCCTGGGATGTGGCCCTTATAGGCAAGCTCACGAAAAGCAATTCTAGACATTTTAAATTTTCGTAAGTAACCTCTAGGGCGGCCGGTTAATTCACAGCGGTTTTTTAAACGGGTAGGGGAAGAGTCTCTAGGTAATTTCCGTAAAGCTTCATAGTCACCTTTTTCTTTTAACTCTTTTCTTAATTCTGCATATTTCAATACAAGCTGCTGCCGCTTTTTTTCTTTAGCAATCTTAGATTTCTTTGCCACTTAAAACCCTCCTTTTTTAATGTTGGATTTTCCATTGAAAGGGGTCTTCAAATGTAGTCCAATCTTGATCAAATTCTTCAGGTGTGAGTAAGCATTGATCTAGTGTGCGAATGATATCTGCTTTAGGCAAATCTACGCCGATAAACACAAGTTTTGTATGCCGATCACCAAATTCTGCGTCCCACTCGTCAAGAAGCTCTGGTTCTTGCTTTAATATCCGTGCCTTATCTTGCTCAGGCAAGGCAGCAATCCAGTATGCAATTGGTTCAATCGCAACAGATTTTCCGGCCTGTGAAATTAAAATGGTTAAATCATGATGTGTGGCAAGCCATGTAAATCCTTTAGCGCGAACTATTTGCTCTGGCATCTGATCTAACCAATTATTTAACCTGCCAGTATGGAAGGGGAGTCTTCTTTCATAAACAAAAGATGAGATTTGGTATTCTTCTGTTTCCGGCGTATGCTGAGAATGCCCGGCGTTGATTTCTTTGATCCAGCCAGCAGAAGCACTGGATTTTTCAAAGTCAAATAAACCAGTATTCAAAATGTCACTTGGCTGTACTTTACCTTTTGAGGTTCTGATGATAGATGCTTCTGGTTGAAGTGTGGTCAGCACGCGCTCAAGTCGATCTAATTCTGAGTTTGATACTAGATCACATTTATTTATAATCAGCACGTCACAAAATTCAATTTGATCAATAAGTAAATCGGAAATTTCTCGTTCGTCATCATCGGAAACGGCTTGTTTACGGTCTAATAAACTTTCTCCTGACTGGAAGTCGGTCCAGAAACGATTCGCATCTACAACAGTGACCATCGTGTCTAACCGGCAAAAGCGTGTCAAATCTATTCCCATTTCTTCATCAATATAAGAGAAAGTTTGCGCGACTGGAATTGGTTCACTAATACCTGTTGACTCAATGACAATATAATCGATATGACCAGTCTTACACAGGCGTTCTACTTCGATTAACAAATCTTCTCTCAATGTGCAGCAAATACAACCATTAGACAATTCAACTAGCTTCTCATCTGATCGAGAGAGCTCACCGCCTTGTTTGACTAGTTCTGCATCAATATTAATTTCGCTCATGTCATTGACAATCACAGCTACTTTTAACCCTTTACGATTTTGTAGGACATGATTTAATATTGTTGTTTTTCCTGCACCTAAAAAACCGCTTAATACTGTAACAGGTATTCGCTTATTCATTTCTTTCTGTCCTTTTAACCATACTCATTTTGATTTCCGCCTCACTTAAAAAGTAATGATTACGATTTAAAATCTAAAAAATTATTTTGTTTCTCTATGAAGGGTATATTTCTTTAGCCGAGGAGAATATTTTTTTAACTCCAGTCGGTCCGGGTTCGTTCTTTTATTCTTTGTTGTGATATAGTTTCTGTCACCCGTTTCAGTACAGGCTAAGGTAATTTTTACGCGCATCAGTAATAGGATCCTCCTTTAATTCGTAATGGTTACGATTTGTATTTTAAAATGATCAAGGCGGAATGTCAAGCTTAGTAGGATGAACAATGCCAAATGATCAAACAAAAGGGGTATCGAATGTTCATTGATACCCCTCTCCATTAATAAAAGTCTCCAAGCTCTTGTTCGTATTCACCTTCGTATTGCTGGACGTCACTAGGAATTTCTTGAAGAAAGGCTAGGCCACCTAATATCAGCATCAAGATAATGACGATGAATGAGAGAATGACTGTGACAATACTTGATATGGCAAATAGCGTCTGCATTTTCATCATCTTAGCATATTGTTCTAATAACTCTTCATAAGAAGTATCAGGAGCTTGAATTAATTGTTCAGCTGCGTTTACAGATTTTTGTACATGGATTCCCATCATAATGAGGAAGACGCCAAGGGCAGCAGGAAGAACAAGCCAAAAACCAATAAGAATAGCTAGGCCGCCTGAAATATAGAGAAATATACTACCAACTTTTCCCCACTTTGTGATCGAATGAAGAGATTGAATGATTTTCTCAGTTTGTTGCAATGGTGTTCACTCCTTTATGTATTCACTCTTTATCATACTTGAGCAAGTAGTACTTTAGGAAGAGTGAATGTAGAGCAATTAAAAAATATTTCTATCTTCACTTTACTATTTATGGATAAATAAATTATCTTCAAATAAGAAAAAAGTAACATTTACTATAAATTTTAACGACAATTTATGTCATAAATAAGATTAGTAGTTAAAAATAATTAGTAAATTTATCAAAATATGTTGTTAGTTGTATTGTAATTGGTTATTATTGTGTTGTGTTACCATAAAAATTGGAAGGTGGAATTCATATGTTAGATCGTTTCTTAAACAAAATGACCAATGTTCAACCTGCAGCTTCAAGATGTATTTTACAAAAATTAGTCACTTCATGCAAATCAGCGCCAACTTGTTTCCTTCAAGGTGTTGGAACTTTCCGTTACTACGTGGATCGTGATACAGGTGAGATATGTACTAGCCAAGAACGCGTTAGATGTGGCTGCTAAATTCAAGGATTTTATTTAATAGGATGTGAACGCATGAGCATATCTTCAATTTCATTTTTAACAAATGCTGTGCAGACGTCAAACAGTCGTCAAGCGGGTCAAACATCAAATTCTTTTTTAAACCAAGCTGCGAAAATTGTTCAAGGCGACCATTCTCCAGAAGAGAGAAAGGCATTATTTCAACAACTGACTCTAGTTCAGCAAGGAAAAGATTTAGAGCTTCATGTGTCTAAATTAAAGGAACTAGAGAAAGAGGTTCAAAAAGAATCGTCTTCTTCGTCTGTTACTGTGAATCAGCATGGTGACCAAGTAGACATTTCAAATGAGGCTCGCAGTGAGTTTGAACAAGCTGAGGAACAAGCGACAGCTTCAAGTGAAGCGAGTGAAATCGCAAGGGAAAAGGATCAGGATGTTCAGGCAGATCCACACCAATAAAAAAATGAGGCGTGTGTTTGTTGTCTTCACATGCCTCATTTATGTTTATTTTGCAGAAATCCTTGAATAAAGACCATCCGGAAAAGGGGCTGCATATGAGATTGTTTCATCTTCTTCTACCATGATGTAATATGGAAACTCTTCAATCTGGAAGGCGCCTATCATTTGTTCGTCCACTGAGATAACTTGCATGATGGTTTGGCTATCACGATATAATTCTTGATCCTCTTCTTGCCCATTCTTTAGCAAAATACTAAAAGAAATGTCTAATTGACGCTGCCTTTTCGTTTCTAGGAATTGTTCCAGTGATGGGATGCAGTGCGGACATGCTGTGTCAGTGAATATAAGCAGCTGTTGCTTGTGATTGGTTTGCAGCAAATCATTCATTTGAATAGGTGATGGTTTTTCAATTAGCGGATGAACAAGTTTTTGTCCGACATGCTGGATCGGTAAGATGATTAATTCCATCTGGTGTTTTAAATAGATGATGATTCCGATCGTCAATAAAAGACTGCAAAGAATAAGAGTGAGCTGTAAAAGTAAGATTGAATTCATCGTTATCGTCCTCTCAGAATGAAGTTACGCAGAGCTATCATAATATAAATATCAAAAATATGTCAATTATACTAAATGGTGTAAGGTGGAGCGTTTGATGAGTACAGTGAACCATTGTTTATATGCAATCTCCTATACTTGGAAAAGAAGTCGATCATATCTTCTGTTAACTCTATTGATCCAAGTGATCGTTGGTTTTATGCCTTTGGCTAGTGTCTGGATTATTCAAACATTGATTAATGAAATTATTTTATTCATGACTTCTTCAGGAGACATTCAAAAGGTCTTAAGGTTATTTGGGTTGCAAATGGTCATTGTGGTTTTAGGATATGGGCTTCAATTCATTCTTCAACTTAGTCAGCAAAAAGCGACAAATTTGATTGGTTTGCATTTGAAGGGTGAATTGCTTCAAAAGGCAATCAGGCTGCCATATATTACATTTGAACATCCGTCTTTTTATAATGAAAGTCAACGTGTGATGAACAGTCATCAGCATGTTCTGAGTATGGTTAGAAGTATTTTTACAATCATGAGCGCATTGATTACTGTTGTATCACTTCTCATTTATATGATCGGTATCCATTGGGGTTTGGCGGTCATTCTGATCTTATTTACCCTGCCTGTCTTGTGGATTGAGCTCTTCTTTGGAGGCGCACGGTATCAACTAAACCGCATGTTAACTGCTAACGATCGAAGAGAAATGTATGTGTCCGACCTTGTTGCACAGCGAGATTCATTGAAGGAAATCCGTTTATATGGAATAGGACATTATCTTCTTCAAAAATGGAAAGGTCATTATGTAAAAAGTGCAGATGAAAAATATAAATTACTAAAACGGCAGGTTCGCTGGGAGATGGCGGGCGGATTGCTTATGACATTTGCCTATGTGTGCTGCGGTCTTTTTATTGTCTTTCTTATCTTTCAAAAAAAATTAGCAGCGGGTACGTTTGTCGCTGTGCTCCAAGCTGTGCAAAATATTCAAAGTGGTTTTCAAGACTTAACGAGGGAATGTTCTAGTTTATATGAAACGAGTCTCTATATTGATGAAATGAGAACTTTTCAAAAGAGAGAAGAAGAAATTGATGAACAGACAGAGAAAGAGGCATCGCTTCGGAGGATTGAGTGTATTCGGTCCATTACGCTAGAAAACCTCTCTTTTACCTATCCGAATATGAAAACGCCTGCTATTGAGCATATACATTTTCATATCAATAAAGGTGAACGCATTGCATTGGTGGGGGATAACGGATCAGGTAAGACGACCTTGATTAAATGTTTGACCGGTTTATATGATCCAGACAAGCCGAATATGCAAAAGGTCAATGGTGAGTCTATTTCGACCATTTATAAAAAATCATATCATGCGAGAATGGCTGTCCTTTTTCAAGATTTTATGAAGTACGAATTCACTGTGAAAGAAAACATTGGATTTGGCCGTATCGACGAAATAGATGAGGAAGAGCGCATGGTGTCAGCTGCGCGGCAAGCAGGCATAGAGAAAAGAATTCATCAAATGGAAGAAACATACGATGCGCAGCTTGGCCGGTTTTTTGAAGAAGGTCATGAACTGTCTGGCGGACAATGGCAAAAGCTTGCGATGGCGAGAACCTTCTTTAGAGAAAGTGATTTTATCATTTTAGATGAACCGACTTCTGCTCTTGATCCGCTATCGGAGATTTCACTCATTCGAAAGCTATTCGATCATACGCAGGATCAAGGGGTCTTGTTTATCACACACCGTATGGGAGCGGCCCGCTTAGCAGACCGCATTATCGTGATGAAAGATGGTGCTTTCGTTGAAGAAGGGAACCATGAAGAGCTGATGGCGCTAGGTGGAGAGTACAAAAGGCTTTATGAGGCACAATCTCAACTATTTCAACAAAAGGAGATGGCGTAAGGTGAGTGTCTTTTATTTTATAGGTGTCTATTTCTTAGGAATCATCTTTGCAGGTGCATGGCTTGATAAAGTGAGAAAACAAACGGCGCATATGCAACAGATGAATGCTTATCGGCTGCTGCCTTCTGCGCTCACGGCGCCAATGTTTTATTTGTTTTTGACTATTGAATTGGCTTGTACTGGTCTATTGTTCGTATGGAACATGTCTCTTGTACCTGCGATTGGTCTTACAGCACTTTTATGTACCTATACTGGAGCGGTCACTTTCAATTTATTGAGAGGACATCGTAACATTTCATGCGGCTGTGGAGGTTTACTTGAAAATGACCGTCTTCACTGGGGAATTGTGATTCGTAATGTGTCGATGCTGGCTCTTGTGATTGGCTTGTTTTATGTGCATCCCTATGTAGAAACAATTCCATGGCAATTTCACATTATTTGTTTTCTGATTGCAGTGGCTGTCTGTTTCATTATAGCGGTGGGAAAAGACATCATGATGTTCAAAAGAAAGTGGAATCAATTTGAATCATTTATAGAAGGAGACCAAGTGAAATGACAGATATTCTACTGATTATTGTGTTATTCATTGTCATTGCTCAGCTGGCTGTGGTGTTTTTGCTTGCCCGCTTTATCGGAAAATTTATGAATAAAATCAAAACTCTTGATGGGATTGAATTAAAGGAAGCGGATGTTGGTGATGCGGCGCCGTTATTTCGAAGCTATACACATTTAGGGGATAAGGTCATTTTAAAGGAATATTTGCAGAGCGGAAGAGCCGTGATGCTGTTATTTGTGAACTCTACTTGTATGACATGCAAAAGCATTTTGTCTGATATGAAGCAGCACATCTCTAGCGACGATACTCAATTCATTTTGATCAATGGAGATGAACAAGGAGATGATGCATCGCTTCTTCAATTGCTGCCTGATCAAGCTGTGTATGTGCGCTCTTCGCAAATCATGGAGCTGTATGGGGTAACTGTTGTTCCGCAAGCGATTCTGATGGATGAACATGGCATCATCCTGCAAAGAAAATCTCTTCAAAATGCGAAACAGTTTGAACAGCTGTTACATGCTTCATAAAAAAGCGTCTCTTTGTTGGAGAGACGCTCGTTTTATAATTCTTTTCCTAGAATATCTAAATCGTACCTGCTGCCGTCCATTTCTGCGATACGTGGCAGGTGACCCCATGTCTCAAAGCCGTGCTTTTTAAATAATTGAATGCTGGCTTCGTTGTGCCCGAAAATAAAGGCAAGTAACGTTCGAATGCCTAATGAAGGTGCCAACTCAATGGCCTCTTGTAAGAAAAGTGACCCTAAGCCTTTCCCTCGATCGTCTTGGTTTAAGTAAATACTCATTTCAACGGTCCCGTTGTATGCAGGTCTTCCGTAAAACGTTTCAAAGCTGAGCCAGCCGTAGATATGTCCATCCTCATCTGTTTTCACATAGAGAGGTCTTTTCTCTGAATGATTCAAAAACCATTGCCGGCGGTCTTCAACTGAAACTGGTTCTGTGTCGGCGGTTACTTCTCTTGAAGCAATGGTTGAATTGTAAATATCAACGATCGCTTTGAGATCATCTTCTGTTGCTATGCGGTTGAAAGTTTTCACAATAAAGTCCCCCATCTTTTTTTCATTCATCATACATATTATTGGTGCGATTGCGCAAAATAAAAAGAAAAATGATTTCGTGTGTATATATTTTTTGAAAAGTGTTCAGAATGTTGCTGAGGTGATGAAAAATGAGAGAGGAAGAAAAGAAACGTACTTCCAAAATCACAAAAGTTCAGCAATTTTTCCGTAAGCGCTGGGTATTCCCTGCTATTTACTTGGTCAGCGCAGCGGTCGTGTTAACAGCCGTTCTTTGGTACCAAGCTGTATCAAAAGATGTGAAAGACCAACTATCTGATGGAAATCAAACAGGGCAAGAACAGCGTGATGATGCCGTTGAAGTTGGAAAGCCAATTGAAAATGTTGCAATGCCGGTCCAGAATTCTGATAATGTTTCTGTCGTGAAAAAGTTTTATGAAGCAGATGCTGATCAAAAAGAAAAAGAAGCAGCACTTGTAAACTATAATAACACCTATACCTTGAGCAAAGGTATTGATCTTGCAGATAAAGATGGCAAAGTGTTTGATGTCACAGCTGCTCTTAGTGGAACAGTGGTTCAAGCGAAAAAAGATCCAGTTCTCGGTCACGTCGTTGAAATTGAACATGAAGATGGATTATCGACTGTTTATCAATCGTTGTCACAAGTGAGTGTCAAAGAAGGCGATGAAGTTAAGCAGAATGATGTCATCGGTGCTTCTGGTAAAAATCTTTATGGTGCTGAAAGCGGCAACCATGTGCATTTTGAAATTCGTATGGAAGGTTTAGCGCTTAATCCACTTAGCTTCATTGACAAGCCTGTTTCGACTATTGAAAAGGCCGCGCAAGAAGTGACGGAAGAAGCAAAAGAACCTGCTCAGCCAAAAGCTGATGAAAAAACGAAGGAACCTGCTGGTGAAGATAAGGCCAAAGAGCCTGCTGGAGAAAAATCTGAAGAAAAGTCTGATGAGAAGGGGAAATCCTCTGATCAAGAAAAGTCTTCTGATTCCTCTAAAGACAGCAGTCAATCTGAAGAAACAAAACAATCTTAAAGCCTTGCAACCTCTGTGTATGAATTATGCAGAGGTTTTTTTCTGTCTTAAAAAAATCCCCCGCACTTGGCGGAGGATGGTTTATAGGGCGGCAGGTCCTTCTTCACCTGTCCGAATGTTGATTGTATTTTCTATCTCATATATAAAAATTTTCCCATCCCCTGGTTCGCCTGTACGAAGTACCTTTTGAGCTGTTTCTACGACCAGTTCGACAGGTACTTTGCTTAGGACGATTTCAATCTTTAATCGTTCGTACACATTGCTTTCCTTTTTGACGCCGCGGTATAGCTCTGTATGTCCCTTTTGTAGGCCGCAGCCGTGCACATTCGAAAAGGTAATTGAGGTGACACCAATCTTTCCAAGCTCCACCTTTAATGTTTCAAAATTGGCTGGACGTGTGACAATCTCCACTTTATACATTTTGCTCATCGAGACACCCCTTTTTCTTTAATCTTGATAGGCTTTTTCACCGTGCATGGTTAAATCAAGGCCCACTGATTCTTCTTCTTCGGTTGCACGAAGCTTGAAGAAGAGATTGACCACTTTGATGATCACGTATGTCACAACGGCTACAAAGGCGTAGGTGGCAACAATAGCGACTACTTGCTTCCAAAGTAAGCTGGCATCTCCGTAAAATAAGCCATTGGCTCCGCCGTCATTGACAGAGGTTGTTGCGAAAAGTCCAGTTGCAATACCTCCCCAAGTCCCGCCAATTCCGTGAAGCCCGAATGCATCCAGTGCATCATCATAGCCAAATTTGGCTTTGAGTGAGAAGACTCCCCAGAAACACACGATCCCGCCGATGATTCCGATGATAATAGAAGCAAATGGGGTGACAAAACCTGCGGCAGGTGTAATCGCGACAAGACCTGCGATGGCTCCAGAAATCGCGCCGAGCATGGTCGGCTTTTTGTTGATCATCCACTCTACTAACAGCCAGCCGATGATTCCTGCAGCAGCAGCTGTATTAGTGTTAATAAAGGCATACATCGCGACACTGTCTAATGTAAGGGCACTTCCAACGTTAAAGCCAAACCATCCAAACCAAATGACAGCTCCGCCAAGAAGGGTGTAGATCAAATTATGAGGAGAAGAGTTTGCTGCTTCTTTACGCTTCCCGAGCACAATCGCCACGACTAGACCCGCAACACCAGATGAAATGTGAACCACGTTTCCTCCAGCGAAGTCAAGTGCACCCATTTCGCCAATCCAACCGCCGCCCCATACCCAGTGTGCGACTGGCGCGTATACAAATGTGACCCAAAGGAGTGTAAACACGACGACCGCTGAGTAGCGAATTCGTTCAGCAAAGGCACCTGAGATGATGGCTGTTGTTAAGACGGCAAAGGTCATTTGGAACATCATGAACAATGAATGTGGAATGGTCTCACTGTAGGAACCAGGTTCAAAGCCAACGCCTTTTAGTCCAATCCAGTCTAAGCCTCCGATCCATGCATTGCCTGGCGCAAAAGCCAAGGAATAGCCAAACATGATCCATACGATGGAGACGATTGCTAGTGAAGTTAAGCTGTGCATGGTTGTGCTTAAGACGTTTTTACTTCTCACGAGTCCTCCGTAGAATAAGGCTAAACCCGGTGTCATTAACCACACGAGTAGTGCGCAGAAGAACATAAATACTGTATCACCCATTTGCATGCTGCATTCCCCCTGAATCATTCAGAATTAATTGATTTCTTAATTCTTCATTATAGAGAGAAAAGTCATATATAACATAACCGTGTAAGTTAATCTTACATAGTTTTTGGTTATATTCAATATAAATGGATGAAAAGTTCGTAAAAAAAGAGAAAAAACGTGCATTGAGCACGAAAAATAAAGGGCGTTTGACCTATAAAATGGAGCTGAGAAACAGCTTGGTTCGTTCCTCTTGAGGAGAATCGAACAATTCTGATGGGATGCCTTCTTCGACGATGCGGCCTTCGTGCATATAGACGACACGATCGGCGACTTCTTTCGCAAAGCCCATTTCATGTGTGACAATGACCATCGTCATGCCTTCTTTTGCGAGACTTTTCATTGTTTGCAGTACCTCGCCTACAAGCTCTGGATCGAGGGCCGACGTAGGTTCGTCAAATAACATGACATCTGGCTTCATGGCGAGAGCTCTTGCAATGGCCACACGCTGCTTTTGACCACCTGATAATTTAGAAGGATATACGTTGGCCTTATCCGCAAGTCCTACCTTTTCCAACAGGACGTTGGCTTCTGATACAGCTTGAGCCTTTTTTGTTTTTCTCACCATGACAGGCGCTTCGATGATGTTTTCAAGCACAGTTTTATGCGGGAAGAGATTAAAATGCTGAAACACCATGCCTATTTTTTGCCGCATCTCGTTTAATTGATCGCGTTTTGGGTGAACAGGGCTGCCATCAATGATGATTTCTCCATCATTTTTGATTTCTAAAAAGTTCATACAGCGGAGCAAGGTGCTTTTTCCAGAGCCACTGGCTCCAATTAAGACGACCACATCATTTTCATAAACAGTGAGATCGATATCCTTTAAAACATGCAGTTCTCCGAAGTGTTTATTGAGTTTTTCAACACGAATGAGTTCCTTTGATTCTGTCATGTTTCTCCTCCTAATGGTCACTGACTGATAATTTCTTCTCAAAGGTTTGGACAGCAAATGTTAATAGCAAGACAAGAACTAAGTAATAGACGGCTACAACAAGTAAATAGGTCATATTGTCAAAGCTGTTTGAGCCTTGGGTCGTGGCGACGTTAAATAGTTCATTGACGCTGATAAAGGCGGCGAGTGATGAATCTTTTAAGCCGATAATGAACTGGTTGCCAAGAGGGGGGAGGGCGCGCCGCATCGCTTGCGGGAGAATGATGCGTCTCATTGTTAGGAAACGTCCCATGCCAAGAGAGCGTCCTGCCTCTTTTTGCCCCTGATCGATCGATTGGATGGCGCCTCTGAATATTTCTGCTATATATGCTCCATTATGAAAGGCGAGCGCAATGGAAGCAGCCCAGAAGTCGGGGATATTTAATTCGGTCAGTCCAAAATATAGGATGAAAATTTGAACAATCAGTGGTGTGCCGCGTACAAGGAAGATATAGGCGTTGGCGATATAACCGAAGACAGCCACGCGTGATATTTTCAATAAAGCAAAGAAGAGTCCGATGAACATGCCGATGAAGATGCTGATCACAGTGAGCTGTAAGGTGAGCAGCATTCCTTCTAAAAAAATACCTCTAGAATCAATCAGCGTCTGAAAAAAATGTGATAGAGTAGGCAAAACAATCATCTCCATTTGAAGAAAGTGCGCCTAAGAAAGGCGCACAATCGTGGTTTTAATTTTGTTTGACCGTGATGTCTTCGTCAAAGTATTTCTCGCTAATTTGTCTTAATGTTCCGTCTTTTTTTAGTGCGTCAATCGCATCGTTGATCTCTTCTATGAGCTGTTTATTTTCTTTTGATACAGCGATTGCCTGCTCGCTTTGTCCGAGTCTTTCCTGCGCTTCGATTTTTAATTTTTTCTTCATGGCTTCTGCACCTGTGGCGAAATCCGTCACGACTGCATCGTGTTTTCCGTTGGCCAGTGCTTCTAAAGCGACTACATCACTGTCGTAATATTTTGGTTCCTGCCCGCTATGTTCCTTTGCAATATCAGCGTAGGACGAGCCTTTTGATACAGCGATTTCTTTGTCTTTTAAGTCATCAGCATATTGAATGTCTGCTCCAGGTCTTGTGAAAATTTGCGGACCAGAGTAGTAATAGGGCTTAGATAAAAGGACGTGTTTTTTTCGTTCCTCATTGATGGTATGACTTGCAACTGCCGCATCAAATTTTCCTGCTTTCACACCTTCGACGATGCCTGCGAATTTATATTTTTTCTGTATAGGCTCGAGGCCTAGTTTGTCACTAATCGCATTGCCTACATCGATATCAAAGCCTGACATCTGATTTCCATCCATGTAACTAAACGGGTGAAATTCACCTGATGCTGCAAATATAAATTTTCCATCCTCCAAAATTGGCGACCCTTTCGCTGTAGAATTACGTTTATCTCCGTTCCCATTTGTTTCATTTGAACCACACGAAGACAGAAGTAATACTGCAACCGAGAAAAGGGCTGGGACCCAAAACCGTCTTTTTTTAATAATAAGCTTCTCCTCCTTTTCAGCCGTTCTCCATATAAGGAGAAAGTAGGCTTTTAAATATGTGTAGCATCTTACCATTTGTTCCTCATATTCTCAATTTTATATGTGTTTTTCCAACACTCGCCCTTTTTAAAATGTATGTCTTGCTTTTCCGAGAGAGAACTTGAATTGATTAGGGTAAAAAAGGGAAATGAATCTCATAATAACGGAAGGATTGGCAAAAAACATGCCAGATCACAAAAAGGGGGTCGGTGTATGAACAAGTGGAGAGACAGCCGAAAGGTTTTTTTAACTGCTATTGCCTTTGGAACGATGTTAAATCCACTGAATTCCTCGATGATTTCTTTGGCCTTGCATCAAATTCAGCATGAATTCGGTTTGTCATTTACGACTGTATCTTGGCTTATTTCGTCTTTTTATTTAGCAAGTGCGGTGACGCAGCCGGTGAGCGGCCGGATTGGGGATCATGTGATGAGCCGGAGAACATTATTTTTATTCGGGCTAGGTCTTGTGGCGGTGTCAGCCATCTGTGCGCCGTTTGCCCCAACGTTTGCAGTGCTGATTGTGATCCGGCTGCTGCAGGCGATTGGGAGCAGTGCCATTTATCCTTCTGGTGTCGGACTCATTCGGGATCATATTCAGGAAAAGCAGGCTTCGGCGTTAGCGGTATTGTCCATTTTTGCTTCGGCGATGACGGCACTTGGACCGACGCTTGGCGGCTTTTTGATGACAATCGGCGGCTGGCCGGCTATCTTTTTAGTGAACCTGCCTTTTATTTTGATCAGCTTCTTTCTTGGACTAACTTTGTTTCCAAAGGAGCAGAAAAAGAGAAAGCTTCGTATAGGTGAAACGGTACGGAAGCTCGATTTGCCAGGGATGCTTCTTTTTACAGTTTGTATTGTCCTTCTGCTTTCGTTTTTATTATCACTAGGTGATGGGATTCAATATGTACAGGGGATTCTTTGTCTCGTGAGTGCAGGCGCTTTTATCTGGTGGGAGTATCAGGTGGATGAACCGTTTATTCAAATTCGAATGTTCAGACAGGAGCAGCGGCTGTCACTTGTGTATGTGCAATTTATCATTTTAAATATATTTTTCTATTGTCTTTTCTTTGGTTTGCCGAGCTATTTC
Source organism: Bacillus sp. NMTD17 (assembly GCF_002998735.1). Classification (NCBI taxonomy): domain Bacteria; kingdom Bacillati; phylum Bacillota; class Bacilli; order Caryophanales; family Bacillaceae; genus Bacillus; species Bacillus sp. NMTD17. The sequence continues at coordinate 419,357 of NZ_PVRH01000001.1, forward strand.
CAGGATGAATTAGGCTGGCGTGTGGAAATGACGGGTCTTTTTATGCTGTGCATGTCTGGGGTGAGCATCATTGTGTCGCCGCTAACAGGAAAGTGGGTGGATCGCGGGGATGAACGTCATCCAGTATTAGCCAGTGCGGTATTGATGCTGGCTGGAGCGTCTGCGATGACCTTCTTTTTTATTCCGGCACCATTATGGGGAAAAGGGGTGGTTCTAGCGCTGCTTGGACTGAGTTACGGGATTGGGAATGTTGCGCTGCAAGCTGCGATGCTCAAGGCAAGTCCTCAGCATATGATTGGCACGTCCTCTGGGCTTTTTCAAACATGCCGTTACCTTGGTTCCATTCTGTCGTCTGCTGTCCTCGGTATGCTGTTTGGGGATGAAATTGCTGGTCCTCATTTTGAGCAGTTAGGCTGGACGTTGATCATGATTTCCCTTACCGGCATCGGTGTCAGTCTTTATTTTTCGAACAAGGTCAGAGGAGGACAGCCAATAAAAAAAGCGGCGCGATAAGTGGAAGAAGATTCTTCATCACATTATCGCAAGCCGCTTAAGAGTTAGACAGGTCAGAGCCCTGATCCTTTTGCTTCCTTCTGAATATTTTCCCTACAATTGTCTCATAGAAAGTGACAATGCGGTCAATTGGAGAGTCAAAGAACTTCCATAATTTATTCATGATAAAGACAACCACGATCGATACGACTAAGCTGCCTAAGACATCTAATGGATAATGGTGACCGACCCAGATGCGGGAGAATCCTGTGAGTAATCCAAAGACGAGCAAGATGTTGCCAAGCTTTTTATTACGAGATCGAATGGCAAGTGAAAGAGCCAGTGCACCTGTTGTATGGTCACTTGGGAAGGAAGCGTCTGCTGAGTGCGGAATGAGTGTGTCGACTTTATGCGCCACAAACGGCCGCTCCTCATAATGAAACAGTGTAATCGCAAAATTGACGATAAGTGCCGCGATACCCGTTACACCCGAAAAGAAGACATGCTTCTTAAATTTGTGATTACCTAAAAACCAGCAAATCAATAAGACAAGGGCATACACAAGAATGGCCTTTTTCGTAATGAAAATCATGGCCTGATCTAAAAACTCAGAATGATGAGCCATCCCGTGTATGACTTTAAACAATTCGTAATTCAAAACATCACCTATACCTTCGCTTAATGCCAACTATTTTTCAAATAATCGTCTATTTGAAATATCCTATATTTTAGCATGTTTCCGATGAAGTTTAAAATAGTATCCTATTCTGATAGGGAGACCTTCTGTGCTTTTGCTTCTTGGGGCTTTCGTTCGCTCCAATAAAAAACAATCATACTGAGCAAGACAACAATACCTGCAATGAGATATACATTTGAAAAGTCGGTGAAGCTGACAAGAAGACCAAATACAAATGAGCCAGCAGCAATCCCCGTATCATATAAAGTGAAGAAAGTAGCCGTCGCATAGCCTGTACGGTGAGCTGGTGAGTGCTGAATGGCAAGTGTTTGTAAACATGGTACTAGCGATCCATAGCCAAGTCCAATGACACCACCTGATAAAAGAAGCATTGTAGCTGAATGTGTAGCTGTCAGCATCCATAAACCAATCGCAAAAAGAGCGATCGAAGGATAGATCACAATGTGAGGTCCTACTCGGTCAAAAAGTCTGCCTGTAAAAGGACGTGATCCAAGCATGGCTGCCGCAAACACAATAAAGAAATAACTGCTTGCCCCCATCAAGTGAAGGGAATTGGCATAGACTGAAATAAATGAAATGATCGGCGAATAACAGAAGGAAATAATGATGCCGACTGCCGCTGTTTTTAATGCACCTTTTTCAAACAGATGAGAAAAAGTAAATCGAAAGACGACACTACCCCCATCTTCAAGCTCTGGCTGTCTGATCAGCATCGTAAAAGCGGCACCGATGGTAACGATAATGGAAAAGAGAAGGAATAAGGAATGGAATCCTACTTTTCCTACTTGATTCAATGCAATAAATGGACCGATAACCACAGCAAGGTTCATGGACATGACAAAGTAGCCGAGTCCTTCCCCGCGTTTATGTTTTGGAATCATATCTGCCGCAATGGCACTGGCTACTGTCGTCAAAATGCTAAAAAAGATGCCCTGCACGAAACGCAGCATGAGAAGCGTATGGAATTGATCAATCGGAATGTATAAATAAGTGAGTAAGGCAAATGCCGTTGACGAGAAAATCGCCATCCGTTTTTTGCCGAATTTCTCAATAATGGCTCCAGAAAACGGTCTTGTCACAATAGCAGACAATAAGAAAACCGTCACAAGAAGGCCACCCTGTGATTCTGTTCCATTTAGTTCATCCATTGTGTAAATAGGCAGCAAGGTCAAAAGGGCATAAAAAGAGGTGAACGTAAATAAATTCACCAGGACAATCATGATAAAGTCTCTTGTCCAAATGCGTTCGTTCATGATGTATGTCACTTCCTATTCAGTTGATAATTTGTGTAAAAGTGTATGGAGGAGTTGTTTTTCTTCGTGGGTGAAATCTGAAAGACATTCTTCTTCAAATTGTTCCATCGTACGTTTGATTTCTTCAAATCGGGCCTTAGCATCATCTGTCATCACGATCAGATTTTCACGTTTGTCTTTTCCTTGTACACGTTTCACCCAGCCATTAGCTTCTAGACGGGTTACGGTTCGGGTAATGGTTGGGGCTTCGACGTTCAAATATGTCCAAATGTCTTTTTGGGTTTTCGGGCCGAATGTATCCAAACAAAAAAGTACAGTCCATTGGGACATGTACAAGTCATAAGCAACAAGCGCTTCGTTCGCCTTTTTAGACAGCAACCTGGCGCTTTGGTGTATTTGATGTAAACACTCTCTATTTAACGTATCCATATGCTCACCTTTTTTTAAATATTTAGCTAGGTAAATAAAATCACCTTTCCTATTTTACGTGCTCGACCCATTCTTGTAAAGTGAAAATTTTCGCCACTCGAAATGATTGCATTTTCTGATAAATCCCTTGTCCCATCTTCATTTTTAGCATATTCCCTATGCAATGCTAATACACTGTTACAAACCTGACAAAGAGAGTGTTTGAGGTGAGGGATCGTGTTTGGCATTTACTACCTAATGGATGAGAAATTAAGACGAACAAGCGCCCCTGAAAATGGATAATATTGATACGGATCTCATTTCACACTTCTCACATCCATTTTAGGGAGGTCGAGTGGTGTGCACGATTACATCAAAGAGCGAACAATCAAGATAGGAAAGTATATCGTGGAGACAAAGAAAACCGTTCGTGTAATTGCGAAAGAATTTGGAGTCTCTAAAAGTACTGTACACAAGGATCTAACAGAAAGACTGCCAGAAATTAATCCAGATCTGGCTAATGAAGTGAAGGAGATACTGGATTATCATAAATCAATCCGCCACTTGCGAGGAGGAGAAGCCACTAAATTAAAGTATAAAAAAGAAGAAATTTTAGAAGGCGAGCCTGTGAAACAGTAAGCTTAGTTCTTTGTTCATAAACATGACATATATATCTTCCTCATATCGGTAGTTTCTAACCACAAATTTTGTAAAGACTTTTGTAAAGAAATATCTTTTTTTCTGCAAATTATGATAGAATATATAATTAGGGCAGAATGTGGTATTTGCTATGGAAACAGATTTTCAAGGAGGATATATATAGATGTTTGCTAGGGATATTGGAATTGATCTTGGTACTGCCAATGTACTGATTCATGTCAAAGGAAAAGGAATTGTGTTAAATGAACCATCTGTTGTAGCTCTTGACAAAAACAGCGGGAAAGTTTTGGCTGTTGGAGAAGAGGCTAGACGTATGGTTGGACGTACGCCTGGGAATATTGTTGCGATTCGTCCATTAAAAGATGGCGTAATCGCTGATTTTGAAGTAACTGAAGCGATGCTCAAGCATTTTATTAATTCATTAAATGTGAAAGGGCTGTTCTCTAAGCCGCGTATGCTCATCTGCTGCCCGACAAACATTACATCTGTTGAGCAGAAGGCGATCAAAGAAGCTGCTGAAAAAAGCGGCGGTAAGCATGTATTTCTTGAAGAAGAGCCAAAAGTAGCAGCTATTGGTGCTGGTATGGATATTTTTCAGCCAAGTGGAAACATGGTCGTAGATATTGGAGGCGGAACGACAGATATCGCTGTCATCTCAATGGGTGACATTGTAACCGCCTCTTCTATTAAAATGGCTGGAGACAAATTTGATCTGGAAATTCTCAACTACATTAAAAAAGAGTACAAGCTGTTGATCGGTGAACGCACGGCTGAGGATATTAAGATCCAAGTTGCAACGGTATTCCCAGACGCACGTCACGAAGAGATTTCAATTCGTGGACGAGACATGGTGACAGGATTACCAAGAACGATTACCGTCACAAGCAAAGAAGTAGAAGAAGCATTGCGTGAATCTGTATCTGCGATTGTTCAGGCTGCGAAGCAAGTTCTTGAGAGAACACCGCCTGAATTATCAGCTGATATTATTGATCGCGGCGTCATCATTACAGGTGGCGGAGCTCTTCTAAACGGGCTTGATCAATTGCTTGCAGAAGAGCTGAAAGTACCAGTTTTCGTTGCCGAGAATCCGATGGATTGTGTAGCTGTTGGTACTGGCGTCATGCTTGATAATATGGACAAGCTGCCAAAGCGTAAACTCAGCTAATGATGTCCCTCATTCTTTTTCGAAAGAATGGGGGATTTTTATTAAAGAACCCTGCAAATATGCCGATATATTTCATAGAAGATTGTGTTTAGGTCATGTGAAAGAATTTTAATGAGGTGAGCACGTGTTAAAAGGACTATACACCGCAACATCTGCCATGATCGCTCAAGAGCGGCGGACAGAAATGCTTTCAAATAATATCGCAAATGCGAATACGCCAGGATATAAAGCGGATGAGGGGACCATGCGGGCATTTCCAGAAATGCTGCTAAGCCGAATGGAGTCAGGACGTTTTCAAACTTCCTCAGGAAAAGGTTTTAGTGTTCCGCAGCAAACGCCGATTGGCGGCATTAATACGGGAACATATATGCAGGAACTAATCCCTCAATTTACACAAGGAACTTTAAAAACAACAGATCAAACAACGGATGTAGCACTAGTCGAAAATAATGTGCCGATCAATCCGGAGACCAATCAGAAATCAGCGCTCTTTTATGCGGTCAATACCCCAGAAGGCGTTCGTTATACGAAAAGCAGCTCAATTACAATGAACGCACAAAATCAGTTGACTATCAATGGGCGTGCCCTTCTTTCTGTGACAGGTCAGCCAATCACGGTTCAGAGTGAGAATTTCAAAGTGAACGCAGATGGAACTGTGAGTGAAAATGGACAAAATCTCGGGCAAATTGATGTACGTGTTGCGATGGATACAAGGAACTTAGCGAGAGAAGGAAATGATTTATACCGTACAGCTGATAACCAGCCCCTGCCAAGCGCAGTCAATAACGGTCAAATGTCCTATACGTTAAGTCAAGGTGTATCGGAGCTGTCGAACGTGGATGTGACAAAATCATATACAGAAATGACAACCGCCTATCGAGCATTTGAAACAAACCAAAAAGTGGTTCAGGCGTATGATAAAAGCTTAGAAAAAGCAGTAAATGAAATTGGCAGAGTGTACTAATCAAGAAATGACAAAGAAAGGAGGATTCTCATGCTTAGAACGATGATCAATGCAGCTGTATCAATGAACGAAGTGCAAAAGCAGCTTGATATTATCAGTAATAACATCGCGAACAGTGAAACAACAGGGTACCGTGCGAAAAATACCCGTTTCTCAGAGCTGATCAGACAACAGTTCAACCAGGTGGATGAAAAAAATGCGCAGGTGGCAAACAGTCGTCTGACACCTGATGGACTAAGGCTTGGTACGGGTACGATGGTCAATGCGTCCATTAACTCGCTGCAAGGCTCGATTAAAGAAACAGGCCGTGATCTTGATGTTGCATTTGGAGCGCCATCTCAGTATATGCAGGTCAACGCCGGCGGTAATATTCGTTATACAAGAGATGGTTCTCTTTACTTACAGCCAGGCAATAATCGTAATCAAGTGCAGCTTGTCACTAGCGAAGGCCATCCGATTCTTGATGAAAACGGAAATGAAATCGTCTTAAATGCGAATTTCCGTGATATTTCAATTGATAAAAATGGACGTCTGACAGCCATTTCAAGAGATAATCAACCGAATCAGCAAGTGAATCTAGGTGTTGTACAAGTCAATAACTCTTCAGCACTTGTCTCTGAAGGAGATAATTTGTTCTCAGTTGACGGTACTTATCAAGGTGCATTAACGGCACTAAATGGAGCAAACCGCCAAGCGATTCAACTTCAGCAAGGTGCACTTGAAACGTCGAATGTGGACATGTCTAAAGAATTAACAGATCTCATGACAACACAGCGCTCCTATCAGATGAACTCAAGAACGATTACGATGGGTGATCAGATGCTTGGATTAGTGAATACAATTCGATAATGAGCAGGTTGACATCAGCCTCTCATGATAAAAAAGGCGGCTCGCTCAAAGTCGCCCTTTTTTTTATAAAAATCTGAGACATCGGCAAGCAGATCCTCAAGATCAATCCAAGCTTCTTTTCGTTCAAGACATGTGACGAGCCTTGCGATCTGCTCATCTGCCTTTGGCGTTTGGCTGTAGAGAAGAAATAAGATTTGGAACTTGATTCTTAAAATATCAAACTGAGAAACAACGGCTTCTTTTAATCCTTTTTGAATATACTTCATTCCTTCATCGGTTAAATTTTCTTTATAACAAGAACGCACCGTTTCGTAGAGGCACGATATATAGGAGTGTGCGGACTTCCGGTATGCTGGGAGACGAAGTGCTTTTTTAAAGTATTCCAGCGCTTTCTTGTGACGATTTTGTCTCGACTGAATAAAGCCAGCGTCATAATAAACGATACCGAGCAATTCTTGATCATCAATGATTTTCACGTATTCGATGATCTCAATAAAAATAGCTTCTGCTTCCTCATATTTTTTTTGATCGCTATAATTAAGGCCGAGCACAATTTTACAACGATAGAGGCTATGATCATCCCCATGCTTTGCAAAGATATCCATGGCTTTTTGAACATGACGAATTGATAACAACGAATAGCGGTTGTTATAATAAACACCACTTGTTCGGAAATGGAACTCTGCTTCCTCCAGCTCATCGTTAAGGAATGACAGGCGTTCTTCCGCCTTTTCGAGATAGTAGATCGCATCATTTTGATCGCTGTTTAAAGCTTCGTAGAGCCCTAGAAAGAAGTAAAAGTAATAGGCCAGTTCTTCGTTCATATCATCTTTGTGCTGCATCAGTTCATGTTTGATTTTTTCTAGGTCCTCTGTCTGATTCATCCAGAGCTGATGGCGAAAAAGCATCAGCTGATAATGTAAATAGAGTTCCTGTTTTTTTGATATTTTACGTTTATGCTTTAATAGAGTTGTTTTGATTTCTTCAGCCTTCGAAAAATGTCGATGCTTCAGCATTGTATACCACGAATGGAGAAGTTTTTTAATGGATTTATCACTCATAAAATTCATTTTTACCCTCTTATTCAATCAATGATGTAATATATATTACCATATTTGTGAAAAAACAATGAGTGTAGTGTGGATTATATTTGATGACAATAGGTAATGATATATTCTATTTTTTACCATATATGCAGAGCGGACGTTGAAAAATACGAGCATTCATAATATACTTCTATAGGAATCAAATGAAGATCATCGATATAGAAAAAAGGAGAGATCAAGATATGCTTGATGCTCAGCAAATTCAAGACATTATTCCACACCGTTATCCATTCTTATTGGTCGACCGTATTTTAGAGGTTGAGGGAGAGAAAAGAGCGGTTGGGATTAAAAATGTCACAGTGAACGAAGAATTTTTTAATGGTCATTTCCCAGGATACCCAGTCATGCCGGGTGTGCTTATTGTAGAAGCACTTGCACAGGTGTTTGGGGTGATTATGTTAGGTAAAGAAGAAAACAAAGGGAAAATTGGTTTGTTTGCAGGAATTGACGGCTGCCGTTTCAAAAGACAGGTGAAGCCTGGCGATCAGCTTCGTTTAGAGGTAGAAGTGACGCGTCTCCGAGGTCCGGTTGCAAAAGGAAAAGCAGTAGCTACAGTAGATGGCGAAGTTGCATGTGAAGCAGAACTAACATTTTCTATCGGTCCTAAAGTATCATGATTTGCCTGGCGGTTCATCAAGGATGAATCGCTTTTTATATGGAAACGACCAGCCTGAACGGATCAGGACTTGCATTTTTGACAAAAAAACGTCATATTAGACAAAAAAAGATGAAGGTGATAAAAGATGCTGAAAGAATTTAGAGAATTTGCAGTCAAGGGAAATGTCATTGACTTGGCTGTAGGTGTCATCATTGGGGGAGCATTTGGCAAAATTGTCACTTCTCTTGTGAATGATTTGATCATGCCGCTCGTCGGTATTATTATTGGGGGACATGATTTTAGCAGTCTATCTATTAAGATCGGATCTGCTCAAATTTTATATGGGAGCTTCATTCAAACAGTGATTGATTTCTTGATTATCTCGTTTTCCATTTTTATCTTTATTCGTTATTTGAATAAATTAAAACGGAAAAAGGTAGAGGAAGAAGAGGTTGTAGAAACGCCGGATCAAACGGAAGTTTTACTAACTGAAATTAGAGATCTATTGAAAAATCAAAGCCAATCGAAAGATGTGCAATAGAAAAAGAGCGGCTAATCCCGCTCTTTTTTATGTGTTTTGTTTAAATGCATCCAGCAGTTTTTCTCCGGAAAGCCCCTCTTTGACGAGGTCTTTTAGTACTTCTTCGGTTTCTGTTCTGTAACGGTTTGTAATCATTTTACCATCGAGCAGCACAGAAATGTTTTCTTCTAAAGCAACAATGTTTTTGACTTGGACAGATAGATGAACAGGGCGGTTGTTTTCTTTTGTGATTGTCACAAGAATCTTCACTTCAGTGTGCTGTTGAAAAAGCACCTCAAACACCTGTCTATGTTTCTTTGGAATGAGTGCCTCGATCATCCAGTGATTTTCACCATCTTCTTTATTAATGATTAAACCGTCACGAAGGGGAATGCTGGACATTTTATCTTGCTTTGGATCAAGTTCGATTTTTAAATCAATCAGCCTAAAGGTTTTCATATTTATCACCTCACAAGCGTTCATTATTCGTAAGTATTATTATAGCATACAACATCTTTATAAATGAAACCGCTGCCTGCTTAGAACGAGCTGCATATGAGTGAAAGGAGATGTTTTATGGAGTCCTATCAATTGCGAAACATACATATTGGCGAGGAGAAGGCAAAGAGCACAATGCGCGTTTATTCGTGGGGAGACATTCTTTCATTTTGTGATGTGTACATGGAAGAAGGCGAGTCACTCACGTTTCAATACGTCACCGAGGATCAAATGGACTGCTTTGAATTTCAATTGTCAATTCATGACGGACAGCTTTGTTTTTATTGGTTTGCGTGGGACGGTGCTGATTATATTCACATGCCTTCTAGTAATTGGATTCATTCAGACGTTTTTTATCAATTTATGAAAAATAAGTTTTTCATCAAACAAAACAAGATGATGTTTTATACTCAAGCGGTAAAAAACAGAAATTAAAGAGGAAATAGAGAATTTGAGAGATCATTTTGTCATTTTCATGTTTTGTCACATACGACCTTTCTCAGTAGACTAAGGGCAGTTGAAAGGAAAGGAGGTACGGTTTGAAACAAAAGGTAACGTCTAGCATCTGACAGCCCCCCTCTAGCTAAAGCTGATAGACGCTGCCTTGTGCATAAGAACACTGCGTAATAGAACCATAGCTTCTTTGTATAGGTCATGTGTCCCCTGTAAATCCCCTTGTGTGTATCCGGTCATGTAGCGTGGCCGGGTACCCTTTTATTCACTGATAAACCGATCACCTCTTGCAAATAGTGGATACTCATTTCATAATGATGATGGATTTTATCAGCAGTATGATAGCCGAAAATGGAGACAAAAAGGAGAGAACGATGACAAACATTCAATTGATCGCAACGGATTTAGACGGAACTTTATTGAACAGTGAACACAAAGTGAGTCGGGAAAATGAGCAGGCATTAAAGGAAGCAGCGGCGAATGGAATGGAAGTTGTCGTTTCAACAGGAAGAGCGTATTTTGATGTGAGGTCTATTTTTGATCAGCTTGGTATGAATACATGGGTGATTAGTGCCAATGGAGCTGTGATTCATGATCCGGCTGGACAAGTGTACCATTCAGCTGTTTTACACGAAGAAAAGGCCAAACATATATTGTCATGGCTTGAAGAACGTGACTATTATTATGAAGTTTTTACAAACGAAGCCATTTTCACACCGAATCGCGGCAGAGAGCTTCTTGCGATTGAAATGGACCGCTTAAAAAGTGCTAATCCAAAAACGGATCGAAATATTTTAAAACAAGCGGCAGAAGTTCAATACAGTCAGTCAGGTTTTTCTTATATTGATACATATAAAGAATTGTTCCGTGAGGATCGAAAGCTTTCATTCTACAATATCTTAGGTTTCTCTTTCTTTGAAGACAGATTGAAGGCAGGATGGGATATGTTTGGTGATGATTCAGATGTCACAATGGTTAGTTCAGCCGATCATAACTTTGAAATTGGTTCAAAGGAAGCATCTAAAGGGCAGGCATTAACAAGGCTGGCAGAACGACTTGGTATTCCTTTAAGCCAGACAGCGGCTGTAGGAGACAGTTTAAATGACGAATCGATGCTTCTAGCAGCTGGTGTTGGGGTTGCGATGGGCAATGCGAGACAGGATATGAAGGAAATCGCTGATCATGTCACGTTAACAAATGATGAACATGGTGTGGCGCATATGATTCGACACCTTTTGAAATAGATGAATCGGATGTCGTTGTATAAATCACATAGGATAAAGCGCATTCTACAAAAGAGGAATTCAGAACTACTTCTATTTACACCTGATGTGGAACATCATATAATTTAATTATGAACATAACCCGCTTGTAAGAAATTAAGGAGAGTAAACGAATGGCGCTGGAATCTTATAAGTCCGAAAATCTGCATTTAATCAAGGAAGCCTTAGATTATACTCAGGTTGGCCTGACGGTGACGGACCCGTCTTTACCTGATAATCCTTTAATATATGTGAACAAGGGCTTTTTAGATATGACAGGCTATCAAGAACCCGAGGTATTGGGGAAGAATTGTCGTTTCCTTCAAGGAAATGAAACCGAGCAAATCGCTCTCAATCAAATTAGAACAGCTATTGAGAACAAAGAAGCTGTCACTGTTCAGCTGAAAAATTATAAAAAATCTGGACAGATGTTTTGGAATGAGCTAAGTGTGGCTCCTCTTTGGATTGACGAAAATGAAGGAAAACGTCTTTATTTCGTTGGTCTGCAAAAAGATGTCACGAAAGAGAAGGAACAGCAGGAGCTTCTTGAGCAATCGATTGATGAAGTGCTGAATATTTCTGTTCCAATTGTTCCTGTGAAAGATGGTATTTCTGTGTTACCGATCATTGGTACGTTAACAGCGCCAAGATTTCATAAAATTATCTCAACAGTCTCCACCTATATCTCTCAATCCAAGGACGATTATTTTATTGTCGATCTGTCTGGTTTATTAGAAGTGGATTCATTTGTGGCAGATGCAATTTTTAAGCTGAACGATTTAATTTTAATGACTGGTACTGAACTCATTGTGACAGGAATTAAACCGAATCTTGCGATGAAAATGGGAGAAATGAGAGAGGACTTCCGTGAATTGAATACGTATATGAACGTGAAATCTGCATTGAAAAAGCTGTACATTTAACCTATGTTCATATGAAATGAAAAAAGAGGACTTTTCATCATGTTTGAGAAAAGTCCTCTTTTTGCTGGGATTAAGATGATTGAGCGGCCGCACTTAATGTGAATAAATCTTCTAGTTCGTTCGTCGATAGCTCAGTAATCCAACTTTCACTTTGGATAATTTGATCATTTAACGTTTGTTTTGTTTCGAGCATTTGATCGATTTTTTCCTCAATCGTGCCCGTTGTGATCATCTTATGGACGTGAACAAATCGTTTTTGTCCGATCCGATAAGCACGGTCTGTCGCTTGGTTTTCCACAGCAGGATTCCACCATCTGTCGTAGTGAATGACATGGTTTGCGGCAGTTAGGTTAAGTCCTGTTCCTCCTGCTTTTAAAGAGAGAATTAAGATGTTGAATTCTTTCTTCTGGAAGCGATCCACCATTTTATCCCGCTCCTGTTTTGACAGACTGCCATTTAAAAATTGAACTGGTTCTCCAAACATCTTTTCCGCCAGCTGCTTGATCATGTTCCCCATTCCAATATACTGCGTAAAGATGAGGCAGCTTTCTCCTTGCTCATGTATTGCTTTTAACAGCTCTGCGAGTTTATCCATTTTTAATGAACGTTTCAGCAGTTTCACATCTGTTCCACTCTCTTTTAAATAGAGAGCCGGGTGATCGCAAATCTGTTTGAGTCTGCCGAGCATACTTAAAATAATGGCTTTCCGCTGCATTCCTGTTAACGAAGCCATGTGTTCGAATGTATCCTTCACGAGCTGTTCATATAAAGAAGCCTGCTCAGCGGATAGCGGAATGAATTCTTTTTCTTCGAGTTTCTCAGGCAGGTTCAGGGCGACCTCTTCATCTTGCTTTGTTCTTCTTAATAGGAAGGGCTTTATCAGCTGCTGCAGCTGTTCAATTCTTTTTTCATCACGGTCTTTTTCAATCGGCAGGACGAACTTCTTATGAAAGCTCGTCAGGCTGCCGAGATATCCTTTGTTGACGAAGTCGAAAATGGACCAAAGCTCTGTCAAACGGTTTTCCATAGGTGTCCCGCTAAGGGCAATGTGATGCTGCCCTTTGAGCTGTCTGATCGCTCTCGATTGTTTCGTATGGGCGTTTTTGATGTTTTGGGCTTCGTCTAAACAAATCGTATCCCACTTTGCTGACGTTAATTCATCACGATCAGAATGTGAGAGTCCATAAGACGTCAGGACAATATCTGTTGACTCGTATGCCTTTGTAAAGTGTTCCCCTTGAGGGCGCGATGGCCCGTAATGCAGAGCGACATTCAAATGTGGTGCGAAGGTTTCAAGCTCTCGCTGCCAGTTTCCTAAAACAGAGGTCGGCGCAATGATGAGAGATGGAGCGGCATTTTGCTTCTGCTCTTTCAGATATGTGAAATACGCAATCATTTGAATCGTTTTTCCAAGGCCCATATCATCTGCTAAACAAGCCCCGAATCCATGAGATCTTAAAAATAACAGCCAGTTGACACCATGCTGCTGATACGGCCTTAGTGTGCCTTTGAAGGACTCACTCATTTCGTAGGAAGGCAGCTCATGCGTATCATTTAACTGATGGACAAGTCTTCTTAATTGAGACGAAAGTTCAAATTGAATATGTGCAAACGCTGAGCTGTCTAGCAGTTCTGGTATCGATTCAGAGGATGCTTCTTGATCTGCCAGCTCGCGTGACAAAATATCAGACATGTGCAGCCCTTCATTTTCGGCGCGCTCCATCCATTTTTTCATTTGCTGGATGAAGGTTGGATCGATTTTGATCCATTGCCCTCGAATGTTGACAAGGCGCCGTTTACTTTGGACAAGCTCGTTGAACTCATCTTCTGTCAGCTCGATGCCGTTTGTAGCAAAGCGCCAATTAAAGTCCATCAAGGCATCCATTCCGACATGCGACTCGCCTCGCGGGGTAGAGGAAATCCTTGCTTTTAGCATCATGGTGCTTTCTTTGACGATTTGCCACCACGATGGGAGCAGGATCTCAATGCCCATATTCACAAGTGTTTCACTTGCTTCAGACAGGAAGAGCCATGCTTCGTCTTCTGACATGAGCGTGGTGCCAGATGTGAAAGAGAGCCAAGGTACAATTTGACTGAATCGCTCCAGCTCTCTTGAGATTTTATCTTGATACGGATGCCAAGACCTTTTCAATGAACGGATACCCTCAAAAAAGTGAAGGTCGCTGTTTTTCTTATCACGCAAAAACAATTCGATTTTCCAATCATCTCCGTCGAAATCCGGTTCATTTAAGCGCAAGCCGACAGTGAAAGGCGTCTCGTCATCAATCCAGCCAATCGTCTCCAAGAAATCCTGCTCATCTAAAAAGTGTCCTTGGAAGGATGAGAGCGCAGGCGATTGTGCTGTCATGCGGTTCCATTTGTGCTGCAAGGCATCATCATATTGAATGTAATCCTGTACGGCAAAGGAGAACCAATCAGCCGTATAGCCATCTAATAGTCCTTCTTTGTCTTTAAACCGAAGCACACCTTCTGTCCACGCCTCGTAATCGGGAATGAAATCTTCGTCCTCGATGAATTCGTAAATGGTGGAGGCTGTCTTCATCAGTGGTTCCGTTTCATCCGTTAATGTCACATGACTAAAGGTATTAAATGAATTTTTTCCTAACAATTCAACGGTCATCCAAGGGCTTAACAGGAAGGCAGGTGTGCCAATAAAGCTCACATCTTCTAAAAATGTTCCGTAAAAAGACGATGCGTGCCATTGGAAAAGCTGCCTCTTCATTTCATTAAGTGGAACAGGGTGTCCGTCCTCTGCTTGCGCTGAAATGGTGAAAGAGAAATCTTCTGTTTGTTCTGCATGAATGACAATTTGTTTATGGCGTGTCATCAATTAATTTTCCTTTCTTCATTTCCTCTTGGAACGCACGCAGCCGTTTCGTTGAATCCTGCAGCTGCTTGACATATCTTTCCCAAATCGCGGTTTTTTTCGTTTTATGATAAAGGGTGCGTAGTTTTTTTAGCATTTTCACAGATTCTCGATAAGCACTTCGATTCTTTTGATCGAGAAGCAGTGAGATTTCACGGTGGTACGATGGAATGAGCGCTTCAGGCTCCTCTTTTGCAATTTGTTTGATCAGATCCTTCTCCAGTTCACTGATGGAGAAACCAACAAGGCTGTGAATCTCAATCCATTCTGCATAACGCTGCTGTGCATATAATAGCTGACTATATTCAGTAAACGCATAGGGCATGCAGATTTGGAGGTAGCGTTCATATAAATGATGATCCTTCGTCTGCTTAAAGTATGCGTCTAAATAAAAGAAGAAATCACTGACGGCTCCTCGCAGTTCTCTATAGGAAAGGTCGAGCTGGCAATATTCCTCTAAAATATAGGTGATCTCATGATACCAGAGCTTGAGCCGCTTCCAGTCCTTGCGGTTTGTGAGATCCTTCAGCCAATTGAGCACATTTGGCAGCATATCTGCATTGAGCAGCTGTAATTGCTGAAAGAGGCTTTCGTCTTCTTTCTGTAAATAATCCATGTGCATCAGCCCGATGGTACGTTCAACCGTTTGTTCTTGCTGCTGAGCGTTCTTCAGTAATTCTGTTTCTTTTTTAACCCATTTCCCTCTATTTAATATGGTGCCCCAAATCTCCATAAAGACCGCTACTCGTTCATGCTGGAAAGGTCCGTTTATTTGAAGAAGTGCCCGAACGGCAGTTGGTGTGTTTTCAAGAAACGGATCGAGGGAAAAGGAAAGGGCGTATGTCTTCAAGTGATCCACTGAATCGAAAATGGTGTTCATGAGCTGTTCTACATATGGATTCATGGAATAAAAATCCTTCTCGGCATCAAGCCGGTCGAGGTCGATCAATTGATGAATCCTTAACCACACATCGATTGAGGTATGAATCGCATACAAACTCTTGAATTCAGGTGAATGAGGTGCGTGTTTTTTTAGGATTGATAAATAGCCGTAATACAAATGCTGCGGTGTTTGCTGGTGCTTTGGTGTCCGTTTCAGCCAGAGGTTAAATTCCTCTTGGAAAAAATTCAGCCAGCTTTGGAGTGATTGTTCGTCTGGGCGCTTCACTTGGAAGTGCTGGCGAATCAATTCTTTGCTACGTTGTAATTCATCCTTTTCTGACCAATTTTCTGTAAATCCGGTCACACTCTCTACTTGAGCGTATAGCGAAAAGAAGACAGCGAGAATGTGTTTACAAAGTCCATCTGCCGGACATGAGCAGCTGCTTCTCACAGGAAACAGCACATGAAGGTGGACTCTTGCTGCCACGACATCATGTACATAAGCTGACCATTCCGTATCAGATTCTTGCTTGAGACGATATACACTGTCCTGTCTATAAGTAATCAATGCTTTTTTGATGAGTTGTTTGTTTTCATCTGTTGCAGGAAGAAGTTCTTTGAGCTGTTCGGCTGTTTGTTTGATTTCTTCTTCGTTGATGTTGTGCTGAAGCATTTGATCCGCTCCTAACCAAGTAAAAGATTCCAATTCTTTTATTATAGCTCAATGGTGATTTATAAAAAAGTTTTTCATGAAAATGGTCATAAATTTCAAAAGCTGTCGAATGATGTATTAGAGTATTGCATAAACCAACCATACAGCATATAATAATGAAATTAGTGGAATCGAAAGGATACAGACATGGACAATAAGGGTTTAAATCAAGAAGAGTTTTTAAAAATTTTGATGTACGCTCATGATATTGGTGAGAATTCAAATGATGTCACCACAAAAGAAATGCTTGAAAATCTGATTGCTCATATTCGAAATGGTCTTGTTTCATAAAAGTGACCCCCTGCTAGTGATGGCAGGGGGTTTTTGTATGCTTTTATGAATGGAACGAAAGCTCCCGGCATACGATGTCATTACAAGCATAAGGCGTATGGGGAGCTGATGGTGTCATGAATATTGCAATTGCAGGCTGTGGATATGTGGGGTTGGTCACAGGTGTGTGTTTAGCGGAGGCAGGGCACAATGTGGCGTGTATTGATATTGACCGGAAAAAGGTCATGCAGCTGAAACAAGGACATCCACCAATGTATGAGCCAGGATTAAAAGAATTGCTGAAACGCAATCTTGAGCAAGGACGAATTCAATTTTACATAAATGGAGCGGCAGCCTACCCGCGGGCTGATGTGTTAATGATTGCGGTCGGCACCCCGCAGCAGGCAGACGGCCAAGCTGATTTACAGTATGTGTTTCGGGCTGCAAAGGAGATGGGCACAAAAGCGAAATCAGGTGCGGTTCTTGTGGTGAAAAGTACGGTGCCTGTCGGAACGGGTGATCAAATCGATCAGATGATACATCAAGAATTAGGACGGAATGAGCCGTTATCTATTGCATCTAACCCAGAATTTTTACGGGAAGGCTCTGCCATTTCAGATACTTTGAGGGCAGATCGGCTTGTCATTGGGGCTGAAACAAAAGCCGTATTAGACCAGCTAGAGGAGATGTATGCTGATTTCCACCTGCCAGTGGTCAAAACAGACCGAAAAAGTGCCGAAATGATCAAGTATGCATCAAATGCTTTTCTTGCGACTAAAATCAGCTTTATGAATGAGATTGCTTCCATTTGTGAAAAAACAGGTGCTGATGTTGAATGGGTTGCGCGGGGAATGGGGCTCGATCAGCGGATCGGTTCTTCGTTTCTCAAGGCGGGGATTGGCTACGGAGGTTCTTGTTTTCCAAAGGATACAAATGCACTTGTCCAAATCGCAGGGCATGTGTCCCACGATTTTGAGCTGCTAAAGGCTGTCATTAAAGTAAACAATGAGCAGCGAGCTGGTTTTATCCGAAGCATTCAGGAGAGACTGGGGGCAAATCTTGAAGGGAAGCGAATTGCGCTTCTTGGCCTGTCCTTTAAACCGAATACAGACGATATGAGGGAGGCGCCGTCGGTTCCGATCGCTCATGAACTCCATCAATTAGGCGCGGAGCTTGTGGCTTATGATCCTGTTGCTACACGTCATGCCGCTCGTGAACTGCCGGATCAAGTCTTGTTTGCTCAAACGATTGAAGAAGCGATAAAGGATGTCCATGCAGTTTGTATATTAACAGAGTGGACGGAGATTCAGACGTTTCCGCTCACGTCCTACAAGGAATGGATGAGACAGCCGCTTATTTTTGATGGGCGAAACTGTCACACGCTTGAATCGGCAGAACAAGCAGGGATCGAGTATCATTCGATTGGGCGCAGACCGGTTTCTCCAATTTATATGTAAAAGAAAACCGATAACAGGCCATGTTATCGGTTTTTTTAATGCGGCAGAATGAATCCGCCATATAAAAAGGCAGCCACAATGAGAAAGGCGGGGTGCATTTTGAATTTGGTCATAAAGAAAAAGGAGATCGCGGCAATGGCGAATGATTGCGTCCAGCCGATGGCTTTCACTGCATCTTCGCCGATTTCC
Organism: Bacillus sp. NMTD17; assembly: GCF_002998735.1. Lineage (NCBI taxonomy): Bacteria > Bacillati > Bacillota > Bacilli > Caryophanales > Bacillaceae > Bacillus > Bacillus sp. NMTD17. The sequence continues at coordinate 437,602 of NZ_PVRH01000001.1, forward strand.
CATGTTAATAAAAGCATCATCATCGCAATGACGGGCTGTACGGATAAGGTCATGCCTTTTACGACAGGGGATTGGCGAAAGCGGTCAATCAGCTTGAGCAATAAAATCAATCCAATGGCTGATGGCAGTACAGTTGCAAGCAGTGCCACGATAAAGCCCGGCCAGCCCATGACGTCATAGCCTACATATGCCGCGATCTTCGTAGCAATTGGTCCTGGCAGTGCATTGGCTAATGCAAGCATATTGGAGAACCCTTCGTTCGTCATCCAATGAAAATGATTGACGATTTCTTCATAATTGAGCGGGATGGATGCAGGCCCTCCGCCATATCCTAATAGATTGGACAAGAAGAATGCCCAGAATAAAAAGAGAATCAGCATCATGAAGACACTCCTTTCTCTTTATTTGTTCGATTCCAGCGTTGTTTCAGTTTGAAATGAAAGGCGCCATAGAATAAAAAGATGATGACAATGATTCCTGGATGAATGGACAGCACCTGCAGTCCGATAAAGGCAAGAAGGAATAGAGCGATACCGAAGATCATTCCGAAGCCTTTCATCGTTTTTTGTCCAAACTCGTATGCCATGATCCCGAGCAGGACGGCAATAACTGGTGTCACGGCGCCAATCATATTTTGAATGATTTGTGAGGAGCTTAAGACGCTGACAAGTGTGACGAGTGCCACCATGGCGAGACATGTCGGTAAAATATGAGCAGCTGTTGCGACAATTGCGCCGGATACGCCCTTCAATCGATAGCCGAGATATGCCGACATTTTGGTCGCGATCGGACCTGGTAATGCATTGGCGATGGCGAGTGTTTCTCCAAACTCGTCATCATTGATCCATTGATATTTCACCACCGCTTCATGGCGAATGAGCGGTATGACGGAAGGGCCTCCGCCAAAACCGAGAATACCGGTTCGCACCATAGCGATGATGAGTTCAATATATGATTGCAAGTGCTTCAACTCCTGTCTACAATTTCATGCCCATTCGGCTTTTGTATCGTTTAATGAGCATTTGGCAGTCCACACTCACGACGCCTTCTAGCGGGTATAGCTTTTTTGTCAGGAATGCCTCCATTTCCTGTTCATTTTGAAAAATGCCATGCATATGCAGCTTGCTTGGCCCTGTCATGTGATAAAGGCTTGTGACAGCTGTTTCCTGCTCAAGTTGAAGGGCTACTGCTTCTAAAAATTTCGGTTCCACTTCTACATTAAAGAAGACAGAGACGTGAATGCCGATCTTAGCAGGGTTAATCACAGTGGTGAATCGTTCAATGACGCCTGCTTCAATCAGCTGCTGAATGCGGGCTTGCACAGCTACACGTGAAAGACCGACTTGTTTCCCGAGATCTGTATAGGACATACGCCCGTCCTCGTGTAATAGGGATAAAATTTGTTTATCCCTTTCATCTAATGTTAGGTTCGGAATGCTATAGTCGTTTGACACCGTATAACCACCTTTCTTCTGTTGGTATTTTATCATATTTCGTTACGAATAGAATGAATGAATTTCAATTTACTAACGAAATGAAATATCATGGAGTGATAAATAATCTTTTTGCATAAAAAGACACCCCGGAATCAACGGGGTGTCTTCATTTTATTGATCTGGGCTGCTTTCCGCACTGGCAATTTGTTGTGCAAGGTCAGCTCGATCAATGTCTGCTTGGAAGAATTCCTGCGTATTTGGCAGATGTAAATTCATATGACGTTTTTGAGAAATGCGGATGGTCACTTGATCAACGGTGTAATCAAATACGTGTCCGCCGACACTTCGATCATCATCAATGAAATGAAGATGATATCCACTCACCGCAATACCATGTGCGTACTGCGGTGTACGGAAACCAGCGATCGTTCCTTGAATATCCTCGAAATCGAAAATAGGCTGTGACTTGACTGCTTCCACCATCGGAACGTAAGGTTTTTCCTGTTTTTCGACCGTACGTGTTTGAACCTTTTTGAATGATCCATCAATGCGGATCGCATAAAAAACATTCTTACTAGGTAAAATGCGGTCGATTTCTTCTTCTAGCTCTTTGGACGTCATGGTTGCATCAATTCGATGAACGATATCTGTTTCAAAGAATGCTAGAGAGCAGAATGGTGAATAGTCTTGATCGGTAACCGGTGTCGCTGTTCCATCCGAGCGCAGTCGATAAAATGCGCCGTCAAAGCCGATCAGCTCTCCATCTAATTGATTGAATGTACCAATGCCGAAATCACCGTGCTTGGGAATATGTGCAAGGGAGAAATCTCCATCATATACGGCTTCCAGCAAAGAGGTCATCGTCGATACTTGATAAACCTCTTGCTGTTTGTCATGTTGTCTTGTGTCGTTCTGTTGATTCATTGGGTGCATCATACCCATATCCGCTCACTCCTTTGATGTAATGTATGGACATCTTATCTGACGTTCAATGTGTGTTTTTCACGAAAGACTTCTGGCCATTTTTGACTGGCGAGGTCTGGGTTGTCTTGATAGTCAATCGGAATATCAATAATAACGGGTCCTTCTATGTTTATACCCTTTTGAAGGACAGTTGAAAGCTCTTCAGGTGAGTTAACCCGTAATCCAGTCGCTCCAAAGCTTTCCGCATATTTCACTAAGTCGATCTGTCCGAATTCAACGCAGGATGTGCGGTCATATTTCATTTCCTGCTGAAACGCCACCATGTCGTATGTGCTGTCATTCCAAACAAGGTGAACGAGATTTGTTTTCATGCGGACGGCTGTTTCAAGCTCCATTGCAGAGAAGAGAAAACCGCCATCACCTGAGACCGAAATGATCTTTTCATCTGGATTCAGTATGGAAGCCGCAATTGCCCATGGTAAGGCGACGCCTAATGTTTGCATTCCGTTGCTCACCAGGAATGTGTTCGGCTCATAGACGCGGAAGTGACGCGACATCCAAATCGCGTGAGATCCGATATCACACGTGACCTTCGTGTCATCAGGAATTAGGCGTCTTAATGTATGAATGACATTCAGCGGGTGAGATAGATGACTGTCTCTTTCTGGTGCTTTTTCAATGTCGCTTAACAGCTCCTGTAATTCAGTGACTAAATCAATTTGTTCTTTGCATAGAGAAAGTGGAACACTGTCATGGGCTAGATGTTTAACGGTTTCAGCTATATTGCCTACAAGCTCAAGCGCTGGCTCATAAAAATGATCAATATCTGCCTGCATGTCATCCACATGGATGATCTGGCGCTGCTGCGGCTGAATATTCCAATGCTTCGGATCATATTCGATTGGATCAAAGCCGATGGTCAAAAGGACATCTGCTTGTTCAATGAGTAGATCCCCCGGCTGATTCCGGAATAAGCCGATTCTGCCTACATATTGAGACTCAAGCTCTCTTGAGAGAACGCCGGCTCCTTGGTACGTTTCGACAAATGGAATCCCAAGTGTTTTCAATAATGTTCTAGTGGCGTTTGCAGCAGCTGGACGACTTGCTTTCATTCCCACAATCGCAACAGGTAAGTGTGCATTTTGAATTTTGGCGATGGCCGAACTGATGAGAGCATCCGGTGCAGGACCTAGTTCTGGAGAAGGGTGAGCAGACACTGGTGTTTGTGTGGTGTGTTCTGTCACGACATCTTGTGGAAAGCTGATAAATGCTGCTCCAGCCTGCCCCTTTTGTGCCGCGCGAAAAGCATTTGTTAAGGCTTCAGGTATATTATGAACGTCTTGTACTTCAACACTGTATTTTGTGACTGGTTTGAATAATGCCGCATTGTCGAGTGATTGATGTGTTCGTTTCAGCCGATCCGCACGAATGACGTTTCCAGCGATTGCGACAACAGGGTCACCTTCTGTATTGGCTGTTAATAGACCTGTTGCTAAATTAGATGCGCCAGGACCTGATGTGACGAGACAAACACCTGGTTTGCCGGTTAAGCGGCCGACAGCGGCTGCCATAAAGGCTGCATTTTGTTCGTGTCTGCATAGGACAAGTTCTGGACCTCTGTCTTTTAATACATCAAATACGGCATCAATTTTTGCACCTGGAATCGCAAAAACATGGGTCACACCTTGAGCAATCAGCGTATCGACAATCAATTCTGCTCCTCGTCTTGTTAGGGGTTGTGCTTGAGAATTCATTTACCCCGCACTCCTTTCGGCAAGTAAAATTTTTTATGAAAATATATTTTCATGATATGATTTACTATACATTTCAAAAAGAAAATTTTCCAATATATGTTTAACGTGGTTTTAATATGTTTCACGAATAAGTGTGCGAGGAGTGAAAGGATGGAACTGAGACATTTGCAGTATTTTGTCACAGTAGCGGAGGAGCTGCATTTTGGCAGAGCAGCCGCACGGTTGAATATGACACAGCCTCCACTTAGTCAGCAAATTAAGCAGTTTGAAGAAGAATTGGGGTTTCCTTTGTTTCACCGGTCGAAGCGAGTGGTGGAGTTAACAGCTGCTGGAAAGGTCTTTTTACATGAGGTGCGTGGTGTGCTGCAGCAGCTTGATAAAGCCGTTGATCATGCACGGCATACAGCAAGAGGAGAGCTGGGGAAAATCATCATAGGGTTTGTTGGAACAGCGACGTATGATATTCTGCCGCCAGTTGTACGCGAATTCAGAGAGCTGTATCCCTCTGTCAGTATTGAGCTGAAGCAGCTTTCTGTTCCGCAGCAGCTAGGGGCGCTTTTAAATGGGGAGATTGATATCGGTTTTTTACATCCTACATCTCCGCATGAAGAACTTGTCAGCCGTTTGATGAAGCAAAGTGAATGTATTTTTGCGATTCCGAAAAATCATCCGCTGGCGAAAAAAGAGGCGGTCACGATCGAAGATATCCGGCATGAACCGATCATTTCTTTATCAAAGGAATCATGGCCGTCCCTTTATCAACACTTTGTCCTGCTATGTGAAAAGTACGGATTTTCTCCGAATATTGTGCAGGAAGCAGCGGAATATCAAATGGTTATTGGCCTTGTCACAGCTGGTATCGGTATTGCGGTCATTCCAAAATCAGCCCGGCGTTTATTTAATCTAGATGTTGTATATCGGTCCATTGAAGGTGAACAGCTTCTGGCGGAATGGACGATTTCCTATAGACGAGAGAATCATAATCCTGCTTTATTTCATCTTGTCCACCATATCCTGCATCGCACCGAGCCGGAATCAGAGGCATAGAAAAAAGGGGTATGGTATGATGTCGATACACCAAAAGGAGGCGTGTCTGAATTGATTACGTTGCAAATGGATCAGCTATCAAGAAAAGAAGCATATAAATTATTATCGGGCTCTATTGTTCCACGACCGATTGCGTTTATTACAAGTCTGTCTAAAGATGATGTCGTCAATGCCGCACCATTTAGTTTCTTTAATGTCATCAGCGGACACCCGCCGCTCCTCGCAGTTTCTATCGGACGACGCGAAGGTCAGATGAAAGATACAGCGCAGCATATGATTGACAGGGGAGAATTTGTGGTCCATGCGAGTGATGAAGCGATAATAGAAGATATAAACGAAACAGCTGCTATGCTGCCACAGGAAGAGAGTGAGCTGGATCGAACCGGTCTTCATCAAGTAAAGAGCCATGTCGTGTCAGTGCCGGGAATTCAGGAAGCACGTATTCGCTTTGAATGTCAGCTTGAAAAGCATCTTACCTTTCAAAATGATGAAGGAGAGATCACGGTCGATCATATCATTGGCCGGGTTGTGTGTGCGCATTTAGATGAGGAAGTGTATGATGCAGAAAAAGGATATGTTTCGACTCATGAACTAAAGCCAGTCGCCCGTTTAGCGGGAAATGATTACGCCCATTTAGGGACGTCATTTGTGTTGAAAAGACCGGAATAATAGGAAAAACCCCCGAGAGCTATCGGGGGTTTTGTGTTTATTTTTTCTGTTCTAGTTTCAGTGGAGCTGCGATGTTCTTTTCTACTTTTTTCCCTTTTAGGACGTCGTTTGCAGCGCCGACTGCCATTTTTCCGATCAGCTCTGGCTGCTGGGCGACTGTGGCAGATAGTTTTCCTGCTTTGATCGAGTTGAGTGCATCTTCGTTTCCGTCAAAGCCAACGACGAGAATGTCTTTTCCAGAGCTTTGAATCGCCTCTAGAGCGCCAAGTGCCATTTCATCATTATGGGCAAAAACGGCTTTGATGTCAGGGTTTCCTTGAAGGAGGTTTTCCATGACATTCAGTCCTTTTGTCCGGTCGAAGTCAGCCGCTTGTTTTGCTGTCACTTTTAGATCTTTATCCGCTATTTGATGGAATCCTTTTCCGCGCTCACGTGTAGCGGAAGCGCCTGGTACACCTTCTAGTTCAGCGACTTTTGCTCCTTTACCGACCTTGTCGATGATAAAGTTAGCTGCCATTTCGCCGCCTTTGAGGTTATCTGAGGCGACCAGTGCTTCTACCTTACCGCTTTCTGCTGAACGGTCTAATGTGATGACAGGAATATCTGAAGCATTCGCTGATTCGACAGCGGTTGAGATAGCAGATGAATCCGCTGGGTTGATGAGTAATGCGTCAACCCCTTGCTGAATTAAATCTTCTACGTCACTGGTTTGTTTAGCTGAATCATTTTGTGCATCTGCAATGACCACTTCGATGCCGAGCTTTTTCGCTTCTTTCGTCACACCATTTTTGAGAGAAACGAAAAATGGATTATTTAAGGTCGAGATCGAGAGCCCGATTTTGATGTCTTTTTTCTTTCCATCTTTTGTTGATTTGGCCCACTCTGGCGGTTCTAGCGAGCAGGCAGAAAGCATGAATAATGAGAGAGTCAGAATGAGAATGAGATATTTTTTCATAGCAGCTGCCTCCTTAAGCAGATTTCTTTCTGTCTAGTAGGACTGCAATCAAGATGACAATCCCTTTCACAACAGATTGATAGAATGATGATACACCAAGTAAGTTCATACCATTGTTCAAGACACCGATGATGAGCACCCCGATCAGTGTGCCGACAATTCGCCCTCTTCCGCCAGACAGGCTTGTCCCGCCAAGTACAACAGCAGCAATCGCATCAAGCTCATAGGATGTGCCAGCTGTTGGCTGAGCTGAGTTTAGGCGAGAGGTCAAAATGGCACCCGCTAAAGCAGACATGAAACCTGCCAGTGAATAGATCATAATTTTTACGCGCGGTACTTTGATTCCTGAAATGAGCGCAGCTTTTTCATTTCCGCCGATGGCATACGTTCTTCTGCCGAAAGGTGTTTTATGAAGCAGCACCCAAAGTACGATAAAGGTGAGAAGCATCGTGATTGCTGGAACAGGAATGCCTAAGAAATACCCGCGGCCGAATAACTGAAAGGCATAGTTAGAACCGAGTCCTGTAATCGGGTTTCCGTCTGTATAAACAAGTGTTAATCCTCTAAAAATGGTCATCGTGGCAAGTGTTGCGATAAAAGGAGCCATTTTTCCTTTTGTAATTAAAAGACCGTTGACCATCCCAAGAATAGCGCCGATGATACAGCCAACGATAATAGCTAAAATCGGGTCCATACCAGACACGATAAATCCGGCAGTCAGAGCACTAGAAAGTGCTAAAATGGCACCGACAGACAAATCAATTCCTCCGGTTAAAATAACAAACGTCATTCCAAAGGCAATGAGGGCATTAATGGAGATTTGTCTCAGTAAGTTTAAGATGTTTAATGGCTCTAAAAAGGCTGGGTTTAAAATAGAAACAATGGCGACAAGGATGATGAGTCCTAAGAATGGCCCAAGCTTTTGCATGATGTTGTCAAATCGTCCATTTGAAGTAAGTGGTTTCATGTTACTTCCCTCCTGTAGCTAGTGTCATAATTCGTTCTTGTGTTGCGTCTGATTTATTTAATTCTCCGCTGATGGTTCCTTCATGAATGACAAGCACTCGATCGCTCATCCCTAGAATTTCTGGGAGCTCAGAGGAGACCATTAAAATGGCAACACCTCGATCAGTCAGTTCATTCATTAACTGGTAGATTTCTCGTTTCGCTCCGACATCGACACCTCTTGTCGGTTCATCTAAAATTAAGACCTTCGGCTGGATGCCGATCCATTTGGCGATGACGACTTTTTGCTGATTTCCACCAGAGAGACTTCGAGCAGAAATTTCAGAGGAAGCCGTTTTAATTGTCAGTCTTTTGATGAGCAGGTCGACAAAATCCTGTTCGTTTTTCTTATCAATCAGTCCTTTTGGAGAGAAGCTTTCTAAGTTTGGCAGTCCAATGTTTTCTCGGATGGATGCATCCAGCATGAGTCCTTCATCTTTGCGATCCTCTGTGATAAAGCCGATGCCGAGCTTGACGGCATCACTTGGTTTTTTAATGACAGCCTTTTTCCCATGGACCCAGATTTCACCTTGATCAAGAGGATCAAGACCAAACAGCGACCGCATCATTTCGGTTCTGCCAGCGCCCATTAAGCCTGCAACACCGACGATTTCTCCAGCTTTGACTGAGAAACTGATATCATGGAATTGTCCTTTTCTTGTCGCTTGCTTCACCTCAAGGACAATATCTCCTAGAGAAGGCAATCTCTCAGGGTATCGATCTGTTAATTCGCGGCCGACCATTTTTTTAACGACCTCATGGAAATTCGTTTCAGGTATGTCTTTCGTATCGACTGTTTTCCCATCGCGCATGATTGTAATCCGGTCACAGATCGCAAAGATTTCCTCCATACGGTGAGAAATATAGACAATGGATACGCCTTCTTTTTTGAGAGATTCAATGACCTGAAAGAGCTTTTCAATCTCACGGTCTGTTAGAGCTGCTGTTGGCTCATCCATGATGATCACCTTCGCATCAGTCATTAATGCCTTTGCAATCTCAATCATCTGTTTTTGTCCAACAGAGCAGCTGCCTGCCTCTTGATCAAGCGAGAGGTTCACAGACAATCGGTCCAGCTGGCTTTGGGCAAGAACCTTCATTTTCTTTGTGTCTAGCAATCCAAACTTCGTATAGATTTCTTTCCCGATGAATAGGTTTTCCAAGACGGTCATATCCGGCCATATGTTGAGCTCCTGATGAATAAAGGCGATGCCGTGTTGTTCCGCTTCCTTCGGATTTTTGAAAGCGGTTTCTTTTCCGTCGATTTGAATCGTTCCTTGATCTAATGAATAAAGACCTGTGAGCAGGTTCATTAAAGTAGATTTTCCCGCGCCATTTTCGCCCATGAGCGCGTGGACCTCACCTGTGACGAGGTCAAAGGAGACCCCGGAAAGAACGGTGTTTTTTCCAAAGGCCTTATGGATGTTATGCATCTCAATGTTCATATCTGGCTCCTCCTTTTAAAAGATGACACCGGCATGAAGAATGCAGTTTGCGTATGGGGTGGCTTCACCCGTGCGAATGACTGCTTTTGCCTGCTTGGTCATGTTTTTGAACGTCTCGTGGTCTACATCATGTAATGGCTGTGAGAACGCTTTCTTTAGAAATAGATGATCTCGCTCATTGGCTTCTTTGATTTCACTAGCCACAGTAATGTGTTCAACCGCCATTTCCTGAAGAAGGAGGGAGGTGACCTCCTGAAAGGACGGTGTGCCGATTGATAACGCCAGGTCGATTTTGACTGGACCTTCTGGAATAGGAAGACCGCAGTCTGCGATGACGATTGTATCTGTATGACCAAGGTCAGCAAGTACCTTGGCGATATGACTGTTTAAGATGCCGTTTTTTTTCATTTCTTTTTCTCCAGTTCTTCTCTTGTTGGCATGCCGCCTTGTGCACCGAACTTTGTGACAGACATTGATGCTGCAAGGTTGGCATAGGCAAGTGCGTCATAGAGAGATTTGCCCTCTGTTAAGGCTACAGCCAAGGCTCCGTTAAAGGTATCGCCTGCTCCTGTTGTATCAACTGCTTCAACAGGAAAGCCTGGAACTAGCACTTCTTTCAATCCGTCAAAAAATCGAACCCCATTTTTCCCTTCTGTGATGAGTAATTTGTTAGGGTATTGACGCAAGGCGTCTTCAATTGGGAGTCCATCAAACATGAGAACAGCTTCGTGCTCATTCGGTGTAATATAGGCAGCCTGGTCTAAAACCTGCTGCGATACTTTGCGGGCAGGTGCAGGGTTTAAAATCACAGGGATTTCTTTGTCACTGCAAATGGAGCAGACAGCTTCGACTGTTTCTTCAGGTATTTCCTGCTGAACGAGAACTATCCCAATATCATCTATTGTAGAAAGTGCCTCTCTAACATAGTCAGGAGTGACCTCGTCATTTGCTCCTTTGACCACGACAATGCTGTTATCACCTTCTGCTAAAATGATATGAGCGGTGCCGCTTTCCATTTCGGTAACCGGTTTCATATATGGGGTGCGGACCCCTTGATCTTGTAGATTGCTGACAATATCCTGACCATAAGCATCATCACCGACTCGGCCGACCATGTATACATCTGCACCGAGTCTGGCACTTGCGACTGCTTGATTGGCGCCTTTTCCCCCTGGGACGGTTTTAAATGATTCGCCTAACACCGTTTCACCGGCATTTGGCCGTTTATCCGATGTGACGACTAAATCCATAGAACAGCTTCCTACTACGACAATATGACTCATTGTGAATCCACCTTTCTTGTGGTCTCTCGTTCAATAAAAGAGACGGGCATTTGGATAACTGGTTGATCTATAGGTTGTTTCTGAATCGCTTTGATTAACAGCTGTGCCGCTTCTTTTCCCATCTCATAGGCAGGCTGCCTAATCGTAGATAAGGAAGGGAAGAGCAGCTCGCTTTGCGGAATATCATCAAACCCAATGATTTGAACATCATCTGGAATGGCTTTTCCGATCCGAAGCGCTTCGTGTATGACCGCTGTTGCGACGATGTCATTGCTGGCAATGATGCCATCTGTTTCAGGGTACAGCTGGAAAAGAGCCTTGGCGCTCTTGCGGGCTTCTTGAAAGGAAAATGAAGCATTAGACATCACATGAAAGTCGACTCCTTTTTCCGTCAGTACATCGAGTGCGCCCTTGAATCGCTGCCTCGCTGTTTGAAGGTGGGCAGGTCCTTTTAGCAGTGTGATCTGCCGGCTGCCGCGTCTGATTAATTCCATTGCGGCCATTTTCCCGCCAGCTGCAGCATCTGCAAACACAGAAGGTGCATGTGGAACGGTTCGATCTAAGAACACAACCGGTAATTCATCATCATTGTATATATCTGATTCAGGTTCGTTTGTGACAGCGATGACACCGACCACTTGATTTTGTTTAAAGGTTTGTAAATAGGCCATTTCCTTCTCTCGATCTTCATCACTGTTTCCGAATAATAATCGAAAACCATGCGCATGAATTTCGTCCTCAACGCCTCTAGCGAGCTGAGGGAAGAAGGGATTCGTAATATCAGGTAAAATCAAACCGATTAAGCGTGATTCTCTTTTGAAAAGGGATCTAGCCACTTCATTGGGAAAGTAGTTCAGCTCCTGCATCGCTTGTGTCACGCGGGTTTTCGTATCTGTATGGACATATCCAGTATCGTTAAGCACGCGTGAAACAGTGGCAACAGACACTTGTGCAGCTTTTGCAACATCTTTAATTGTAGCCAATGGAGTGCCTCCCTTCGTGAATGTGTAACCGTTTACACAGATAGATTATCATGAAAGCATTAAAATGACAATCTTAAAAAAATAAAAAAATAAAAGAAAGATGCTATCTTCCTTTTATTAACTAGTAATCCCTGTTTCTGTAATATTCACTTTGATTTTTGGGATGATTTTTACATTTGGATAATCAGTTTTCCAATTCATTTTTACATATTCATCATAATTTTTAACGCGATACTTTCTTCCAAGACTTAACACGTCGGAGTTTGATTTCTGCAAAACAGAGATTACTTTTTCTGCTTCCTTTGTGAAAATAGCTGATAATCGTTTGTTTAGTTCATCGATCTTTTTCGTACTATCTAAATTGTCTTTCGGATATTCAACGACAGCTGTTTTGAATTCGAAATCTAGCCCAATTGTCACGTTTCGATGATCAGAATTGAGAATACGAATATCTCGTTTTAAGTCGGTGACTTGGATGGTAATATAGTTATTTCCCTTCAACTCCATATCATTTCTGATCTTTTTAGTGAAATTTGCATATTTCCCGATTTTATTATTCATGAGATTGAGAAGCATGGCATCTTGACCATAAAGCTCACCAGTTTTTTTCTCATTATCGAATAAAGCCACACCTGCTACTTTGATTAGTTGTTTAGACTGATCAAATACAATTAAAGGCAGGGTAAAGTCTTCTCCTGTTTGGAGCATCTTTGAGCGTATGCTTTGAATATTTCCAGCGGTCACTTGTGAACCTCTTGAGGCAGTTGTAATGAGATTGTTTAAATAGTCACTGACAATGAGCTGTTCTTTTAGTAATTTGTTGATCACATCAATGCTTGAACCGCCTTTCACAACGGCTAAATTGGCAAGCAAAGGACTTTTCGGATCGCGATAGAACATGTCTAAGTAGGGAAGAAGTTGATTTTGAGAGAATTCATCACCGATCAGTAAAATCCTCATTTTTGACATATCAATCTTTTGGTCAACCATTCGGCCGAAGTCTGTTCCCGCTTTACGTAAAGTTGGAGCATTGGTTGTCAGTACAGTGGTTGAATAAGTACCTGAACTTCCTTGCTGCATACTTTGAGACTGTTGTACTTTTCGGTAGGTAATCGATACTTTTGCGTTATCATCTTCCCCTTGATCAATGGCGGAAGTAAGGACAAGGGAGATGTTTTTTAATAGGTTTTGATCCCAGCAGCCAGGCATCATGGTGAGAGACACGCACATGAGGAGAGTCAGGACATATTTATGACGCATGTGATTTCACCTTCTTTTTACGTTGTTTGATAAAGATAACGATCGCCATGAATGCTGGAAGTGTGTAAATGAACGAATACTGAGCAATCGTTGTAAAATCATTGAAACGCTGAATGCGAAAGTTATCGACTGCCAAAAAACAGCTAGACGCATATATCAGAATGGCGAAACAATAAACATATTTTTTGTGATCCTTTTTCTTCAGTAAACTGGAAATGCCATTTGCACAAAAGTACAGATAGTTACTCAATGTGGCAAGAATAATAAACACCCAGAAGCTAAGAAAAATTAAATCTGTCCGCTCAATGATACCGAAGGAAATGGTTTTTAATAAGTAAAGAACAGGGTTGGGAATCACATCAAGCTCAATTGGACTAAAAAACATAAAACAAATCAATGTAATAAATAGGTAGTAAAGCGTCGTGCATATATTTGAAATGGTCATGATTTTATACCGTTCCTTAATCGTGCCTTTCATAAAGGGAGAAAGAATAAGGATCATCTCAAATCCATTCATCGATAGTACGACGTCCTTCAGCCCAAGCTGAAACTGAGAAATGTCTGTTTGAAAAAAAGGCATCAGATAATCGATATTGGTCCCTTTTAATGAATAGAACATCAGCAAGGAAAGCAAAAGGAGAAGGGGAGTTAAGATAAAGTTAAACCTGACAATGGCTGTAATTTGCTCCTTCGCAATATAAACAATGGAAGTAATGAGTAATAGATTGATGACCCAGTTTGGCGTCAGCGGCAGAACCCACATACCAATAATTCTGGTGAAAATGGATAAAACGACAATACAGACGGAGGCAAAATACAGTATATACAGTGCAATCAGTAATTTCCCAATCCATTGACCAAATACATCAATTAATGCTTGGAAGAATGATGTTTCTGGATATTTATGAATGATGTAAATGAAAATTGTATTGATGATTTGGATAAAAAAACAGGCGACAATGATCGCCATCCAGCCATCGTGTCCCATGTCTTTCATCAAAAAGTGGGGGAGCGATAAAATACCGACACCAATTTGAGATTGAATGAGAAAAAAGACAGCTTGAGGTGGAGATATTTTATTTTTCATTTTTCTTTTTCCATCCTCTCAAATGTTCAATTTGCTTTTTCTTTTGCGGATTTAAATAAACAGGGCGATTTTTGTACATCCACATTGGGAGGCGAATTACAGTATCTTTTAAATCCTGCCAGTTAAATGGAGTAACAGGTGATAAGTATGGTACCCCTAGTGATTCAAGGCGGCATAAATTCATGAGAATGATGGATAATCCAAATGAAATGCCAATAAAACCAAACATTGATGCCATGAACATGAGCGGGAAACGCAGCATCCTAATGGTGGCCGTCATTTCAAATGATGGAAGGACAAAGGAAGCGACAGCGGTCACGGCGACCACGATGACAAGAACATTTGAGATGAGTCCTGCTTGTACAACAGCATCCCCAATGACCAAACCACCTACGATACCAATGGTTTGACCAATTGGTCTAGGTAGACGCACCCCTGCCTCACGAATGAGTTCAATGGTGATTTCCATTAGCATCGCTTCTATCAAAGGAGGAAATGGGATACCGATAATTGAATTTTTCATCGTTATGGCTAATTCATCTGGGACGACCTCATAATGAAAGCCAATGACAGCGATATAAAAAGATGGCAAAATGACTGCGATGATACAGGCAAGATAGCGGAGAACACGGATAAACGTAGCCGGAATCCAGCGGCTATTATAATCATCAGGTGATTGAAAGAAGCTAAAGAAGGTGACAGGAAGAATGATGGCCATCGGACTGCCATCCATCATCACCACAATTCGCCCTTCAAGGATTGCAGATCTCACCTTATCAGGGCGTTCTGTATCAATAAGCTGCGGGAAAATAGAAAATGAATCATCCTCAATCGCCTCAACAATAGAGCCAGGACTTAGCAGCGTGTCTACTTTAATAGAAGAAATCCGTTTGTTTACCTCTTCTACCTTTTCTTGATTAGCGATATCAGATATATAAACAGTCGCAAGCTTTGTTTCAGATTTTGTACCAATCTTATGATACTGAATGGCGAGCTTTCGATCATTTAAATGCGAACGCAGTAAGTAGATGTTGGTATCAAGACTTTCAACAAATCCGTCATGTGCTCCAGCAATAATACTTTCAGATGAAGGTTCAGAAATAGAGCGCAGCGGCGGCTGACCGACAGAAAACAATTTGATCTGTGAGGAATT
This sequence comes from Bacillus sp. NMTD17, assembly GCF_002998735.1. Taxonomy (NCBI): domain Bacteria; kingdom Bacillati; phylum Bacillota; class Bacilli; order Caryophanales; family Bacillaceae; genus Bacillus; species Bacillus sp. NMTD17. Next base: position 452,603 of record NZ_PVRH01000001.1, read on the forward strand.
TTCATCAAGAAACGCAATGCTTCCAGCAATAATACTGTCTGTAATCAGCGTCAAGTCACCAGTTTCGAGTGTACTGAGAGATTTCGTATATTCCTGCTTTCCAGGAGGTCCTAACAAGTTGCCGATAATGAAATCATTTAATTTGCCTTCATCTACTCTTGTTTTAATAAAAAACAGGACAGATTTCGTTTCATTCACCATTAACTCTCGGTATTCAAAATCCCCGCTTTGCTGAAATGTTTTTTTCAGAATCCGGATTTTTTCCTCGAAGCTGCCTGATAAAAAATGCAACCGTGTTTGCTCATTGCTGTTTGGCATCTTTAGCCTCCTCTCACAGATTTTTTAACCTTAGTGTAAGCGGAGAAGCTGATTTTATTCGTCATCTTTGGGGAAAGCATGACATGAATTGACAACTTTCAACTAAAATCATATTAAAAATGTTAAGAAATGATGAATCTTGATAAAAACAAATGAATAATGTTTCATTGTTTAGGTCATAAGGAGCGAATATCGTAAAAAGCAGGTATTCCGAAATGATCAATAGTTTACATCTTATCCCAATTTTTTGTGACCCGAAAATAAGCATATGACTTGATTTTTTTAGAGGTGACCTTTGTCATAGGTCAACGCGTAGCATTCTGACCGATGAGGATGACTTTCTAACCTGTTCCTTCAAAAATCGAAAACATTCCAAAACACGCACTATTCATTTAAAGCGCTGATATGACTGATGTTATAGAGTTTAAAGGGCTTTAAAACATTGATTCAAAATACATCTTAATAATTGTCAAAAAATTTAGGGAGAAAAGGACAAAAGATTTTCCGATGCTTGATGGTAACGCTTTCTCTTGATTGAAGCTGAAATTCATACCAATTTTTGTCCGCCTTTTGGCCTTTTCATTTAAAGAAGAGCTAGGCAAATCCGCCTTCTGATTAGAGGAATTTGGCATACGAGGAAGTGAAAGATTATGTTACATAATACCGATTGTGATTTTATGCTGAACATATATACTGTTGATTGAATTTACATATCACACTCATAAAAAAAGGAGATGTAGATAAGCGATGTGGTTAATCGTTATAGCCTGTGTCATCATGTTAGGGATTGGCTTTATTGAAAAGAAGCGTCACCAGAAAAATATCGATGCCTTGCCGGTGCGCGTCAATATTAATGGTATTCGCGGAAAGTCTACCGTTACAAGATTGACAACCGGTATCTTAATGGAGGCAGGTTATAAAACTGTCGGCAAAACAACGGGAACAGATGCAAGAATGATTTATTGGGATACGCCAGAGGAGAAACCGATTAAAAGGAAACCGCAAGGACCAAATATCGGTGAGCAGAAGGAAGTTATGAGAGAAACCGTTGAAAGAGGAGCAAATGCCATCGTCAGTGAATGTATGGCAGTAAATCCAGATTACCAAATTATCTTTCAGGAAGAGCTGCTTCAAGCGAATATTGGCGTGATCGTAAACGTTCTTGAAGATCATATGGACGTAATGGGGCCGACACTTGATGAAATAGCAGAAGCCTTTACAGCGACAATTCCTTACAATGGACACTTGGTTATTACGGATAGTGAATATACGGAATTCTTTAAAGAGATTGCGAAAAAGCGCAACACAGAAGTCATTGTTGCAGATAATTCCAAGATTTCTGATGAGTATTTACGGAAATTTGAGTACATGGTCTTCCCAGATAATGCCTCACTTGCACTTGGTGTTGCACAGGCATTAGGAATTGATGAAGATACGGCATTCAGAGGAATGTTAAATGCGCCACCTGATCCAGGAGCGATGAGAATTCTTCCATTAATGGACGCGAAAACACCTGGACACTTTGTAAATGGTTTTGCGGCAAATGACGCATCATCTACATTGAACATTTGGAAGCGTGTGAAAGAGATTGGATATCCAACAGATGAACCGATTATTATCATGAACTGCCGTGCGGATCGTGTAGATAGAACGATCCAGTTTGCGGAAGATGTACTTCCTTATATTGAAGCAAGTGATCTTGTCTTGATTGGTGAAACAACAGATCCAATTGTGAAGGCATATGAGGATGGGAAAATTCCGGCTGACCACTTACACAACCTTGAATATCAATCTACAGAAGAAATTATGAATATGCTTGAGAAAAAGCTTCATAATCGAGTGGTTTATGGAGTCGGCAATATTCATGGTGCCGCTGAACCGTTAATCGAAAAAATTCAAGAATACAAAATTAAGCAGCTTGTCAGCTAGGAGGAAATATAGAAAATGTTCGGATCAGATCTTTATATCTCGTTAATTTTAGGTGTTCTACTTAGTTTAATCTTTGCAGAAAAAACAGGAATCGTACCAGCTGGACTTGTTGTCCCAGGTTATCTGGCGCTTGTATTTAACCAGCCAGTCTTTATTTTAGTCGTCTTATCTGTCAGCTTGCTTACGTATGTCATCGTTCGCTTTGGTCTATCGAAATTTATGATTTTATACGGACGCAGAAAGTTTGCTGCGATGCTAATTACAGGGATCGCCTTAAAGCTTGTATTTGATTTCTTCTATCCAGTGGTTCCATTTGAAATAGCAGAATTCCGCGGAATCGGTATTATCGTTCCTGGATTGATTGCAAATACGATTCAAAAGCAGGGTCTTACGATTACCCTTGGAAGCACGTTACTTCTAAGTGGTGCAACATTTGCCATCATGTATGTTTACTATCTATTTTAAGATAAGGTGTGTCCAATGATGAATAAAAAATTGAGCTTTCAGGAAAAGCTGCTGAAAATCACAAAGAACCAAAAGAAAAAGACGAATAAACACGTACTGATTGCTTTACCGATTGTCATTGCTTGTACATTTCTATTTACGTTTATCGGGAAAGCACAAGTGCCAACTGTACAAAAGAATCCAGAAAACATCCTGACCGCTTCGTTTGTCGGTGACATTATGTTTGGAAGAAACGTAGAGAAAGTAACAGACCGTTATGGAAAACAGCATCTCTTTCGTTACGCCAAGCCATATTTTGATGTGTCAGATTATGTGACTGGTAACTTTGAGCATCCAGTCGCATCAGATAAAGAACAAGCGGCACAAAAGAATATTCATTTGAAAACAGACGAAGATTCTGTCAAAGCATTGAAGGATTTGAATTTCTCTGTATTAAACTTTGCAAATAACCATGCGGCAGACTATGGTGAAAAAGGGCTGAACAACACGATTGATGCCTTTGAACATGCTGGCATGGATTATACAGGCGCAGGCCGTAACCTTCAGGATGCGAAGCAGAACATTTCGTACAAAGAAGTAAATGGTGTCAAAATCGCTACACTTGGTTTTACTGATGTGTATGGGAAAGATTTTAAAGCAACGAATCGCCAGGCGGGTATCTTGCCAGCCGATCCATCTATCTTTATTCCGATGATCTCGCAGGCTGCTGAAAAGGCAGATATCGTCGTTGTTCATGCTCACTGGGGACAGGAGTACAACAATGAGGTAAACGATAGACAAAGAGAATTGGCAAGAGCGATGTCAAAAGCTGGTGCTGATATCATTATCGGTGCTCATCCGCACGTTCTTGAGCCAATGGAAGTCTATAACGGCACGGCGATCTTCTATAGCTTAGGGAACTTTATTTTTGACCAAGGCTGGTCAAGAACACGTGATTCTGCACTTGTTCAGTATCATCTGAATGAAGATGGAAAAGCGACATTTGAAGTTGTCCCAATGTATATCAAGGAAGCAACACCTGCTCCGGTTAAAGCAGGATCTTTTGAATCAAAATCCATTATCCGTATGCTGACAAATGGTACGAATGCGGATTGGAAAGAAAAAGACGGACACATTTTCTTTGAAGTAGATCACGCTGATAAAGTTAAACACTTAAAAGAAAACGGAGGGAAAGAGAAGAAATGAAATTCCTAAAAGCAAGCTGGCCGTTTGTTGCGTTAATTTTAGTCTTTGTCTTTATGTCTGCTTTTAAATTTAGTGACAGCCTCACAGATCATGAAAAACAAAAGATCTCGGTTGAAATGCAGAAAATCGAACAGCAAAAGCAATCAAAAACGGAAGCAAGTAAATAATTTTAAAGAGCATAGAGGGCGCGCATTGCGTGCTCTTTTTTGTCGAAAAAAGGTGTAAAATGAAAGGTGTCATGCCGAAACTATAGAAGAAAGGAGGGGAAAGATCATGAAATGGAAAGGAATGTTGATTGGTGGGTGTGTGCTCGTAGGGTTGATGTTCATGTCTCAATCAGAAGTATCTGCTCAAACAGCGTCTCCTTTGGAGCAAGCGGAAAAGCTGATTGGAACACCTTATCATAAAGGAGGAACCGATCCAAAAACGGGCTTTGACGCATCTGGGTTTATTCAATATGTGTACAAGACATCAGGAGCATTTGATTTGCCGCGGAAGGTGATCGACCAGTATCAGATTGGGGAAAAGGTATCATGGGACAAAGCCCGGCCCGGTGACCTTGTATATTTCCGCAGCCTTGAAGAAACAAAGGATATCCCGACGCATGTGGCGCTGTACGCTGGTAACGATCAGGTCATCCACATCACGCTCAGTCAGGGTGTGGTGAAAACAGATGTCAGCAAAAGCAAATACTGGACGGACCGATTTTATGCAGTCAAACGACTGCCCGGCACACCAGAAATCTCTGATGACCGTCTTGTGAAAGATGCGATGAAATATGTAGGTATTCCTTATGTATTTGGTGCAGCAGACCCTAAGGTTGGCTTTGATTGTTCAGGCTTTTTACAATATGTATTTGAAAAATCACTAGGGATTTATTTACCTCGAAGTGCTGAACAGCAGTGGATGGTTGGAGAAAAAGTGGCATTAGTTGATATACGTCCTGGAGATTTTGTCTTTTTTAGCAACACATATAAGCCAGGCATTTCTCATGTAGGGATGTATATTGGCGGCGACAGTTTTATTCATGCGAGCCGTTCGGAAAGTGTCACGATTTCTTATTTGTCTGAATCGTATTGGCGAGAAAAATGGACAGGGGCGAAACGATTAACGGAGCTGAAATTAGCAAAAGAAGATCCGGTTGTCTCAAAAGCCGCTACGTATATTGGTGAAGTTCCTTATGTCAAAGGCGGGACGAATCCAGAAGAGGGATTTGACACAGCAGGGTTCACACAGTACGTGTATCGAGAAGTGCTTGGTATTGATCTGCCTCGCTATGCGTCAGGTCAAGTCAAGACAGGTACGCCTGTGAAACGTTCGGAGCTGAAGCCGGGAGATCTCGTTTTCTTTAGTGGAACGTCATTGATGCCGGCGATTTATGCAGGGTCAAATCAAGTCATTCATGTGACCGTCTCAAATGGTGTCGTGCTTACGAATATGAAAACAAGTACGTACTGGAAGAATAAGTATGAGACGGCTGTTAGAATCAAAAAATAAAGAAAAAGCCCGATCCACGCTCGTATCGGACTTCTAGACTTCTCTCTAGGCGCTGATCAGACTAGCGTCTTTTTTTCGTGGAATTGATTTTGTAAAAGCAGATCAATAAAGTAAGCAACACCGTCTTCATGATTGCCTTTTGTGATGAAGGTGCTCTTTTCTTTAATAACATCTACGGCATTCCCCATTGCAATGCGGTGGCCTGCTTCCTCAAACATGGATAGATCGTTGGGGCTGTCGCCAATCGCATAAATATGTGAGCGGTCTACGCCATAATGAGCTGCGAGCTTTTTGAGAGCATGTCCTTTCCCAGACTCTTTTGGCAGTACCTCAATGATATGTTTTCCAGAAGAGGTCAATGAAAGCTCAGGCATTTCCGCGAGAAGATCTCGTGCTTCCTGTAGCTTGTTCATATCAAATGAGAAGCAGAGTAATTTATAGGTCGCTTCATTCGACTCAAAAATCTGGCGAATATCATCTACTGGTTTGATGCCAAATTGTTTGAATTGAGTCATCGCTCCTTCCCATAAATCAGCTACATCCTCATTTGGGTTCGCACTTTTGATGACATCAAATTCTGCTTTCAGCTTCTCTTTTCCATCAAAAGGAGAGAGGAGCGCATCGTCCGTATAGACCTCAAAGTAAATGTTTCGTTCTACTAATGCCTTAGCCGCTCGTTTTCCTGCTTCTTGGTCAAGTGTGATACGGCTGAAAAGTTCGTATCCTTCGGTATGAACGGTTCCGCCGTTTGCTGCAATAATGGGGATGTCCAAATTGCCAAGCAGTTCCTTTACATCAAAAGTCGCCCGCCCTGTACAGATGGTGACAATATATCCCGCTTCCTTCGCACGAATCAATGCCTCCCGGTTTTGAGCAGATATTTCACTTTTTGTATTTAAAAGTGTACCGTCTAAATCAATCGCAATCATTTTTTTCATCGCTGTCAAATCCTCCTTCATGCATGCAATCGCCTCTTCAAAGTATGTACGATTTCCTTCATTCTCATGAGCAATAGGATGGTTGTTCCTCTCTATCAAGGCTAAACAAAAAAGATCGAATGATCAAGGAAATAAGCCAAAGGGGTAAAATCTGCATCATCACAACACGCTGAAAAGAAGCCAAAGGGCTAAAATAAAAATCATTTTAGCTCTTTGTCAACAAACAAAAAGCGCCCCTTAGGAACGCTTTTTGTTTATGATAATTCAAGCTGCTTCTTCAATTCAGTCTTCACTTCGTTTAGCTGGTTTTGATCCAATTGGTAATAATAAACTCCGTTTGGCTGGTAATCAGAGCCTTTCAGCTGAATGGTATCAACCGATTTCAATGACGTCAGAAGCGGGAACAGCCCGACTAGCTCTTTCATTGAAAGGTTGGTCGCGACATTATCGCCAAGTGTATCAATGATATTGTCATATGACGGAATAGACGTTAACGATTTTGACTTATCAAAAATGGCTTTTAATACTTCCATTTGACGCTGCCCGCGCATTAAATCACTGTCTGCTTTTCTTGTTCTCACATATGCGAGAGCTTGATCACCGTCTAGTGTATGAGTTCCTGTTTGAAGCTGTACCTTGCCCTTTGTATCTTTTAGAACCTGTTTGACCACATATTCATCCTTGACGTTAATAGAGACTCCGTTTAGTTCATTGACGATCTCTTTAAATGCTTTGAAATTACTTTGGATCACAAAATCAACCGGAATATCTAGTAAATCTTCGACTGTACTTAAGGTTAAATCTGCACCACCAAATGCGTGTGCATGTGTAATTTTGTCATAGCCATGCCCTGGAATATTTACATATGAGTCCCTTGGAATGCTTAATAATTTTACGGTTTTATTTGTACGATTGACGGTTGCTAAGACCATCGCATCGCTTCGTGCTTGTTTCACTGTTTCGCCCGGTCTGCTGTCAATGCCAAGCAGCAAGACAGAAAAGCTGTCTTTCCCAGGATCGAATGCTTCAATCCTTTTGACAGATTGAGCGCCGCGATCTAAAGATACTTGCGCTTTTTTGGCAGCGCTTGTCACTTTATAGTAGGCATAGCCTGTGACAGAAGCGGTTGTCAGTAAAAGAATACCGACTATAAATAGAGTGACTTTCACCCATGGCTTTAAACGCTTTTTTCCTTTGCGTTTGCTTCTTGATTGATCCATATATTTTAAACCCTCGCTATGATTTTTATAGTAAAGATGTCCTTCTTTTTGCTTACAAACTAAAACAAATATACCTTAAAACGGGATATAGTGCGACATTTTTTTCACTAACGCTTAATTGACGTTTCCTTATCGTAAAAAGTTTCAATGATACTTCAAATGAAATATATTTGTCATAAAACATTGAAATGTTTGAAATGACAGGAAGTGAGGAAAATGATTTTCCATAGAGAAACATCCAGTACATACAGAACAAAAGAGGGGTTATGAACATGAAAAATCGGAATGGATGGCTTTATTTCTTCGGCGCACTTGGCGGCGCCTTATATGGCTATGATACAGGTGTCATTTCTGGCGCCATCTTATTTATGAAAGAGGATTTAGGGTTAAACGCGTTTACAGAGGGACTTGTTGTCAGCTCGATTTTAATCGGAGCGATGCTCGGTTCCTCTCTTTCTGGAAAGCTGACAGATCAATTTGGGCGGAAAAAAGCCATCATCGCCGCAGCAATTTTGTTTATTATCGGCGGATTTGGTACAGCCCTTGCTCCGAATACGGAAGTGATGGTCTTATTCCGAATTGTACTAGGGCTTGCTGTCGGGTGCTCAACAACGATTGTTCCATTATATTTATCTGAACTTGCTCCAAAGGAATCGCGAGGAGCATTGTCCTCATTAAACCAACTCATGATCACATTTGGTATTCTACTCGCCTATATTGTGAATTACGCTTTAGCGGATGCAGAAGCATGGCGCCTGATGCTTGGAATTGCGGTCGTACCTTCTGTGCTTTTATTATGTGGGATTTTATTTATGCCGGAAAGTCCCCGCTGGCTGTTTGTCCATGGACAGGCAGACCGTGCAAAAGAGATATTATCTAAACTCAGAAAGAGTAAGCAAGAAGTTGAAGAAGAAATTTCTGATATTCAACAGGCGGAAAGTGAAGAAAAAGGCGGTTTTAAGGAATTATTTGAGCCGTGGGTACGTCCAGCATTAATCGCTGGTGTCGGTCTTGCCTTTCTGCAGCAGTTTATCGGTACCAATACGATTATTTACTATGCACCAAAAACATTCACAAGCGTTGGCTTTGGCAATTCAGCGGCTATTTTAGGAACCGTCGGAATTGGGGCAGTGAATGTCGTCATGACGTTTGTGGCGATTAAAATCATTGACCGTGTAGGGCGTAAAGCGCTGCTCTTATTTGGGAATGCTGGCATGGTCCTAAGTTTAATTGTCCTGTCAGTGGTCAATCGATTTTTCGAGGGGTCAACAGCTGCAGGATGGACGACGATTATTTGTTTAGGGCTCTTTATCGTCATCTTTGCTGTCAGCTGGGGTCCTGTCGTTTGGGTAATGCTTCCAGAGCTGTTCCCAGTACATGTTCGAGGAATCGGGACAGGCGTCTCTACCTTCCTCCTTCATACAGGGAATTTAATCATCTCGCTTACCTTCCCAACTTTACTAAGCGCGATGGGGATCAGTAATCTTTTCCTCATTTATGCGGTCATCGGCGTAGGTGCCTTCTTATTTGTGAAATATATGGTGACTGAAACGAAAGGGAGAAGTCTTGAAGAAATTGAAGACGATTTAAAAAAGAGGAACCGTGCCTTCGTAGATGACGAAGGAAAAACGGTGTGAACAATGACCAGCTGCCCGCATGCAGCTGGTTTTTCTTTGTTAAACAAACGTTTAATCAAGAAAGGACAATCTCTCATCTTCTGAATGTGCTGCATATGACATACATATGGAACAGGCGAGCGAAAGGTGGAAATGAGATGAAAGGGAAAACGAGCATTGTCATGCTGACGTACAATGAACTGCATTTAACGAAAAAATGTATCGACAGCATCAAGCAGCATACCCGAAGTGACCAATATGAACTCATCATCGTTGATAATGCGTCAACCGACGGGACGAAGGAATATGTGAGAGAGCTGAACGATGTGATTTTCATAGAAAATGCAGAAAATCGAGGCTTTGCAAAGGGCTGTAATCAAGGAGCGAAAAAAGCGACAGGGGATAGCATTCTCTTTTTAAATAACGACACGATCGTAACGGAAAACTGGCTTTCTCCATTAAAAGAGGCGTTATTTGCATCAGAACGTATTGGGATGGTAGGACCTGTCTCCAATTATGTGAGCGGTCCTCAAATGGTCGAGCCATCGTATACAGATGTGAAGGAGCTCCCAGCCTTTGCGAAAAATTATACGGCTGCGAGAAAAGGTCAGAGAACATATGTACATCGGCTTGTGGGGTTTTGTCTGCTGGTGAAAAGAGAGCTCATTGAAGAGGTGGGGTTATTTGATGAGCGGTTCGTGTATGGATCATTTGAGGATGACGATCTTTGTTTGAGATCCTTGCTCAAGGGATATCAGCTGCAAATCGTCCACGATTCATTTGTGCATCATCACGGTCATGCAACCTTTCGTGCGAATCAAGAAACGAACATCTCTACACTGTTTGCTGAGAACAGGCTTCGGTTTTTAGATAAATGGGGCATTGATCTCAATCTGATGACCCCCCATCCGTACTTTGCGGCTCTGCTGCCTGAAGACGCTGCATGTGTACTTGATGTGGGATGCGGCGCAGGGGCCACAGGGCTTGAACTAATGAATCGGCAGTCTGTTGACATGTACGGGGTAGAGGCCGATCCATTAAAAGCAGCAATCGCAAAGGCATATTACGAAGAAGTCATCGAGGCAAAAGCGGATGAGTACCCATGGTTAGAGAAAGAGGCCTTTTTTGATGCCATCATTTTTTCTGATGTTTTAGAGCATGTGTCAGATCCTTGGAACATCATTGAACAAGCGCACGCATCTTTAAAACCGGGCGGCGTGATCATTTGCTGCCTGCCAAACATGATGCATGCGGAGGTGCTTCTCCCGTTAATGACAGGGGATTTTACGTATCAAGATGTAGGGATTTTAGACCGAACCCATCTGAGGTTCTTCACACCAAACACGATGCGTGCGCTTTTCCCAAACCATTTGTTTGAACGGGTGATCGAGCAGCGCATCAATGTTCAGATTGATCAGAACGTCCAATTGTTTTTTGACGAGGTGGCGAGAGTAGGAGCGTCACTTGGCTTTCAAACAAAAGCGTTGTCTGATCAAGTGACCCTATATCAGCTTTTAATTGTCGTGCGTAAAAAAGGCGGCTAACCGCCTTTTGCATTACCATTTGAAGCTTTTTGTTGCGCCTTCTGCCCCAAAGTTTAAAATGCTGACTTTGACATCATATTCGATATCCGCTTCTTGAAAGAGCGTATCCCATTCGTTTCGATGCTTTTCCCAATAGTCAGGGTATTTAATACGAAACTGCCGGCTTAAAAATATGGGATCAACGCCCACCTCTTTTTGCACATGATGGACTGCTTTTTGAATTCGCTGTTTGATTTTATTCGCAAAAAGAAGCTCATATCTTTTGATGTACTGCTCATCGTATGAATTTTCTGCAGGGTACTGATCCTCTGAGAGCTTTCCTTGGGTGTTGACATTAATTTTAAAGGAAATATGTCCATCCTTCAGATAGGGTTCAATCTTGGTTTTTGATTTCTTAATTTCATACGTGATCGGAAAGTCTTTGTAGGTGGCAGGTACAACGCCGCCTGAAATTCGGTCCATCACCCAATTTAAAGATTGGACATCCTTCGCAGGGATGAAGCCGATCAGCTTTCGTGTTTTTCCATCAATGATTCCTGCTCCATCATAAATCAGTTCACCGTCTATCGCATCTACACTTTGGACAAGGAAGCTAGCACCCATCTGGAAGTAATCAGATGCCCGGCCAATACGGGTTGGCAGCAAAATCTTTCCGTTAAAGCTTCGGTTTTTGGATGTTTCAAAGATATGTTCAACCGGAACCTTTTGCTGTGATTTCAATTTTTGGTTGATCACTTTTGACGCATCATCTCGTGACACGAGAAGGTAGCTGCTTCGCCGAACCTCATCATCTCGTATAAAGTGGTTGAGCGTTCCTTGAATATCGTGATGCTCTGCCTGATTTTTGCCGAACAAGAAAATTTTCAGATGATCACTATAGATCGGCGGGTCCTTTAAGGCGACATTACTGACAGCCTCCAGCACATTTTTCCCTTTTGAGACGACATTCACATGGCCAGGAGAATCAGCCTCTTGTGTCCCGCCCATCTTCGGAACCAGGTTTTGGTAGGTGAGCTTGACTCCTTGCTCCTCTTCCTCGTCAATGCCAACGCCGCGTACAAATGATAATTTTTCAATATCCTTTAAGTCCCAGCAACCTGCTGATAGAAGGAAAAGACAGCAGGATAAAAAGATGAACAATACACGCCTTCCTCTCATGCAGAACGACCTCCCCATTTTTTACGTATCATCAGCAGAACAGCTGTAATAAAAGGAATGGCTAAAACCGCGAACAATGCGTAGCCGAGTAAAGTAGAGAAGTAAAAGACTTCATTGATATTTCTCGGAAATAAAGAGAGGGCAGAGGTAATCAAAAACAGCAGCCAAAGCAGTCTCGTTACATTGGTCGTCTTAAAGACTGTGTGGCACCCTTTAATGGCAAATTGGAAAAAGCCAAGCATACAAATGAACTGCTGGCAAGTCCAGATCGTCAGTAAAAAAATATCAAATCGTTCAATGAAAACCCCTTCAAGTTCTAGTGCTTGAATGAGTGAGACAGTGGGCCAGGTGAGGGATTTCGTTTCTCCAACGGTCATGGAACCAATCACAATAAAGAGCGTGAGAGAGTAGATAAGTGAGGTAATTCCGACCCCGATCGCAGCGGCCCATTTCGCCTTCGACCATTTGTCTTTATAAATGAGTGGTACAACAAACAAAATGACCTCAAAGCCTGTAAATTGAATAAATGTTTGAGAGAACAAATTACTGAAATCTTTAAACCCGTTCGCCATCACCGGGCGTAAGTAATCAAAATCGAATATTTTCAAACTAAACAGCATGAGCCCAATATAAATGATCATCGTCATCGGATATATGTATGTCACCATTTTCACTATTGGAAAGATACCACTTTTCAAATGATAGATCGCCACAAGAAGAAAAATCATCACAATCACTGCCATGGGAGTCGATTGCAGCAGGAAAAACTGAACAACCTCTCCGAGAACACGCGCTTCAAAGCCGACAATGCCTAGTAAATAGGCAATCAGCATTAAATTAAAGAACGTGCCAAAGATTGCACCGGCTCCTTTAGTATTTGACTCAAAAATGGTGTCCGGTGCATTCTTTTCAGCAATCCATCCTAACAAAAAAGCAACGAAAGCAAAGATGACTCCCTGTATTAATACAATGATCCAGCCATCAGGGAACCCTGAATTGGCAGAACTGCGTGGAATGGTTAAAATTCCAGCGCCTATCATTGTAGAGCTGCACAGAATGGTGACTTGTAACAATGATAGCTTCTCAGCTCTGTACATCGTTTAATCTCCTTGTCTTTTGAGATTTTTTATTTTTGCTGTTTTCGGTCTCGATTTAAATAGCCCAATTGGTAAACGTACGTACGTATCCTTTAAATCTGAAAACGGTGAAGACAAAACAGGTGTGAAATAGTCAAAACCAAAGGTCTTTAATTGCATCAGGTGACAAAGCACAAATAAATAACACATGATCAAGCCATATAACCCAAACATCGCTGAACTGAAAATGGCCATAAAGCGCAAGATGCGCAGCGGGAAACTAAAGTCATACGAAGGGGCAGTGAAATCGGCCAAGGCGGTCAGCGACACAATAATCACCATTAAGGCACTGACGATATTGGCTTGGACAGCCGCCTGACCAATGATGACGCCGCCAATGAGCCCAATTGTCTGCCCGATGGCTCTAGGAAGCCGAAGTCCAGCTTCTCGCAGCAGCTCAATCGTAAAAGACATAAGAATCGCCTCGACAACAGGAGGAAACGGAACATTCTGCCGGCTGCCTGCGATGGTGATTGCCATTCGTGTTGGTAATAAACCGGGGTGATATGAGACAAGAGCGATGTAGAGCCCTGGTAAAAAAATCGTTAACAGTACGGCAAAATAACGAAGTAGGCGCAAAAGAGTCGCACTTGTCCATCTTTGATAATAATCCTCCGGTGATTGCATCAAGGCTGTAAGTGTCATAGGCATGATGAGGGCAAAAGGTGTGCCGTCGAGCAAAATGGAGACTTTGCCTTCAAGCACAGATGCAATCACCCGGTCAGGACGTTCTGTATTTTGAATCTGCGGAAAAATGGAGATGTGGCTGTCCTCAATCAGCTGTTCAATATAGCCGGTTTCAGGGATGTCATCCATTTTGATTTCGGTCATGCGTGATAGAACATCTTCTACTAATTTGGGATCAACAATATCACGAACGTACACAAGGGCAGCAGACTTTTTATTGCGAGTACCTACATTTACCTTTTGAATGACAAGGTTAGGGTCATTTGCCCGCTCACGGATTAAAGCTGTGTTTTTTTCAAGATTTTCAATAAAACCGATCCGCGGCCCTCTTACAAGGACTTCCGATTGCGGCTCTTCTACTTCTCTAAATTGAAAAAGATTCGTTTGGAGCGCAAGCGCTTGTGTTGCCCCATTTACAAATAAAATAGCCCTGCCGTTATATAACTGCTCGATGGCAAGGTTCATATCTTCCAGCACGTCATTTTGAATGCCAAAGAACGTTTTAGACAGGGACGGAAGCGTAGTAGAATCAACCTCGGTGATGTCCAGTTCCTTTTGCATGGGTGAAATGATTTGCTTGGAAAGCATCTCAAATTCTGTGAGTCCTTCAACGTACATGAGACATGCAGAGATAGCAGAAGGGCCAAATGAAAAAGAGTGGAACACGATATCATCACTTTTCCCGGCAAAGCTTTTGACGCGCTTGATGACGGACGCTATATCTTGTTCAATACGACTTTTCATAATACCTCACCCTCATGTCATGTTTTTTATAGAGTGACTCGGAATGAGGAGAATTATGCAAATAGAAAAAAAGAGAATCCCTGCAAATAGGAATTCTCTCGTCTGTTTATCTCGCAAGCCAGCCGCCATCAACAGCTAAAATATGACCGTTCATATAATCAGAGGCTGGTGAGCTAAGGAAAACAGCAGCGCCGGCTAGATCCTCAGGCTTACCCCAGCGCCCGGCGGGGATTCGTTTGAGGATCTCTTCATTTCGATTTTCATCGTCTCGAAGGGCTTGTGTGTTATTGGTCGCAATGTAACCAGGAGCGATCGCATTCACTTGTATATGCTGGTTCGCCCATTCGTTTGCAAAAGCCTTCGTCAGCCCTGCGACTGCGTGTTTACTTGCTGTATAAGCGGGGACAAAGATGCCGCCTTGAAACGATAGAAGGGAGGCGATATTGACGATTTTCCCTTGACCATTTTTCAGCATCTGCCGCCCAACCCTTTGGGTAAGGAAAAAGAGACTATTGATATTCACATCCATGACCGTATGCCAATCTTCCTCTGAATAATGAGCGGCCTGCTCTCTTTTAATGGTGCCAGCATTATTGATTAAAATATCGATCGTATGCTTTTGTAACATGGCATCGACAGCCTGCTTTGCCGTTTGAGGATCGGAAAAGTCAACCTGAACCGCATGAAATGAGCGGCCCGCCTGTTCGACAAGCGCTTTCGTTTCCTCAAGCGGTGTGTGATGGTATGTGCCGATGATATCTGCGCCTGACCGGGCAAGCGCCACAGCAATGCCCTGCCCAATGCCGGTTCCTGGACCTGTCACAAGGGCTGTTTTACCTTCAAGAGAAAAGAGGGACGCTACATAGGATGTCGTCGTCATCACATTACCTCAGCTGGTCCATTGGGACAAAGTCCATATCTTTGAACGTATAGTTCTCGCCCGCCATCGCCCAAATAAATGAATAATTCGCTGTACCCGAGCCTGAATGAATGGACCAGGCAGGAGAAATGACCGCTTCCTCATTTGCGACAACGAGATGTCTTGTTTCAGATGGCTCTCCCATAAAATGAAAGACACGAGCATCTTCTTCGATATCAAGATATAAGTACACTTCCATACGCCGATCATGAATATGAGCGGGCATCGTATTCCACGTGTTATTGGTTTCCAGCTGAGTGATTCCCATCATGAGCTGACAGCTTTGGATGCCGTTTGCGTGAATGACTTGATACAGGTTTCGTACGTTTGAAGCAGACGCTTCCCCTAAGTGATTTGGTGTTAATTCAGCGATGGCTGCTTTTTGTGTAGGGTACGCTTGATGAGCCGTGGCTGATACAAGATAGAACTTGGCCTCTTCGCCTGATGAACTAGCAAACTGTACATCTTCGTGTCCAAGCCCAATATATAAGAAATCTTTGTGCTCCAGTACAAAGGCTTCACCATCGACAGTGACCGTTCCTTGACCGCCAACATTTACAATGCCGATCTCGCGTCTTTCAAGGAAATACTCCGTACGTAAAAAGTCACCGGCATCTAATTTGAGCGGCTCTGCAGACGGCATGACTCCGCCAATCACCACGCGGTCCTCATGCGAATAGTAGAGCTTTAATTCACCACTGACGAATAGCGTAGGAATATGAAAATGACGACGAAGTTCCTCTGTTGTAAAACGTTTGACCTGCTCAGGGTGTACAGCATAACGATTTTCCATTTGAGATAAGCCTCCCTTTCCATCTGAAACAAAATATTGATGTTTTATTTGGTATCGGTTTCAAGGAAAATTCTAGAGGAAAAAGAGAACGCCGTCAACCGTTATTTTGAAATCGTTTTCTTTTTATTTATTTAGATGATTTTTTGCCCTCTTCATGCAAAAAAATCTTCTGAAATGCATGAAATTATGATATGCTCTTTTTAAGTTATTTGAAATCGGTTTCGAAACAAATGAGAAGATATCGATTGTGGGAGTTTTTTGAATGAAAGAGAAAAAGCAAACGAAAGTGACCATCAACGAAGTGGCCGCTTATGCAGGTGTTTCAAAATCAACTGTATCCAGATATATCAATGGCAGAACAAATGAAATTTCTACTGAAAAGGTCAAAAAAATTAAAAAAGCCATTGAGGAACTGCATTATCGTCCGAGTCAGCTCGCCCAAGGTTTGAAAGTAAGAAAAAGCAAGGTCATTGGGTTTATTGTAGCCGACATTACGAATCCATTCTCTGTAGCGACACTTCGCGGAGTCGAAGAAATTTGTGATGAATATGGATACAGTATCATGGTATGCAACACAGATAACCGACCAGAAAAAGAACGGGAAATGCTCCTCAAGCTGAATGCGCATTATATTGAAGGGCTCATCATCAATACGACAGGCCAGAACAATGACATTCTGCAGGATTTTAAGAAAAACGGTGTACCAATTGTCCTTGTTGACCGGAAATTGCCAGAACTAAAAGTCGACACAGTGACAACGAATAACCGTGATATC
This sequence comes from Bacillus sp. NMTD17, assembly GCF_002998735.1. Taxonomy (NCBI): domain Bacteria; kingdom Bacillati; phylum Bacillota; class Bacilli; order Caryophanales; family Bacillaceae; genus Bacillus; species Bacillus sp. NMTD17. The sequence continues at coordinate 469,527 of NZ_PVRH01000001.1, forward strand.
ACGATCCGGTTGCTTCAACAAATGTATGAGAAAGGCTATGAGCACATCGCTTTCTTTACTGAGCCGGTCGATGGGATCAGTCCTCGTGAAGAACGAAAAGAAGCATATGAGCAGACAGCTATGAGTAAACATAAGAAGCCGCTCACTGCAGAAATTGATTTGAAGCAAAAGGAACAATTGCGAGAAGAGCTTGTCCGTTTTGTACAATCAAACCAACAGAAAAAAGCGATTTTAGCAGCCAATGGATTACTCATGCTGAAACTGATTAGTGAGCTTGTAGAGCTTGGGATAAAGATTCCAGAGGAGATAGGCATCGCAGGCTTTGATGATACAGAATGGTATAAGCTGATTGGGCCTGGAATCACAACGGTTGCCCAGCCATCTCATGAAATGGGGAAAGCCGCCATGCAAAAAATCAAGACTCGGCTTGAAGGGGATGAAAGTGCGCCCCAAACCATTCAGCTTGACGGAGAAATCATCGTAAGAAAATCTTTATAAACAACAGACAGAGAAGAGTATACATACGTGCATACTCTCTCTTTTTTAACTAATTTGAAACCGGTACCAAGAAAGGGGAGAAATGAGTGAAAGCATTGGATGCGGTCACATTTGGGGAATCAATGGCGATGTTTTACGCAAAAGAAGCCGGAGAGCTTCATCAAGTGCATACATTTCAAAAGGCGCTTGCTGGTGCCGAAAGTAACGTGGCAGTGGGTTTGGCGAGGCTAGGTTTTGATGTGGGATGGATGAGCAAAGTCGGAGCAGATTCACTTGGCACATTTATTTTAGAAGAGCTTCAAAAAGAAGGAGTCGATACAAGTGCAGTGATCCGTTCAAATGACGGGGCTCAAACAGGGATATTACTTAAATCCAAAGTGATGGATGGAGACCCTGATGTCACGTATTATCGTAAAGGCTCTGCTGCGAGCACAATGAGTCCAAGCGACTTTCCCACCAGCTATTTCAAACAGGCAGGACACCTCCATATGACAGGTATTCCGCCTGCATTATCCAGTGAAATGAGAGCGTTTTCTTTTTGTGCTCTTCAAAAAATGAAAGAAGCAGGCAAAACCATTTCATTTGATCCAAACCTTCGGCTGCAGCTATGGGAAGAGGAAGAAGATATGATCCATACGGTGAATCAAATGGCTTTTCAAGTGGATTGGTTTTTTCCGGGGCTTGCAGAAGGGCAAAGGCTCACAGGCTGTCACGAGCCGGAAGAGATTGCCGATGTTTATTTGCAAAAAGGCGTCAAGCTTGTGGTCATGAAGCTCGGTGCAGAAGGTGCCTTTTATAAAAGTGCAGCCAGTCAGGGGATTGTGAGCGGATTTTATGTGCCAGATGTCGTTGATACAGTCGGTGCCGGTGATGGATTTGCCGTGGGGGTCATCAGCGGCTTATTGGACGGTTTATCATATGAAAAATCTGTGACAAGAGGCAATGCTGTAGGGGCTCTTGCGGTGATGTCTCCTGGCGATAAAGACGGCCTGCCTACTCGGGAAGAGCTTCAAGCTTTTATGAAAGAAGCCAAACGATATCACAGACGGGAATATATGAAGGGGGACGAAGGATATGGGAAAGTCAGCAAGTTTGAGCGTTAAAGAGCGTCTCGCGGCTTGTAAGCTAATCGCAGTGGTGAGAGCGGAGAGTGAAGCGGAAGGCATTGAGATCATTCAGCGTTTAAAGAAAAAGGGCGTTCGTGCCATTGAAGTGACGTATACCACGCCCAATGCTGAACGCCTCATTGCATCCTTTCAGCATGAGCAAGATCTGATTGTAGGAGCAGGCACAATCACCACCCTTAAGCAGGCGCAGTCAGCCATTGACGCAGGCTCACAATTTATTGTCAGTCCAGGATATCTCCCTGTGATCGGAGAGCATCTCTCATTTCACGACACACTCTATGTACCAGGTGTCCTCACCCCAAGTGAAATCATGCAGGCAAAAGCAGATGGCTACTGCTTGCTCAAGCTTTTTCCAAGCGGTTCCTTCGGTTTATCCTATATGAAAAACTTACAAGGTCCGTTTCCAGAGATTGAATTTATTCCAACGGGCGGTATTCATCCAGCCGATGTGCCAAAATGGCTGAAAGCAGGTGCAGTGGCAGTAGGAGTCGGAAGTCAGCTTGAAAGCAGTACAGCAGAAGAGTTACAAGCGGTACTTTCTTCATAAATAGTTGATATCAAACGAACAACTGGCGGATGGATGCCGGTTGTTTGTTCGTTTATCTGACATAACAGCAGGTGAATGCTGACTCTTCACGTACAATGATCGTGAAGGAGTGATAGATGTATACATTCAACAAGATACACTCACGGATGGACAAATAGAGCAGCTGATTACCGCTCATATAGAAGAAATGAAAGAGCATTCCCCGCCAGAAAGCATTCATGCCCTTCCGTTAGCTGATTTGAAAAAGCAAGATGTCACAGTGTGGAGTGTGCGGGAAGGAGAGGAGCTTCTTGGCTGCGGAGCGTTAAAGGAGCTGTCAAGTGATCACGGCGAAATCAAATCAATGAGGACCGCAGCTCTCCATATGCGAAAAGGTGTAGCAAGGTATATGCTGAACCATCTTCTCCAAGAGGCAAAAAGGCGCGGCTATTCACGTGTCAGCTTAGAGACAGGTGCGATGTCTTTCTTCGAGCCAGCAAGAAAACTATATGAGAGTGTTGGTTTTTATATTTGCCCGCCTTTCGATTCATATCAAGAAGATCCAAACAGTTTATTTATGACAAAGGAATTATAGAGGTCGAGAGAGTATGCTTATAAGCAGCTCTTTTTTTTATGCGCAATATTTGAAAGGGGGAGGATGTGGTGAAAAGATTAAAGTGGATCGGGATGGGCGCCTTTCTCATTTTTTGTGTCGTATCTGTCATTTTTTTAACATTATTAGGTCAAGATTTATTTAAAATTGAAAGCGCTTCCAAAAAAGCGTCATCAACCTATCAATATCACTTTGTCCTTGTACCGGAGGAACTTGATAATGAATATTGGCAGCTGGTACAAAGGGGAGCTGCTGATGCGTCAGCCGTTCATCACGTGTATCTAGAATATTTGGGTCCGAAGCAAGCAGATATAGACGATCATCTGAAAACCATTGATATGGCGATCGCAGGGCATGTCGATGGCATTATGACACAGGGACTTGATGCGAAAAAATACAAACCGCTTTTTCAGAAGGCGAGGGAAAAAGGCATTGATGTTGTCACCGTCGATACGGATGCAGAGGGGAGCAAGCGTCAAGTGTATGTAGGCACGGACAATTATTATTCAGGCTTTATCGCAGGACAGGCACTCATCGCAGATACAAAAGGCGAACAGTATGTAGGAATTGTCACAGGCAGGCTTGATGCCGTTCATCAAAAGCAGCGTGTCAAAGGATTTCGAGATGCCGTCGCCGCTGAAAAACGTATTCATATTGCTGGAATAGAAGAATCAGCCATTACGAAGTCAGGGGCCTCCGGTGCCGCGTATAAACTATTAAACGATCATGCGAAGCTCACCGCATTTTACGGCACGAGTGCATTAGATGGTGCAGGCATCATTCAAGCAACAGCACAATATCGATCGCCCACAGATTTTTATGTGCTCGCATTTGACACATTGCCAGATACGATTCAGGCGCTCGATGATGGAAAGATTGATGCAGTGGTTGTTCAGCATCCTTATGAAATGGGCTATCAAGCAGTGGAATCGCTTGTGCGTTTGCAGAAAGGTGAAAAAGAAGAACCACTCCAGTACACAGGAACGAGTGTGATTCGGCGCGAGGATCTGCCGCTACAGCAAACAGACAGAAGGCAGGGGGTGCAGCCGTGAGAAGGATTCGAAGTAAATTGTTACTGGCATTTTTAATCCTTGTGTTCCTTGGCAACGTGGCCGCTTTTTTCGTCTATTGGAGCAGCTCGAATATCGTATCGGAATATAGCAGAAGCTTTCGTTCTTTTCTCCTGCTTAATGATATATCGACAGAGGCAAAAACGATGTATGAAAAGGTCAATGCGTATGCGATTGAAAAGGATCGGCAGTTTGCCAAAGAATATCTGGCCTCAAAACAGAAAATGAAATCCTATGATCAGGCATTGCGAAAGGATGCCGGGCTTCATGCGGCGATTCCTTCTATTGAAAAATACCAATATATGATGCGGACGCTCATCAATGAAAGTGATGCGACCATGACACATGTAAAAGAAGGGAAAATCAAAGAATATGCAGCAAGTGTAAAGGAGGTGAGAACCGTCTCCTCCTACATACAAGAGCAAACGATGACCCTGCTTGATGATGAATTGTCTGAGTATCAAGTACTCTATCAATCTCTGCAAAAAAGACACCAAACCTATGCACTCTTTACCTTATGTTTGTTTACGCTATCCATTGGGGTCGCATTATGGATGGCGTATATGATTGCTGGAGGGATATCAAGGCCGATCGTCCATCTGTCTCGAAGCGTAAAGGAAGTATCAGAAGGGAATTTTGATGGAGCGGACTTGCATGTCACCTCAAAGGATGAAATTTCTGTATTAAATGAGGCCTTTCAGCGAATGCGTCAAGAGATGAAAATGATGATTGAAGAGATGAAACAAAAGGCAGCCTTAAATCAAAAAATCAAAGACATGAAGCTGAAAACGCTGCAAAACCAAATGAATCCACATTTTTTATTTAATACATTAAACATCGTCTCACGCATGGCTTACTTAGAATCAGCGGATGCCACATCGAGGTTGATCCAATCCGTTTCCACGTTGATGCGGTATTCGCTGTCAGCTCTCAGTGCATCTGTTACGTTGGAGCAAGAAGTAAAAGTGGTCAAAGAATATTTTCATATACAAGAAACAAGATTTGCCGATCGTATTACATGCAAAACGACCATAGATGAATCATGTTTATCTGTACATATCCCAAGTCTCACCTTACAGCCGCTTGTCGAAAATGCCTTTATTCATGGCGTTGAACCAAAGGAGGAAGGCGGGCTTGTCGAACTCTCGATCTATCAAGAAGGCGGCTATGTGATGATTCGGATTCGGGACAATGGGATGGGGATCAATGAACAAGAGATAAGGAGATTGCTATCAGAAAAAGAAGAGGAAAGTCCAAACACCTTGAGTAAAGGGCACTCGACAGGGATCGGTCTTCGAAATGTGATGTCAAGGCTGCATTTGTTTTACGGGGTAAAAGATGCCCTACAAATTGATTCAAAGCCAAACGAAGGCACCACCATTCAATTGGCTATTCCGATGAAGGAGGGACCGGCATGCTGAACGTGCTGATTGTGGATGATGAAAAAATAGAACGACTAGCGATGCGGAAATTCATGACCGATTGGCTTCCAGAGTGTCATATAGCAGGAGAAGCTGAAAATGGAAAGAAGGCGGTTGAATTCGTGCGAACTGAGCCCGTTCATCTTGTGCTCATGGATATTCAGATGCCTGGAATGGACGGATTGACAGCGATCAAGCAGATCAAAGCGAGCAGTCCTCATACAAAATTCATTATGCTGACAGCGTACGATACGTTCGATTATGCCAAGCAAGCGATGCAGGAAGGGGTGAAGCAATATCTCGTTAAACCGGCTGACAAAGATGAAACCATCGCCGCCATTCGAACGGTTGCGGCAGAGATTCAGCAGGAGGCGTCTCAGCGGCAGGCGGTGGCGGCTGGTCAGCAGTCAAAGTGGCTCGAAGCTCATGTCATAAATGGTCAGTCCTATACCTCCACGGAGTTTCAACAAATGTTTCACGAATATGAAGCAGGTCTTGTCATCGCTGTTCAGCGGACAATCGGGGATCAACTGTTGATTGATTTACAGACATCTCCCCTTTTTCATACGGTACCGATTCAGGTGAGTGGTGAGCTGTTTACATGTCTCATTTATCGTCACCAAGCGCCTGGTCAGTTAAAGGCAGATGTCCTGCATGCGATTCGAACTGCCACAACAAACGATCAGCCTTCACCTGTCGTTGGCATGGGACACCCGGTCTCAAACCCGCTTTATCTTCAGAAAAGTGCAGCAGAGGCGAAGCTTTCCTATTATCAGCGAAAAAAGAGTCCCGGCGTTGTTCGTTATGGTTTTTACCAAACAGAAGAACAGTCCCATCCATTGATCCATCTGCCGGAGCTTGCAGACGATATGATGCAGGCAATGGAAGAAGGGAGAAGAGAGGATGCGCTGGCTTTATTCGATGCATTTGAACTGGAGGGAGCGACCATTTCACAACTAAAAGAGCTGCTGATTTTATTTAAATCACGGCTCCGAACAGACTGGCCAATATTAACGATCAGCACCGCAGCTGAATGCCGTGAGTGCTGTGAACACTTATTTGACGTGTACGAAGCGAGAACCCAGACTGTGAATGACATTGAGCGGGCAAAACGCTACATCAAAACGCATTTTTGTGAACAGATCACGCTTGAGCAGACTGCCGCCTATGTTGATTTAAGTCCAACCTATTTCACAAAGCGCTTTAAAGACGAGACAGGGCTGACATTTAAAGAGTATGTGACAACCTGCCGGCTGGATAAAATCAAAAAGCTTCTCAAAGACAGCTCGCTTAGTTTAAAAGAAATTACCTATCAGGCAGGATATACAGACCCCAATTACGTCAGCCGTGTGTTTAAGAAGATGGTCGGCTGTTCACCGAAGGAATATCGAAAACAGACCGTAAAAAAGTGAAGAATTTCATAAAAAAGTGAAGAAGTTTGCTGAAAAAAAGCGAGGATCTGCCATTATACTTATTTTGATAACGCTTACAAAATAGGGATGGGGGATCAATCATGAAGTTCAAATTAGGTTTTACGCTGTTAGCGCTCTGTATGCTTATTGTCACTGCCTGTAGTTCATCGACCAACTCAGATGCAAAAAAAGAGGGCGGAGCAGAGAAACTAGACATTTTCTCTTGGTGGACTGGAGCAGGTGAGGAGGACGGACTGAAAGCACTCATTCAATTGTTTGAAGAGAAAAATAAAGACATCCCAATTGAAAATGCAGCCGTCGCAGGTGGTGCTGGTACAAATGCAAAGGCTGTTCTGACTAGCCGGATGCAAGGGAATGACCCGCCAGCTACGTTCCAAGTACATGGCGGAGCGGAGCTGAATGAGAGCTGGGTCGCAGCAGGCAAAATGGAGCCGCTGGATGATCTATATGAAAAAGAAGGCTGGAAGGACAAATTTCCGGAATCACTCATCGACCTTGTCAGCAAAGATGGGAAAATCTATTCAGTACCAGTGAATATTCACCGAGGCAATGTGCTTTGGTATAACAAGAAGGTATTTGATGATGCAGGCTTAGAGCCGCCAACGACCTTTGATGAATTTTTCAAAACAGCAGATGCCTTAAAGAAAAAAGGCATTACACCGCTTGCACTTGGTGATAAAGAGCCTTGGGCAGCGACGCATTTGTTTGAGAGTGTGCTGCTCGGCGTTTTAGGCGCTGACGGATATCAAAAACTTTGGGCTGGCGACATGAAAATGGATGACGCAAAAGTGAAGGAAGCGGCAGACATCTTTGGGCGTATGCTCGAATACGTCAATAATGATCACAGCTCCCGTAACTGGCAGGATGCCTCGCAGCTCGTGGCAAAAGGGGAAGCAGCAATGAATGTCATGGGAGACTGGGCAAAGGGGTACTTTGTGAATGATCTCGATCTGAAGGTGAATCAAGACTTTGGATACGCGGCGACTCCTGGAACCGAGGGAAGCTTTATGGTGATCACCGATACATTCGGACTGCCAAAGGGCGTGAAACAGCCAGAAAACGTGAAGAAATTCTTATCTGTTTTAGGATCTGTGGAAGGACAGGATGCATTTAATCCGCTGAAGGGATCGATTCCGGCACGTGTGGATGCAGATGTTTCTAAATATGATGAATACGGAAAATCGGCGATGAAGGCATTTAAAGAATCAAAGCTGGCGCCGTCTCTCGCACATGGTTCAGCTGCTGAAGAAGGGTTTGTGACAAAAGCGAATCAAGCCGTGAATATCTTCGTCACGCAAAAAGACAGCAGCCAGTTTGTTTCATCTTTAAAAGATGCAATGAAATAAAGACGAGGAGGCGGCTAAGCACCGCCTCTTTTTTGAAAAGGAGTGTAGCTTCATGCGCATGGACACATCGCCGATCACAAAAGCAGCAACACCTAAAGTCAAACGTGTTCGGAAAAAATGGAATGGGGATCAGCTGCTTGCGCTGCTATTTTTAACCCCGTCGGCTGTTTTATTATTCATCTTTGTTTACGGCTTTATTGGCTGGACAGGGTATGTGTCATTATCAAACTGGACCTCGCTTGTTCCGAATTTCTCTTTTGCAGGTCTTCAAAATTATATCATGCTGTTTCAAGATTTCCGCTTTCAGTCAGATCTTCGAAATACGGTCTTTTTTACTCTATTTTTTATTGGAGCCGTCATTGCCTCTGGACTCGCACTTGCGATTTTACTAGATCAGAAGATCAAGGGTGAATCTCTATTTCGGAATTTATTTTTCTTTCCGATGGCCCTTTCCTTCGTTGTGACAGGGGTCGTCTGGCAATGGATTTTAAACCCGTCAACTGGGGTGAATCTGTTTTTAAAAACGCTTGGTATCCAGCCTAAGTGGTACACGGATACGAACATTTTAGCCGGATTTGTCTGGGGGAAAATTGAGTTTGGTGTCCCTGCGGCAATGATTGCAGTCGTGATTGCAGCGGTTTGGCAGATGACTGGATTTTCTCTAGCGATGTATTTGGCGGGTTTGAGAGGAATTCCAGAGGAAGTAAGAGAGGCTGCTAGAATGGATGGCGCAACCGAATGGCAGATTTACCGGAAGATTATTTTTCCTCTATTGAAACCGATTACTGCAAGTGTCATTATCATCATGGCTCATATTTCATTAAAGATTTTCGATTTGATTTACTCGATGACAGGACCGGGTGCAAACTTTGTCACAGATGTTCCGGGCGTTTACATGTTTGAAATGACCTTTAGAGGAAACCATTATGCAGGCGGTGCCGCCATTGCAATTGTTATGCTGATCTCTGTTGCTGTCTTTATCGTGCCGTATCTCCTGTCGAGCCGGAAGGGGGCGTCATCATGACAGCTAGATGGTTTGTCCGTCCAGTCCTTTATGCTTTATTGATTTTGTGCAGTCTTTTTTTTCTGATGCCAGTCTATGTCATGCTCGTCACAAGCTTGAAGCCATTAGGTGAAGTGACCCTTGAGAAAATGTGGGCACTGCCATCAACACTCGATTTTTCAAGCTATCAAATCGCATTTGAAAAGCTAGCGCCCAATTTAATGAATTCACTTTATCTTGTCATTCCGGCTACCTTATTGTCAGCTGTACTAGGAGCGATGAATGGCTATGTCCTATCAAAATGGCGTTTCAAAGGGTCAGAAGTGGTCTTTACGCTGATGCTGTTTGGGATGTTTATTCCATATCAAAGTATCCTCATACCACTCATTCAATTTTTGCGTGAAGTCGGATTGTATAATTCGATTCCAGGTCTGGTGCTTGTCCATGTCGTATATGGACTCCCGATCACAACGCTCATGTTCCGAAACTTCTATGTGAGCATCCCTGATGAAATGATTGAATCGGCAAAAATGGATGGCGCAGGGTTTATCGGGATTTTCAGACATATGATTCTTCCGCTTTCGATCACAGGGTTTGTTGTGGTCGCCATTTGGCAGTTCACAAATGTGTGGAATGAGTTCTTATTTGCAGTCACGATGACCACTGCGGAGCATCAGCCGGTGATGGTCGCCTTGCAAAATCTATCAGGCAGTCAAATTGTGCAATGGAACGTCCAAATGGCAGGGGCGATATTGGCCGCACTGCCGACACTTTTGGTCTATATTCTGCTCGGAAAATACTTTGTCAAAGGGCTTCTCGCAGGCTCTGTCAAAGGATGAAATATTTTTGTGTTATCGTTTTCATTTGGTGTACTGAAAGGATTGACTTCTCTTTAGATAGCGTCATAATAAAAGTTGAGACTTGCTAGTTTTCATCAAGCTTGGCAAGGATTATCAAAGGGTAGCAAAGGGAGGAGTCATCCTGAATGAAGCAGTCACCAATTTTTTTACTGCCTGAATTGAAGGAGAGAATATGGGGAGGTACAGCCTTAAGGGATCAATTTGGCTATGATATTCCTTCTGATCAAACGGGAGAATGCTGGGCAATTTCTGCTCATCCAAACGGACCAAGTGTCGTGCAAGACGGTCCATATAAAGGGAAAACGCTGATCGAACTATGGGACAATCACAGAGAATTGTTCGGGGGAATAGAAGGCGATCGATTCCCGCTGTTAACCAAAATTTTAGATGCAAACCAAGACTTGTCCGTTCAAGTTCATCCGGATGATGATTACGCGGAAAGACATGAAAATGGCGAGCTTGGAAAAACAGAGTGCTGGTATATCATTGACTGCAAAGAAGGAGCAGAAATGATCTATGGGCACAATGCAAGAACAAGAACTGAGCTTGTGACCATGATGAACAGTGGAGATTGGGAAGGTCTTTTGCGTCGTGTGAAGATTAAGCCTGGTGATTTTTATTATGTGCCAAGCGGAACCATTCATGCGCTGTGCGAAGGAACGCTTGTCCTTGAAACGCAGCAAAGCTCAGACACAACCTATCGGGTATATGATTATGAACGAAAAGATCAGGATGGCAATGAACGTGAACTTCATTTTGTGCAAGCCATTGATGTCACAACGGTTCCTCATGTAGACGGTTATACAGATGAATCAGTTGAAACACGCCGTGGGCTGACCATTCGAACTTTTGTTGAAGCAGAGTATTTCTCTGTGTATAAATGGGAAATTGATCAAACAGTAGAGCTTTCGCAAGATTATCCGTTTTTGCTGTGCAGTGTAATTCATGGAGAAGGGTCTTTAACGCATGATGGACATACATATCCACTGCCTAAAGGAGCTCATTTTATCCTGCCGGCTGAAACAGGGAGCTTCTCAATTGAAGGAACTTGTGAACTGATTGTGTCGCATATATAAAGGAAAAGAGGACTTCGAAGGGGTCCTCTATTTTTCTATTGCATAAATGACTTGAAAGAGTACTTGTTTTTGTCGATAAAGAGATTAGTAGACTATTATGCAAAGTTAAGAGAGGGACAGGGAACGTGAAAAAAACCATCAAGATTATGTTACTCGCAGCTGCCTTTGGTATGACAGTACAGACGGGCAAAGAAGCGCAAGCAGCCTCCTATGTCGATCAATCCATTTATACGATGAACACCTCAAAGGTATTTACAACAGAATCAGAAGTGAAAAAAGCAGTGGAAACATTGAAGAAGGACAAAAAGTGGACAGCCACTTATCAAACCTCAGGAAACACGTCGACCTATCAGCTCACTGCCTCAGGATATGAGTCGCAAACAGCAGCGAGTGCAAGTGCAGCTGCATTAAAAAAAGAGACGGGCATGAGCGGTACGGTGTCTCCAGTAGGTGACCGCCTGCCTTTACAAAAGGTCATATCTGACCCAGTCAATGATGAAGCTCAGGCAAAAAAGCTCTCGCTCGAGCTAACGAAAACATCAGGGCTCAATAGCACCTATGAAGTCATCAATCAAAGCAGACCTTCTTATCAGGTCATATCAGGAACCATTGATTCTGAAACGAAAGTCAAAAATATTCAAACCGAATTACAAAAGCAGGCCGGTGTCACCAGTACATACCAAACTGAAAATAAAGCTGGCACTGTGTATCAGCTGATTTCAGGCGGTATCGTTGGGCAAAGTAAGGCGAATACCATCCTGCAAGGCTTTCAAAAGGAGTCTGGTTTAAAAGCAGTGCTTCAAACGGTGACAGCAGGCAAGCCATATTACATCGTCACATCAGCTGCACAAGCCAGCCAGTCAAAAGCACAGACGCTCCTTACCCAGCTGCAAAGAGAAGCAAAGATCAGCGGGAAGATTCAAAAGACAGGCGCTTTAAAAAATGTTTATCGCTTGGAATCAGGCTATTTCAAAGACAACAAACAAGCAACCTCAGCTGCGGGTCAGATCAAGAAACAAACCGGCGCTGCAGGGACTGTGCAGCGAGTGGGAAAAACAAAAAATTATATCGTGAAACTCAATCAACTGAACGATACAGCATACGGAAAAACGGTAGCCTTTTTCAAGAAAAAGAAATGGCGCTACACATCCAAAAAGATCTCTTCTACACAGCCATATCAAGTAGTGACTGGAAACCTATTAGGAGATGATCAAGCGAAAAAAGCAGCGGCTTTCTTCCAAAAGAAAAAGGTATCTGCGACAACGAAAAAAACAGGTAAGGTATCTGACAGCACGTATCGACTTGTCGTCAATCAATCAGCGGAGCAAGCCAAAATAAATAAAGGTGCCGCATATTTAAAAACGCAGAAGGTGACAAGCAGCATCACAACAGGTAAGGGACAAGCTGTCAGCAAAACGTATAGTCTCAAGACAACACCTGTATATGAGCAAAGTAAAGTCAAACAGGCTCAAGAGATTATCAAGAAAAACGGCGTTGCCAGCAGTACAAAAACGCTGACAGAAGCGGTTAAGCAATACCGGATCACGACAGAGCCGACGGTGAATCAGACAAAACTGAATCAAGCGTTAAGCTATTTAACGAAACAAAAAATGAAAGCAGCTGCTCAAAAAACAGGTACAACTGATTATGGTCAATATCAGATTAAAACCGGTGTCATTTCCACAGCTGCATTGCGCGACCAAGGCCTGGCATTTTTCAAAAAACGGAATGAACCAGCTGCTTATAAAACAACAACGAAACCAACCTACAAAATCAACATTACGCAGCAATTCACAGGATTACCAACTGTAAATGCGGCGATTGCTTTTGTGAAAAGCCAATATGGCTGGACAGCCACAGCCGTAAAAATCAAAAATGGCCCAATGGTCATGCAAACGAACTACAACCTCACTGTCAATGAGATGGTGAACAAGCAAATGAAGGTGTCACCACAGACAGACGGTGCAGCCTATGTCTATGCAGCATATGTAGACCCGGCGACGTCAACTGTGAATACAGACGGCTTAAATGTTCGTTCTACACCTGATTCGAGCTCTGCAAGCAACATCGTGGCGCAGCTGAACAAAGGAACAAAAGTAAGACAGCTTGGGAAAGAAGGAAACTGGATCAAGATCAGCTTGGGCTGGAGAAATGCAAGTTCAGCAGAGGTGCAAAAATATGTAGACCCAGCCAATATTGCTGAGGGCACTCAATCTTATTTTCAATTTCTGAAACTCTCTGAAGCTGCGAATCTCAATCCGGCAGAAGTCAATTCCAAAATTCTAGCAGGTAAAGGGATTCTTGCAGGTAAAGGACAAGCCTTTATTACGGCAGCGAAAACGTATCATATCAACGAAATTTATCTCATTTCTCATGCGTTGCTTGAAACGGGTAACGGAAGTTCGATTTTAGCGAATGGTACGATGTTTAATGGGAAGAAAGTATATAACATGTATGGCATTGGCGCATACGACAGCAATCCGAATTACCTCGGTGCAAAGTATGCGTATGAACAACAATGGTTCACGCCAGAGGCAGCGATTATTGGCGGGGCAAAATTCATTGGCAACAGCTATATCAATCACGCCACATACAAGCAAGATACGATTTATAAAATGCGCTGGTCTAGTGCAGCGACTCATCAATATGCAACAGATATTGGTTGGGCTTATAAGCAAGTCACTCGTATGTATAGCTTGTATAACTTACTTGATAACTATACGCTCTATTACGACATCCCGGTTTATAACAAATAAAAAAACGTCCGTGCTTCCTAATGAGAAGCCGGACGTTTTTTGTGTAAGAGCTGCTGTTCAATAAATGATAGAAGCTGCTGACTAGACTCGCCCTTTGAATATTGGTTCCATTCCTCAGCGAAGGTTTTGATTCGTTCTCTGTGATCTGATTCGTTTAGATGAAGCAGCTCCTTCAAGAGCATGTCTTGAGTGACGCAAGCCTTTCCAGGAATGATGTCCTCATACCGATCAACTAAGCCGCGTTTCGCTCGATAAGTGTCTAAGTCATAAGTGAAGAACAAAACAGGCTTTTCAAGCAGCGCATATTCAAACACAATCGACGAATAATCTGTCATGAGTACATCGCAAGTACAAAGCAATGGATAGAGCGGCTGATCAGACACATCAAATATCCATTCACCGTCTGTTTCCGCCTTTGCTAAATGTTTGACCGCAGGATGAAGCTTGACGAGCAGAATATAGTCTCCATTTAGCTCTGTTTGCAATTGCTCTTTTGAAAAAGGCAGGACAAGATCGTCCATTGCAAAGTCTCGATAGGTCGGTGCATAAAGCAGGATCTTTTTCCCTTTAGGAAAATCATTCGGCTTCAAGGAAGGCAGGCACTGGTCAAAGTACACATCCGTCATCGGTACACCTGTTGGTAAAAAACGTTCATCATTGACCCCAAACGAAGACTTGAAAATCTCGCGCATGTGATCTGAGCCTGTAACGATATAATCGAAAGACGCATAGACTCGTTTAAAGCGTTTGATATCACGTGGACTTCGTTCCGAATTTGATGCATCTTCAAGACCGAATTTTTTCAACGCCCCATTGGCATGCCATACTTGAATACAGGTGGTAGAAGGCCGTTTTCTGAGTACACTTGTCATGAGAAAGTAATTATCTGTCACGACAACCTTGCTTTTAAACATCGTATAAATACATTGAATGAGATGGAGAGGATTTTTTTCATGAAAATAGCGAAATGACAGATGAGACCCGTCCTTTTCTATCGCAGAAGCATGCTTCGTATAGAGGACTGTAAGCTTCATCGTCATGTTCGCCTGTTGTTGATAAGTATCAATGAGAGCAGCTGCATTCTCTTGAAATGAAACAAGCAGCGTCACCTGGTTTTCACGCGGTTTCACGCCGCTCATCAGCCATCCAATTAAAGAAACGAAAGCTGCATAGCATGAAATGATCATTGAGCGTATATCCATCATTGGTCAGTCTCTCACAGCTGCTTCGTCTGATCCTTTACTTGCTCAGGATAGTAACGTTTTTTTCCTTTGTTTTCTTTCAATACGGCAAAAGCGTATTTAGGAATGTTCAGCATTCGTTTCCATCTCCATGGATTCACAACAAGTCTGTACAGCCATTCTGTATTTGTTTTAATCATCCATCGTGGTGCACGCTTCACCGTTCCGCTAAATACATCAAAGCTTCCGCCTAAACCGATGCAAACAGCCTGCGGGAATAAATGACGGTATTCATAAATAAAGTTCTCCTGATTTGGATAACCTAAAGCAACGAACACCATATCTGCTTTCGAGCGGGCGATTTGCTTCGCTACGAAACGTTTATCGGCTTGATAGCCGTCACAGCTGCCCGCGATGACCACATTTGGGTATTCCGTATCAATTCGCTGTTTAACAGCCTCAAGCACTTCTTTTTTCGCCCCATATAAAAAGATACTTTTAGACTGCTTGTTTGCTAGATCAAGCATAGACATGAAGACATCAAAGCCAGCAATTCTTGACTTCAGCGGACTTTGTGTCAAACGTGACATCAAGACGACGCCTACACCATCCGGCAGAACATAATCCGCAGAAGAGACGACTTGATGGTACGCACGATCCTTCATAACAGTATAGCCAATCTCTGGATTGACAGTCGCAATCATGGCGCCTCTTCTTTGAGAAATATGATGGTGATTCATATAGCTGATAAATTCATCTAGGTCGCCGTTTACATAAGAAAGGTTAGAGACCACTTCTGTTTGCATTGTTTAGACCTCCTTTTTCATCTTGTTATCTATGAACGTTCATTGTAAATTCATTCTTCGTCTACTCATCATTTTATCACAGATGCTCCATGAAATATTAACAATAACTTTACAAACCTTTAAATTTCATGACATTTTCATCAATTCATATGAAGGATGCTGCGAGAAACATTGATTCTTCGGACTTTCCCTTCTCCGCCCAATAAATTGGAAATAGTTTGTCTTTACATCTGCTTAACGTTTGATGGGCGCTGTGATATAATGAGGTTCCGAAGAGCGAAAAAATACGAACGATGATAATAGGATTACGGATAAACATTACTGCATGAAAGCAGTTGAATAAGGAATGAAGAAAGGAGTTCATGTTTGCAATGAAGAAAGTTATTACTTACGGTACATTTGATTTATTACACTGGGGGCACATTAAGCTGCTCGAACGTGCAAAGCAGCTTGGAGATTACTTAGTGGTGGCCATTTCGACAGATGAGTTTAACTTACAAAAATCAAAAAAGGCTTATCATAGCTACGAGCATCGAAAGCTGATTCTTGAAACGATTCGTTATGTAGACGAAGTCATTCCAGAAAACAGCTGGGATCAAAAAGTCCGTGACGTGCAGGAGCACGATATTGATGTGTTTGTCATGGGAGATGACTGGGAAGGTAAATTCGATTTCTTAAAAGAGCATTGCGAAGTCGTGTACTTGAAGAGAACAGAAGGCATCTCGACAACTCAAATTAAGGAAGAAATTGCTGGACTTTAATTATTTAAGATAGTGCTTCTTATCTTTTGGTGAGAAGTGCTTTTTTATGTTAACATATCGTTTAAAAATTTATTTAAATATCGACGGAATAAATGGACAACAATGAAAGGTTGAGTGTTTTGATCCAAAAATGGTTTAACAAGCTTAGAAAAAAGACACATGATAATAATCAAAGTCAACCGCAACAACAATTGCAAATTCCTGATATGGAGTACTACTTTATTACTGGAAGAATTAAAGAAAAATATGGTGGTATGACGAAGTCGTTATTGCTACGTGCGAACTTATTTGGGTTAAAGAATGTTTCAACTCATTTTTTAACCTTTTCATATGATCAAGAATTTTCTCAGAAAGTGAAAGGGATCATTGATAAACAGAAAGTGGATCCTAAAATGACAAAAATCCAAAATATGTATGTGGATTTTCTTATTCCAAATTGTAAACCAAAGGAACAGTATCAGCCATCTTATCACGCTGACAACATCAATAAAGTGGTATGTGATCAAGAAGATCCTTCTGTTCGTTTTATTAGGAATGAAAAATCTAATCAAATTGAGATGGTTGATTATTTTCTTCCAAATCAGCAATTGGAGAAGCGAGAGGAATATAATTCACAAGGGCAGTTGCATAAAGTTTCCTATTTCTCTCAGGAAACTGGAAATGTCTATCGAGAACTATTCATTTATGAGCACACTTATGTTTATATGAAAAAAGAGTATGCGGATCTTAAGGAAGAATCTAAAAGTAAATTGAGAGACATCATTTGGTATGCCCATGAAGGGATAAAAACCTTTAAAAATGAAAAAGCATTAAGACAAGAGTGGCTTACGACTATTCAGTATAAAAATGATCGAAAAAAGCTCTTTTTAGTTGATAGCCGGAAACAGGATAAGTATGTGTTCCAATTGAAAAAAAGAAGTTCTTCTTATTTTTCAGCAATTATTCACAGTAAACACTATGAAACAGAAAAGACAGAATTACGTTCTGATTATAATGAATTATTTACCCAAATAAGAAAACAAAAAGTAGATGCCGTCTTTTTTATCACTGAAGAGCAGAAAACAGACGTAGAGAAACAATTTGGTCATCAAAATATCTTCTTTTTAACACCACATACATTAGATCGTTCGTCACATCAAGTACAAGATCACTATACTGCGGATCCGAATAAGGTTCTGATGATGGCGAGATTAACTAAAATAAAAAATGTCATAGATGCCATCCGTTCATTTGAATTTGTGATAAAAGAAGTACCAAATGCGAGGCTTGAAATCTTTGGTTCAGGTCCTCAAGAAAAGCACCTAAAACAAGAAATTAAAAGGTTAAACTTAGAAAAGAATGTCTTTTTAAAAGGATTCACTCAAAATCCTGATGCTGAATTTAGAACAGCTAGAATGTCTATCTCTACCTCTGTCTTTGAAGGCTGTCCATTGTCCATCATGGAATCAATTGTTAACAATTGCCCTGTGATTACCTATAATTACGATTATGGTGCTAGCACACTTGTGAAAAATCAGTTTAATGGCTTTGTTGTTGAGCAATATGAAGTGAAACAGCTTGCTAACAAAATCATTGAATTGTTGAAAAACGATGAACAGTATCAGATTTTTTCAGAAAATTGTCAGGAGATTGCAGAGGTATATTCAATCCCTAACTATTATGAAAACTGGATAGCGGCACTTCACAAAATGATAGAAGTGCGAGAAAAAAGAGACCAAATTCAAAGGATGATGAAGCCTATTCATTTCAAATTAGTGAAAATTGGTGTTGAACATCATATTCTTTCATTGGATTTGCAAATGGAAGGTGTCATTGAAAAACGAAAAAAGGTTATATTAGAACTTGTCGGTTATGATCGGCGTAACCATGCTGAGCTATTCTCTAAAAAAGTCGAAAGTTTAAAGGTGTCCTTCCCAATTGGACATGCATCCATACAAGCGGCATTGAAACGAAACAAAACAAAATATGTTGATTTCTATATGAGAATGAGAGACGAAGAATACAACGAAATCAATAAGCGTTTGCCAATTGCCGAGCATTTACTCAATGAAAAAGATGTGTCAAAAGTTGACGGTGTTTCTTACAAGACAATTAAAGGGAATTATTCTTGGAAGGTGAATAAATAAATAATAGAAACTTTTATTTATCATACATCGTTTTATAAGTATGAGAAGAAGCATAAGATTTCGATGAACAGAGGAGATAAATGATTAATGATTGAAGAGAGCGTTCAGAAGAATAGTGTTGTTGAAAGTTTAAAGAACCACGACGAAAAAATAGAAATTTTATTGAGGATAGATGATGATAGGCCGTTAGAAGGTCGATTATTTTACTTACTCATGAGAGAAAGGATCTCAAAGCAGGAAGTTTACCTTCCTCTTAAACATCTAGTGGAAAATCAGTTTAAAATAGAGATTCATGAAGATTCTTTCTCGAATCAAATGGAAGAAGGGCAAACGTATAACTTATATGTGACGGATTTTTCTGAAATGACTGATAGCAGTGAGAGCGAAGATGAAACCGAAGACTCCTCATATGATTCCGATGGAGATGACGAAGAGGCTGAATTGGAAGAGGGAGATGGCCAATTCCTAGATGAAGACGACAATCCCTATTATAAGCATCGTCTAAAGCTTGATGTGGAAATGCCTGAACTCTGTTTCATAGAAAATAAAAACGCTCTGCTGCTTGCTGTGCCATATCGTACAGATAAAGGTAATGCTTCTATTAAGGTCAAGCGAGAGATGAAGATCACGAAAACAAACCAGATAGCACTCGATGAGACCAATCTTCTTACTGTAAGTGGATATTGTGGTGTCATAAGTGCTGAGCACTCTTATCGAATCAAAAAAATCCAAATTCTTTTCAAAAGGGACGAAGTAGAGCATCGATTCCCCGTAAACTATCAGCAAAAAAGTGATATTGATGGTTATAGAACGGATGGGGAGATGCCGGAAGTATATCCATTCAATGTTGAAGTTCCTTTAGGAGTATTAACCTATTCTACAGACGAGAGATATATCTATAGAATGTATTTTGAATTTATATGTGAAGTTAACGGAACAGAAGAGACTTTAACAACACCATCTCTTGTGCTTGGAGATCGGTCTAATCAATTAAAAGGGCTCGTCCAAATACAAAAGAAGAACAATGTCCCGATTCGGTATGAGGTGTATCGAAAGAAAAAGAGACAAACGCTTGGTATCCGAATTAATGATTATACAATGAAAACACGTGCGAAGTACTACGTCAAAAGCAAGTGGAAGAAATTCAAAAAGAAAATTGGCAAAATCAAAAAAGTCCGTAATCGCCTTGTAACAAGGACCTTTAAAACGACCTTTCAGCTGGCGAGTAGGCTGTCTGTGAAAAAGAAAACGGTTGTTTTTGAAAGCTTTAATGGAAAACAATTCAGCTGTAATCCGCGTGGGATCTATGAGTATATGAAAGAAAATCACCCTGAATATACGTTGATCTGGAGCGTGAAAAAAGGGCACGAAGCACCGTTTAAAGAAAAGGGCATTTACTATATCAATCGTCTGTCATTGAAATGGATTTTTGCGATGGCAAGAGCCGAGTATTGGGTCGTCAACAGCCGATTGCCGCTATGGATTCCAAAACCAGAGCATACAACATACTTGCAGACATGGCACGGTACGCCGTTAAAACGACTTGCGATGGATATGGACGAGGTGCATATGCCTGGAACAAACACGAAGAAATACAAAAAGAATTTCACGAAAGAAGCATCGAATTGGGACTATCTCATTTCTCCAAATGCTTACTCGACTGAAATCTTTACACGTGCATTCCAATTTCAAAAGACCATGATTGAGTCAGGATATCCGAGAAATGACTTCCTTCATAATCAAAACAATGAAGAAACGATGAGAGCACTCAAACAAAAAATGAACCTGCCGCTTGATAAAAAATTGATCTTATACGCACCGACATGGAGAGACGATCAATTTTATAAAAAAGGGCAGTACAAATTTGATTTAGACCTTGATCTGCATGAGCTGAGAGCCGCTATCGGAGACGAATATATTATCATTTTGCGTATGCACTATCTAGTCGCTGAAAACTTTGATTTAGGACCATATGAAGGCTTTGCCTATGACTTCTCTCATTACGAAGATATTAGGGATCTTTATATGATTTCTGATCTGCTCATCACTGACTACTCTTCTGTGTTCTTTGATTATGCAAACCTCAAACGTCCGATGCTATTCTATGTGCCAGACATTGAAACATATCGTGACAAGCTGAGAGGCTTCTACTTCGACTTTGAACAAGAAGCACCTGGACCTCTTGTGAAAGAAACAGCGAGCGTCATTGACTGGGTAAGAGAAACAGAACAGCCAACCTTTACTTTGCCAGCTTCCTTCGCACCGTTTTATGAAAAATTCTGCTATTTAGAGAGCGGGGAGTCTTCGAAGCGTGTGGTGGAAGTATTTCTAAAGTAATAGCAATAAGATAAAAAGCTGTCGAGAATATAGGGCTACTAGCCCCATAGCTCGACAGCTTTTTTAAAGTGTTAGGTTTGTTAACTTTTGATAAAGTGCTTCGCGATAGCTTTTATGTTGATAGAAGAAACCATCCATTCTCTCTTTGTGTATAGTTTCCATTTGGAAATCATTTTTCGCTAAGTTAGCGATTTCCTTAATAACTGACGAACTATTTGTAACTAGGCGTCCGAAGCTGTCATCTAAATCCAAGTCTAGTTTGTTATACAGGTGGTTTCCACAAATAAACTCTGCATAATCGGGTATAAAGAATAAAACAGCTCGATTTATAAATGCAAAATCAAATACAAATGAAGAAAAATCGGTCATGAATAATTTGTAATCACTTAGATTGATATCTTTTGTTACAAATTTAATTCTTGGATGATCTGTTTTGAATTCATTTATAACAGAATTAAAAATAGGATGTAACTTTAATTCAAAGTATAGGTCTTCTTTTTCAAGTAAATCAGTAAACTCTTTAGAAGAAATTAATGTATTTATTTCTGTATAATAAGAAGAATTCTTAAAAGCTTCTTCTTTTATAGCCCATTCTCCACCTTTAGAGGAGTTAACTAATGAGACTCTCCAAGAAGGAGCAAAAATAATTTTATTGCTGGTAGGTTTAAGACTTTTAACAAAATCAAATCTGGCCATCCCAGTTTCAATTATGCTTTCTGGTCTGTAATTGTAATTCTTAATTAAATTTTGTTTTTCAAAATTACTGGAGACTACAAATTTATCTATTTTATTCTTTTCACTTGAGTAGATCCAAGGAGTGTGCGCATGTAGAATACCATGCTGTAAGTAAACTAATTCAAAGTCTAGACGGTCATTAATAAATTTCATTCTCTTTTCTGAAAAAGCACTATACTCTTGAACTGTCCTGAATGATGTTAAAATTTTAGTAGCATTTAGAAATAAATATTTATGCTGTCGAGACCTGAATTTAATGACATTTTTTCTTTCTTCTTGATTAAACATATTTTCTAGATCGATACTATCGCCATCGTATACATAATATCTTTTTATACCGTCTTTTTTGTGGAAATCATGCTTAAACTGATAATATGCATTATCTATAATATTCTTTCTGTCATTATATAGCCAAATGCCTTTTTTCTTTTTGTTTATTAACTTTCTAGCTAAATATAGCTTTTTGTCATGTTTTCTAACTATTTTATCAAACTCTTTTGTATATGAATTAGCCTCGTCCTTATTAGCTTTTTTAACAATGATTTTTTGTTGTTTAGGCAAGAATCTTAAAGCATAACCTTTCTTGAATGCTTTATGCTTCATAAAGCTCTGAAATACGACGTCATTGATAAAATAAAAAGAAACAGGATAATCGTAATTTTTATAATTGATGCTGAATTTCAAATCTAATGCTTGTTCATTGAGCTCTTTTTTCCAACTGAATCTATGGAATTTATTTGTTTTCATTCTTGTTTTGTAGTAGCCATGGTTAGATGAAGAGAGTCTAGGCACAAAGGGTTGTCCGTTAACTTCAATCTGTAATCTTAAATCTAAGAATTCATTAAGCGGACTTTTAATAAAACCAGCTACTAATAATTGATCATCCTTAATAGTGAATTGGGTCATAACTAACTCAAACCGGTGCTGTTTAAACAGTAGCTGATCATCGCGATAAACATAGATACCTTGAGAATCATATTTTATATTAGGCTTAGGTTGTTTCAAACTTAACAAAGAGGCTTTATGATATATATCAATAAAATCATGATTTAAAATTATTTTATCCTCAAGCTTTTCTATGATATTAAACATCCGTTTTTTCCAATCTGAAAAGTCCTCTTGATCTAGATGAAATGGTATTAAGGATTTTGACTTAAATCTCCAATTCAATTCGTATAAAATCATACTTTGGACATAAGGGTGCACAACATTATTATCTGAATATGAATCCATCATTTTTTCGAAGTACAAGAGAAGCATATTGTAAGAGTGTACGGGGCTTCTGTACTTCATAACTGTTGAAGATTGGTGTGTGCGATATATATATCTTCCAGTGGAACAAATTCCAATTCTCCCGGTTTTCATTAAATAAGCCGTATTAAAAGTTGCATCTTCAGCATATGCGAGATCTGTGTCGAAATAAATGCGTTCATTAGGAGGTAAATTCTTTACACAAACGTTTATGGTTGTTTGATTTATATTAGGATAAACAGACACATCATAAACACCGGTTTTCGAATAGTTCTTTGTCCTAGGATGATCTTTCACTTTGCCGTTCACCAGAGAATATAGAGGGTAAGCGACAATTGAAACCTCATCTTCAACTTGATTAAAGTAGTTATATAATTCTTGAATTGTGTTACTTCCAATTAAATCGTCTGAATCTAAGAAAAGAATATACTTGCCCGTTGCTTGTTTTAAGCCGATGTTTCTAGCTGCTGAAACGCCAAGATTTTCTTGTCTATAAATCTCCATGTTTTGGTACTGCTTTACATATTCATTGCAAATATCAAAGCTGCTGTCTGTGGAACCATCATCCACAAAAATGATCTGGATTTTTGTGAAATCATGTGTCTGCTTCATAATTGATTTAATGGTATCTTCTACATATTCCTCTGAATTAAACAAAGGAATAATTACAGTCATATCGTAATTAAAGTTCATTTTCTTCCTCACTTTTGTCTTAATGTATGGGTAAATCAATTTAATTGATAATCAGATAGATATTATCTTAAAAGTGATTAATATCCTATAAATAGATTACAACAAATTAGAATGAATGAACAGATCATTAGTATTGTAGAATTAAATTTAGGGAAGACCTAGTGATGGATTTGTTAATCAGTGAAATAATTCTCAACATCTGTTACAATTATGAGCGGTGCTTTTTAAAAAAAGTAATTCCAAAAACTTATATCTAAGGAAGATTAGAATGAACGCAATGTTGACGATACTAAAGGAGCAAATCAGCTCATTTCCGCTGATTATGCGACTTGCTGTTTATGAAACAAAATCAAAATATCAGATGAATTATTTAGGTGTTTTATGGCAGTTTTTAAATCCATTGATTCAAATGCTGGCTTACTGGTTTGTTTTTGGTCTGGGGATTCGCGGAGGACAGCCAATTGTCATTGGAGGGATGGAAGTTCCATTTATCATCTGGATGCTTGCGGGGTTAATCCCTTGGTTCTTCATTAGTCCGACGATACTTGATGGATCAAACAGTGTGTTTAAACGCATTAATATGGTATCGAAAATGAATTTCCCGATTAGTGCGCTGCCGTCTGTGGTGATTATGTCCAACTTGTTCAGCTACTTTGTCATGATGGGTGTCTATCTGATTGTGCTCATTTCCTATGGCATATATCCTGATGCGCACTGGCTGCAATATATATACTATCTTATTTGTATGATCGCGTTTATGTTTTCGTTTAGTTTGTTTAATTCCACGATTAGCGTACTCGTGAGAGACTATCAATTTCTTTTACAATCCGTGACACGTTTACTTTTCTTTTTGCTGCCGATTTTTTGGAATATCTCAGAGAAGCTCACTGGAGACAAAGCATGGATCGGGGATATATTAAGATTGAATCCTCTTTTCTACATTATTGATGGTTTTAGAAATAGCTTGTTAAAGGGAGAATGGTTCTTCCATGATGTGAAATATACGCTTTATTTTTGGCTGATCACGCTGCTTCTTTTAACAGTCGGTTCATTGCTTCATATGAAATTTAGGGATAAATTTGTCGATTTTCTTTAAAAAGTAAGGAGATTATACGATGAAACTAAAGGTTTCGTTTCGAAACGTATCCAAGCAATACGTCCTATATAAAAAGCAGTCAGATAAGATTAAGGGGCTGTTTTTACCCAATAAAAATGAAAAAGGTTTCTTTGCTATTCGTGATGTGTCCTTTGATGTATATGAAGGCGAGACAATTGGTTTTGTAGGGATCAATGGATCTGGAAAATCAACGATGTCGAACCTTCTTGCGAAAATCATTCCACCAACAAGTGGTGAAATTGATATGGACGGACAGCCTTCTTTAATTGCCATTGCGGCAGGGCTGAACAATCAGTTGAGCGGGAAAGACAACATTCGCCTAAAGTGCTTAATGATGGGGCTGACGAATAAAGAAATAGACGAGCTGTATGAAAAAATCGTAGAGTTTGCGGATATCGGTGATTTTATTGATCAGCCGGTAAAGAGCTACTCAAGCGGAATGAAATCACGTCTTGGCTTCGCCATTTCAGCGCATATTGATCCAGATATATTGATTATTGATGAAGCATTGTCTGTTGGAGACCAAACCTTCTACCAAAAATGTGTGGATCGAATCACAGAATTTAAGGAACAAGGGAAAACGATCTTTTTTGTCAGTCATTCCATTAGCCAAATTCAAAAAATCTGTGACCGGGTGGCTTGGATGCACTATGGTGAGCTTCGCATGTTTGATGAAACGAAGAAGGTTGTGAAAGAGTATAAGGAGTTTGTTGACTGGTTTAACAAGCTTTCCAAAAAAGAGAAACAAAAATACCAATTGGAACATAAGGAAGGTAGAAAAGGCGTTCAAAAGACGGAAAAAGTCACCCGTTATAAAGAAAGTGGGAAACGACGTTCATTTTTTGGACCAGCCTTTCAAGTGACGATTATTGCTGTTTTAACTATCTTACTTGCTTTATCTATGTTTTCGGATCGCCCGCTTCGTACGCTGGCTACATTTGGTGCAATCCCATCAGATCAGACAGGAACGTCTCATACAAAGAATCCGCAGACGAAGGGATCGCCTGATATGAAAAAGGTCGATCGACAGGCAATTGTCACGTCAGATCCACTCACGGTCTACAAAGATCAAGCCATGAAAAAAAAGGCGGATGTCACTTTACCATTTGGGCAAGAGGTACAAGCTGTCGCTGAAAATAAACAAACCGTTCAAATCAAAAATGCATCAGAGACGTATTTTGTCAAACCTGATGGGCTTCAACATGCAGAGGAATTAAAGTCTTTATCCATTGGACCAGGTCAGTTCAATTCCTATGTATCGCCCGCATCTGCAGGCTCATATGAGTATTTACTTTCTTTCCTTGGAAAAGAAGAATCTGTGCTTAAGCAAAGAATGCAAACCCTGAGTTCGATCAAAAGTGAACAAGGTGCTGCTATTGAGCGGCTGACCACGGAGAAAACTGATTATGTGATTCAAAATGGACAGGCGAATACGATGGTATTCCGTGAGATCATGTCAATCTCTCCTTCAACACTTGGACTGACAGAACAGAACGTTTGGCTGAATGAGAAACAAACGAAATTCGCAGTGAAGGGCGAAAACAACTTGTTTGTCATTGATAATGAACAGCATACACTGACGATTTCAGTGATCAAATAAAAAGCTGCCGATCCCGGCAGCTCAGATTGTAGAGAAACTCATGTTTTTCTACAATCTTTTTTATTTTCAGCGTAATTATGATGGATGAGATTTAATGAAAAAGGCCTCCCACACACCTAACCTAGCGAAGCTAGGTTAGGTGTGTGGCAATCTTCTTCATGTTCTGACACGCAGCTGTGAGAAGCACTTGCTCACTCACATTTTGTTTTCCCCTCAACCGGCAGTAGCGAAGCCCGTGCAGTTGTTTTGAATCTGCAAAGCTTCGCTCTATTTTTTCTTTTCTTTTTTTATATAGCTCTTTTCCAGAGGCAGACAGACGATTTTGTCTGATCTTTTCTTTGTGTTCCTCCCATACATGTCTTGAGATCACTTTTTGATGATTTTTCGATCTTGTACAGCTCTCAAGGAAAGGACACGATACGCATTTTTTAGGGTCTGATTTGTAGAACCTATAACCTTTTCGATCAGTTGTCGTATATAATAGCTTCTCGCCATTTGGGCAGATGTAGTGATCAGATTCAGAATCATACTGAAATTTCCACTTCTCAAATAATCCTCTTGTTGGATGAAAGCGTCTATGTGCGATGACACCAAAAATATGGCGATCCGATAAACCTTTACAGATTGAGGTTGTCAAATAACCAGAATCAAGGGCAACAGCTTCTACTTGAAAACCAAATCGGGCGATTTGGTGATCCAATCGATCAAGATACGGAATAGAATCATGGATATTGCCGGGGGTGACATGGGCATCCGTGATAATATTGTACTTCATATCCGTTGTACGGTGGTCTAGGTAGAAAAAGCCTTCCGGTTTATTTTCACGATAAAGATAGCCACTTTCAGGGTCAGTCATACTTTGACGAATGTCTTTTTTTGTTTTCACCTCCTCTTTTATCTTTAAGGGCTTTTTTCCGTGTGCCACCCGATCTTCTTGGATCGCTTCTTCTAATTCATTTATATAGTTCTGGGTATCTTGTTCAATCGTTTTTCTCGTATATTTATGTTTATTGGCATTGGCTTTAAGATGAGTTGAATCAGTAAAAAGAACGCGGCCTCCTACCATATCATGATTGATGGCTTGAAGCACAATTTCATCAAAAATATCTTGGAAAATCGTTGTATCTTTGAATCGAGTACGACGATTCCAGCTAATGGTCGAGTGATGAGGAACGGGGTCATTGATGTTCAAACCTAAAAACCATCTATACGCCATGTTATAGTAAATTTCTTTTTCAAGTTGTCTTTCAGAACGGATACCGTACAGGTATCCGATAAACATCATTTTGAACAAAATAAGTGGATCAAGAGAAGGGTGACCTTTATTCTCGCTATAATACGGTTTTACTTTATCTACGATAAATGAAAAATCAATGTACTGATCAATTTTACGAAGCAGGTGATCCTCTTCGACCAGTTGATCTAGCAATACAAATTCGGCTTCGTGCTGAGAAGAATTTCTAGTGTGGAACACGAGAAAAAACACCTTCCTTTAGTATGCTTTTATCTATTATAAAATGGAGGAATGGAAACTTTAAGAAAAAAATAAAGCTGTCGAGATTTTCTCGACAGCCTGAGCTGCCGATCCCGGCAGCTTTTTTTAATTCATTTCTTCTTTTTCGAGAAGCTGTTTCATAAATGGAATGAGTTTCTTTTTTAGATCCTCATCTTGAAGGGCGAACTCTAGAGTCGTCTCGATGAAGCCTTGCTTTTCACCGACATCGTATCGTTTTCCTTCGAAATCATAGGCGAATACGCGCTGAATGTCATTCAGCTTTTGGATGGCATCTGTCAGTTGAATTTCTCCGCCTGCACCAATTTCTTGCTGATCAAGGTACATAAAGATCTCTGGCGTGAAAATGTAGCGTCCTAAGATGGCTAAATTGGATGGTGCTGTACCTTGCGGCGGCTTTTCAACAAAGTTTTTCACTTGGTAGCGGCGTCCTTCTTGTGTAAGAGGATCAATGATCCCGTAGCGATGTGTATCGTTGTCTGCCACCTGCTGAACACCGATCACAGATGAAAGAGTCTTTTCGTATTCATCCATCAGCTGGCGAAGTCCGGGTGTTTCGGCTTGAACAATATCATCACCTAATAAAACGGCGAAAGGTTCATCACCGATAAAGTTGCGTGCGCACCAAACGGCGTGTCCAAGTCCTTTAGGTTCCTTTTGACGTATGTAATGAATGTCAGCAATGTTAGAGGATTTTCTCACCTTTTCTAAAAGCTCGCTCTTTCCTTTTTCCTCCAGGTTGCGCTCTAGCTCTGGTGCAAAATCAAAATGATCTTCAATGGCTCTTTTCCCTTTTCCAGTGACGATAATAATGTCTTCAATTCCTGATTCAACAGCTTCTTCAATAATATATTGAATGGTTGGTTTATCAACGATTGGCAGCATTTCTTTAGGCATAGCTTTTGTTGCAGGGAGGAAACGTGTCCCAAGACCTGCAGCTGGGATAATGGCTTTACGTACTTTTTTCAATGAACTTTGCACCTTCCTTACATATTGAAAAAATGATTTGACTTCATTTTTCATCTTTCATAAAGTGTAACTTACAAATGATAGAAATGACAAATGATTTACGATAAATGTATGATGATCTGATACAACATCTATTGTAAAGAGTCCGTGTAAATTTTTATGTTGAAAAGGGTAAAGGCGATGTAAAGATTGAAAATTGAATGATTAGGATTCGTTTCTATTCTTTTGTATAATAAACATATGATAAATGAGAAGGAAAGAGGCATCGACTATTGAAAACATTACATGTAATGACTGTATTCGGGACGAGACCTGAAGCGATCAAAATGGCCCCCCTTGTCCTTGAACTAAAAAAACATCCGCAAATCAAATCCTCTGTCACTGTGACTGCTCAGCATCGGCAAATGCTTGATCAAGTGCTGAAAGCCTTTGACATTCAACCGGATCATGATTTAAATATTATGAAAGAACGCCAGACGTTATCTGAAATTACATCAAATGCACTGTTAAAGCTAGATCAATTATTCCAAGAAGAAAAACCTGATATTGTCCTTGTTCATGGGGATACAACAACAACCTTTGCTGGAAGCTTGGCCGCATTTTATCATCAAATCTCAGTTGGACACGTTGAAGCGGGACTAAGAACTCACAATAAGTACTCGCCATTTCCAGAGGAATTGAACCGTCTAATGACTGGGAGTATTGCCGATATTCATTTTGCACCTACACATGAAGCGAAACAGAATCTTCTAACAGAAAATAAAAAAGAAGAAACAATTTTTGTAACTGGGAATACAGCCATTGACGCCCTGCAAACAACGGTTACTGAGCAGTATCAACACCCTATTTTAGAGAAAATAGGCACGGATAAAATGATCTTGTTAACGGCCCATCGCAGAGAGAATCTTGGACAGCCGATGAAAAATATGTTTAGAGCCATTAGACGTGTTGTAGAAGAATTTGAAGATGTTCAGGTCGTTTATCCTGTTCATTTAAACCCTGCCGTACGTGACGCAGCTCAGACAGAATTCAGTGATCTCGATCGTGTACACTTAATTGAACCGCTCGAAGTCGTTGATTTCCATAACTTTGCTGCCGCTTCGCACTTTATCTTAACGGATTCTGGCGGTGTACAAGAAGAAGCACCTTCTCTAGGGAAGCCAGTACTAGTACTCCGTGATACAACAGAACGCCCAGAAGGCGTGAAAGCCGGTACGCTTAAGCTAGCAGGTACAGATGAAAACACCATTTACAAAATGGCAAAAGAGCTCCTAGTAGACCAGAAAGAGTATGACAACATGTCGAAGGCGTCTAATCCTTATGGTGACGGACAAGCATCGAAACGAATTGTTGAGATGCTTCTATACCAATATGGCTTGACGAATACAAAGCCAATGTCTTTCTAAAAACTGATGATAATTACAGTTTAAGGGAATTTGTCGAAAGGTGTTATATTTTCTAAAACATTCATTAAAAAATGATAAAAATGTGGTATTATAATGGCATATATTAAGATATGAATGGTTTTTTTGTAATATAATTTACAATCTATTCATATTGAAATATTGCCATTTTTTATTTGACATGATTGAGAGGGGTATTAAGTATGATTTATGCAGAAATATTAGCTGGTGGGAAAGGCTCTAGAATGGGTAATGTCAATATGCCAAAACAGTTCTTGCCGTTAAATAATCGCCCTATCATTATTCACACTGTTGAAAAATTCCTATTAAATGATCGTTTTGAAAAAATTATCATTGTAACTCCTAAAGAATGGATTAACCATACGAAGAATATACTGGAAAAATACATACATGCTGATGATAGATTAGTAGTAATCGAGGGTGGAATAGATCGAAACGAATCGATCATGAGTGGGGTTCGTTTTATTGAAAAAGAGTATGGACTAAATTCTGATGATGTCATTGTTACACACGATTCAGTAAGACCATTTTTAACCCATAGAATTATTGAGGAAAATATCAATGCCGTTCTAGAACATGATGCTGTCGATACTGTTATACCTGCTATAGATACAATTGTGACTTCAGAAGACGGTGCAAATATCACTGATATACCTGTACGTGACAACATGTATCAAGGCCAAACACCTCAAAGTTTTAAGATATCTCTCTTAAAACGGCTGTATGGCGAACTAACAGAAGAACAGAAAAAAGTGCTTTCAGATGCTTGTAAAATTTGTATTTTAGCAGGGCAGAAAGTGAACTTAGTTCGTGGCGAGGTATTTAATATAAAAGTAACGACACCATACGATTTAAAAGTGGCGAATGCTATTTTACAGGAGAATATAAAAAATGATTAATCAAACATATCGATTGGTTTCTGCTAGACAATTTGAAGTGACTTATAAGGACAAGGAATTTACGTCTGGCCAAGTCGTTGTTAGACCGACCCATCTGTCAATATGTGCCGCAGATCAGCGCTATTTTACAGGAACAAGAGGGAAGGAAGCAATGGATAAAAAACTTCCGATGGCTCTGATTCATGAGGGTGTAGGGAAAGTAATGTATGATCCTACAGGGACGTTCAAAGTTGGCACAAATGTGGTGATGGTTCCGAATATACCAAATGAAGAAAATGAATTTATTGCAGAAAACTACTTGCGCTCAAGCTATTTTAGATCAAGTGGTTTTGATGGGTTTATGCAGGATTATATGTTCATGAACCCAGATCGCCTTGTAGCTTTACCGGAGCAAATGAACCTTCATGTTGCCGCTTTTATTGAATTGATCACTATTGCAGTTCATGCGATGAGTAGATTTGAAAGAGTGGCTCACCAAAAGCGAGATGTATTTGGGGTTTGGGGCGATGGTAATCTAGGATTTATTACCTCCTTAATTCTAAAAAAACGTTATCCAACTTGTAGAGTATACGTTTTTGGGAAAAACCAATATAAGCTAGAGCATTTCTCTTTTGTTGATGAAGTTTACCAAATTAATGACATCCCAAAAGAAGTTCGTGTTGATCATGCATTTGAATGCGTCGGTGGACGTGGCAGTGAAAGTGCAATTGAACAAATTATTGATTTCACTCAACCAGAGGCCTCTGTTGCTTTATTAGGTGTGTCTGAATACCCTGTGAAGGTTGCCACAAGAATGATTCTTGAGAAAGGAATTATTCTCATTGGAAGCAGTAGAAGTGGTAGTAAAGATTTTGCAAATACAGTAAATCTACTAAATGAATTTCCTGAGATAATAGATTATTTGGAGACATTGATTGGAACAGTCCATACAGTGAGAAGAATAGAGGACATTGGAAAGGCATTTGAAGAAGATCTGACTTCTTCTTGGGGGAAAACAATCATGAAATGGGAAATCTAAAAACGATGCACATGACAAAAATTCTGAAATTCTTTTTCCAAATAGTCTATACGATTTTTTCTAAGTTATGTCAAGTGATTCAGCATAAAATTGTGATTGCTTCTTATAGAGATAATGAGATAAACGAAAATTTCAAAAACGTCTATGATGAATTGAAAAGTCACCCCCGTTTGAAGATTATTCTCTTATTTAGAAAGTCGGAAGGCGGGTTTTTGGGTAAGCTTTACTATACTCTTTATTTATTCAAATCTCTGTATCACATTGCTACTTGTAAGGTGCTCTTATTAGATGATTACTATTATCCTCTTTATTTAATTAAAAAGCGGCCGGAAACAAAGGTAGTTCAAATTTGGCATGCCTGTGGTGCGTTTAAAAAATTTGGTCACAGTATTAAAGACAAACAGGGAGGACCTTCATCTGAATATTTAAAAATAGTTCCTGTTCATTCTAATTATGATTATGCAATTGTTAGTTCAGTAGAAGCAATTGCTCCATTTTCTGAAGCATTCAATATGCCAAAGCAGAAAATTTTGGCAACAGGTGTCCCGAGAACAGATTTTTTCTATTCTGAAGAACACATACATGAAGTGAAAAAGAGGTTTCATAAAGAATATCCCGAATTAAAGAATAAAGTGAAAGTATTATACGCTCCAACTTATAGAGGAGGAGTAAATAAACAATATGGTGAGCAATTTCTATTGAATCAAGAAACGCTTTTTAAGCATTTGAGCAGGGAGCATTATGAGTTTTTAATTAAGGTTCACCCTTATATGCAAAAAGGTGTTTTTGGAGATGTCAATTTATCTGAAAAGTTTTCTTTGTACGAATTAATGATTGTTTCTGATGTATTGATTACAGACTACTCTTCAGTTATTTTTGAATATAGTCTTTTGAATAAGCCAATGTTTTTCTATTGTCCTGATTTAGAGACTTATGTGAAGGAAAGAGATTTTTATTATTCATTTCCAGAGTTTGCACCAGGACCTATAAGAACTAAAGTAGAGCCTCTGATAGAGGATTTGAGGAATATAAAGTTACATGAAAAACAAATGAATTATCATTCATTTTCAGATCGTTTCATGAATCGTTGTGATGGACATTCTACAGAGCGAGTTGTTTCACTAATACTAAGTTTAATAAATGAAACAACGAATGAAGGAGAGAGAGTTTTTGAAATTTAAACTAGGGACACTATTTAAGAAAAGGAGTGTTCAAAAAAATCTTGACCATGTAGAGGAAGTGAGTGAAGAAAAGGTATTCTCACTGTTCGATAAAGCAGAAGATGTAATCGTGAATAAAAATATTCCTCAAAGAGCAATCACACAGTTTCAATGGAATGAATCATTTTTAACGATTGAGGGATATATGTACATTAATGACATTCCCTTACAAAGGGAAGATACAGTAAGAAAAAAGTTATTGATTGTTCAAAAAGGGGATATTATAAAATCCATTCCTTTAAAAAATCAAAGATTAAACGAAACGAATAGACAAAGGCTAGGGCTTTCAGAAGAATATGAATGGGCTGGTTTCTACCAGGAAATAAACTTTTCAAAGGTAAATACGGGGAAGCCATTACCGCAGGGAAACTTTCATTTATATTTAGAATTAGAAGTGCTAGATGAAAATAATATCAAGTACCATGAGACCCACACGCTGGGCAACATCAATCAATTTCTGAAGCAGGATATCTATGCTACGAAAATGGAACACTTTTCAGCTAAGAAAAGAGTGAAATATAATTTCATTGTCACATATGATGAAGAGGAAAAAACCGCACATGTATCATCCCATAAACTCCAAGAAATTGACCAAGGTGCAATAGAAACTACTATGAAAAATGAAAATCGAATCATGCGTAAAATGAAGCGTGTAATGTTTCAAATCTTATATCAACTATTTTGTTTCCTGCCATTACAACAGAAGAAAATCACTTTCGCGTCTGATAGCCGCATTGATTTATCAGGAAACTTTGAATTTGTCTATCAAGAGCTTTTAAATAGAGAAGAAACGTTTAATTTTCAGTTTTTCTTAAAAGAAAGCATTAATACTAAAAAAAGCATAGCGGAATATATACGAATGGCTTATCATTTTGCTACAAGTCGGCATATTTTAATCGATGATTTCTACCCAATCATCTATCCATTGAAAATTCGTAAAAACGCGGATCTTGTCCAATTATGGCATGCAGTGGGCGCATTTAAGACGTTTGGTTACAGCCGAATAGGTCTGCCAGGCGGACCGTCACCAACATCAAAAAATCATAAGAATTATACAAAGGTTATTGTCAGTTCTGATCATATCCGCAAGCATTATGCGGAAGGCTTTGGGGTAGATATTGAAAATGTCATTCCGACTGGAATACCTAGAACAGACTTTTTTTTCGATGAATTAAAAAAAGAAGAAGTCAGATCTAGATTATATGAAGAATATCCTTTTTTAAAAGGGAAAAAAGTGATTTTATTTGCCCCGACATTTAGAGGGAATGGTCAGCAGTCTGCACATTATCCGTTTGAAGTATTAAATTATGATCAGCTCTATCAAGAGCTGAATGATGAATATGTCTTTTTGTTTAAGATTCATCCTTTTGTTAAAAATCAAATAAACATTCCTTATCAATATAGTGAATTTTTCTATGATTTCTCTGATTTTAGAGAGATTAATGAATTGCTTTTAATTGCAGACGTTCTGATAAGTGACTATTCATCTGTTTGTTTCGAATATGCATTGCTGCAAAAACCAATGATTTTCTTTAGCTATGATGTGGACGAGTATATTAGGACACGTGATTTTTATTATGAGTATTTTTCCTTTATTCCAGGACCACTTGCTAAAACATGTAATGAGCTAGTGTCAATTGTTAAAAATAATCAGTATGAATTCGAGAAGTTAGATTCGTTTGTACATTACTTCTTTGATGATTTGGATGGTCAGTCGAGTAAAAGAGTAGTGGATGCAATCTTATTAGAGCAAAAAGAAAGTCTTTAAAAAGAAAACACCTTTCTCCATGTAGACTAACCTAGTCAAATGGGACATAAAAAAACACCCTTCAAGTGATACACTTAAACTAAGTGCTGATTTGGAGGGTATTTTTTATGAAAAAAAACAAATATTCAGCTGAAATAAAATGGGCGGTTGTGAAAGATAAATTAAGCGGACAGTTTACCAATCAACAAATTATGGATAAATATCATACCAAGAATGTATCTCAGATTAAAACATGGATGAAGTGGTATCGAGGAAATCAGTTACATCAATTCGATCAGCCAATCGGAAAACAATATAGCTTCGGGCATGGACCTGACAATGTATCCAAAGAGGAAAAAGTGAATAGGCAGGTTGAACAGCTTAAGATGGAGAATGAAATTCTAAAAAAGTATTTGGAGATCGTAGAGGGGTTGAAAAGGGAGTAACCTTGTATTTGATCGAGAAATAAAAGGGAGAAATATACAGTAACGTCTGTCTTAAGTATTTTGCAGGTCGCCAGATCGACCTATTATCGTTGGGTATCCGAAGGAATACGTAAAAAATAACAAGTGGAGAAGGCTGTTATTACCTTATGTACCGAAACATCGTTCCGGTACGGGCACCGTAAGATCCGAAAGCTACTTCAGCGTCAATATGGTATCAAACGAAACCGAAATACTGTACAGCGTATCATGCAAAAATACCATCTTCAATGTCGTGTGAAGCGTAAAAGGAAATGGAAATCACAAGGGGAATCTGTCATCATTGCCTCAAATATATGAAATCGGAACTTCACCGCAATACACCCGAATGTAAAATGGGTAACAGATATTACTTATATTCAGTATGGACCGAGAACGCTCTACCTTTCGACCATTATGGATTTGTACAACAACGAAGTTGTTGCCTATACCCTAGATGACCACCAACAGACGTCACTCATATTGGACACATTGAGGGCGGCTTTAGAGAAAAGAAATTTTCCTAAAGGTGTACTTGTGCATTCAGATCAAAGAAGTGTATACAGTTCGTAAGCATATCAAAAGGAGCTGGGGGCAAGGAACCTCACAAGCAGTATGTCCAGACGAGGTAACTGTTGGGATAACGCAGTAATTGAATCATTCCATTCTAGCTTAAAATCAGAGGAATTTATGTTTACAAAGTTCAACTCTATATCAGAAAAAGGTGTCAGACAACGAATCGACCGTTACATCAAGTATTATAATGAAGAGCGTATCCAAGAAAAATTAGGCTACCACGCACCAAAAACATTTGGTAGCATGTCAGCCTAATAAGGGTGTTTTATTTGTGTCTCATTCTGCTATGTCAGTCTAATGAAAGGTGTTTTTTAATTATGAGGCTTCCAAACTTTCCTTCAATTCCTTCTTCACCTTAGCCAGACTGTTATCATCAAGCTGATAATAATAGATGTTATTGATGCGTGCGCCTGTTCCTTTCAGCTCATGCTGCTCCACACGCTGTCTTGCGTCACGGTAGTCATTCATCATCGTCCACATATCATCAAATGACATGTTGGTCTTCATATTGTTTTCCACGACTTTGAACATATCGCCGAACTTCGTAATAGATGAAATGTTTGCCCCTTTTGCAATGATGCCTTCAATGACTTGGCGCTGCCTTTGCTGACGTCCAAAGTCACCCTTTGGATCTTGCTTTCTCATTCTTGTGTAGGCAAGGGCTTGATCACCATTTAGATTAATTTCTCCTGTACCAAATGAATGGCCGTCATAGCTGAAAGCAAATGTGCTGTTCACTGTAATGCCGCCAAGTGTATCGACAATATCCTTAAAGCTTTCCATATTGACTTTCACAAAGTAATCAACAGGTACATCAAGCAATTCCTCTACTGTATCTGCTGCCATTTGTGTGCCGCCGAATGCATAGGAGTGGTTGATTTTATCCATTGTGCCTTTTCCGACAATTTTTGTATACGTATCACGCGGGATACTCACCATCTCGGTCGTTTTGGTTTTTGGGTTAACGGTCATGTATATTAATGTATCCGCACGGCCTCGGTCATTTTTTCTTTCGTCCACACCCATGACTAAAATAGAAATCGGGTCTTTCTTATTTAAATCGACATCTTTGTCACGCTTATCTGACTTCTTTAAATTCTCCTGAATGCCTGCCACGGTTGATGCTGCTGTATTCCAAAGATGATATGCATATCCGCCAGTTGCTAATACGAATAAGCCAATAATCGATAAAACAATCCAAAGAACCTTCTTTTTCTTTCGTTTTCTTTCAGCTCTCATAATGTCCCTCACCTTTTCTATGATTCTTCCATGATTATAGGTTTACGAATCTTGATAAACAAGTTATTTTTTTACTCTGAACCTAGATATAGACGTTGTAACAAAAAAAAGGTTTCAAAAAACCTTAAATTTACCTTAAAATATTAAGTTATAAGACGATACAAAGACATGAGGTGAAAAAAATGAAGAAAATCGTCGTTTTACCGTTCTTAATACTACTACTTGGTATCGTGCTCACAGCATGTGGAACGGCTGAGCAGTCCTCGGGAGAAAACAAGACAAGCAGTTCAACTCCTCAGGTGCTGGAAGAAAAAGCTGAATTTATTGGAATGGCTGATGCACATACAGTCGAAGTGAAAAAAGTGAATACGACCTTAAGCTATGAATTTACGGATAATTTTAAAGATGTGTTAAATGAATTCAAACCAGGAGACACAGTAGAAATCTCTTACTTTATCAATGACAGTGGTCAAAAGGAAATCCAAGAAATTAAAAAAGTTCAATAGAGAGTTGGTGGGATCATTAAATTGAAAAAATTAAGTCTAACTTTTACAACGTTCATCTTACTATTGCTTGTATTTATGCCAAATGATGCTGCAGCGGCAAGCTCAACAATTTCTGTTAAATTATCAAACTATGTTGGGAATAAAACCAACTTTAACATATCATCATCAGGCTTATACAAAGTAACTGGTACAAATGTATCTTCAATCGCTCGATATGATGGTAAGAACCGTTATGAGGTAGCCAATAGTATCGCTTCAGCAGGTTGGAAAAATCCATCTACCATTGTCATTGTAAATCGTGACGCGTTTGCAGATGCTATTTCCGCTACACCTTTAGCTTATAAGTTGAATGCACCTATTTTATATACGAATGCCGAAAAATTAACAAAAACCACTGAAAAGCAAATTAAAAAAATGAGTCCTGATAATATTCTCATTATCGGTGGTACAACAAGTGTTTCTTCAGCAACTGAGAAAACATTGAAGAAATACGGAAAGATCAAAAGAATCAGTGGTAAATCCCGATACGCCGTTTCCCAAAATATCGCAAAAGAGATGGGGAACTATAGTCAAGCTATAGTGGCAACAGGAAGCATTTTTACTGACAGTGCGTCAGTAACACCATACGCTGCAAGAAACGGCTATCCTATTCTGTTAACGAAGAAAGACAGTTTACCAACTTACAAACTTCCAAAAAATGTTGTCATTGTTGGTGGAGAAAAGAGTGTTAGTAAAAAAGTTGAATCTCAAATTAAAAAAACGTCCACAGTGAAAAGAATAGGTGGAGCAAATAGATATGAGGTCTCAGCAAATATTGTAACTGAATTAAACATGAATGCTAATAAGCTATACCTAGCAAATGGTTCTATCTTTACAGATGCTATTACATTTTCGCTTTTAGCAGCCAAGAATAACAGCCCAATGGTACTTGTAAAAGAAAATAGTCTAACATCACCTGTGACATCAATTGTCAAAAAACAGGGGACGTACTCGTTTCAATTGTCTGGCGGAATAAAATCCATTTCAGCAAGTGTACAAGCAAAATTATCAAAAGAATTTTATTTGAAGAATAATAAGGATTATCAATTGAATGTTTCTAACGGGAAAATTTCAATCAAAGGCATCAAGACGTTTGGATCTTCAGTAAGAGTTGTTCCAGAGAAATATTCAACTACAAATGTCATTCGAGTTGCTGGGAAAGCATACTTGGGGAACATGAATTTTGCTGTAGAATCAGGCTATATTCGACCAACAAATGAAAACATCCCTTTTGAAGATTATCTTAAAGGGGTTGTACCGAATGAAATGCCAGCAAGCTGGCATGTTGAGGCATTAAAAGCACAGGCTGTTGCAGCACGTACATATTCTGTAAACAGTATAGGGAAGGTTGTACCAGATACTACAGCATTCCAAGTATATGGAGGATTTAACTGGTATACAAACTCTACGAAAGCTGTAGATGCTACAAAAGGCAAGGTACTAAAATATAATAATAAACTGATTTCTGCAACCTATTATTCTAGTAATGGGGGCTACACTGAGGCTAGTGAAGAAGTATGGTCAAGTGCATTTCCTTACCTGGTCGCAAAAACAGATACAAAAGATCCAAAGAATGCTTGGACACTTAAACTATCAAAAAAACAATTGAGTACATCACTAAGTACGTCATCACCAGCATCTTGGTGGAGTAAGACAACAGAAACAAATGCAAGTCAGTTGAAAGGCTTGAAGAGCTGGATTCTAAAAAATAAAGAAACGTCAGCTTCAGACATCAAGATAGCTAATATTTCTAGTGTAACCTTTTCTGGAAAAACAAAAGGGCAGAGAGCAAAAACAGCCTCTTTGAAAGTCAGCTATCACTTAAAAAATAAAACGGGTTCCTATAGTATGAATAAATCAGCGACACTTAGCTTTAAAATGACTGAATTTAGATCAATACTTGGTGCCACTAATTTAAAAAGCACGTATGCTTCGGTGAAGAACAACACCAATGATTTCACTATCTCAGGAAAAGGATATGGACATGGAGTTGGGATGAGCCAATATGGAGCGAAAATGAGAGCTGAATCAGGAAGCTCATACTCAAGTATTTTGTCATTCTATTATCCGGGTGCAAAATTAACAACAAATTAAAACATCAAAGGAGGTTATAAACGTGCGCTCTATCATAAAAGTTGTATTTTTAAGTGTAATAACCATGTGTTTGTTTCTTCCATCTGCACTTGCTGACAATTCAGTCACAAGAATTGATGGAAAGAACCGGTATGTTGTTGCGGTGAATGCGGCGAAAAAAGGCTGGGCAACATCAAGCACGGCTGTTCTTGTAGGGAAAGATGCATATGCGGATGCATTAAGTGCGGTTCCTTATGCATACCAAAAAAATGCACCTGTTCTTTTTACAAACAGTAGCAGTTTATCTACAGATACAAAAAAAGGCCTTCAAGGTCTAAAAACAAAGAATGTGACTATTCTCGGTGGAACAAAGAGTGTCTCTAGCAAGGTGACAACTCAGCTAAAATCAATGGGTATCTCTGTGAAACGTATTAGTGGTAAGAACCGTTATGACTTAGCAGCAAATATCGCCAAACAAATGAAAAGCTCTAGTACGGCTGTTGTAGCAAACGGCTTTGCTTATGCAGATGCAGTTGCGATTGCACCTTATGCTGCAAAGCAAGGCTATCCAATCTTATTAACAAATGATAAAGGTTTACGTTCGGAAACTTCATCGGTGATGAAAAGCCGAGGGATTAAAAAGACCATTGTCATTGGTGGGGAGTCTAGTGTAAATAAATCAGCTTATGCTAAGTTGCCTTCACCTGGAAGAATTGGCGGAGCAAATCGTTATGAAGTCGCAGCAAATATTGTAAAGAAATACAATATGAGTACAAGTAATACGTATATTAGTAATGGTTTTGCCTATGCGGATGCCGCTTCAGGAGCTAGTATTGCTGCTAAGCAAGGTAAAGCTTTTATTTTCACAAATGAAAAAACATTACCGAAAGCAACTAGACAAATCATTGGTTCAAAGAAGATCACTTCATTTAGTGTTCTAGGTGGTACATCAACTGTGACGAATACTGTGATTTCCCAATTGAAAAGTCCAGTTGTTGGGAAGAAAGTGTTTATTGATCCTGGACATGGAAACCAAGATTCTGGTGCCACTGGATATGGTCTTCTTGAGAAGAACGTGAACCTTGATGTCGCTAAGCGTCTCAATACAAAATTAAATAGTTCTGGAGCACTGCCCGTTATGTCACGTACATCAGATACATTTGACAGTCTTCAAACGCGAGTAAGTAAAGGTGCTTCTGCGAACGCAGATATCTTTATTAGTATCCATGCGAATGCAAATGACAACAGCAGCGCAAATGGAACAGAAACGTATTATGACAAAACATATGCGGCTTCGAACAGCTTGAAACTTGCGCAAAACATCCAGCCTAAAATGGTTAGTGCACTAGGTACAAGAGATCGTGGTGTGAAAACAGCAGGTTTCTATGTTATTAAGTATTCAAAGATGCCGAGTGTCTTGCTTGAAACTGGCTTTATCACTAGCCCAGTTGATTCAAATATTTTGAAATCGGCGACATATAAAGATCGATTAGCTTCAGGTATTTCAAGTGGTGTGTCAGGTTATTTTAAATAAGAAAACATAAACATGAGGGATGCCTAAGTTGCTCCTCTTAGGCTGCTCGAGAACGTCTCTCGGCAGCCTTTTTGATCAATCGTACAAGAGCAAGAATTTATTTTAAAGTAGATGTTTTCATATGGTATCAAATGTATGTACTAATCATGATCTTGCTACAAGAGATCAACTTGCTTCTGGCATTCTCTTATTTTGACACAAGATGAACTGACGGATGAGTGTCAAGTTAAAAATACATTTCATTTTTGGTTATCTTTGTTATAATTGAAACATAGAAGGTGAATGGTTTACGCATGAATCTTCAAGCGACAGCAAATCGACAAATCATGAAGAGGTGACGATCTTGAAAAAATTAATCACAATGCCGTTTCTAGTATTGCTTCTAGGTGTATTACTTACAGCATGCGGCACAACAAATCAATCAAGCGACAACAATAAGGATGACAGCAAAAAGGAAACAACCGAAGCGGCTGATCAAAAGAAAGAAAATGCTTCAGAGGAAAAAACAGAAGATCAGTCATCTAATGAAAAAGCAGATGATCAAAGCAAAGAAACAGCTGCTCAAAAAGAAGAGCAAGCTGGTCAATCTGATGAAGCGGCAAAAGACAGCTCAAGTAAAGAAATCACAAAAGAAGAACCTGCTAAGGATCAATCAAAAGCTGATTCTAAAACAAAGAAAGAATCAACAACAAATAAGAAAAATGAAGTCACCAAAGAAGGCACATATGTCGGTTTGGCTGATGGACATACCATTGCTGTGAACATTGATGGCAAAGAAGTAGCTATTCAGTTCGGAAATGCGTTTTCTAAACAAGTGAACAGCTTAAAAGAAGAATCAAAAGTGAAAGTAACCTATACAAAAGATGCAAACGGAACCCTTCGATTAAAAACCATCGAATCCGTCAAAGCAAAATAAAGAAAGACCCGGAGACCCGCAGAATTGCGGGTCTTTTTTACGTTGAAAAGGGCATAACTTGATATAAGTGCACATTCTTAACACAGTTTTACAAGACTTAACAGCGCATTTACATTTGCTTAATGTTGCTCTGATAAACTGACTTTCATAGAACATCTCTTTACACAACAACTACTTTAGATGGTGAGGTGCAGGTCAGTGAGTGCAGAGAAAGCGATGAATCTTTATAGAGAATATGAAGTGAGACGAAACCACTCTTTTGCCTTAACAGAACATATGGTTCGTTATTTATTTGCAAAACGTTTCATAGATTTAATGTTCTCGTTCATCGGATTGATGTTGAGTACGCCAATCATTTTGCTGTTTGCTCTCTTGATTAAGCTGGAAACACCGGGATCAGCCTTTTATATGCAGGAGAGGGTCGGGAAAGACGGTGTTTACTTTAAATTATGGAAGCTCAGATCGATGAGAACCGACGCTGAAAGCGGAGGAGCGAAATGGGCACAAAAAAATGACCCGCGTATCACCAAAGTGGGAGCCTTCATTCGTAAAACAAGAATCGATGAACTTCCGCAATTTATCAACGTGTTAAAAGGAGAAATGAGTATCGTAGGTCCGCGGCCGGAAAGACCGATGTTTACCGCAGAATTTAATCGGACGATTCCAGGTTTTACGAAAAGATTAGCGGTCAAGCCGGGATTGACAGGTCTTGCTCAAGTAAATGGCGGATATGAAATGAGTCCGAGCGAAAAATTAACGCACGACTTACAGTATATTCAAAACTTGACATTTTCTCTCGACACGAAGATTATGGTAAAAACGTTAAAAGTCATCATGACGGGTGACGGAGCCAGATAAGTAAAGTAGGGAAGAGAAATGGCAAGTATGAAAAAACGCATGCTAGGCGGGGCAAAATGGACAAGCTTGTCCGCATTCATCATTACGATTATCCAAATCGCACAGTTCGCTTTTTTAGGGAACGTGATGTCACTGAAGGAGTTTGGACTCGTTGGCATGATCACAACTGTCACAATATTTACGCAGATTTTACTTGATCTAGGGATTGGGGCAGCGATCATCCAAAAGGAACAAACAACAGAACGTCAATTATCTACATTATATTGGATCAATTTGCTCACTGGAATTGTCTTATTCTGTTTACTCATTCTAGTAAGCCCAATGATTGCCGCCTTTTATAACCGGCCAGAGCTGGAGGGTTTGCTCAAACTATTATCCATCATGTTTCTGATTGCACCAATTGGCCAGCAATACCAATACATGATGCAAAAGGACTTAGCCTTTAAAACATTAAGTACCATTGAAGCCATTGCAACCATGATATCGCTGTTTGTTTTACTCGCTTTGGCCTTCTTCATCAATCCGATTATTGCCTATGTCATTTCTCAAGTGCTGCTGCAATCAGGAAAAGGGCTAATGTATGCCGCAGCTTATTGGAAGAAGTGGCGCCCAGCACCTGTTTTTGCATTAGGGGAAGTGAAAGAATTTTTCTCATTTGGAGCATTCCAGCTCGCATCCAGACTGGTCAATCGAGCAGGATCGAACATAGACATGATTTTAATTGGCCGTTTTCTTGGAGCAGAAGCATTAGGTATTTACAGCTTGGCGTATCAAATTGTAACGATCCCGGTGCTGAAGATTAACCCAATCGTGACGAGAGTGGCTTTCCCTGTTTTCGCAAAAAGTCAGCGTGATCACTCCATGCTGCGAGAGGGCTTCCTCAGTATGACGAATATGCTCGCATTGATTAGTTTTCCATTATTAATCGGTCTTGCTGCCGTATCAGATAGCTTTATAGAAGTAGTGTTTGGAGAGAAATGGCTCGTAGCCGTTCCGGTTCTTAACATTTTGTGCATTGTCGGCCTTTTGCGTGTGCTGATGAATCCAAACGGTTCAATACTTCTTGCCAAAGGGAGAGCGGACTTAGCCTTTTATTGGGATACGGGGATGCTCATCGTGTA
Organism: Bacillus sp. NMTD17; assembly: GCF_002998735.1. Lineage (NCBI taxonomy): Bacteria > Bacillati > Bacillota > Bacilli > Caryophanales > Bacillaceae > Bacillus > Bacillus sp. NMTD17. The sequence continues at coordinate 513,976 of NZ_PVRH01000001.1, forward strand.
TGGATGCGCCTTATATGCAGGTGTCAGCACAGGCAGTCTGCTCACAGTAGCTTGGGTTTACTCAGGTGTCAGCCTGCTCAACTTTATTGTTGGCAGATGGCTCATGGCGTATGTCATTCAGCTTGATATGAAGGTGTATTTAAAATCACTTGGAAAGCCTGCTGTCATGACGCTGTTGATGGCCGCCTGTGCGGTTTTCTTGCATCAAGGCATGAAGCTGACGTCAGCGGATATTTTACTTCAATTAGGATTGACGATTTGTGTCAGTGCTGCATTGTATGGCTTGCTGCTCATCAAAATGTATCCGCAGGTGGCAGTTAAATTATTGAGAAGAGGTCGTTCGTCATGAAGGTGCTATGGCTGACAAGTGTATATCCTAGTGAAAAACATCCAAGTGAAGGTGTATTCCATGAAACGCAAGTGCAAGAGCTGCTCAAACAAGGAATACAAGTGACCGTCGTATGTCCCAATCCGGTAATTCCACCGGTTTTGCGGATGCTGAAGGCGTCCTATCGGCAGAAAAAAAATCTGCTTGAACAGGAAGTGAGAAACGGAGTGACAGTATACAGGCCGCCCTATACAGCGCTCCCTGGACAGCTGAAATGGGCACAGCCGAGTAAACGAATAGCGGCTTCTGTTCTAGGCGCCATGCAGCGTTTTCAGCTGTCACCAGATTTTATCCATGCGCACTTTGCGATGCCGTCTGGCGGAGCGGCGGCTGTGATTCAGAAAGAAACGCAAATTCCTTATCTTTTGACCTTACATGGCAGTGATGTGAACGTGTATCCGGGCTATAGCAAAGGGGCACATGCAGCCTTTGAAACGGCGGTGAAACAGGCATCTGCTGTTCTGACGGTGAGCGAGGAGCTTGCTAAAAAGACAAATGACATGACAAAGGTGGAAGCGCAATGTCTCCCGCTCGGTATTCCGCTTCAGTCATTTTCTAAAACGGAAGAAGATCAACAAGGCATCAGGAAAAAGTTAGGCTTACCCCTTCACGACAAGCTCGTTGTCTTCGTCGGGCGATTAGTCAAAGAGAAGGGCTTACTTGAATTAGCTGATGCTGTCAGCGGCATGGATGGTGTGAAAGCAGTCTTTGTTGGAAAAGGCCCCCTTGTAAAGGAGCTGGAAGAACGGGCTGGAGCATCCATTGTACTCCCAGGACAGGTGCCGAATGAGCAGGTGAAAGACTACTTAATGGCAGCTGATCTGTTTGCACTTCCTTCCTATAGTGAAGGAATGCCTACCGTCGTCCTAGAGGCGCTTGCTTTAAAAGTACCTGTCATTGCGACACGAGTCGGTGGTCTCCCATCTTTATTTTCTAGCTATCAACACCTGCTCGTTGATCCGCGTTCGACGAATCAGTTAAAAGAGGCCATTCACGCCTATCTTTATGAAAACAGATGGAATGAGCAAGTGAAGAACGATCTTCATCAAATCGTTCACACAGAATATTCATCAGCAAATAATGCGAAACAGCTCATACAGCAATATGAAAAGGTGCTTAATCAATCAATATCCATCGTTTAAACAAGATGAAATGTGCAAAGAATGATAGATAGATAAACCGCTTGGAACGGACAATATGCTTTTACTGAGAGGATGAAAAATGTTGAAGAAAATTGCTGTGATTGGAACAGGGTATGTCGGGTTAGTATCGGGTACTTGTTTTGCTGATATCGGAAATCGTGTCATCTGCTGTGACATCGATGAATCAAAAATCAACAGCTTAAAAAGTGGTGTCGTTCCCATTTATGAACCGGGTTTAAAGGAATTGATTGAAAAGAATACGGAGGAAGGAAGACTGTTTTTTACAACCAATATTCCTGCCGCTATCAGGGAATCAGAGATTATCTATATTGCTGTAGGGACACCGATGACAGCACAGGGGGAAGCAGATTTAACGTTCGTGAAAGCCGTCGCTCAAACAATTGGTGAATCCTTGAATGGATACAAAGTCATTGTGAATAAAAGTACGGTTCCCGTGGGCACAGGTCGTCTTGTTAAGGCCATAGTAGAGAAAGCTTCACGAAGTAAATACCCCTTTGACGTTGTGTCAAATCCAGAATTTCTTAGAGAAGGCTCTGCTATTAAAGATACGATGAGTATGGAGCGAGTGGTCATAGGGTCTACAAGCTCTCATGCATTGGAGATCATTAAGGAGTTACATGAACCATTTCAAACAGCAGTGGTTGAAACCAATCTAGAAAGTGCAGAGATGATTAAATACGCAGCAAATGCGATGCTTGCAACCAAAATTTCCTTTATCAATGATATTGCCAATATTTGCGATCGGGTGGGCGCAGATGTTGAAAAAGTATCAGAAGGCGTTGGCCTAGATAGCCGAATTGGGCAGAAGTTTTTAAAAGCTGGAGTCGGGTTTGGAGGTTCCTGCTTCCCAAAAGATACCAAGGCGCTATTAAAAATAGCTGAAACAGTAGGCTATCGTTTTAAACTAATTGAATCAGTTGTCGAAACAAATACACATCAACGAGCGTATCTCGTAAAGAAATTGATGGATGTCTATGGTGAAATAAAGGGGAAAACGATCTCTGTATTAGGATTGGCATTTAAACCTAATACAAATGATTTAAGATCCTCTCCTGCTCTTGATATTATTCCAATGCTGCAAGATCTAGGAGCTTATGTAAAAGCGTATGACCCAATTGCTCACTTAGAAGCGAAGAAGATCCTTGGGAACCAAACGATATTTAGTGACAATCTATATCAAACAATAGAACATTCAGATGCCTGTTTAATCTTGACTGAATGGGAAGAAGTATTAAAAATGGATATGGAGAAAGTCAGAAGACTACTTCAACGTCCAGTTATCATTGATGGACGTAATATATTTGAACCAGAACAAATGAGAAAAAACGGTTTTATTTATCATTCGATCGGTCGTCCTCATGTACAGGATGTTAAGATGTTATTAGAAGCTTGATTTTAGGAGGAACTTGGATGAAGAAAGTATTGGTTACTGGAGGTAGTGGATTTATAGGTTCACATACTGTTGAAAAATTAATAGAAAAGGGATATGAAGCCATCGTGCTTGATAACTTTTCAACAGGTAGGAAGGAAAATATTGCACATTTATCTGTTCCATGTATTGAAGAGGATGTAACAAAACCAGAAGTGATTGAAATCATTAAACAAATCGCACCAGACTACATCATTCATCTTGCTGCACAAGTAAGTGTCGCAGTATCGGTCAATGATTATATATATGATCAAGAAGTGAATATTAAAGGATCTTTGCATGTGATCAAAGCGGCTTCAGAGGCTGGTGTCAAGAAAGTGGTATTTGCCTCATCAGCAGCTGTCTATGGAGATCCAGTGTATCTGCCAGTAGACACCGCTCACCGGCTAAAGCCTGGTTCGCCTTATGGGTTATCGAAACTCACAGTAGAGCGATACTTAGAAATGGCAAAATCACTGTATGATGTGGACTATTGTATTCTTCGGTACAGCAATGTTTATGGTCCGCGACAAGACGCACTTGGCGAAGGTGGAGTTGTCTCTATTTTCTCTGATAAGTTTGCAAAAGATGAGGCTCCTTTCATTTTCGGAGACGGGGAACAAACAAGAGATTTCATTTATGTAGGTGATCTAGCAGCAGCGAATGTTGCGGCTTTAACAGCTCAATCAAACGTTTGTTTAAATATTTCATGTGGTGATTCGATCACTGTGAATGAGCTGTTTCAAACGATGAAGCGGGTGACGAGGTCGCATCTTGAACCAATTTACAAGCCGCAGCGTGCAGGAGATATTGTGCATAGTACATTGGCAAATGAGGAAACGAAACAAGTCTTAGCATGGGAGCCTGTTGTGAGTTTACAGGAAGGTTTGGCTCGTACCATTTCCTACTATGAACAGGAAGTCAAGGCTTAATCCCTCAAATCGGATGGGTTGCTTAGGAGGAAAATGGGTATGAGTGTGAAACAAACAGCATGGCAAATCATGATTGGATGTATTTTGTTTGCAGCAGGGATCGGGCTTGTACAAATGGCAACCGCCCAGCCCGTCGGGTTAAAGAAGATGGTGGCTGTTCCGGTTATACTTTTGATCCTGTCGGCTGCTCTCGTGTTGATGAAGCTATACATGAATGGTGAGCAAATCTTCATGTCAGCCATCTATCTTTTGATTGCATTGACTTTTCTCAACAACGCTTTCTTTTCTATTAGTGCCGGATTCTTTAGTCTTTTTCTCTACCGTATTATGCTTATCGCCGTCTTTGCTTTATTCATATGGCGGATGAGAGATAAGGGGACGTACATATCGCAGTGGCAGCAGATTCGTGTCAAAGGAATTCTTGGTTTTTTCGCTGCATGGTTTCTTTACGGGCTCATCTCACTGCTTTGGGCTCATTCGGTCACAGACGGCCTGAAATATATGTCCCTGCTTGCAATGGGGATGGGGTTTGTCTTTCTTGTCGTCATGTTCATTCAGCGAATGGATCAAGTGGTGACCTTTTATAGCATTTGGCTGGTCATGACTGTGTTTGTGATGGGGATTGGTTTCTATAATCACTTTACATTGAACCATTTACCGAATACCTCATTGTATCTAGGACCAGCGTATAAACAGCACTATCCTACATCTGTCTTTTTTAATCAAAATGACTTTGCGACGTTTTTATCGACTAGTTTCTTTTTATATCTAGCGTGCATGCGTCAAATGAAAAACGGTTATATCAAAGCGTTTGGATTATTAGGGGCAATCGCCGCACTGTATCTCATTTTGTTAACCGAATCCCGAGCCAGTCTGCTTGGCATATTTGCAGGAGTGGCGGTCTATGTATGGCTGCTGCTGCCGCGATTTCTCAAAAAGTGGTCAATCATTGCAGCAAGCGGACTTGTAGTCATCGGTATCGCTGTCTTTTCAGCCAAGATTTATTCGGTTTTTTATGACTTGTTTCTCGCTTCTCAGGTCGCACATTCTTTTAGTGAACCACTCCCGTCTAACATCGCGAGAGCGAATTTGATCAAAAATGCTTGGCACTTCTTTACGAATTCATACGGATTCGGGGTTGGAGCGGGGAATGTGTCTTACTACTTAGCTCACTTTTCGATCTTTGATACAGACCAGGTCGTAGAAGTGCACAATTGGCTGCTGGAATTGATGACGAACTTTGGGTTTGCAGTCATGCTGGGCTATATCTCAGTATACGCCTATCTCATGTTCACACTGTACAAACAATACCAATGGGCTGACACAAGATCGGCAAAAATGATCATTGAGGGGTTGTTTGCAGCCATGCTGAGCTTTCTCGTTTCAAGTATCAGTCCTAGCTCCGTCTCGAATTTATATTTCCACTGGGTATTTTTAGGACTGGTGATCGCAGCGGTGAATATGTTGAAAAATAAACAACGACTCAAGCTATGGTAAACCGTGTGTATGGCTACACTAGTGAAAGAGCAAATACGTCAATGTTGGGAGAATGAACATGTCTGGTTTCATATCTAGGATAGGGAAGCGAATCAAAAAGTACATCGTATGGCTCATCCTGCTGCCTGTCATATTAGGCGCCTTTGGTTTCTTTTTTGCTAAAGGAACTACGCAGCAGTCCAGTTACACAGCTGCTGTTACCCTCACTCTTGGTAAATATGATGATGGGGTGTATAACAATATGGCAGAAGTGACATCTCTATTAAAAAGCGATGCATTTCTAAATGAAGCACTCAGTGATGTCAAAGAAGAAGAAAGGCAGGATGTGAAAACCCGTCTCATCCTTACCAATCAATCAGATACACAATTACAGCTGTCTTTCACAGATGCCAATAAGGATCGCGCTTTGGCTGTCGTGAAGCAGGTGTCGGATACATTTCTTAAGCAAGACAAAGCATTATTTACAAAAAGGCAGCAGGTGATTGAAAGTAGATTAGCTGCTCTTGAAGACGAATCTGTCAGCAATGATTCCAAAGTCGATAAAGAACGATTCTTATATGAATTGGAGTCGACAAAGCTTGGAATGAAGCAGGCAAAGATTGTCGATCCTGCACAAGTACTTGATGAGGGCAATAAAGGCATGTCAGCCAAAAAACGTGCACTGCTTGGGCTTGTCATTGGCTTTAGCATCTCGCTCATGTTTGTGGTCTTACCCGAAGTGTTCAAAGAATCTTAATGATGAACTGGAGATGAGTCTTAGGTGAACAATCAACCGTTAGTATCCATCATTACACCGGCGTATAATGCGGAACGTTATTTAACGGATACAGTTCATTCCGTCCTTGCCCAAACCTATTCCAATTGGGAGCTGATCATTGCAGATGATTGTTCTACAGATGGAACGAGAAAGCTATTAGGGGATTTAAGTCAAGCGGACGACAGAATCAACGTCATTTATTTAGAGGAAAATGGGGGAGCTGCCATTGCTAGAAACGCAGCCATCAACCAGGCAAAAGGGCGCTTTATTGCTTTTTTAGACAGCGATGATAAGTGGAAAGAGACGAAGCTTGAAAAACAGGTAGACTTCATGCTGACAAATGATTATGCCTTTACATTTACGGCATATGACATCATTGCAGAAAATGGAGAACCGTTAGAAAAAACCGTCACTGCGCCAGCGAGATTAGATTATAATGAAGCCTTGAAAAATACCATTATCGGCTGTTTAACGGTCATGCTTGATCTTCAAAAGGTAGGACATGTGGAAATGCCGAACATTCGCACAAGGCAGGATTTAGCTACATGGCTGTCTATATTAAAAAGAGGATTTACAGCCTATGGTATGAGCGAACCGCTCAGTGAATATCGCATCGTTGGAAACTCCATCTCTAGCAACAAGTGGAAAGCAGCGAAAAAAACGTGGTTTGTCTACAGAGAAATTGAGCAGCTTCATTTTGTCAAAGCGTCCTGGTGTTTTATGCACTATGCGACAAATGCTGTGAAGAAGCGCTTATAAACAGAAGGGAAAAAAGGTGATAAAGGTGAAAGCAGACTCGATCATACATGTTGTCGTAGCGACGGGAGAATGGGGACAGGACGGACTGAGGTACAGACGGCATCGGTTGGCCGAATTTTTAGCATCTGATCCGGAAACGAAAGAGGTCATCTGGGTATGCCCGTCATCATCTCGTCATACAGCTCCCTTTCAGCCCATAACAGATCGAATGAAGCAATTGGCCATTCCTGATGTGCTCAAGAGTAAATTATTTCGCTTTGGCCGATATCAAGACATGTTCTATATTCATAAATTGTCCCCTCTTCTTGAGCATTTGCGGATGGAGGAAAAGAAGGGGATTGCTGTTTGTTTATGGTATACGTTTCCGGGCTTTCCGCTCTTATCTTCCTTATTTGAATGGAAACACATTGTCTATGATTGCAGTGACCTGTGGGGAGAGCCGATAAGCGGCAAACACAACATTCTTTCTTATATGAGGCAGCGTGTCATTGTCAAAGCAGAAAATCGAATCATTAAATACGCACACAGCATTACATGCTCTTCTCAATATTTACACGATCAAATCAAAAAACGTCTTATGGGAGAACCGAAAGATGTGTTTACTGTGGAAAATGGCGTCGAGTACGATGTATTTGCGAAAAGCAATCTTCCGTGTAAAGAAGATGTGCTGGAAGGAAGAGAAGGAACTGTGCTTGGTTTTATCGGAGGAATCAAGCCAAAGCTCGATTTTGACATGATGGCTGAAGCTGCTCGCATGCGGCCTGATTGGACATTTTTATTTGTCGGTCCGGATGGAACGAATGGAGATCCATCTTTTCAGCATGCACTCAAACTGCCAAATGTGATTTGGACAGGAGCTGTTGCACCAGAAGAAGTACCTGCTTATATGAAGCTGATAGATGTAGGCATGATGCCATACAAACAATCCCCTTACAATCAAGCGGTGTTCCCTCTCAAGCTTTATGAATTTTTAGCAGCTGGAATACCGGTTGTCGGTTTAAATCTCCCGTCAACGGAAAGGCTAAAAGAGAAGGATGTGTATGAATATTTAGAGGGCGATGATCCTGCGCTCTTCGTAGAAGCCTGCCTGAAAGTGATCAGCAAAAAAGACGACACGACCTATAGACATCTAAGACAAAGCCGTGCAATGAAAAAAGATTGGCACGCGCTGTTCACAAACATGGTGGAACTAACGAATATTAAAGAAAACGCATAATTCATTCGGGATTGTGCGTTTTTATTTGTTTCATCACCGGGGGAGGTTGTGATCCTCCTCTATTCAATTGTATAATGGAAAGAGCGGCCAATATACAAAATACAGATTTCAATTTAGAAGGAGACTGACCTATGGATTACGAACGCGCCTTATTAGCGTTTTTTGTCTCTCTGGCTACAGTTTTAATTGTGACACCAATCGTCAAAAAGTTTGCAATTAAGATTGGTGCAGTGGACCAGCCGAATAAACGAAAAGTTCATGATAAAGTAATGCCTCGAATGGGTGGTTTGGCAATTTTTATTGGGGTAGCGGCTGGAGCATTAGCAGGCGGGCTGTTTCTACATAATAAAATTACAGCAATTTCAGTTGGTGCCGTACTCATCGTCATTTTAGGTATATTTGATGATAAATATAATTTAAGTGCAAAATTTAAATTTCTCGTACAAGTTCTTGTTGCTTGTTTGATTGTGAGCACAGGCTTAAAAATGGATTTTTTCTCTGTTCCTTTTTTAACAGATCGAATTGAGTTAGGCTGGATGGCATATCCCCTCACCGTGCTATGGATTGTCGGCATCACAAATGCCATTAATTTAATTGACGGTCTTGATGGACTAGCTGCCGGTATTTCCGTCATCGGTTTATCAACGATTGCAGTGATGGCATTTTCTGCTGATAAGATTCTGATTCTTTCTTTATCTCTTGTCGTCATTGGCAGTACGATCGGCTTTCTCTTTTACAACTTTCATCCAGCGAAGATTTTTATGGGGGATACCGGTTCGCTATTTTTAGGGTATATGATCTCGGTGCTGTCACTTTTAGGGTTATACAAAAGTGTCACTTTGTTTAGCGTCGTTGTCCCTGTGATCATTCTAGGTGTTCCTATATTTGATACGACCTTTGCAATCATTAGACGCATATTAAACAAACAGCCGATTTCAGCGCCGGACAAATCCCATATTCATCATAGACTAATGGCCTTTGGCTTGTCCCATCGCATGGCGGTTATCGTGATTTACATGATTGGCTTAGTCTTTAGCTTAAGTGCGATTTTGCTGACAAGCGCCACCATTTGGTTATCGCTCATCATTATCTTTTTACTGGTAATGTTTATGCAAGTGATTGCGGAAGTCACGGGTTTGGTCAACGAAGAGTTCAAACCATTTACGAAATTCTATAAACGAATGGTGAAAAGACAATAAAAAACAGCCCGTTCCTAGGAACTGGGCTGTTTTTATTATTGTCCTGGTGTGCTGGTCGAAGGATTAGTTGTATCACTTGACCCTGTTTCACCAGAGGGTGGATTGGTTTGTGAATCTGTTTCACTCGAGGATTCAGCAGGAAGCTTTAAATGCGTCCGTAATTCATTTTGTACGTTAGCTAGATTGGTTTGATCTGGCTCAAAGTAATACGTTCGATTTGGTCCTAAATAAAGGTCTGTTCCTTTAATAGAAAGTGTTTCTGTGTCGTTTCCTTTAAATCCGCTGTAGATTTGCTGAAGCGCAAGACCTTCTGTGATACGGAAGTTGGTTGTAATGTGATCACTTACTTCTTTAGCGATATTATCGACGTTCGCAATGTTATTTGCCTTCGACATTTGATCAATCATTGCGCGTAAAATTTGTTTCTGACGATCATTACGTCCGAAATCACCTCGTGGATCTTGTTTTCTCATCCGCGCGTAAGCAAGTGCTTCTTCCCCGTTTAAATGCATATTGCCTTTTTTGAAGTAAATCTTTTTCGATTTTTTCACATCACTTTTTTCATTGAAGTCAAATGGAACATCGATATCAATTCCGCCGACTTCATCAATAACATCCTTGAATCCGTCAAAATCAACGGTTGCATATTTATCAATCGGAATATGCAAGAATTGTTCGACAGTTTCAATCGTCTCGTCTTTTCCACCTTTAGCAAATGCTGCATTGATCTTTTCTTTATTTCCTGTCGTGTCACTTGCAAGCTGTACGCGTGTGTCACGAGGGATACTAACCATTTTCATCGTTTTGTCTTGAGGGTTAATCGTTGCGACAATGAGTGAATCTGAACGGCCATGATCACCATCTGTGGCATAATCCTCAATTCCGACAAATAGTACAGAGAAAGGTTTCTTCTTAATATCAATGACCGCATCACGAAGCTTCGATTTCTCTCCTCGGTCTAGCTCATCATATGTTTTGTCAGCAGCCTGAAGTGTATTGACTATTTTATATACTGCAAATCCGCCCATGCAGATGATAAGAAGTAAAAATAAGACCAGGATACGTTTGAAAATTTTCTTCTTCTTACTCTTTTTCTTTCGTACACGCACTCTTACTCGTTGTGCCATTCATCTGTCTCCTTTATCGGACCAATGTCCTTTTCTAAATAAATCAGTTCGCCTTCTTTTGTAACACTCTTTCCATTTGTCAGCTCAGTCATCCATTCAATGAACTGCTCTGTTTGTGTTTCTTCTACATACGTCTCAAAAATAACATCTTCTGCATAATGAATTTCTTTTAGCTGAAAAGATGAGGCTCTAAGCTCATTCTCTACCTTTCCAAGCCATGTATAATCTATTGTTGTGTGCATCGTACGCATTAAACAGCGTTCTACCATACCAACATGGTTGATGGCTTCTGATACAGATTTTCCGTAGGCACGAATCAATCCACCGGCGCCTAGCTTAATACCGCCGAAATAACGAGTGACCACTACGACTGTATCTTTCAGCTTCCGTTTTTTTAACACTTCAAGCATTGGCACACCTGCTGTACCGCTTGGTTCACCATCATCATTCGCTTTTTGAATCAGGTCATGTTCTCCAATGAGATAGGCAGAACAATTATGTGTGGCATTCCAATGTTGTTTTTTAATGGATTGTATAAATGCTTGTGCTTCTTCTTCTGAGACAGCACGCTGTATATGACAAATAAAACGTGATTTTTCAATGACGATCTCATGCTCGCCACGACTTTTTACTGTAAGATAGCGATTCAGCAAAAGACTTACCCTCCTGACAAGCAAATTGTAAGACTAGAGAAAATTTGCATTGATTTTAGAATTTTACAGCGTATTTTGTTATGATGATAGGGGCGGAAAAAGGGTCGTCATAAAAACTTCATGATTTATACGCATTCTTTCATTATAATTCGACATAAAATGCAGATCAATGACATTTATAATAAAAAAAGATGACATCACTGTTACGGGAGGGAAAAGCCATGACAACACCTAAAATGGATCCGAAATTATTGGATTCAATCATCATGAAAATGCTAAGTACAGTTGATGGCAGCAAGGACGAAGTATTTAGGATAGGCGAACAGTCCCGTCAACAATATGAAAGCCTAGTAGAAGAGCTGAAGCAAATCAAGCAGCAAGTAAACGAAGTAATTGATTTTGGGGATAAACTCGAAGTCCATACGAGACATGCTAGAAATCGCTTATCTGAGGTCAGCAGAAACTTCAACAAATTTAGCGAAGAAGAAATACGGGAGGCCTACGAAAAAGCACATAATCTACAAGTGGAACTCACCATGATCCAGCAGCGCGAAAAGCAGCTGAGAGAAAGAAGAGACGATCTGGAAAGACGATTGTTAAGCCTGCAAGACGTCATTGAACGCTCTGAAACGCTTGTGAGTCAGATCACAGTTGTTCTCAACTATCTCAATCAGGACTTACGCCAAGTTGGCGTGTTACTTGAAGATGCTCAGGCAAAACAAGATTTTGGACTAAGAATTATTGAAGCCCAAGAAGAAGAACGCAAAAGGGTGTCCCGGGAAATTCATGACGGTCCGGCCCAGATGCTGGCAAACGTGATGATGCGTTCCGAATTAATTGAACGGATTTTCAGAGACCGTGGGACAGAAGAAGGCTTTAAAGAAATTAGAAGTCTCAGACAGAATGTGCGAAATGCTCTGTACGAAGTGAGAAGAATCATTTATGATTTAAGACCAATGGCTTTAGATGATTTGGGTCTCATTCCGACGCTAAGAAAATATTTAAACACAATCGAAGAGTATGATGGAAAAACCAAGATTACGTTCCAATGCCTAGGGGATACAGAAAGCGAAAGAATTGCTTCTCAATTTGAAGTGGCACTGTTTAGACTAGCCCAAGAAGCTGTCACAAATTCACTAAAGCATTCCGAAGCTGAAGAAATCTCTGTAAAAGTAGAAGTGACGAAAGACTTTGTCACGTTAATTATCAAAGACGATGGAAAAGGCTTTGATATGAAAGATGTGAAAACAAACAAAAACAAATCCTTCGGTTTACTTGGCATGAAAGAACGCGTAGACTTACTGGAAGGTAAAATGACCATAGACTCAAAAATAGGTCTAGGGACATTCATCATGATTCGCGTGCCATTAACATTGCAAAATAAAATTGTAAAATAGAGACAAAAGACATATTGACCATAAAGTTCAGGTGTAGAACAATAAACATGGGGAGGCGTAGCTTGTGACTAAAGTAAATATTGTAATTATTGATGATCACCAATTATTCCGTGAAGGTGTCAAACGGATTTTAGATTTTGAACCTACTTTTGAAGTAGTTGCAGAAGGAGACGACGGTGACGAAGCTGCACGTATCGTAGAACACTATCATCCGGATGTTGTCATTATGGACATTAATATGCCGAATGTAAATGGTGTAGAGGCTACAAAGCAGCTAGTTGAGCTTTATCCCGAATCAAAAGTCATTATTCTATCTATTCATGACGATGAAAACTATGTGACACATGCATTGAAAACAGGGGCAAGAGGCTACCTGTTAAAAGAAATGGATGCAGACACGCTCATTGAAGCAGTGAAAGTCGTAGCTGACGGAGGATCTTATTTACATCCGAAAGTTACTCATAACTTAGTAAATGAATTCCGACGCCTAGCGACTAGTGGCGTTTCAGCACATCCGCAGCACGAGGTATATCCTGAAATTCGCAGACCACTTCATATCTTAACGAGACGTGAGTGCGAAGTTCTTCAAATGTTAGCTGACGGAAAGAGCAATAGAGGAATTGGTGAGTCGCTCTTTATTAGTGAGAAAACAGTCAAAAACCACGTGAGTAACATTTTACAAAAAATGAATGTAAACGACCGTACACAAGCTGTTGTTGTAGCAATTAAAAACGGCTGGGTAGAAATGAGATAATGTTCCGGACAAGTACTCCTTTTTCGCCTGTTTTTGGTTCTCTCACATGTTAATTGGAGAGAAATGATAGGTAGATAAGGAGTCTTTTTCGGATATAACGGGCTTGCCTATTGATTAGGCAGGCTTTTTTGATTACTATTATAAATCTAATGAATAACAATGATCATTCTTTGAAAATAAAAAAGAGCAACTTAACGGATAAGGAAGGTATTTAAGAATGAAAATAGCCGTTGTAACAGACAGTACTGCTTATATACCACAAGAACTGCGTGATAAACATCATATTCATATGATCCCTCTTAATGTCATTTTTGGCAACGAATCATACCGTGAAGAAATAGAAATGGATTGGAAGACATATTATGAAGAAGTCAAAAAGCATAAAGACCTTCCAACCACCTCTCAGCCTGCTTTCGGTGAGTTAATAGAATTATATGAAAAACTAAGTGAAACATACGATGCCGTGATTAGTATTCACCTTTCAAGCGGAATTAGTGGAACATATAATAGTGCAGCCTCAGCAAATGACCTAGTTGACGGGATTGATATTTATCCGTTTGATACAGAAACTAGCTGTATGGCGCAAGGTTTTTATGCGATAGAAGCTGCTGAAAAAATCCAAGGTGGTGCTTCTCTAGAAGAAGTGTTAGCCCATCTCAATTATCTGAAAGAGAATCAGAGAGCTTATTTTATGGTAGACGATTTAACTCATTTACAAAGAGGCGGCAGATTAAATGGTGCTCAGGCTTTTATTGGGAGCCTCTTAAAGGTAAAGCCTATACTGCATTTTGACAACAAGCTAATTGTCCCTTTTGAGAAGATTCGTACACGGAAAAAAGCCATTTCACGTATTTTTGAATTATTTGACGAAGATGCATCACGTGGTGTCCCGATGAGAGCAACACTGATACATGGTAATAGAGAAGAAGAAGCAGACGACTTAATTGCGCACTTATCAGAAAAGTATCCTCATGTTGAATTTTATAAAAGCTACTTTGGTGCCGTGATTGGCACTCATCTAGGCGAAGGCTCTATAGCTCTTGGCTGGGTGATTAGATAAATCTTAAAAAACCTCTTTTCTAATAGAAAAGGGGTTTTGTTTTTCTATTTTAGCTGTTGGACGAAAGGTCATGTCTTTGCGCATAATAGGCAAACATCAGTTGAAAGGTGTTTGGTGAAATTGAACATGGACAAAGCAATGGAACTAAGGCAGCAACTGCAGTCACGCCACCTGCTTACCGCTGAAACAAGATGCTCACAGTCCGATTTGGATTGGCTGGTGGAGAAAGGGTTAGTCATCCGAACACCTGCTATTGAGAGGAAAGCAAATGGTCTTACTTGCTGTAGATGTGGTGTATCAAAAAAGCGGTACTTTGCCCACACTCCGTGTGACATGTGTCAAAAAGATTGTGTGTACTGTAGATCATGCATCATGATGGGGAAAACAACGGAATGTGGCTTTCTTTATGAATGGACGGGTCCACAAATGGAAGAAACATGTCATACGGAATTAACATGGCAGGGAAACCTGTCTAAAGGACAAAAAAGGGCGTCAGAAAAATTGATCGAAGCGATAAAAAACAAATTTGATCTACTCATCTGGGCAGTTTGCGGGGCAGGGAAAACAGAGGTGCTTTTTCACGGAATTGAATATGCCTTACATCAAGGAATGAGCGTCTGCATTGCGACACCTAGAACAGATGTTGTCCTTGAACTAGAGCCGCGGCTTAAAAAAGCATTTCAAGGAATGAAAATAGCTGTTCTTTATGGAGGAAGTCCTCAAAGGTTCCAAATAGCACCGCTAGTGATCGCCACAACTCATCAGTTGATGAGATACAAACTTGCATTTGATGTGCTTATTATAGATGAAGTCGACGCCTTTCCTTATTCAATCGATGAACGTCTCCAATTTGCTGTTTTAAAGGCAATGAGAAAGAAAGGGGTTAGGGTTTATTTAAGTGCGACGCCCTCTAAGAAAATGAAAAGAGATGTATCTCGTGGACAACTAGAAGCCATAAAAATTCCTCTGCGCTTTCACCAACAACCGTTACCTGTCCCGTCCTTTCAATGGATTGGACATTGGAAGAAGAAATTAAAAAAGAACCAGCTCCCACCTAAAGTAATGAATTGGATGCAGAAACATATCACAAAGAAGAGAAGGATTTTACTTTTTGTTCCTTCTATTTCGACCATGAAGAAGATAACGAAGGTCCTTAGAGAACACCGCTTAAATGTGGAGGGGGTGTCTGCTGATGATCCAGACAGGAAACAAAAGGTCCAGCACTTCAGAGATTATAAATACGATGTACTAGTTACAACCACCATTCTAGAAAGAGGCGTTACCATTCCAAATGTTCAAGTGGGGGTACTAGGTGCGGAATCTACTATCTTTACAGAGAGTGCACTTGTTCAGATTTCTGGTAGAGCAGGTAGACATCCCGATTTTTTTAAAGGAGATGTAATCTTTTTTCATTTTGGTTTAACGAGAAGTATGAAACAAGCAAAGAAGCATATCGTAAAAATGAATGATACAGCTGCAAAAGAGTTTTCTGAAAAATAATGTGGGTCCAACTAAATTTCATGGTACATTTATATTCACAATACACAAATGGCAGGAGAGACAAATATGCTACTCAATGCAAAAGAAATACTACTCAAGGAAATCCTCTATCAATATCTCAACCAATTAAACATGATTTGTCACTGTGAAAAGTGTATAGAAGATGTATTAGCGATTTCACTAAATCAAGTGAAGCCTCAGTATATAACAGATATCGATAAAATATCTTACAGTAAATCCGAGATGGTGGATAAACAGAAGAATACGGCCATGCTGGTCATTCTGACAGAAGCTGCTTCAAAGGTCACCACATTTCCAAGATGCGAAAATCGTCTGCCGATAAATAAGGATAACAATTGATCTGCCTAATTTGTGAGGGGCATTTTGTCGCTGCTTTTACATGGAAATCATTACTTCTATTAAATGATGATCATCTATGTATAGCATGTAAGCATCACCTAGAAAAAATTCAACGCCCGATTTGTCCAGCTTGTGGGAGAGCACAGTCGAATGATCAATTATGTCAAGACTGTTTCAGGTGGAAAGAACGATCTGATTCTACTACAGTACTTGTGAAAAATAGGTCTGTTTATGCTTACAACGATTTGATGAAAGATGTCCTTTCCCGCTTTAAATTTCGAGGTGATACAGCTTTAGCTGAGCTTTTTAAACAAGATGTCCAAGCAGTATTTAAGCGCTCCTTTTCAATTAAAGAACCTGTGCTGATCCCGATTCCTTTAAGTAAAGAAAGGCTAAAGGAAAGAGGGTTTAATCAGTCAGTCATACTTGCTTCCTTGATTGGTCAGCCGATCCTGCAGCCGCTTGTGAAAATACATCAAAGCAAGCAGTCTAAGAAAAAGAAAAATGAACGTTTAGATCAAAAAAGAATGTTTCAAATCAAGCAGACAGATGCGATCGTTCAAAGGGATGTTATCTTAATTGACGACATCTATACAACGGGGGCCACCATTTATGATGCGGCAAGAATTTTAAAAGAAGCAGGTGCCAAAAGTGTTTCCTCTTTTACGTTGATCCGTAGTTAAAATTCAGGATAATTAACCGATAATAAGAAGAGAAAATAACGTAAGGGGTTTTGGTTATGAATCAATTGGCAAACTGTCCACAATGTAATCAGCTATTTTTAAAAACCACCATCCAAACGGTTTGTAACAAATGCTTCGAAGAAGAAGAACGTTCTTTTGATATCGTTTATAAATTCTTGCGAAAGCAAAGTAATAGACAATCAACCATTGCTGAAATAGTAGATGCAACAGAAGTTGCTGAAGAATTAATCTTGAAATTTATCCGTTTGAAAAGACTTCAAATTAGTCAATTTCCGAATATCAACTATCCTTGTGAAAGATGTGGCCAACCGATCAGAAAAAACAAGCTGTGCAGCCAATGTGAACAGGATATTCATTCGCAAATGAGTCAAATGAATCAAGAAGAAGAGCGTAAAAGGGAGATTGAATCTAGGAAAAAAGACACCTATTATGCCATTAATCCTAAAAACGATTGATTCCCTAAACTAAGTTGCAGTTTGGTCGATAAAATGGATAGAATCAAGACAGACTGTAACGGAAAGCGAGAGGAATCCCGTGAAAATTAATCGATATGGAACACAACCAGTAAATCCTTACAAGAAAACATATGAGAAACAAACGTTGCAATCAAATCAAGCAAAATCAACTGATAAAGTCGAAATTTCTAAAAAGGCAATCGAAATGCAAAAGGTGCCGAATATCATGAAAGAACGCCAAGATAAAATAGACCAAATTAAAAAAAGCATTGAAGCCGGAACATATCAAGTAGATACAAAAGGCATTGCTGATAAAATGCTGAATTTTTATAAACAACAATAACAAAAGGGAGTAGCGTGAATGTCAGTTAAAATAATCATTGAAGAGCTGCATCGTCTCTATGGATTGCATGAACAGCTTTTGAAGCTGTCGAAGGATAAAACAGAAATGCTGAAAAGCAATGAGATTGATGCTCTTTCAGAGGTTCTGAATTTAGAGCAAAAATATATTCAAGCCATTTCTCAATTAGAAGAAAAACGAATTGAAGCCACAGTTCAATTTTTACAAAGTGATGAACCGCCAACCATCACCGCGTGTATCGAAAAGGCTGAAGGTTCGGATCAAGAAGAGCTCATTTCGTTATATGACAAATTAAATGACATCATGGTGGAACTGAAAGATGTAAATGAACTGAACAAACAGCTCATTCAGCAGTCGCTTCAATTTATTTCACTGACATTCGATCTCGTTAACCCTAATAAAGAAAATATGAATTACGGACAAAATGGTCTTGAGAGTTCAAAGCCTAAACAGCAGAGGGCTTTGTTTGATTCAAAGGCGTAAACAAGGAGGATACCAATGGGTTCTACATTCATGGGTCTAGAAACGGCAAAAAGAGGAATCACAGCCCAGCGTGCAGGGCTTTATGTCACATCAAACAACGTCTCCAATGCAAATACAGATGGCTACTCAAGACAAAGAGTTACCTTTAAAGCAGATAATCCTTATCCAGTCATTTCAGTTTATGACGGCAAGACGTATGGCCAAATGGGGACAGGAGTTCAAGTTGGAACCGTTGAAAGAATTCGAGACAGCTTTTTAGATCTGCAATTCAGAGATCATAACAATAACTTGTCTTACTACTCAACAAAATCTGATGCCCTTTCGCAAATGGAGGGAGTTATGAATGATTTGACGGATGAAGGCTTAAACAGAGCTTTTGATAACCTTTGGAAATCATTACAGGTCCTATCCGAAACAAAAAATGCCGATACAGCGTCTGCGCGTACAGTTGTTAAAACAAGTGCACAGGCTTTAGTAGATCAATTCCGTCTACTTAATTCGTCTTTAACAACGATACAAAAGAATTTAAAAACAGAACTCGATTCAACAGCCAAAAATGTGAACACGATTTTATCTCAAATAGATGAAGTGAACAAACAAATTGCAGCAGTTGAACCAAACGGGTATCTTCCAAATGATCTATATGATACGCGTGATGCGTTGGTAGATCAATTATCCTCACTTGTTGATATTAAAGTGAGCTATAATCCATCTGGCGGGAATGCACTCAAAATTGCTGAAGGAACTGTCAACATCGACATTATCGGTGCAAATGGACAATCTGCTGGAACGATTTTGAATGGCATTACGAGCGAAAAATCTGAACTGCAAATCTCCTATGATAACACAACGGGACTTGTTAACTCACTTCAATTCGGAACAACAACCATTGCAGCAGATCAGCTTCAAGTGAATGGTAAAGTAAAAGCACTTGTTGAGGCTTATGGTTACATGTCAAATGGTGCTGAAAAAGGCATGTATCCGGATATGCTTGCAGAGCTGGATGAAGTAGCACAAGTATTTATGGATACATTTAACGATGTGCATAAGCAGGGGTACACGTTAAATGGCACAAGTGGACAAGACTTCTTTGATATTGAGAATAACAATGAATTGAATAAAGGCTTAGCAGCTCGTATCAAAGTGAGTGATGTCATTTTAGCATCAACAGATAATATTGCAGCATCTCTCAATCAAACAAAAGGTGACGGTTCGAATGCTACAAAATTAGCAAATATACAAGACTTAAAGTTACCAATCGGCGGCAATACAACGACGATCCAGGATTACTACCAAAATGTCATTGCTGAGATGGGGATTCAAGGGAAAAAGAACATGACGCTAGAAAGCAGTTCAGCCGCTCTTGTCAATTCAGCCAATGAACGTAGAATGTCGACGAGTGCTGTTTCCATTGATGAAGAAATGACGAATATGATCCAATTTCAGCATGCATATAATGCAGCTGCGAGAGTTGTGACATTACAAGATGAAATATTGGATAAAGTAATAAACGGCATGGGTGTCGTAGGAAGGTAGGTATAGCTGATGCGAGTCACACAAGGTATGATTTCTCAAAACTCACTTCGTAATATTAGTAAAAGTTATGAAAAACTTTCTAAAATAAATGAGCAAGCACAAACAGGGAGACGTTTCACAAAAACGTCTGATGATCCCGTTGCAGCAGTAAAAAGCCTTCAATATAGCACAGCAATGTTTCGAAATGAACAATATCAAAAAAACTTAAATGAAGCACAAAACTGGATTGATACATCTGAAACAAGTGTCACTGAAATCATTGATATTATGTCAAATGTACGAGATAAAGTGCTTGATGCGGCTAACGGAACAAAGCAGCCAGAAGATTTAGCAGCTATCGGAGTGGAAATTGGCCAGATGAAGAAACAAATCATTGACGCAATGAACACTCAGATGTTAGGTAAATTCGTATTTAATGGAACGAATACAAATGTCAAACCAGTTGTCGAGAACGCAGATGGTACGTTTACGTTTAACTTTGAAAACTATACAGATGCAAATGCCGTTAAGTCGAACATTTCTGATGGTATCACTTTAAATGTGAACTCAAATCCAATTTCAGCGTTTGGTGGACAGTCTGCCAGCGGTCAAAATGTCATTGAAATGCTGACGGATTTAGAAAACTCATTGAAAAATGGAACGTTCGCAAATTCTGATGATGCGTTAGGAAGTATCGATCAGTTTAAAGAAGTGATGAGTGCTGAGCGCTCGGACCTAGGAGCCCGTTCAAATCGTGTTGACTTAGTAGGCAGTCGCTTGACTTCACAATTCGAAGTACTGAAAAATGCCAAATCAGATAATGAAGATGTAGAAAGTGAAAAAGCAATTATTGATCTTCTTCAACAAGAGGTTGTGAATAGAGCTGCTTTAGCAACGACGGCTAAAGTTATTCAGCCATCCCTTGTCGATTTCTTAAGATAATAAAAAGCATCCGTTGGGTGCTTTTTTGCATCATGGAGGTGTACCTATATGCAAATCCCTAGATTGTTAATGCAACAAACCTATG
The DNA here is from genome assembly GCF_002998735.1 of Bacillus sp. NMTD17. NCBI lineage: Bacteria > Bacillati > Bacillota > Bacilli > Caryophanales > Bacillaceae > Bacillus > Bacillus sp. NMTD17. Next base: position 534,691 of record NZ_PVRH01000001.1, read on the forward strand.
CAAAGCTGCAAATGTCGACAACTCCTTCTCGGCAAGAAGTAGAGCAGCCAAGAGCAGACCTTGAGATTCAGCAGCCCAGAGCCGTCATGAATATGACAAGGACACCGTCAAAATTAACAATAGATCAAACCGAAGCATTTGCCGATATGGATATCAAGTCGATTTTTAGACGATCTGAGGAATGGGCAGCTGAGGGGAAACGTGCTGTTGGAGAGGGAATGGGCCGAAGAGCGGAAGAAGGCAGTGAACTCATCAAGATCGAGAATGGTGGGAATGCAATTGCCGAGTTTGCCAAAATCAATGGCACCCCTCCAGCCAAACAATTCACCATTGGTGTGATCCCTTCATTCTTTAGTGTCAAAATTCACTATCAGCCATCTGAGCTTCAAATTGATGTGGAGCCTCAAAAAGCTATTATAGAGGCAACGCCTCATAAACCAATCGTTAACTACCAGCCAGGTAAGGTCAATATTGATATGTTACAATACCCAGATTTAAAAATAGAAGTTGACGAAACGGGCCAAAATGGTGATAAGGTATAGTTAAGAAAAATGAAAAAGGTCGTGAATTATGATCATTCAAACAAAATATCATGGTGAAATGACAATCAAAGAGGAGCAAATCATCAACTTCTCTAATGGAATACCAGGATTTCTAGATCAACAACAGTTTGTCATTTTACCTTTATCAGAAGAGTCTCCATTTTTAGTTCTTCAATCATTGAAAAACGCAGAGTTAGGCTTTATTGTCAGCAGTCCGTTTTTATTCTTCAATCAATATGAATTCGATCTAGACGAAACGGTCGTAGATATTCTAGAAGTAGAAGATGCCAATGATGTGGAAGTCATGGTGATCTTAACAATGGAATCTTCTATTGAAAAAACGACAGCCAATTTAAGAGCGCCTATTATTGTGAACCGGAAAAACATGAAAGCCAAGCAGGTGATTTTGCATGATTCAGCCTATCATACAAAACATTTGTTAGAGGTGGCATCCTCATGTTAGTTCTCTCGCGTAAATTAAACCAGTCGATTCAAATTGGCGATGATATTGAAGTCAAGATTATTTCAATCGAAGGCGATCAAGTGAAAATCGGGATTGAGGCTCCTAAGCACATTGATATTCATAGAAAAGAAGTGTACCTGTCTATTCAAGAAGAGAACAGTCGTGCTGCGAGTTTATCTGTAGATCTCCTCTCTCAATTATCCTCACAAAAAAAGTGAGGATTTTTTTATCTGATTCAGCTATCCTTCTCCACGTTTCTGTGTGGATGTTCACCATCTATATGAAACTTTAACAAATCGGTCCATCTATATTTAATTTGAAAATTCAAAGCCGATATAAAAGATAGATTAAAGCACAGGAGCTGAATAACTATGTCTGTTGGTAAGTTGACATCGCTAGAGCCAATTATCGATGCATTTCAAACCCGTGTTTCTAATAACCAGAATGACAATGTAAACTCTGATTTACAAGCAAATGGCAAGGTCGTTTCAAAAGAAGAAATTGAAAAAACGCTTCAAGGAGCAAACAAGCTGATTGAACCCACTCAATTTCATCTGCAATTTGAATTACATGAAAAACTCAATGAATATTATGTCAAAGTCGTAGATAACCAAACAGAAGAAGTCATTAGAGAAATTCCTTCCAAGGAATGGCTTGATTTCTATGCGGCAATGACAGAAATTGTCGGTTTATTTGTAGATAAAAGAATGTAAGTGAAGGGAGAACATAAAAAATGGTCAATCGAATTACTGGATTTTCAAATGTGTTTGATATTGATGAAATCGTATCAAAGCTAATGAAAACTGAGCAAGCACCACTTGATAAAATGACACGCCAGAAACAAACACTTGAATGGCAAAGAGACAGCTATCGCGAGGTGAACTCGAAAGTCAAAGAATTAGATGATTTGATCAACAGTTTAAACTTAACGCGTCCAAGTACATATGGCGCAAAAAAGGTGACAAGCTCAAATGAATCTGCTGTCACAGCAACTGGATCAACAAATGCTGCCTCTGGCTCAATCAATGTCACCCAATTAGCGACAGCTTCCGTCTTCAGATCATCTGGTACATCTGGATTTACACCAACAAATGGCACGTTTACATTCGAAGTGACGACACCAGATTCGACAAAACCGAAAACGGTGACGATCAATACTTCTGATACCGATACAATTGATGACATCGTGAAAAAGCTGAACAACTCGCAATTAGGTGTGACGGCTTACAAAGGACAGATCTTTGACGGATCAAACTATGTCGATACGGTCGCTCTCACTTCACGGACAACGGGAGAAGGTGTCAGTATTAAAGCAGCTGATGGTAATTCAGCTTCATTCTTCACTCAATTAGGCTTCCAAGTGGATGGAGATAACAAATTAGTTGCGACCACTCAAGGGCAAAAAGCACAATACGAGATTAATGGTCTGAAAATGGAAAATAACAACAATACATTTGAGCAAGCTGGTATTACGTACGAGCTTAAAGGGACAACCGATAAGCCTGTCAGCTTAAACGTTTCAACAGATGTCGATACAATCTTTGATAAAATTAAACAATTTGTTGATAAATACAATGAACTTGTTGAGCAGGTCAATGGCAAAGTCAATGAAAAAAGAAATAGGGACTATCATCCTTTAACAGCTGAAGAGAAAAAAGCAATGTCTGACAAAGAAGTGGAGCTATGGGAAACGACAGCGAAGTCTGGCTTGCTGAGAAGTGATTCCATTTTACGAGGTGGTGCCTCTAAAATAAGAAGTGATTTTTATGCTGATATTACGACAAGTGATGGGAATAGAATTCACATGACACAAATCGGAATTGCCACTTCAGATAAATATAAAGATGGCGGTAAGCTTGTCATTGATGAACCGAAACTAAGAAAAGCCATTGAAGAAGACCCACAGAAGATCAGTCAAATATTTATGTCAGGTTCGCTAAATGTGGATTCAAAAGATAAAGACAAAGCGCAGCAACAATATCAAGAACAAGGAATCATTCATCGTATCAAAAATTCCTTATCAGCCTTCTCGAAGAGCATTCAAACAAAGGCTGGCAGCACAACGATGGAATTAAAGGAATACGGACTTGGTAAGGACCTTGATTCTTTAACAAAACGAATGGGTACATTCCAAGATCGTTTAAAAATGGTGGAAGCCCGCTACTACAAAAAGTTTAATGCCATGGATAGCGCGATTCAAAAGCTAAACAACCAATCTGGCTATCTTTCTCAACTGCTTGGACAATAATTGGAGGTTTATAACATATGGCAATACAGAACCCTTATGCCGCCTATCAGAAAAATTCTATTGAGACTGCAACACCTGCCGAGTTGACGCTTATGCTTTATGAAGGCTGCTTAAAGTTCATTAGACTAGCGAAGTATGCCATTCAAAAAGAGGATGCAGAAACGAGAAATGTGAACCTGAAAAAGGCTCAAAACATCATTCAAGAATTAAATGTTACCTTAAATCGTTCTTATGACGTATCAAAGAGTATGGCAAGTATGTATGATTACATTTATCGCAGACTGATTGAAGCCAATCTTCAAAATGACGAAGAGATGTTGAATGAAGTAGAGCAATACGTAACTGATTTTCGTGATGCATGGAAGGAAGTTATTCAAACCGATCGAAAAGGGCGCCACCACTCTATCGGGGGATCTCTATGAGTATTGTGGACCAGCTGTATGACCGAACATTAAAAATGGCAGCCGAAATAGCGGCAAATCCACAAAGTGACACCTTGGTTGAAGATTTTGATGCCTTTTTAATTGAGAGAGACGAATTAATGAGAGATATTCAGCATGAGCTGACGGATCAAGAAAAAGAGAAAATCAAAGAAATCATCCAAACAGATCAACAGATGGCGAAGCAATTAACTGTGATCCAAAATGGGATAAGAGCAGATATTCAAGCCATTCAAAGAAAGAAAACAAAACAGCTGAATTATCAAAATCCATACCAGCCTATGACGAGTGACGGCGTATATTACGATAAACGGAAATAATTAGGTGAGACCTGTGGCGTATCGTTCAGATGACTATATTTTATTAACCACATATTATGAACTTCTATATACGATAGAAGAGAGTCTAAAATATTTAGATGAAATTGAGAAGGATTTTGCTAAAACTGAAGGGGATCGGATCTTTAATGATCTGATCCATGCCTTCTTTCATTTAGAGACAACACATCCCCTTCTGCTTTCAATTATAGAAAATGAGCACTTTGCCAAAACGATTCGTTCGTTTGATCAAATTTTTTTAAGTTTTGATATACTAGCTTTCTATACATTCCCTTCAATACACTTCCAATCATTCCTTACATCATATTTTATACCTGAATATAGAAAGTGGATGGATGAAATACATGCCTGTATGAGGCCGTATGTCATTCATTAATTTTTGTTCAATTCAGACCATTCGGAGGAAATTATGAGACTAAAAAATCAATTTTTGTTTGGGCTTATTGTCATATGTGTATTGTTTGTCAGTATTTTAGGGTTCTCAAGCTTTATCTATTACAAAACAGATCAATCCTACAAGACGCTTCTCAGCAAAGAAGTGAAGCTTTATCAGACCTCACTGGAATTAGAGGCGCTTTTGCAAAAGCAGGAAGCGCAAATCAAAACCTATGTTGTCGTGCAAGATGCTGAAAATTTACAGAAAATTGAGCAAACATATGAAGAGATTAATAAGAAAACAACTGAAGCTTCAAAAATGAGCGCTGTCAAACAAGCAAAAAATCTATTAGATCAAATCTCAGAAAAAAATTATCTTTACTACACCTCAACGAACCGACTATTTAATTCATTGAATATGCAAAATCAAAAAGAATTCAACACCCGCCTCAGTCAAGAATTACAGCCTATCGAACAAGAAATACATACCTTTACAAAAGAATTTGCTCAAACCCAGTTGAAGCAACGTGACCAGAAAATCAATCAACTCAATCAAGACAGTAACAAATTATTATTCACACTCATTCTAGTCAGTGCGGTCATTATTGTTGGCTTTTTGGTGATTGGGACAAGATTCGTTCATCGTATGACAAAGCCGATTGTTTCTGTCACAAATGCCGCGAGAAGGATGGCAGATGGTGATCTTACACTTGAAGAGATTGAAGTGACCTCTAAAAATGAGATTGGCCAACTCGGTACCGCTTTTAATCAAATGACGACTCATTTACGTCAACTCATTTTACAGGTGCAAAATGGATCAAGACAATTAGCTGATTCTGCTGCTCAGTTTGAGGAAACCATTCATCAAACAATATCGGCAAGTGAGCAGACGTCTAGTTCGATTGAACAGGTCGGTGAAGCTTCACGTGAACAATCAGACGCGGTCGGAAAAGTAGCTTCTGCGATTCAAGAAGTCTCGACTGGTATGCAAAATGCAGCTGAACATACATCCGATGTTTCGGGTCACTCAATTTCAGTGACTGAAAAGGCTGAAGAGGGTGCAGCACTTATTCAGCAATTTGTAAAACAAATGAACTCTATAAAAGCGTCTGTGAATGAACACCATTCCACAATGGCTCATGTACAAACCCAGTTTACTGGCATTGAAGATTTGTTAGGTCATATCCATGCCATTGCTGACCAAACGAATTTGCTTGCTTTAAATGCTGCTATTGAAGCGGCAAGAGCAGGAGAACATGGAAGAGGCTTTGCGGTTGTAGCAGATGAAGTGAGGAAACTGGCGGAAGAATCTAGTCAGCTGACAGATCAAATTAGTCAATTACTCGCGAACGTGAACAAAGATACTGAAAAATCATCACACTCGATGACAAAGGTTGAGCAGGATGTAGCAGAAGGTGTGAAAGTATCGCAATTGTCTGAACAGAGTTTTCATGAAATCCTGGAATCTATTCGTGATATTTCGATGAAAGCAGAGGAGCTTTCAGCCACTGCAGAGCAAATTTCGGCTAGTACAGAGGAAATATCTCAGACGGTTGGGGTCATTGAAGAAGGAGCCAAACGCAATTCAGAAGAGACGGAGTACATGTCTGCTGCTGTTGAAGAATCATTGGCGGCAAATGAAGAGATGAAAGCAGCGGCGGAAGATTTAAAAACCTTATCTCATTCGCTGAAAACATCCATTTCATCTTTCACGATTTAAACGTGAGCTGGTCTTTTTCAAGAATGAGCCGAATATATATTCATCACCTATCAAGCAACAGTTGAAGCACCGCAAAATTCGACAAATTTCAATGAATATTCACATTTTTTTTACGTTTGAGCAGGAGAAAAGGAGGGAAAAGTAGAAATAGGTTTACATATCCTTAATTTTAAAGGAGGCGTTCTTTACATGAATTACAATGTCAGAGGAGAAAACATCGACGTAACACCTGCACTAAGAGATCATGTCGAGAAAAAAATTGGAAAGCTGGAGCGTTATTTTGAAACAGACGTAGATGCTTCAGTCAACGTGAACTTGAAGTTTTACAATGATCAAGAATCTAAAGTTGAGGTTACCATTCCAATGACTGATCTAGCACTTCGAGCTGAGGTGCATAATGAAGATATGTACAATGCAGTAGACCTAGCAGCCAGTAAATTAGAACGTCAAATTCGAAAACACAAAACAAAAGTAAACCGTAAATTCCGCGAGCAAGGTGCCAAAAAACACTTATTTGCTGGAGGAAATGGGACGGCTGATGTAGCTGTTCAAGATGACGAAGAAATTGATGAAACAGAAATCGTCAGACAAAAACGATTCAATTTAAAACCGATGGATAGCGAAGAGGCCATTCTTCAAATGAACATGTTAGGTCATAGTTTCTTCGTCTTCACAAATGCTGAGACAAATTTGACCAATGTGGTCTATCGCCGAAATGATGGCAAATATGGACTCATTGAGCCAAACGCTTAATCTGATCTAAAAACAACCTAAAAAAAGTAAACCCGTTCCCTTCATAAGGGGCGGGTTTTTTGTGCGAAATCATTGCAAATTCTTTGGAAATGAAGGAAGGTATGGTATGATAAATGCAGGTAAATATGGACCTGTCAATCTTTTGGACATGCCGAAAAATTGCATGAAATAGAGGAGCGTTATTATATGCTTGGAATCTTAAACAAAGTGTTTGATCCTACGAAGCGTACGATCAGCAAATATGAAAAAAAAGCAAATGAAATCGAAGCTCTCGCACAAGATTTCGAGAAATTATCTGACGAGGCTTTACGAAATAAAACGATTGAATTTAAAGAAAAACTTGAAAAAGGACAATCCGTGGATGACCTGTTGGTTGAAGCATTTGCAACGGTTCGCGAGGCATCACGCCGCGTGACAGGAATGTACCCGTTTAAGGTGCAGCTCATGGGGGGGATCGCGCTTCATGAAGGCAACATCTCTGAGATGAAAACAGGTGAAGGTAAAACGTTGACATCAACAATGCCTGTTTATTTAAATGCTCTTTCTGGAAAAGGCGTCCACATTGTGACAGTCAACGAATATTTGGCAAGCCGTGATGCAGAGGAAATGGGCAAGATTTTTGAATTTCTTGGCTTAACGGTTGGCTTAAACTTAAACAGCTTAGACAAAGATGAAAAAAGAGAAGCGTATGCCGCTGATATCACGTATTCAACAAACAATGAACTGGGCTTTGACTATTTACGAGATAACATGGTGCTTTACAAAGAGCAAATGGTTCAAAGACCGCTTCATTATGCCGTGATCGATGAGGTTGACTCCATCTTAATTGATGAAGCGAGAACACCTCTTATCATTTCTGGACAAGCTGCGAAATCTACAAAGCTTTACGTACAAGCCAATGCATTTGTTCGTACATTAAAAATAGAAGATGATTTCACATATGATATTAAAACAAAAAGTGTACAGCTGACAGAAAGCGGAATGACGAAGGCGGAAAAAGCATTCGGCATCGAGAACTTATTTGATGTTAAGCATGTTGCGCTGAACCATCACATCGCTCAGGCGCTGAAGGCACATGTTGCGATGCAAAAAGATGTGGATTATGTCGTTGAAGAAGGCCAAGTCGTTATTGTTGACTCTTTTACAGGACGTTTAATGAAAGGACGCCGTTATAGTGAAGGTCTGCATCAAGCCATTGAGGCAAAAGAAGGTCTCGAAGTGCAGAACGAAAGTATGACCCTTGCAACGATTACGTTCCAGAACTACTTCCGTATGTATGAAAAGCTATCTGGTATGACTGGTACAGCGAAAACGGAAGAAGAAGAATTCCGTAACATTTACAACATGCAGGTTGTGACAATTCCGACCAATCAACCAGTGGTTCGTGATGACAGACCTGATTTAATTTACCGCACAATGGAAGGTAAATTTAAAGCAGTGGCTGAGGATGTTGCGCAGCGCTATATGACAGGGCAGCCAGTTCTTGTCGGAACAGTAGCGGTTGAGACATCTGAGCTTATTTCTAAGCTGCTTAAAAATAAAGGGATTCCTCATCAAGTGTTAAATGCGAAAAACCATGAGCGTGAGGCACAAATTATTGAAGAGGCTGGTCAAAAAGGTGCCGTCACCATTGCGACAAACATGGCAGGTCGTGGTACGGACATCAAGCTTGGCGAAGGCGTCAAAGAGCTTGGCGGTCTAGCTGTGATTGGGACAGAGCGTCATGAATCACGACGTATTGATAACCAGCTTCGCGGACGTTCTGGTCGTCAAGGAGACCCAGGGATTACTCAATTCTATCTCTCCATGGAAGATGAATTGATGCGCCGATTTGGTGCAGAGCGCACGATGGCGATGCTTGACCGCTTTGGCATGGATGACTCTACACCTATCCAAAGTAAAATGGTGTCTAAAGCCGTTGAATCATCTCAAAAACGCGTCGAGGGGAACAACTTTGATTCCCGTAAACAGCTTCTGCAATATGACGATGTACTTCGTCAGCAGCGTGAAGTGATTTACAAACAGCGCTTTGAAGTCATCGATTCTGATAACTTAAAATCGATTGTGATCAATATGATGCAATCTTCAATTGAGCGGGCTGTTGGTTCTTATACGCCGAAAGAAGAGCTTCCTGAAGAATGGAAACTAGATGGGCTTGTTGAATTAATCAACACGAACTATTTAGATGAAGGAGCTATTTCGGTCAAAGATATTTATGGCAAAGAAGCAGATGAAATCACCTCCTTCATCATGGATCGTATTAAAGAAAAATACGATGCAAAAGAAGAAACATATGGCGATGAACAAATGCGAGAATTTGAAAAAGTCATCGTTCTTCGTGCGGTGGATTCAAAGTGGATGGATCATATCGATGCAATGGATCAGCTGCGTCAAGGGATTCATTTACGCGCGTATGCACAAACAAATCCGCTTCGTGAGTATCAAATGGAAGGATTTGCGATGTTTGAGCATATGGTTGCTTCAATCGAAGATGATGTAGCCAAATATGTCTTAAAATCAGAAATTCAAAACAACCTAGAACGTGAAGAAGTCGTTCAAGGCCAAACAACTGCTCATCAGCCTCAAGAGGGTGATGAGGAGAAGACAGTGAAAAAGAAGCCGGTACGTAAAGTCGTAGACATTGGGCGAAACTCACCATGTCACTGCGGAAGCGGTAAGAAATATAAAAATTGTCATGGGAAGACAGAATAAGTAATGGAAAGAGGTGAAAACCTCTTTCTATTCATGCCAGCCCCCATACATCTATGAGGTGAAGGATATGGAATTAGTAGAAATTAGACAAGAGCTTGAAAATATGGCTAGCAGGCTAGCTGATTTTAGGGGGTCTCTTTGACCTCGAAACAAAAGAAGCCAAAATTGCAGAACTCGAAGCGACAATGTCAGAAGCTGATTTTTGGAATGATCAGCAAAAGGCACAAGGCGTCATCAATGAAGCCAATGCACTAAAGGATAATGTGAATGCATACCATGAGCTCAGTGAATCTCATGAAGAGCTGCAAATGACACATGACCTATTAAAGGAAGATTATGACGAGGAGCTTCATGCAGAGCTTGAAAAAGAGCTGAAGAACTTAACCAAGCAGTTTAACGAGTTTGAGCTGCAGCTTCTCTTAAGTGAACCATATGATAAAAACAATGCCATTCTTGAGCTTCACCCTGGTGCAGGCGGTACTGAATCACAGGACTGGGGTTCTATGCTTCTGAGAATGTATACTCGCTGGGCAGAGCGCAGAGGCTTTAAGGTTGAAACGCTTGATTATCTTCCTGGTGATGAAGCAGGAATTAAGTCTGTGACATTGCTCATCAAAGGGCATAACGCATACGGGTACTTAAAAGCAGAAAAAGGTGTCCATCGTTTGGTTCGTATTTCTCCTTTTGATTCATCTGGCCGCAGGCATACATCGTTCGTTTCCTGTGATGTTATGCCGGAGTTCAATGAAGAAATTGATATTGATATTCGGACAGAGGATATCAAAGTAGATACGTACCGTGCCAGCGGTGCAGGTGGACAGCACGTCAATACGACTGACTCTGCCGTTCGTATCACACACATACCAACCAATGTTGTGGTCACATGCCAAACAGAAAGGTCACAAATCAAAAACAGAGAACGTGCGATGAAAATGCTGAAATCGAAACTTTATCAAAGACGGATCGAAGAACAGCAGGCTGAATTGGATGAAATTAGAGGAGAGCAGAAAGAAATTGGCTGGGGAAGCCAAATTCGCTCGTATGTATTCCATCCTTATTCTCTTGTGAAAGACCATCGAACCAATACGGAGATGGGAAATGTTCAAGCGGTCATGGATGGAGATTTAGATTCATTTATCGATGCTTACTTACGTTCGAAATTATCATAAAAACTCGGCTTCTTGCTGGGTTTTTTTAATTGTGAGAAAATATAATGAATATAAAGGAATACATACGCCATACTGACTCTATATCCTTTGTATGATGAAATTAGCAAATAAAGGGGGAAATATTTTGGGATTAACACCATTACAAGAGACGTGGGATTTAGATGCCTTTTTTAAAGGAGGCAGTTCTTCACCAGAATTTAAGACATACCTGCAACACATTCAGCAGCTATTAGATGAATTAAGACAAAAGGTCGATGCCTTTTCAAAAGAAGATACACACATTGAAAGCAGGTTAACGTCTGTCCTTGACACGTATGAAACGACATATAAAAAACTGTCTCAAGCAGGTTCATTTGTTTCCTGTCTTCAATCTCAAAATACAAAGGATATGAAGGCTGGCAGTCTTCGAGGTACGATTGCCAAGCTGGAAGCTGATTTAGGTACCATTCTTGCGCTGTTTGATCAAGCGCTTGCTGCCATCTCTCCTGGAAAATGGGAAGATCTCTTGAATTCAGAGGCCTTTTCAGATGTACGCTACATATTAAATGAACGCAGAGAGCGCGTGAAGGATCAATTGCCTGTTGAACAAGAAACGTTGATTCAAAAGCTAGCCGTAGATGGCTACCATGCGTGGGATGAGCTTTATTCTAGCTTGGTGAATAAGATTATGATTCCATTTGAACAAGATGGTGAAACGCAGATGATCTCTGTCGGCCAAGCGGAAAATGCGATGGATGATTCAGATCGTGAAGTCAGAAAGGCCGTATATCATAACTTAGAGCACGCATGGACACAGGATGAACATCTATTTGCAAGCACGCTTAATCATCTGGCAGGTTTCCGTTTACAAGTATATGAAGCAAGAGGCTGGGATCATATTTTAAAAGAGCCGCTTGATATTTGCCGGATGAAACAAGAAACCCTTGATGCAATGTGGTCTGTGATTGATGAACATAAGCAGCCATTCATTGATTACTTACATCGAAAGGCTGACATGCTTGGAGTGGATAAGCTAAGCTGGTTTGATGTTGGGGCTCCTATTGGCAGTGAAACCAAGATCTATCCGTATCAAGAAGCAGCTGCTTTTATTGTGAAACATTTCGCTGGATTTGGAAAAGAGCTTGCTGCCTTTACAGAAAAAGCCTTTAATGAACGCTGGGTAGAAGCTGAGGATCGTCCAAACAAACGAGTAGGCGGTTTTTGTACAAATTTTCCTGACAACGGGGAGTCACGCATTTTTATGACCTTCTCAGGAAGTCCATCCAATGTGGCGACACTCGCGCATGAGCTTGGTCATTCGTTCCATCAGGAAGTGATGCAGGATGTTCGCATTCTTAATCGCAAATATGCGATGAATGTAGCTGAAACGGCGTCGACATTTGCAGAAATGATTGTGGCTGATGCTTCATTAAAAGAAGCGGCAAATGAAGAGGAGCGTCTCAGTTTGTTAGAGGATAAGCTTCAGCGGAGTGTAGCATTTTTCATGAACATTCAATCTCGTTTCTTATTTGAACAGCGTTTTTATGAAGAGCGTAAACAAGGAGAAGTGCCGGCGGATCGGTTGAATGAGCTGATGGTAGAAGCGCAGAAGGAAGCCTTCGGTGACTCTTTAGATGAATACCATCCACATTTCTGGGCGTCTAAGCTGCATTTCCATATCACAGGTGTACCGTTTTATAATTTCCCATACACATTTGGCTACATGTTCTCACTAGGGATTTATGCAAAAGCCTTGCGGGCTGGTACTTCGTTTGAAGAGAAGTACATTGCATTACTAAAGGATACAGCTTCAATGACAGTAGAAGATTTGGCTCATAAGCATTTAGGCGTCGATCTTACCCAAAAAGCCTTTTGGGAGGAAGCCATTGGTTTAGCTGTAGCAGACGCTGAAGAGTTTTTAGAAGCGACGAAAAAGTAAAAATGAAAAGCTCCTATTACGGGAGCTTTTTTGCTGGTTTTAGCCATTCAAGCATGGTCTGAATGATATCCTTTTGCTGCGTGAGGGCTGGAATGTCCGCAGGCTGATCACCTTTTTGTTTGCCGTACATGCCAAACTGAGCATGGTTCCCGCCTTTTATTTCATGGTAAACGGTTTGAGACGGCAGATTTGTTTTCGATTTCTTGATTTTCTCTTGTGTCGCAAGCCCATCCTTTTCACCTGATATAGAGAGTACGTTCAAGGACGATGATTTCAAGTTATCTGATGCTGGATAAGACGCAAAGAAAAAGAGACCGTCGAGCTTGCGCTGGTTTTTTTCTGCAAACATAGCGGCAGCTGTTCCGCCTAGTGAATGACCGCCAATATACCAGTGTTTGATCGTTTGATGAACTTTCATAATATCGTGTGCTTTGTTTGTATTAAAAATCGCAAACGAAAATGGCATGTCAGGGATAAAGACAGAATAACCTTTTTTCATCAGTTCATTCCCAATATAGGTATACGCAATTGGTTCCACCTTTGCCCCGGGATAGAGAATAATACCAGTATCGCTTTTTGCTGATGCAAATGTATACACATCGTTTTTATGTTCCACTTGCTCGATGTTCACTTGCTTTTTTAATGCGGCGGATGGTCCGTATGTAAAGCGGCTCCATGTATAGAAAGCACCAAAAGCCAAGATGATCAGTGCAAGTAATGTCATGCCTGTTATCTTCAGTATTTTCTTCATCGCATGTCCCTTCTTTCTCATGTACATATTAAATATACCATCATTTGCTCCTATGCCAAACGGCAAGCACGCTGATCCGTTTGTGTGATAAAGTATTAATCCATTAGCACTGCATTTGGCTGTTATTTACATTCGTTTTAGAAGGGCTTAAAATAGGTGTGCATTCAGAAGTAACGGAGGAAGAAAGACATGAAGCAGGGACATTCACAATTATGGATTGAAGCGAAAAATTACTTGTTCATTTTAATCGGATCAGCCATTGTGGCGATTGGATTTAATACGTTATTATTACCGAATCAGATTGCTGCAGGTGGAGTGAGCGGTATTAGTACGATTATGCAGTCATTCGGCTTTGAGGCGGCGTATGTGCAATGGGGACTCAATATTCCGCTGTTTATCGCTGGTTTTTATTTATTAGGCGGGACATTTGGCGTGAAAACGCTCGTTGGCTCTATTTTTTTACCTTTGATGGTGTTTGTCACAAGACATATTGCACCTGTGACACATGAAGCGCTCTTAGCAGCCATTTTTGGCGGAGTGGTGATTGGGATCGGAATAGGGCTCGTGTTCCTTGGAAATGGATCAACAGGTGGAACGGCGCTCGCTGCCAAAATCATCAATAAATATACAGGCCTCACGCTTGGCACCTGTTTAGCGATGATGGATGGCCTAATTGTCCTGGCTGCGATGACTGTTTTTGGGATTGAAGAGGGACTGTACGCTGTCATTGGTGTGTTTATTTCAAGTAAAACGATTGATGTCGTACAGGCCGGCTTCAGTCATTCGAAAATGGCGATGATCATTACAGGGCATGAGGATGAGGTCAGGCAGGCAGTATTTGATCAAATTGACCGTGGTGTCACAAAGATCTCAGCAGTCGGTGGATATACCGACCATGACCGTCCAATTCTGATGTGTGTCGTTGGGCAGTCACAATTCACAAAGTTGAAACAAGTGGTGAAAGCAATCGATGCATCAGCATTTGTCATCGTAATGGATGCAAAAGAGGTGCTTGGTGAGGGTTTTAAAAGGGCGTAAACAAGGATATAATAGCGTTGACCAAATGATTGTAAGGGAGGGAAATTGATGAAAAAAAGCGGATTAATGATGCTGTTTGCAGTGATGCTTCTTGTTCTTGCGGCTTGTGGAGGAAATTCAAGCAGCAGTGACAAAGAAGGCAGCAAAAGTGCTTCAACTGTGAGCAGTGGTGAGGAAATTTATCAGCAAAACTGTATTGGCTGTCATGGGAAAGACCTATCTGGTGGAGGCGGACCAAGCCTGAAAGAAGTAGGGAAGAAATATAATGAAAGCCAAATCGCAGATATTGCACAGAATGGTAAAGGCTCTATGCCAAGCGGAATGGTAGATGAGAAGCAAGCAAAAGAAGTGGCAAAATGGCTTGCAGGGAAAAAATAAAACCTTTGTCTAATCGACAAGGTTTTTTTGTTTTTATATGTAGAAAAAGACTTTTGAATAGTATGAAAACGTATCATATTAAATTTTATTAAAAAAATAAGGGTAAAAAGACATGTTTATCGGTTTTAATTGTTCTTTTTACCTTTTAACTATAAGTTTTGAAATATAAATGTAATACCATTGCGTCGATTCATGACGTATAATTGGAGTTGTTGAAATTTAGACGATTCATTTTTTTCATCTTTTTGGATGAAAAGGACATAAATTGCTTGTACGTATCGAAGGGTATGTGCGTGACCATACATAACGTTTTTTGACGATAAGTGTCAAAACATCATGATAAGCTGTTAGTCAGCAATAAGAAAAGATTAGGTGATTACATGATTGAAATGAAGGAAGTCTACAAGATCTATCCTAACGGTGTAAAGGCGATCAATGGAATCAATGTCTCTATCCACCCAGGAGAGTTTGTGTATGTTGTTGGTCCCAGTGGTGCTGGTAAATCCACTTTCATCAAAATGATGTATCGTGAAGAGAAGCCAACCAAAGGGAAAATCTTAATTAATAGCAGAGATTTAGCCTCAATTAAGGAAAAAGAAATTCCTTACGTAAGAAGAGAAATTGGCGTAGTATTCCAAGATTTCAAACTACTTCCAACCCTCACGGTGTTTGAGAATGTGGCATTTGCTCTTGAAGTCATTGGGGAACAGCCTCATATCATTAAGAAAAAAGTGCTTGATGTACTTGATTTGGTACAGCTCAAGCACAAAGCACGACAATTTCCTGACCAGCTGTCTGGCGGTGAACAGCAGCGTGTATCTATCGCTCGCTCGATCGTGAATAGTCCTGAGGTTGTCATTGCAGATGAGCCGACAGGAAACCTTGATCCAGACACATCTCTGGAAATCATGAAGACACTTGAAGAGATTAATAACCGCGGAACAACAGTCGTCATGGCGACACACAACAAAGAAATTGTAAACAGCATGAAGAAACGTGTCATCGCAATCGAAGATGGAATGATTGTGCGTGACGAAGCAAGAGGGGAGTACGGCATTTATGATTAAAACTCTCTCGCGGCATTTACGTGAGAGCTTCCGTTCACTTGGAAGAAACACGTGGATGACATTTGCATCAATTAGTGCGGTCACTGTCACATTGATTTTAGTTGGGGTTTTTCTTGTGATTATGCTCAACTTGAATAACATGGCATCGAACGCTGAAAAAGAAGTAGAAGTAAAAGTGTTAATCGAATTAACGGCGAATCAAAAGCAGCAGGATGAATTAAAAGCAGAAATTGAGAAGATTCCTGAAATCAGTGATGTGAAGTACTCATCAAAAGATGACGAACTAAAAGCGCTGATTAAAAGCTTTGGTGAAAATGGACAATCCATGGGACTTGTTGATCAAGAAAACCCATTAAACGATGCGTTTATTGTGAAAACATCTGATCCACACGATACACCAAAAGTAGCGAAGAAATTAGAAAACTTAAAGGGTACGTATAAAGTAACCTATGGAAAAGAAGAAGTCAGCCGACTCTTTAATGTGGTCGGAGTGGCGCGAAATGTAGGTATTGCGCTCATTATTGGGCTTTTATTTACAGCCATGTTCTTGATCTCTAATACGATCAAAATTACGATTTTTGCTAGACGTAAAGAAATCGAGATTATGAAACTCGTAGGTGCAACGAACTGGTTTATCCGCTGGCCATTCTTTATTGAAGGATTACTGCTTGGTGTATTTGGTTCTATTATACCAATCGCTCTATTGCTCGGCACATATCAATATGCAGTGGGCTGGGTGGCACCGAGAGTACAAGGCTCATTTATTTCCATGCTTCCATATAACCCGTTTGTCTATCAAGTTTCACTGGTCCTTCTATTGATCGGTGCAATCATTGGTGTATGGGGAAGCTTGACGTCCATCCGTAAATTCTTAAAAGTATAAATCTATTTTTGATGGCAGCACTCGAGAATTTGATAGAAGGTGTGACCGGTTGAACCGATTCATCCGGTCGACTCTTTATGCAGGCAGTTGTCATAGGAGGGGAATATCGTTTTGAAAAGAAAGCTGATGATGGCTGGAATGGCAGCGTTTATTGGAACAACGTGGCTATACATTCCAGGGAACGAGAATCGTGCATTCGCATACGAAGACCTAGATCAAAAACGTCAACAAATCGAAGAGAAAACATCAAAGACTGAATCCACTTTGAAGAAAAAGAAATCAGAGCTGGCTAAGCTTGAAAAGAAAGAATCCAAGCTCAAAAAAGAAATTGAAAAGATTGACCACAAGGTAAGTGCTGCAACTGAAAAAGTCGCTGAAAAAGAAAAAGAAGTCAAACAAACGAAGCAAGAGATCAAGAAACTAAAAAAAGACATTCAAGTCATCAATGATCGAATTGAAAAAAGAAAAGCTATATTCAAAGATCGAATTCGTTCGATGCAAAAAAGCGGCGGTACGATCAACTATTTAGATGTGCTGCTGGGTGCTCGCAGCTTTAGTGATTTTGTCGGTCGTGTTGGAGCTGTCACAACCATTGTCGAAGCAGACAAAGACATGATTACAGAACATGAAAATGATTTAAAGCTGGTGGAGCAAAAAGAAGCAGAGCTAAATAATCAGCTAAATGGACTTGAAACATCTCTGAAAGAGCTAGAAGAGTTGAAAAAGGATTTGTCTAAACAGCAAAAAGAAAAAGAGAAAATCTTAGGGGATGTAACAGATAAAAAGAACCATGCCCATGATGAATTAGGCAAACTTGAAAATGAACAAGAAATTCTAGCGAACCAAAAAGCGGCTGTGAAGTCTGAGGAAGCACGCCGCCAAAAGGAAGAAGCGAAGAGAGCAGAACAAGCAGCTGCTGAAAAAAGTGCACCTGCACCTCAAAGCGGCGGCTCGGATCAAGTATCTGATACACCAGCAAGCAGCTCCGGCTTTATTAAACCAGCTGCTGGCCGATTCTCATCTGGCTTTGGCGGACGTTCAGGCGGACAGCACTACGGTTTAGATATTGCAGCAAAAGGCACAGTATCTGTCGTCGCAGCTGCAGCTGGAACAGTCACGAACTCAAGCTACTCATCGAGCTACGGGAATGTGATATTCATTACGCATAATATCAATGGACAGACCTATCAAACGGTATATGCCCACCTGTCTACAAGAAGTGTGTCCACAGGGCAGAGAGTCGAGCAAGGACAATTCCTTGGATATATGGGGAATACAGGCCAATCACATGGTCAGCATCTCCACTTTGAAATTCATAAAGGATTATGGAATGGCGCTAAATCAAATGCAGTCAATCCAGCGCAATATATCCGCTAATCAAAAAGCCGATAACATCATGTTATCGGCCTTTTTTATTCTAAATGAAATTAAAATAACAGCAGTAAACCGGCAATAATAGGTGTTAACAGTACAGCCGACTTCAATAAGAGCTTCGGTGCAAGGCGTGTGAATTTTGCGCCAATAAATGCCCCTAATACTGTTCCGATTAAAATTTGAATCAGCAAGATAAAATCAACATAGCCCTCTGTAATATATCCAATTCCACCACCAATGGAAATCGGAATAATGACAAGCATTGTCGTGCCAACTGCCTGTCGAATGGAAAGTCTCAGTAAAATCAAAAGTCCTACTTGAATAAATGGTGCAGACCCGATACCAAACATACCTGACAGCAATCCGGATACAAGTCCTAAAATAATACCCCTTATGAGCAGCTGACGTGAAGAAAGCGGCTGATGCTCAGTGTCTTCCTTAAGAACAAATAATTTGATCATCATAAACACAGCGGATAAAAAGAGCATTCCAGCTGTTAAATAGTGCAGACTTTCTTCTGGAATAAAAGGAGCAACCTTAGCTCCTGCAAAAGAAGCAACACAAGCCAAAGCTCCGACAATCAAACCAGATTTCAGCTGAATATTCCCTTCCCGGTAGTGGCTGTATGCACCTGATAACGTCGTAAATGCCATTGCGGCTAAAGACGTCCCGAGTGCGGTATGGATAGGGATATCAAAAATTAACGTAAGCAATGCGATGACAAAACCAGCCCCGCCTGCTCCTACAAATCCTAATAAAATTCCTAATAAAAGCATCGTCAATATAATATTCATAGCGAAGACTCCTTCTCGATCATAACAAAATAAAAATTACACCTAATGAAATGATTAGTCAAGCCTTCGCGGGAGAATGTCTTTACATGAAATCCCTTCTTCTGGCATATAATAACTCAGGTCATCAGGAAGAGTTGAAGAAGGAGGCCAAAGATGAAAAAACAAATCGCATCTATTATGGCAAGTGTCGTTCTATTAATAAGTGCAGGGGTGATGACGCATAAAGAGGGAACTCATGCGGAGTCACCGCAAGCAGCTGTTGCAATGGCTGGACAAGCTCAATCAAGTGATAAGGCGAAAGAGAATGGGATGGAGAAAATCGAGAAAGCCTATGACCTGATATCGAATGAATATGTAGAGGAAGTGGATCGCCAAAAGCTGCTTGAAGGCGCCATTCAAGGAATGCTTTCAACTTTAAATGATCCGTATTCAGTATACATGGACAAGCAAACCGCCAAGCAATTTTCTGATTCGCTTGATTCTTCTTTTGAGGGAATTGGGGCAGAAGTGGGAATGGATGAAGGAAAAATCATTATCGTCTCTGCCTTTAAAAAATCCCCTGCGGCAAAAGCAGGTCTAAAGCCGAAAGATGAAATCATCAGCATTGATGGTGAGCCGATGAAAGAAAAAAGCTTAAACGATGCTGTACTGAAAATCAGAGGGAAAAAAGGAACATCTGTCGCTCTGAAAATCAGACGAAATGGGATTGAAAAAGAGTTAACATTCCATATCAAACGAGAAGAAATTCCGCTCGAAACCGTGACTTCTTCTGTGAAAGAGGTAAATGGTCATAAAACGGGCTATATCGCGATCTCTAGCTTTTCTGAAGATACTGCGAAGGATTTCACGTCAAGCCTGAAACAACTCGAGAAAAAGGGCATAGAAGGTCTTGTGCTGGATGTGAGAGGGAACCCTGGCGGCTATCTGCAAAGTGTAGAAGACATTTTGAAGCATTTTATTACGAAGGATCAGCCTTATATTCAAATTGCAGAACGGAACGGCGACAGGAAACGGTATTTTTCAAAACGGAAAGAACAGAAGCCTTATCCAGTCAATGTCTTAATCGATAAAGGCAGTGCATCCGCTTCTGAAATACTTGCTGGTGCTATGAAAGAAGCCGGAAAATATGAAGTCGTCGGTGATGTCTCCTTTGGGAAAGGCACTGTGCAGCAGGCGGTTCCAATGGGTGACGGCAGTAACATTAAATTAACGCTGTATAAATGGCTCACGCCAAAAGGGAATTGGATTCACAAAAAAGGTGTCGTACCGACAATTGCGATTCATCAGCCAGATTACTTTACCGTAGGCCCACTTCAACTGAAAGAACCGCTTCAGCTGGATATGAACAATGAAGAAGTGAGACAAGCACAGACGCTGTTAAAGGGATTGTCATTCGACCCCGGCAGAGTAGACGGCTACTTTGATGAAGAAACGAAAAAGGCAGTTCTAGCCTTCCAAAGCACATACAATCTCGATAAATCAGGTGTGATTGATCTGAAGACAGCGAAAATGATGAACAAAATGGTGGATGAAGTGAAATCCTATGAGAAAAATGATCTTCAACTGCAGACTGCACTAAAAGCACTATATCTTAAAAAATAAAGAGGCGAATAAATGCCTCTTTTTTTTGGTTCATAAGTGTCACGAACATGTAATAGTTTATTCTTAAAAATAAATTATATCGAGAAATATATTCATTTATTTTACAAAAAACATAACATTCCTTCGATTTTACCCGATAACATATTTATATAAGAGACTTTCTGTTGATTTAAACATGTCATGAAAATGAAACTTTTGAAAGTTGTATGTTACATAAATAATTCTTACAATATAAAGTAGCACTCATTTTAAATATTTTATTTTTTGCGGATATTCAGCTTGAGCATTAAGCTGTACCGAGGTTTGCGCTTTTCTTAAAAGAACTAGTAAATGGGGGTACACAATTGAAAAGGGCAAGTATTGTGAGAGAGAAAAAATATTACGAGTTGGTAGAGGAGCTTAAGAGTCGTACGAAAGATGTGACGTTTTCCGCTACAAAGGCATTAAGTCTGCTCATGCTGTTAAGCAGGTACTTGGTCAATTACACAACGGTAGAATCAGTCGACGAAATCGATGAAGACTGTGCTGAGATATACTTCAATTATTTAATGGATAATCATAAGAGACTTGGTATAAACTTAACCGACATCAAGAGGTCGATGCAGCTGCTCGGCGGCATACTAGATGTAGATGTCAATCACTACTTAAAAGATTTTTCACTGTCGAATGTCACACTTTGGATGAATCAGGAGAAATAAACCTGGTGTCAAGCATCGATTTATTTGATAGAATAAGAGAAAATGCTTGACTTGGGCGGTGAACGATAATGAGCTCGGAGTGGATGGGAGCTGGATTAAAAGCGGTCGGTCTGTTTTTAATCCACCCTCTTTTTTATTTCATGATATTAATCAGCCTGTTACATGGCTACATCCGCGTAAAGCGGGAGAGAAAAGCGTTTCAAACAAGAATAGAAGATGTATATGATGAACTTAAATTTACATATTCAAAGGGATGGATTCTAGGGATTTGCCTATCCGTCATTTCAGTAGGCTTAGGGATTTCCCTCCCGCCTGGATTCATCGTGCTGATTGCAGTGATGACCATCGTTTGCTCTTTATTCTTTAAGGCGAGTGCGCTTTCGTCTGCATACACACTCGGTTTCAGTTTTATTGCGGCACTTGGACTAATGTATGTCCAAGTGAGCCATTCTTGGCTGCCGCAGCTCTCAATGATGAATGCATCAGCCGTTGTTATTTTGCTAGGTCTTTTATTAATGACCGAGGGGATTCTAGCCTATCGAACGGCGCATTTACGAACATCGCCTGCAATGGTGATGAGTGCGAGAGGACTTTTGATTGGCCAGCAGCGGGCAAACCGCCTGTGGCTTTTACCGCTTGTTTTGCTGATGCCGGCAGGTGAATTTACTTCTTCTCTGCCATGGTGGCCGGTGCTTCAAGTACACGATCAAAGCTTTTCATTTATTTTGATTCCATACATCATCGGTTTCGGGCAGCGGATTCAAGGATCACTGCCAATTGTGAGCATTCAAATTACGGCACGGCGTATTCTCATGCTTGGACTCGCTGTTGCTTTACTAGGTGCTGCAAGTATTTGGTTTGAGCCGATTGCATGGGGAGCTGTATTGATAGCGATTGTCGGAAGAGCTTTCCTCTCATGGAAACAGAGAGTCAATGACAATGCGGCTCCATTCTACTTCTCTAAGCGTAATCAAGGGCTGATGGTGCTGGGAATCATTCCGAATACACCTGCAGCTGATTTAAAGCTTGAGATCGGAGAAGTCATTACAAAGGTGAATGGAATTGAAGTCAAAACCGTTTCGGAATTTTACGAAGCCCTTCAAACCAATCGTGCTCTGACAAAGCTTGAGATCATTGGCTTGAATGGTCAGACAAGGTTTGAGAAACGCGCTTCTTACGAAGGGGAGCATCATCAGCTTGGCATCCTGTTTGTGAAGGATGATCCACAGCAAGAATCAACGGCGATTTCATCATAAAAAAAAGCTGCTAGAGATGGCAGCTTTTTTCTTTTGGGCGAGCTTCTTTTCCATAGGATTCGCCCCATTCACGCATAGCGAAGATGATGGGTTTTAAAGTATCTCCAAGAGAAGTGAGTGAATATTCGACACGAGGAGGGACCTCCTCATAGACTTTTCTGTGAACAACGCCGTCTTGTTCTAGCTCGCGCAATTGCAGCGTGAGAACACGCTGAGAAATTCTTGGCAGAAGCCGGCGTAATTCGTTGTATCGTTTTGGACCGCAAGTCAAATGATAAAGGATCACTCCTTTCCATTTTCCTCCTATTACACTCGTTGTGGTTGAAACGGGACAGCCATGATTGACAATACTGACTGGATTGGATGGTGCACTCATCTTTACACTCCTTTCTAAGACGAAATGGGTGATAAACGAACATGATTGTACCTAACGAACAAAAATGTGCGTACTTGAATCAATGGAAGCTTTTCTTTTACCATAGAGATATCACATCACACATTCGGGCTGTTTGTTTTATTATCATAACAATTTCTATATGGGAATGGAAAGAAATTGGATTGATGAAACTTCTCACCCTAATCGTTCACTAGAAAGGATGAATACCATGCGAGACAAAGAGCAATTAAAAAAAGAAATCATTGAGGCGTATGAATTCCGTCATGCGACAAAAGAGTTTGACCCGACGAAAAAGATTCCAGAAGATGACTTTGCGTTCATTTTAGAAACAGGAAGACTTTCCCCAAGCTCTGTCGGATTTGAGCCTTGGAAATTTCTCATCGTTCAAAATGAAGCATTTAGAGAGAAATTAAAAGAATATACATGGGGTGCGCAAAAGCAGCTTCCAACTGCCAGCCATTTTGTGATCATTTTGGCAAGAACAGACGCCCGGTATGATTCAGCATATGCAGAATACATCAACAAGGAAATCAAGGGAATGACAGACGAAACGTTTGAAATGGTAAAAGAACGCTACAAAGAATTCCAAGAGAATGATCTTCATTTGATGGAAAATGACCGTACGCTCTTCGATTGGGCTTCCAAACAAACGTATATTGCCCTTGGAAATATGATGACAGCCGCGGCACAAATCGGCATTGATTCATGCCCTGTTGAGGGATTCAGCTACGATGAGATTCATCGTATTCTTAAGGAAGAAGAATTACTTGAAGGTGGTCAGTACGACATCTCTGTCATGGCAGCCTTTGGGTATCGAGTCATTGAGCCAAAGCGCGGCAAAACGCGTCGTCCGATGGATGAAGTAGCCGTTTGGATTCGTTAAAAGAAAATGTCTGAAAAAGGCTGTTGACAATTGCGTGGTTAGTCAGTATATTTAAAAAATAAAATCTTTGATAAATAGACAAATTGACTATAAAACGCTTTGACTTGAGAATAGTAAATGAATATCCGTTTTCTAAGAGAGCTGCGGGGTGGTGCAACGCAGTAAAACGAATCATTGAACTCGCTCAAGGAGCGGCAAGACTGAATGAATAGTAAGTCTTTACGTGTGACCTACGTTATCGGGTTTCAAGTTGGATTCAGCTATGTCTGAATCAATAAGAGTGGTAACGCGGTTGCAAGGTCAGTCGTCTCTTCAAGGAGATGACTGGCCTTTTTATATGCTTTTATCTTATATTTGTCTGAAGATTCAAATTTAAAGGAGCTATAGAAAATGGAAAAGGAACATGTGCAGTTAAAACGAACAATGACGTCAAGGCATATCATGATGCTCGCACTTGGCGGTGCCATCGGTGCTGGTCTGTTTAAAGGAAGCAGTTCTGCCATTGATATCGCGGGTCCTGCTGTCATTTTGGCATATATGATTGGTGGTCTTATTTTATTATTTATTATGCAAGGACTTGCCGAAATGACGGTTGCACGACCTGGCGCTAGAACATTTCGTGATTTAATTGAACCTGTGTTAGGCAAATACCCCGCCTATTTCTTAGACTGGATCTATTGGAAAATGTGGGTGCTGAACATTGCAGCAGAAGCGATCGTGTCTGCAATCTTTATTCAGTACTGGTTCCCGCAAGTACCAATATGGACACTTGTGTTAATCATTTCACTTGTTGTGACATTGATCAATGTTTGTTCAGTCAAAATGTTTGCTGAGACAGAATACTGGTTAGCCTCTATAAAAATTGCTGTCATTCTTTTATTTATTATCATTGGGTTAACGATGCTGTTTGTCTCATTCGGACAGCATGCAGCACCGGGATTATCCAACTTAACCGACCACGGGGGATTTTTCCCGAATGGAACGGGCGGCTTAATTGCGGCAATGCTGGTGGTCGTGTATTCATATGGGGGAACTGAAATGATTGGGGTCACATTAGCAGAAACAAAAAACCCTGAAAAAGTCATCCCAAAGGCCATTCAAAGTACATTTGTACGAATCATCGGTTTTTATGTACTTCCGTTCTTCATCATCGTCAGCTTGATTCCTTGGAATCAAGTAAACAATGAGCAAGTGAGTCCATTCGTCACGGTGTTTGCAACGATTGGTGTGCCATATGCAAGTGATATCATGAACGGGATTATTTTACTAGCGATCTTGTCTTCTATGAACTCTGGTCTGTATGCTTCTTCAAGGGTACTATTTACACAGGCGATGGATGGCCGTGTATGGAAGGGTTTTTCTAAGCTGTCGAAACAGCAGGTGCCAGTCAGAGCGATTCTAGTATGTACATCTACTTTGTATGCAGCCGTATTAATCTCTCTTTTTGTAGGAAGTCAAACCTTTAATTATTTAATGGGATCTTTAAGCTACACAGTCTTATTCATCTGGTTTATTATTGCTGTTGGGCATCTAAAGTCTCGAAGCGTAACAGCACCAGGAGGATATCGCGTCAAGCTGTATCCTTTCACGACATGGTTTTCTGTCATTGCGATCATTGCCATTTTTATTGGCGTAGTATCAACAACTCCGATCGTCCAAACCTTGGTCACAATGGGTATCTATCTCATCATCACTCTTTCTTTCTTCATCAATAGAAAGCGGTTTGAAACAGTTGTTTAATTTAAAAGCGTGCAGGACTTTTGAAGAAGGTCTGGCACGCTTTTTTAATAGTTTTATTGTTTGAACTGAAGCAATCGACTCTCCTTTTGAAAGGAATTGATGCATAAAAGTAGATGATCAAAAAGGGGCTGAAAATAGCTGTTCGAATTTAGACGACTGATGCACATATATGGATCAAGCGAATGACCCTACCTATAAAATCTAATTTGTTATATCAAAGGCAGGTTTTCATCGATCGGAGTATTTGGCAGCTGAATGATGGCTGTCGTACTGCATCCTGGCTCAGATTGAATATCGAACGTGCCATGATGTTTTTTCATGATTTGATAGACAATGGCTAGTCCAAGACCGGAGCCGCCATCTTTTCTCGTACGTGCCTTATTTACTCGGTAAAATCGCTCAGAAACATGTGGAAGGTCTTCTTTTGGAATGCCGTTGCCCTCATCTGTCACTCTCAATTCAGCCATATGCTGGTGAACTAGTAATTCAATCGAGATCGATTTTCCAGAGGGAGTGTAATGAATGGCATTGTCCAGTAAATTACGAACCACTTGTTGCAGCCGATCGCTATCGCCATACACAATACAATCCTCATCAAGTGTTCGTTTCAGATAAATGCCTTTTTGATTAGCGATAAATGCCATTTGATCAAGAACGTCATGAATCAGCTGTGCAAAGACAATTGGCTCCATCGTTAGTGGATAAGAATCACCTTCTAGCTGCGCAAGGTCTAAAAGATCGTGCACAAGCCGGCTTAAACGTGCGGCCTCATCCTGGATGATGTGCATTCCTTTTTTTTGATCAATGATCCCTTCTTCAATTCCTTCAGCATATCCTTTCATATAACTTAGCGGAGTCCGAAGTTCGTGAGAGACATTCGCAAGAAATTCCCTGCGGTGCTGCTCAACTTTTTCAAGGGTAGAAGACAGTTTGTTAAAGGAGCGGCTCAGCTGGTTTAACTCATCTCCGTTTTTGGTCACAGCCATACGTTTTGAAAAATCACCAGATTCCATTTCCATAGCAATTTCTTTCATTTGATTAATTGTCCGCACGACTTTATTGGAGCTTTTATATCCGATAAAGAAAATCAGGAGCAGGATCAATAAAATGGATATGCCAAGTGTCAATCTGATTTGGACAAAGGGTTCATACACATCCGATAAGGGCATGGATAGAAAAATTGTCCCCGATAGCTCATCTTTGCTTGAGAAAACAGGGATAGCGATGCCAAGAATATCTTGATGAAACTGTGAGTGTTCTCTAATCAGCACGACGGTTTCCCCTTGAAGGAGCTTTTGGCGTTCCTTGAACGTAATGAGATTATCATTTGTGTTCGTATCAAAAGGAAGACCACTTGAAAGCTCCATTGGGTCATCTGTAAAAATAATGTTCGCCTGACTTGAGTCGTTTGCCCATTTTATTCTATCGGTAAAATACGTATCTTTCCCGTGTTTATGATAGATTTGTGCCAACTTTTTACCTTGTAAACTTAAGGAATCGATTTGTTTATCAATATATAAGTGCTGGTATAAGTAATAGGTAAGGGCAAGAGCTGAGGCAGCAACGATTCCGGTCACTACAAGGATTAAAAAGAGCACTTTCTTTTTAATCGATAAAGGCTTCATTCTTCCTCCTCAAACTTATAGCCGACACCCCAAACGGTTTTAATATGCCGTTCCGCTCCCTTTAATTTCAGTCGCAGCGTTTTGATATGTGTATCGACTGTTCGTAAAGAGCCGCTCGTGGAATGTGATTCCCACAATTTTTGATAGAGCTGTTCTCGTGAAAACACTTGGCCTTGATTGAGTAAAAGAAACATGAGTAAATCGAATTCTCTTCTAGTTAAATTAATGGGCTCCTGATGGATATAGACTTGTCTGCCATCCTGATCAATCTCCATGTCACCAATCTGTATTCGGCTGCGCTTTAGCGAAAGACCTCTAATTCGTCTCAAGGTTGTTTCAATTCTTGCTGCAAGCTCACGTAGACTGAAAGGCTTCATGATGTAGTCATCCGCACCAATTTCTAGACCTCTAATTCGATCCTCCTCATAACTTCTAGCTGTTAAGAATAAAATGGGGATTTGAGATGTTTGCCGAATACGCTGACAGACTTCAAATCCATCCATATCAGGCATCATGATATCCAGTACAACAAGGTCAACGGGTTCTTTTTCAAGCTGACGTAAGGCATCCATTCCATTATTAGCTGTGATGATGTGAAAGCCTTGTCTCTTTAAAAAGGATCCGATTAACTCAAGCATATCGAACTCATCGTCTACGATTAAAATATGCATTTGTTCTTTCATTTCTTTTCCTCCAACACGATAGCATAAGGTCCTGATGGGACATTCAGTCGATTTTTCATCATGAATGTATGTTTATCGATAATTGATACTGAATTGTCATCTAAGTTACTCACATATATTGATGTGGTATCAGCGGTGATATAATTCGGGTTTTGACCAGTTTCAACAGAAGCAAGCTGCTTATTTGTCTCTGTATCTACTTTGTACAGAGTATGATCTCCATGACAAAGTACATATAAAGTAGAAGAATTTTTCTCTGAAAAGAATGCAACGGGCATAACGCCTAGTTTCATTTCTCGCTGCTTTTTACCTGTTTTTGGGTCGTAAGAAAAAATGCTTTTATTTAAGGTACCTTGTTTACCGTGTCCACCGACCCAAATGGACTTTCCATCAAAATGAATACCAGAAGGCCGTTCAAGTACAGAGAACGTACGTATATGTTTTTGCTTCTCAATATCTATGACGGAGACAGTATGACTTTCTGCATTTAAAACAAATAAAGTACCTGAAGAAGAAAGTGTCATAGAAGAAGGTAACTTTCCGGTCTTCACAGTTGCTTTTATTTTTTTACGCTGCGTATCAATAAAATAAACGACATTTTTCTGTGTATCCGCTGCAATTAAGGTGTGAGAAGCTGCATCATATGTAAGAGAAGTCAGCCCTTTATTCACATCCATATAATCTGTTGCTGTACCTTTTTTTAAATTAATTTCGATAAGCGATTCTCCTTCTTTACTTGTTGCAATGATGACGTCTTTGTTGATTTGGATAAGGTCAGTGAGCGGATGTTTTAAATCAACGGAAGAGATCATTTTATTCTTTTGTAAATCAACTATTGAAAAGGAAGCTTTTTTTAATTGAGAGATGACCGCGATCGATTGAGAGCTGCCAGGTGGATTAAATTGCTGGTCTTTGCCACAGCTTGACAGGAATAATATTAGAGCTGATAAACAGATCAAAACATATTTTGCACGTTCCATTCTTCCGCTCCTTTGCGTCCTATATTTTCAAAAAGCATACCACAAAAATTGTGAAAAAAAATCGAAGTTATCAGTACTGGAAGAGATGAAAAACAGCTTTTAGGTGGGTGAACGGGGACAATTTCGATCGAAAGTTCCTTTTTTGTCTAGTCATATGGCTTTTTTTCATCTTTAAAAAAGGATTTTCAATATTTGATTACTGTACCCGCTCTAGCTTACAGTGATACAAATGATGAAAACTCCCCCGCTCTAAATCAACATAGAGCGCAGGGAGTCATTAGGCGGAATGCCCCGATGATGGAGAGGTGGAACTTGTTTTGACGCGTTGAGATAAAAGGAAACCAAGGATTCCTGCGCCCATTAATACAATAAATAAAGATTGGAAACCACTCATGATACCAATCAATGTCGATGAAATGATACTGCCAAAATATCGAAAGGTAGAGAAAATACCAGATGCCGAACCAGATAAGCTTTGATCAACAGCAGTTAAAGAAGCCATCTGCATACTGGTCATACCAATCCCTGATGAAATTCCACCTGCGATTAGTGTCACGATTAGCAGTGGTAAGGAGGGGTACTGACTCAGTGTAATTAACATGATGCCTGATAAAGTGAGGCAGAGAAATGAAAAGCGAATCATTTTTTTCGCGCCTTTTTTCGGATGAAGTCTAGCCCCTAGCAAACCGCTAAGAGACATACAAAGCGAAAATACCGATAAAATCATACCGCCTTGTGTATGAGAAAGGGCAAGTTGTTGTTCCATAAACAGCGGCATAATAAGAAGGATGGCGTACATGACAAAATTACTTAGCATGATCGACAGATTCGCATTTGTAAATGAACTGTTTTTAAATAGGGACAAATCGATGATCGGATTCTTTACTTTCCGTACATGTTTAAAGAATAAAGGAATCACAATCAATGCTAAAATGCCATAAATTAAATATTCATTTAGTAACTGGCTTTTTGTGCATAGAATGATTGTGGCAATTCCGATGGTTAAATACAATGAACCGATGATATCTACCCTTGCTTGTAAGCGTGTATGCTTTATGTTTGGAATGAGTAAAATACCGGTGACAAGTGTAAGAAACAGAAATGGGATATTCACTAAGAATATGGAATGCCAGTCAAAACTCTGAATGAGAATCGATCCAATAAAAGGTCCAAGTGCGGCACCAATACCAGCACCAAATCCAAAGTAACCCATTGTTTTAGACAGTTTTTCGGGTGATACTGTTGCACGAATCAATGCAATGCTATTCGGTGTTAAAATAGCCCCGCCAGCTGCTTGAATGGATCGAAAGATGATGAGAAATGCTAGATTAGGTGCTAAAGCACAGCCAATCGAGCCGATTAAAAAGAGTGTTACTCCGGTTAAATACATGCGGCGGTGTCCGTATATATCTCCTAACTTACCAGCGATAGGCTGAGTGACCGCCATGACAATAAGATAAATTGTGACAACCCAAGTAATGTTTGAAATGGATTGATCATAATAAGTTGATATGGATGATAGAGCGACTGCGATCATCGTTGAGTTGACCGGAACTAGTATAGCTCCAAGTAACAAAGAATAGATGATCAAGCTCTCTTTTTGTAACCTCAATGTGTATACCACCTTTTGTAAAAAAGAAGAATTCCACCCTTTAAGCGGGAGAAATTCCTCTCATGAAAATGTGTGTGTATGTCTCAATAAAATCATCTTTTTGTGTTAAAACGAGTTGAAAGTCTTGCTCTAGCTGCTGAATAAAAAAACCGAAATACGTACTAATGAAAATGTCTGCATAAATGTCTTCTTTTCCTTTTAAGACATGATGCTGAGCACTCATCTTTTTGAAATATTGTATCAGCATTTCCCTTAGTTCTTGAGGATAAATTTTTTCATGACTGGTCAAATCTTTAAACATAGCCGGTTCTCGCATGCTGATATAAATAAATTCTTTTTTTGAAGTTAAATCTTCAAGGAAATAGGAACCGAGAAACTTTAAAACGGTGTATAAATCGCCTTTAAATTCTGCTTCTAAGGTTTTCGTCGGTGTTGATTTCATTTTCATAATGGCAGCAATGACGCCGCGTTTGTTTTTAAAGTTGCGAAAAATAGTCGCTTCACTGACATTCGCTTTTGTGGCTATTTCTTTGGTTGTGGTTTTTTGATAGCCTTTTTCAGTTAATAAATCCATTGTTGCGCGAATGATTCGTTGATTTGTAGATTTTAACAAGCATACTCACCTCAGGTTATGAATGTGTTTGCAACAAAGTAAGTATACCGATAAAACCTATGACCGCCAATATGACCCAAAACGATAAAGTTAGACACGTGCATGCTGTTTTAATATCTGAATGCGTCCATTGCTACCATCTACTGTCACAAGGTCACCGGATTGAAGTGTTTCAGTCGCTATTCGGGTACCTAGGACAGCTGGCATCATATACTCTCTAGCGATAATAGCTGAATGAGACAAAATGCCTCCAGCATCGGTTATGACTGCTTTTGCATCTCTAAATAAGCTCGTCCATAAAGGTGTGGTTGTTTTGCAAACTAAAATATCATCCTTTTGAAATTGTGAGAATTCCTCAGCACATGTAATGACTTTTACTCTTCCAGAAACAATACCGCTAGATGCGCCAATTCCATAGATCATATCGTTTGTGTTATTTTCATTTTCTCTTAATGAACCGAGCATTTTTTCCACTTGCTGTAATTCAGCTTCAGTTGGGGTGCCCATATAAGCTGGTGGTTGAATGTCTTCATTTTCTTTCATTTCGATTTTTCTTTGTGCAATGACCGTATCGAATGTTGTAGACGTTGTGAGCGCTGTGTGTACCTCCTCATCGTAGAGATACCATAGATCTTCTTGATGAGGAATCGCTCCTTTTTGTACAAGAAGTTCGCCAATTTTTAATAGATATACTCTGGCTTTAGCATCTAACATGGCATCAATGTAGAAGTGATGATCATCACGGATATTAGCGGCCTGTAGGGCAAATTGATAAAGTGTCTCAAATTTTGTTTTAAACGCTTCATCCTTCACTTGGCTCATAAAATGTTCATATGTCTCTTGTCTTTTGATGACGGCTTGTGCAAATTCTTCATCAAAATCACATTGGTATTGAATGTTGTTTCTGATGATATCTAGTATAAACTCAGGGTTTTCCACCCATGTTTCTTCCGTAAGGTCATGACTTTTAACAGATCGCCAGCCATAGACTTGAAGAAACTCCTCTAATTCCAAAATGAAGTGTCTGCCTTTTTCCGAGTGATTGAGTGCATCAAGCAGCTCTGGGTTCTTTTCATGCTTCATAAATGCTTGATGAAGTTCAGGATCTTGAAGGACACTCTTTGCAAAATCAGAAAGCTTCTTGTCTGTTTCAAGAGATTTGTTCATCACGCCTATCAACATCTCATGCAGCAGGACCACTTGTGATTGATCACCAGTATATGTCACAAGCATGTCTTCGATCATAGCTGATAGAATAACTTGTGGTATGACAATATCAAAATGATCATCATATGCTTGTATATAAAAAGCCTTTAATTCTTCAAAGCCGATGATGGCTTCTTCAATGGTCATAGGTTCCTTCATTTGGCGATCGATTTTTTCGTAAAAGGGAAAGAAATTTTCCTCTAAAATCTCATACATACGTTCACTTAAATGCGGAAATAACTCAAATATGCGCTCATCAAAAACTGGCGCAGCTTCTGCACTCGTTTCAGGCAGTGACGGTGCTGAGTACAGGTGGCCTCTATAAAGCTTGATATTTTTAATATTCAGATCAGGTACTTGATATTTTTCACCATTTTTCTTCATTCCGCTTTTTAATGCTGGGATGATCAGACTTGAGAAGAGAGGACTTGTTGGGCCCGGCATATGATCGTCCATTGAGATCCAGAAATCCTGCAGCTCATCTGGCTGCATTTGAAAAGAAACACCTGCTGTTTCATCTGCTGCTTTTGGGAGAGCTGCGGTAATCGGCCTGGCTTGAAGTAAATAAAATGTGCCATTTGTTATTCCAAATTCGATATCGACTCCATGTCCATAAAGTGCTTCTACTTGTTTGGTGATTTGCGTCATTTCTTCTAATTGATCATCATTCAGGCAAAATTGCCCAGCCTTTTCCTCCGTTACTGCTTGTTCTATGACACCCTCTTGATAAGGAACAATTTGCAGCTCTTTCGTTCCAAGTGATTTTTCAATAGAAAGTGTCTCTTTGTCTACAATAAATGTGTCTGGTGTCACAAGCCCGGAGACGATTGCTTCTCCTAGTCCGTAGCTTGCTGTCAGCATCATTTCATTTGTTTTTCCCGATACGGGATTCTCACTAAAGATGACTCCGGAGACGTCAGAATGGATCAATCCTTGAACGACAACAGCCATGAGCGGCATCTCTTCCTCGTTTTCATCCATCTCTTCCTTATATTCTGTCACTCTCGCTGCAAAATAAGAAGACCAGCATTCTTTGACAGCCTGTAAGAATTCTTCATTTGTTTTGATATTTAAATAGGTCTCGTACTGTCCTGCAAATGAGGCGCCTTCGAGATCTTCAGCAACAGAAGAGGATCGAACTGCAACTGAGGGATAAGTCTTCCGCAATGATTGAAAGGACGAAAGGAGTTCTGCTTCCATTTGAGAAGGAAACGATGCTTCTTTGATTTTGTGAGCAAGGTTTTGTTCAGTTGGATGCAGGTTGTGATATGAAAGAAAGCTTGAAAAGCTGTTGGTTTTGATAATAAATCCATCTGGGACTGGCAGTCCGTGATTGTTTAATTTAATTAAATTCAGGCCTTTTGCCCCTGCGAGTGCTGCGGATTCTTCAGCCGCATGAAATAAAACTGAATACATGGGAATGCCCCCTTATCCAAATAGCCAATGATTTGTATATCTCTCTATAGTTTTTAAAATGATAGTGCGCACTATCATTTTAATCATAGGATGTATTGGATGTTACTGTCAAAGACGGAAAGACCTATCTTTACAAAGGGGACATTCTCACTAATTTCCTTCTATATCTATAACAAAAGTCTCCGAACAGAAAGAAAAATAGGTGAAATTGAGAACTGTGAATTGTTCAATATGCCAATCTTTACTATAATCAAGGAAGTAGACCAAGAAGAGGGAGGGTTTTTGTGATTACAAAAGCCATATTTGCACTTGTTTTTCCTTTCCTGCTCGTTATTTTATTTTCAAAGGTTACTTATAATCATTATGTGGGCATTGCATTAACAGCAGCGCTTTTATTTGCCTCGTACATGAAGGGCTATACAGAAACCTACTTTATTGTGGGATTAGATATAATTTCTTTAGTAGCTGGGGCATTATATATGGCTAAAAAAGAAATTGAAAAAAGAGAAAAGGCTGAAAAACATCATTGATGTCATCATCAAGAGCGTGCTAGGCCGAAAGGTGACGTTTTTTAAGCTGTGCTTACGAATTCTAGTGAGTGCAGCTTTCTTTTTGTGCTCATCGAATATCTCTCACCAAAATGTTCCATACTGAAAGGAAGGTTTTCGTAAGAGGGTTATTTGCCATTGAAGAGAGGGTATGACTGTATTGGAAATAAAAATCAAGTAAGAGCCGAACTTTAGTTCGTATTTTTGTGTTCTTTTATGATAATATATTCATTAGATAGATTTCGTAACGAAACGGAGGCTTTGATGTGAGTGACCGCTTTGAATTAGTTTCTAACTATCAGCCCCAAGGAGATCAGCCGAAGGCGATTGAAAAGCTTGTTGAGGGGATCCATCAGGGGAAACAGCATCAAACGCTGTTAGGTGCTACAGGTACGGGAAAGACCTTTACTGTATCCAACCTGATCAAAGAAGTGAACAAACCGACACTTGTCATTGCGCATAACAAGACACTTGCCGGTCAGCTATACAGCGAGTTCAAGGAATTCTTTCCGAATAATGCTGTCGAATATTTTGTGAGTTACTATGATTATTACCAGCCAGAGGCGTATGTGCCTCAGACTGATACATTTATTGAAAAGGATGCCAGCATCAATGATGAGATTGATAAGCTGAGACACTCCGCTACTTCCTCGTTATTTGAGCGGAGAGATGTCATCATCATTGCCAGTGTGTCCTGTATTTATGGCTTAGGTTCGCCAGAAGAATACCGAGAGCTTGTGCTGTCTTTACGTACTGAAATGGAGATTGAACGCAATCAGCTTCTTCGTAAGCTGGTGGACATTCAGTATTCTCGTAATGATATAGATTTTCAGCGCGGAACCTTCAGAGTACGAGGAGACGTCGTTGAAATTTTTCCTGCTTCACGTGATGAGCATTGTATCAGAGTGGAGTTTTTCGGTGATGAAATTGAACGTATTCGTGAAGTGGATGCACTGACTGGAGAAATACTCGGTGATCGTGAACATGTGGCTATTTTCCCAGCATCTCACTTCGTCACAAGAGAAGAAAAAATGGAAAAAGCAATTATTAATATTGAACAAGAGCTTGAGGAGCAGCTCGAAAAGCTTCGAGATAATGGAAAATTGCTAGAAGCGCAGCGCCTTGAGCAGCGGACAAGATATGACCTTGAGATGATGAGAGAAATGGGCTTTTGTTCAGGAATCGAGAACTACTCAAGGCATCTGACCTTGCGCCCTCCTGGTTCAACACCTTACACATTGCTTGATTATTTCCCAGATGATTTTATGATTGTTGTCGATGAGTCACACGTGACGATCCCGCAAATCCGCGCGATGTACAACGGGGACCAAGCAAGAAAGCAAGTGTTGGTTGATCACGGATTCCGTCTGCCTTCAGCACTTGATAACAGACCGCTCACCTTTGATGAGTTTGAAAAGCATATCAACCATATTGTGCATGTATCTGCCACTCCTGGTCCTTATGAGCTTGAGAAAACCCCAGAGGTTGTGGAACAAATTATTCGTCCAACAGGTTTACTTGATCCAATCATTGAAGTGCGTCCGATTGAAGGTCAAATTGATGACTTAATTGGAGAAATTCATGCTCGGATTGAGAAAAATGAGCGTGTGCTCGTGACTACGCTGACGAAGAAAATGTCTGAGGATCTCACAGATTACTTAAAAGAGATCGGAATCAAGGTCAATTATCTGCATTCAGAAATTAAAACCCTTGAGCGGATTGAGATTATTCGAGATTTACGTCTCGGAAAATATGATGTGCTTGTGGGAATCAACCTTCTTCGTGAAGGACTGGATATTCCAGAGGTGTCGCTCGTGACGATTTTAGATGCGGATAAAGAAGGCTTTTTACGCTCTGAAAGATCCCTCATCCAGACGATTGGCCGTGCAGCGAGAAATTCAGAAGGCCGGGTCATTATGTATGCAGATAAAATGACCAAATCAATGGATATTGCGATTCAAGAAACGAAGCGCAGACGAGAGCAGCAAGAGGCGTATAATGAGAAATTTGGGATTACTCCGCAAACCATCCATAAGAAAATCAGAGATGCCATTAAGGCAACAAAGATACATGAGGAATCGGAAGAATATGAAACAAATGCAGCACCAAAGCTGTCAAAAATGAGCAAAAAAGAACGAGAAAAAGTGATCGAAAAGGTCGAGATGGAAATGAAAGATGCAGCAAAAGCGCTTGATTTTGAAAAAGCAGCAGAATTAAGAGATCTATTGCTAGAGCTAAAAGCGGAAGGATGATTGCCTGATGGCTATGGAACGAATAGAGGTGAAAGGTGCTAGAGCCCACAACCTTAAAAATATTGATGTGAATATCCCGCGTGACCAGCTAGTGGTCATCACGGGTTTATCTGGTTCAGGAAAATCGTCTCTTGCCTTTGATACCATTTATGCAGAGGGTCAGCGCAGGTACGTTGAATCTCTTTCAGCGTATGCGCGCCAATTTCTCGGTCAAATGGATAAACCGGATGTAGATGCCATTGAAGGTCTTTCCCCGGCGATTAGTATTGACCAGAAGACGACGAGCCGGAACCCTAGATCAACGGTTGGAACCGTTACTGAAATCTATGATTATTTACGTCTCTTGTATGCTCGAGTCGGGAAACCTATTTGTCCGATACATGGAATTGAAATTACGTCCCAAACGATTGAGCAGATGACAGATCGTATTTTAGAATATCCAGAAAGAACGAAATTGCAAGTGCTTGCTCCGGTTGTATCTGGCCGCAAAGGAACACATGTCAAAGTACTTGATCAAATTCGAAAGCAGGGCTATGTTCGAGTAAGAGTCGACGGAGAGATGGAAGATCTGTCAGAAGAGATCGAGCTTGAAAAGAACAAGAAGCATTCCATTGAAGTCGTGATTGACCGAATCGTGGTGAAGGAAGGCGTTGCGGCTCGGCTGTCTGACTCCCTTGAAACGGCGCTGCGACTAGGTGAAGGCCGTGTGATGATTGACGTGATTGGACAAGAAGAGCTGTTATTCAGTGAACATCATGCTTGTCCGCACTGCGGATTCTCTATTGGTGAGCTTGAGCCGAGAATGTTTTCATTTAATAGTCCTTTCGGTGCCTGCCCGAGCTGTGATGGGCTTGGCTCTAAACTAGAAGTTGACCCTGAGCTCGTCATTCCTAATAAGGATTTGACGTTACGACAGCATGCTATTGCCCCATGGGAGCCGCAAAGCTCACAATACTATCCTCAGCTTCTTGAGGCAGTATGTACACATTACGGCATCGACATGGACATTCCAGTGAAGGATATACCGTCGCATTTATTCGATAAAATTTTATATGGCAGCGGCTCTGAACGGATTTATTTTAAATATGAAAATGATTTTGGTCAGGTACGTGAAAATGAAATTGAATTTGAAGGCGTTCTTCGTAACATTGAGAGACGCTATAAGGAAACCAGCTCTGATTATATTCGTGAGCAAATGGAAAAATATATGGCCAATCAGCCATGTCCGACATGTAAAGGATATCGTCTGAAAAAAGAAACGCTTGCGGTTCTGATCAATGGCAAACATATCGGAGAAATCACTGATTTGTCTGTCTCTGATGCCCTTGATTTATATGGTGAAATCGAGTTGTCTGAGAAAGATTTGCAGATTGCCCAGCTCATTTTACGTGAAATCAAAGAACGATTGTCTTTCTTAAATAATGTGGGATTAGATTACCTCACATTGAGCCGGTCAGCGGGCACACTATCCGGCGGAGAGGCGCAGCGGATTCGTCTGGCGACTCAAATCGGGTCAAGGCTGACAGGTGTTCTTTATATATTAGATGAACCATCCATTGGTCTGCATCAGCGTGACAATGACCGGTTGATCGGGACATTGAAAAACATGCGTGACATCGGGAACACCCTCATTGTCGTAGAGCATGATGAGGATACGATGCTGGCCGCTGATTATTTGATTGATATTGGACCTGGAGCAGGAGTTCATGGAGGAGAAGTGATTTCAGCTGGGACGCCGGAAGAAGTCATGAAGGACAAGAAATCTTTAACAGGACAATATTTATCGGGTGAGAAATTTATTCCGCTGCCGATCGAAAGAAGAAAGCCTGACGGCCGCTACATTGAGATCAAAGGTGCAAAAGAAAACAACCTGAAAAACGTCAATGCGAAGTTTCCTCTAGGCGTCTTTACAGCTGTGACCGGTGTGTCCGGCTCAGGGAAAAGTACGCTTGTGAATGAAATTCTATTAAAATCACTTGCGCAAAAACTGCACAGAGCGAAGGCGAAGCCAGGACAGCACAAAGAGATCAAAGGAATGGATCACTTAGATAAGGTGATTGATATTGATCAATCTCCAATCGGCCGTACGCCGAGATCCAATCCAGCTACGTATACAGGCGTATTTGATGATGTGCGGGATGTGTTTGCACAAACCAATGAAGCAAAGGTACGAGGCTATAAAAAAGGCAGATTCAGCTTTAACGTCAAAGGCGGACGCTGTGAGGCGTGTCGTGGAGATGGCATTATTAAAATCGAAATGCACTTTTTACCTGATGTGTATGTGCCTTGTGAGGTGTGCCACGGGAAACGTTATAACCGCGAGACACTTGAGGTCACATATAAAGGGAAAAACATTGCCGATGTCCTTGAAATGACTGTGGAGGACGCACTCCAATTTTTCGAGAATATCCCGAAAATTAAGCGGAAACTTCAAACGATTTTTGATGTTGGGCTAGGATACATTACACTTGGACAGCCTGCGACGACATTGTCCGGGGGAGAGGCGCAGCGTGTGAAATTAGCATCTGAGCTTCACCGCCGTTCAAACGGAAGGTCTCTTTATATTTTAGACGAGCCGACAACAGGTCTGCATGTGGATGATATTGCCCGTTTATTAAAAGTGCTTCAGCGTTTGGTCGAAAACGGAGATACGGTGCTAGTGATTGAGCATAACCTTGATATTATCAAGGCTGCTGATTACCTCGTTGATCTCGGACCAGAGGGCGGTGCAGGCGGCGGAACGATCATTGCCTCTGGGACTCCTGAGCAGATTGCAAAAGAAGAAGCTTCTTACACTGGTCAATACTTGAAGCCTATTTTAGAACGAGACCGTGAACGAATGAAACAGTTGGTCAAAGAAACAGAAAGTGTAACGTCATCATAAAAAAACCCTCGTTAAGAGGGGTTTCAGATTGTTGACAAAGGGCTAAAATGATGTTTATTTTAGCCCTTTGTCTTCTTTTCAGTGTGATAGAAAACCTTTGAAGTCTAGGAAGGATGAGCACTGGCGCGGAGCGAATTTGACATTCGGGAGCACCAGCGCGCAGTCCTGACAAAAAATGCGAGGGTTTGCCTACACGCTGAAACCCCTCGTTAAGAGGGGTTTTTCTTTTATTGCGCATCTTCCTTCGGCATTAAATGACTGAGTTGCGTTAAATCCTTTAAAATATGGGTGCTGCTGCTGTCGAGCAGTACTTTTAAATAACGGATATCACCATACTTTGGATGAGACGGATGAATGGTCTCAAGCTCCCTGATCATATCGCTGTTCATGCTTTTCTGTTTCTGTATAAGGTCTAAAAGCGTTTGAGCCGTGTGGTTAGTATTATGATGATCTGTCAAAATAATTACCCCCTATAATGATAATCACCATCTTTTCAACATATTTTAAAGGGTAATCCGTGAAGAATCTATACTTAGGTGCAAAAAGATATAATTTGTGTCTAAGGTCATATGTAATTCGAATGATTTTGAAACTTTTGATACGCAATAAACGTATGAGTGAGAAAGGAATTTTCATCATGAAGGAGCGAATATATGAATAGAGATCAGTCGATCATTGCATCTATTTGTTATTTTAGTGTATTTTTTATGCCGTTTATTGTACCGATCGTGGCATATTTTGTAGTTGATCAAAAGGAAACGAAACGGCACGCGATGCGGGCATTGTGGTCACACCTTTTGCCAGTCGCAGCGTGCGTGATACTGGTTTTTGGATCTATCCCATTTTTATTGGCGACACAGGCAAGTGACTCACTTATTCCAGTGATCACGATGCTCATCTTGTCCTTTTTAGTCGCCATTGGCTTTTTGATCTCTGTCATTTGGAATATCATTCAAGGTATTAAAGTACTTCAATCCATCAAATCGTAGGAGGGCTTTGTATGAATGAAAAAGAACGCATTTTAAAATTAGTAGAAGACGGGACATTATCGGCAAAAGAAGCGATTACGCTGCTTGAAAAACTAGAAGAAAGTCAGTCTGTTTCATTAGAAAAGTCTACAGCTGATCACACCTTTCATGAAGAAAAAGCTGGCACAGAGAGCAAAGGAACTGGTACTGAAAATCTTGGTGCAAAGCTGTTTGGCTGGTTAGATTCTGCGGTGAAAAAGGTGAAAGACGTAGATCTTGATTTAAACTTTGGACAGTCGGTCGACGTTGAGCACATTTTTCAGTTCAAAGACGCCACGCTCTCTCATTTAGATATTCAATTGGCGAACGGCAGTCTCAATGTGATGCCTTGGGACGATGGGGATATTCGTGCAGAGTGCCATGCGAAAATCTACCGTGCAGAGGACGGAGAGCAGGCAAGACAGCAATTTCTCAATCAATTGGACTGCGGCCTGGAAGGGGATAAATTTTTTATACGGACCGAAAAGAAGACGATGAAAGTCAATGTCACTTTATATGTACCTCGTATCCAATACGATAAAATCAAGGTTAAACTGTTTAATGGTCCGATTCGCGGGGAAAAGCTAAAGACAAAAGAACTTGCTGCGAAAACCACCAATGGTGTTGTCTCTTTTGCCTCGTTACAGGCAGAAAAGGTCGGAATTGAAACAGCAAACGGACAAATTAAACTGGCGGATCACGAGTGTGGTATGATTGAAGTAGAAACCATCAATGGGCTCATTGACCTGCGCGGGAAAAGTGAATCAATTGATGCCCAAAGCTTTAACGGAAACATTGCTGTTCAGCTGTCGGATGAAAAGTGCCGTTCCATTTATGCGAAAACGACAACAGGCAGTGTGGACGTCCAGATCCCGCGTACGTGTGCAGTGACCGCTGAACTGAAAAGCAATCTTGGGTCTATTTCTCATGATTTGCTTGATGCAGAGATGATTAAAGAGAAAAATGAAACATTACAAAAAGAGAAAATGATCAAAGCCAATCAACAGGCAGTGAACAGTATATCCATTTTTGCAGAAACAAAAACAGGTTCAATTCAAGTAAAGCACCAATCAGACAAGGAGTGATTCTACATGAAGAAGCTTTATCGTTCAGCAACAGATAAAAAAATAGCGGGTGTTGTTGGTGGACTTGCCGAATACTTAAGTGTCGATGCATCCCTGCTTCGCATTTTAACGGTCATCATCGGATTTTTGACAGCATTTATGCCTATCTTCCTGGTCTACTTCATCTGGTATTTTGTTGTTCCGGAAGAAGGCACTAACTAAATGCTTAGATGGATCGTCAGTATTTTAGTAAATGCATTACTTTTAATCGTCATTGCTGGATATTTTGATTCAGGCATTCTGCCAGGGCTCGGAAGCGTATATATTGAAGGGTTTGGGGCAGCCATTGTCGCAAGTATCATTTTATCCTTGCTCAATATTTTAGTGAAGCCGTTTTTGATCATTTTAACGCTTCCAGTAACCGTCCTTTCACTAGGATTGTTCTTGTTTGTGATTAATGCCATCACATTGATGATGACATCGAGCTTTATGGGTGATAGTTTTAACATTGATGGGTTTGGAACGGCCATTTGGATGGCTGTCATTTTATCCATTTTCCATCTGTTGATACAAAAAGGAATTGTGGAGCCGTTAGCGAAAAAAAGCTAACGGTTTTTTTGTACCATTTTGTATCGTTTCTCCGTTTCATCTGTCATAAAAACTTCCTTCAGGAGACACAATATCCGAAGGAGGCGGTGCACGATGGTGAACGTGAGCAGACAAATCATGCTTTTATGTTTTTTTATCATTCTTTTTTGTTTCAATCAGCCTGCTTCAGCAGGGCCTTTTATTCAAACACAAGTCAATATACCGGACAAGCCTTTTTCTCCTTTTATCTTTGATCGATTTCATGTGGATGTCCGTCCAGTTCTAGGGGAAAAAAGCCGTGATCTCCAGTTTCGTGCGTCTATTACGGATCCGGAACAAATTTTGTCTGCGAACTTGTACTATAAACAAAGTGATGAACTAGGGTACCGTTTGATCCCAATGGAACGGTTACCAGGTATGAAGCCAGAATTTACAGCGAAAATTCCGCCAGATCAATTATGGAATTCAACCGTTCGTTACTATACAGAGTTTCTTACGCAAAAGTCCGTGATCAAAACGGCAGAACATTCTGTCCACTTAAATGGATTTGAAGAGGATCTTTCTCGCATTCCGGACTTAGTCATCTCGGAAATTGTTGTCAATTCAAAGAATCGCAAAGGCAAAGATGCCTTTGAATTTATCGAGGTGTATAACACGACACATGAGCCAATCTCTCTTAAACATTATCAACTTCGCTACCGCAATCCTGCACAAGGAACTGAAATGGATGATGTGTATTCCTTTCACGCAAATCCAGTCACCATTTCACCTGGAAAACCTTATGTTTTCTGGCTGAGGAAAAAAGGGCAGGAGCATTTAACTGTAGCGGACTTCAATGCCATGTACAAAAGTCAATTAAAAGAGGGTGAGCATGTATCTGTCATCGAGAGCAAAGGGCTGTCCAACTCTAAATCTCGTCTTGTTTCAATCACAACAAATATAGGGGAGGAGATTTCTTCAGCAGCATTTCGTTTGAAGCCATCATGGTTTAGTGAGCATAAATCTTTGCTGTTTAAATATCCAATGGACGGTACTTCGCAAATGAAGCTGATCTCGAAAATTGAAGAAGAGCCTACGCCTGGAAAAGTGCTAAAAGCACAAATTCCATCTGAGAAAAAAGAAATTTCTCAAGATATCCATAAACCTGTGATTGAAGATATGACAGTGAGGAAACCAGTGAAACCAACTGAAAGCATAGAGATTAAAGCGGATGTACAGGATGATCAGGCCGTCAAAACCGTCAAGCTTCGCTATCGAACAAATCGGAAAGATGATTTCAAGGAAATACTGCTTCAAAAAGATCATAACGACCGGTTATTTCATCATATTATTT
Source organism: Bacillus sp. NMTD17 (assembly GCF_002998735.1). Lineage (NCBI taxonomy): Bacteria > Bacillati > Bacillota > Bacilli > Caryophanales > Bacillaceae > Bacillus > Bacillus sp. NMTD17. The sequence goes on from NZ_PVRH01000001.1 coordinate 578,041, forward strand.
ACTCACCCGAGTTGATTGGTAAAGAACAATTGGAATATCAGCTTGAAGCGTCAGACGGCGAAAATACAGCAATGACGATGAAAAAAATGATTGATGTGGAGCAGGTTAGCAAAGCCCACGGCCTTCGATTCAATGTAGAAGAAGGAGATACGGTTTCAGGATTATTTCCATTAAAGGCAACGTCTGATCGGAAAAAAAGCATTGAATTATTGATAGATGGAAAGCGGAATCAGCAAGTATTTTCTGCCCTTGAAGCAGATCCATATATCGCATTTGATGTCAAAGGGACAAATTTATATTTTAAAAATGGTGTGTCCATAGGTAAGCACTTACTTTCTATTTTTGATGATTCGACAAAAGTGTATCGTACCTATACAATGCCAATACCAGAAGCAGAGATGAAAAAAGCAGGTCCCCAAACGATCTCCTTCCATGCTGGAACGAAGTCTTCTCCAGTAGATCGGCTGCCTGGAGAGAATCACGATGATTTTGAATTAAAAAACGTCCGGATGATCCTGTCGAATGGAACACAAATTCCTCCAATCAATGCAAAGCCGCAAAAAGAATGGAAAATGGGAGACAGCGGTAACGCCAAAAAGGTAAGAATATTTCAATTTGAAATTCCAAAAGAAGCTTATGTTTCAACCTATATGAAGTGGGACACAAGAAGGCTGAAAGAGGGGCCACATTTGATTGAGGCCAAAACCTCAGACGAGCATGCATCTGTACATGTGAATGTCGATAACACAGGTCCGAAAATCAAGACCAACGTTCAAACAAAGGATCCATATAAAGGTGCCTTTACGTTAAAAGCAAAGGTTACGGATCGTTGGAGTGACATAGAGGAGATGAAGGCATATGTAAATGGCAAGCCAATTTCCTTGCCATATCAGACGTCCTCTAGCGAATTAAACCCGGGTGAGCACACATTGACAATTAAAGCAAAAGATGCCGCAGGGAACATGTCGACGTTGAAAAAAGAATTCAAAACGGTACATGAACACCCTGAGACACCAGAACGAGTAGCAGATAAGACGAAAATGAAATCGTCTAAGCAAACTGTGCTCACCAAGGATCCAACGAATGATAAGCTGGATTACTCCTTTTACCGTGCCTACCAATATACATCGCTGCATCCATCAATGAAGATTTTGAAATATGCAGCGGAGACAGAACCGCCAAAAAGCTTTAACGAAAAAGGAGAAATGATCTTTTCTAATCAAGAAAGGAATCGCATTGCATTTGCTGATGGTAAGTCAGTTGAAACGAAGGATTTACATCGTTTTCCCTATCATCGTTTTCAAATCAAGGTTCATCAAGATGTACGTGAAAAGGATGTCGTCGAAGCGATGTGGAAAGGGAGTTCATTGTCAGGGAGAAAGGTGACCATGTATGCATGGAATCATCAGCAAGAAAAGTGGGATAAAATCACTCATCATTTTGCTAAAGATCAAAAAGAATTTTACCTGAAAGGACTGCTGTCAGTAAGACAGTACATGAAGAATCATACGTTTGATTTGCTTGTACAGGATGAAATCAGCAAAGCGCAAAAGCCATATAAGATGGTTTGGATGTCTGACACACAATATTATGCAAAGAGCTATCCTCATATCTTTAAACAAATGGTCGAGTGGATCCGAGACCAGAGGGAGAAGTTAAACATTCAATATGTGTTCCATACAGGTGACATTGTGGATGATTCAAAGGATAAACAATGGCATCGTGCCGATACGTTTATGCGTGTGTTAGATGAGCATCAGATTCCTTACGGTGTTTTAGCAGGAAATCATGATGTTCGACATAAGGACGGCTTATATGCGGAATATGGGAAATATTTCGGGGAGAAACGCTTTGCAAATAAACCTTACTATGGTGAATCCTATCAAAACAATCGAGGTCATTATGATCTCATCTCTGCCGGTGGCAATGATTATATGATGGTATACATGGGCTGGGGGATTAAGCAAGATGAAATTGATTGGTTAAACCGTGTGATTTCTGAGCATCCAGATCGCATCGTCATTTTAAATTTCCATGAGTATTTGTTGGTGAGTGGCAACCGCAGCCCGATTGGCGACCTCATCTTCCATCAGGTGGTGAAACGCCATCCCAATATTGTGGCAGTATTTAGCGGCCATTATCACGGAGCAAGCAGGAAAGTAGATGAGCTTGACGATGACCAGGATGGCAAAGTAGACCGGAAAGTATATCAAATACTCGCTGATTATCAGTCAGGACCTGAAGGTGGACAAGGGTTTATGAGGCTGATAACAGCCGATCAAGAAAAAAACCAGCTTCATTTTACGACGTACTCACCTTATATGAATCAAGAGCATTTCTATGATCCTAAAACGTATGGAGAACAGGATGAATTTTCAATTGATGTGGATTTGACGCCGAAAATGAAATCTGTTAAAACCAATTATTTTGAACTTAATGTCTACACAAATGTCCTGATAGGAGAGGCACGCGGTGTAAAAAGCGGCAAAAAAGCAAGCTTTGAGTGGAAAGGCTTAAGGCCAAATGAAGACTATTATTGGTACACTGTAGCAAAAGATCGTTTTCAAGGAAAAGCAATTTCGCCTATATGGAAAATTCATACAAAAGATGATCGTGAAGCAACATTTCTTAGGAAATAAAAAACAGTGCTCCTCCTTTTATGAGGGCACTGTTTATCTTTCCATTGTATGAATGAGCTTGTAACGATCCCCTCTATACACGGAGAGAACATACTCAAACGGAATGTCATTCTGAAAATAAGTCGTTCTTGCGATTGAGAGCACGGGATCGCCTGTTGAAATAGACAGCACGTGTGCTTCTTCCTTTGAAGCTACATTCGCTTCAAGCTCTTGTTTTGCATGAGCAATTGCAAGGCCTGTTTGAGTCTCTATATATTCATATATAGAGCCAGTTAAATGTTCCTTTGTTAAATCTCCTGCAAATGCTTCAGGGATATAGCTCGTTTCAATCGCCATCGGTTCATCATTTGCAAGGCGTATCCGTTTGAGTTCAAAGATAGCATCGCTATTTGACAGTTGTAAGACAGGCAGTAAGTGCTCTGGACATACGGTTTTTTTGAAGTCAATCAGCTGGCTTGAAGCTTTAAGCCCACGCTGGCGCATATCCTCTGTAAAGCTTGTTAAGCCTTGAAGCGGCTGTTCAAACTTTTTTCGGCTAACAAAGGTGCCTTTTCCTTTTTGTCGATACAAATATCCTTCGTTCACAAGGTTCGATAAGGCTTGTCTGACAGTCATTCGACTTATATCAAAGCGTTCGGCATATTCTCTTTCAGAAGGAATGAGTGTATCAGGTGCTAATGTTCCATCCTCAATCTGTTTTTTCAAGTTCTCCATAATCTGATGGTACATCGGAATAGGTGACTGCTTATCAATAAACATGTGAAAATCCTCTCGTGTTTAGCTTTAGCGTAGTGAACCAGCTTCTCGATCAATCAAAATTGTCACATCTTCATGAAGTTTCAGAGCAGATGCTGGGAAGTCTGGATGTATCTCAGTCTGTTCTAAATATTGTATCACTTTCGCTTTTGATTTTCCTGATGCAAGAAGGAGAATCTTTTTACTTGAAAGAATGCTTGCAATGCCCATGGTAATGGCATGTGTAGGCACCTTATCAATAGAAGAAAAGTATCTTGCATTGGCCTCCCGGGTGTTTTCATCTAGTTGCACGACATGAGTCTTTGAGTTAAATGGGGTACCGGGCTCGTTAAAACCGATATGTCCATTTTGACCGATTCCAAGAAGCTGAAGGTCGATGCCGCCTATATCTTGAATGAGCTGATCATATCTTAAGCATTCTTTTTCTAAATCAGGTGCAGCGCCATTTGGAAGGAAATACTGATCCTGAGGGAGATCAATATGATCAAATAAATGACGTTTCATGTAGGTCATATAACTATTTTCATGATCTGGATCAAGTCCTGCATATTCATCTAAGTTGACTGTTTTTGTTTGTTTGAAAGACAATTGGTGTGCTTGATGAAGGTGAATTAACTCTTGATATGTATCAAGAGGTGTACCGCCCGTTGCTAGGCCAAGTACTGCATCTGGTTTAGAAGCGATTGTGCGTGCGATAAGGGCTGCTGCTTCTTTTCCTAATTGTTCTTTATCTTCAAATTCGATGATCTTCATTAGTGGTTGGCCTCCTTTTTCTCAAAGACGATTTGTCCACGGCAGATCGTCATCATTAGTTCGCCAGATTGATCCCAAATCACAAGGTCTGCTTGTTTTCCAACTTCGATCGAACCGAGCTGCTGGTCAAGTCCTAGCTGAATGGCTGCATTGGTTGAGGTCATCTTCGCTATCTCTGTCCATTCACAATGTGTAATCTGTTTCATCCGTTTGACGCCATCTTTCATTCTCAGGATCGATCCTGCAAGTGTACCATCTGAGAGTAATGCTTTTTCGCCGCTGACTGTGACTGTTTGACCGCCAAATTCGTACGTCCCATTCCCGAGTCCTTTTGCGCGCATCGAATCTGTAATCATGATCAAACGATCACTTCCTTTTGCCAAATATGCAAGCTTGATGGAAAGTGGATGGGAGTGAATCCCATCTGTAATCAGCTCAGTATGAAGATTCTCGTTCGTAAGAGCAGCCCCAACAGCGTTTGGTTCACGATGTTGAAATGAACTCAGTGCATTATAAAGATGCGTGACATGGCGTGCACCATGATTAGCTGCTAATTCAATCATGTCATGATGGGCATTCGTATGTCCAATAGAAGGAATGATGTTTTTTTCTTGCAACAGAGAAAGAAAAGCAAAGTCAGGGTCTTCCTCAGGTGCAAACGTGACAATTCGAATAAGCTGTTGAGAAGCATCCAGCCATTTTTCAAAAAGAGGGAGATCGGGCTGCTTTATCCATTGAACAGGCTGTGCCCCTGCTTTATCTTTAGAAATAAAAGGACCTTCAAGATGGATACCTAAACATTGTGCCTGAACTCCTGCTTGTTCTTCATTATAATGTTTCCACTGAGCGACATTTTTAAGTGCTTGCTCAATCTCATGATGGTTTTGAGTGATGGTTGTTGCTAAAAAACTTGTCGTTCCTTCTGACGGTAAGTAGTCAGCGAGTGTATTCATGGCTTCTGATGTCGCATCCATCATGTCTGCTCCATATCCGCCATGGATGTGAATATCAATCATTCCGGGAAGTAAATAAAAGTTTTCCCGGGAAATATATACTTTTTCATAATTTCCTGTCGGTGGTGATGTTGAAATATAGTCAATCTTGCCGTCGCGTAAACCGACAAAACCGTTTGCAATCATTTCAGTCTTTGTCACAATATGAATATTGGAGAGCAATAAAGAGCTGCTCATGATTGTGCCCCCTTTAGTCATTGTCTTTGACTTAGTTTACCCTTTTTAAGTATAGTTGTCTATACCAGTGAAACAGATGAAACAGGATCAGGATAAAATACTGTTTTGGGATCATCATTGAAAGTGATAAAATAGAGCTGTATTTCTGAATCGCCTGTGATAAAAGGAGGAAGAAACGTGCCGAAAGTTCGTACGAAGGACATAATGGAACAATTTCATCTTGAACTGGTAAGTGGGGAAGAAGGGATTAATCGTCCCATTACAATCAGTGATCTTTCCAGACCAGGTATTGAAATGGCTGGTTATTTTACATATTACCCAAAAGAAAGAGTTCAACTTTTAGGGAAAACAGAGCTTTCTTTTTTTGAACAACTCCCAGAACGCGAACGAAAGCAGAGAATGATGTCTCTTTGTACAGATATTACCCCTGCAATTATTTTGTCACGAGATCGTGAAGTGCCGAAGGAATTAATTGAAGCTTCAAATGAAAATGGCGTCCCTGTGTTACGATCAAGCCTAAAAACGACAAGACTTTCGAGTCGGTTGACCAACTTTTTAGAAAGTAAGCTTGCACCAACGACCGCCATTCATGGCGTGCTCGTAGATGTATATGGTGTAGGTGTATTGTTAATTGGAAAAAGCGGAGTAGGAAAAAGTGAAACAGCCTTAGAATTAGTGAAGAGAGGACACAGGCTGGTCGCAGATGATTGCGTGGAAATCCGTCAAGAGGATCAGGATACGTTAGTTGGAAGCGCACCAGAGCTGATTGAACATCTTTTAGAAATCCGTGGACTAGGCATCATTAATGTGATGACCTTATTTGGAGCCGGTGCTGTCAGAAGCTATAAGAGAATTACGATTGTGATGAACCTTGAGCTTTGGGAACAAGGCAAACAGTACGATCGTTTAGGACTTGAAGAAGAGAAGATGCGAATCATCGATACAGATGTACCGAAGCTGACCATCCCTGTCCGGCCAGGACGAAACTTAGCGGTCATCATTGAGGTGGCTGCGATGAACTTCAGGTTAAAACGCATGGGACATAATGCGGCGGAACAATTTACAAGTAAACTTGCCGATGTCATTGAAGACAATGGCCAGGATGAATAGGAGTTGTCTATATGAACGAAGCGATTCAGCCAATTGATCCGATTGCTTTTCAGCTCGGACCTATTTCGGTTCATTGGTATGGTGTGATCATTGGGGTCGGAGCCTTGCTGGGACTCTGGCTCGCACTGAGAGAATGTGAGAAGAGAGGAATCAATAAAGATACGTTTATTGACTTAATCTTATTTGCGATTCCAATAGCCATTATTTGTGCACGAATTTATTATGTATCCTTCGAATGGGATTACTATCAGCAGCATCCAAATGAAATCATTAAGATTTGGAATGGCGGAATTGCTATTCACGGCGGGCTGATAGGTGCTGTGCTGACAGCGATCGTCTTTACAAAAGTGAAAAAGGTATCCTTTTGGAAAATAGCCGATGTAGCAGCACCTAGTATTTTACTAGGGCAGGCGATTGGTCGCTGGGGGAACTTTATTAATCAGGAAGCGCATGGTGAGGCGGTTTCAAGAGCCTTTTTAGAGAATTTGCATCTGCCAGAGTTTATCATTAATCAAATGTATATTGATGGGGCCTATTATCACCCAACGTTCTTATACGAATCATTATGGAATCTTGCCGGTGTTGTGATCTTGATTTTATTACGCAGAACATCGCTGCGCAGAGGCGAAATCTTCTTGTCTTATTTAATCTGGTATTCAATCGGTCGTTTCTTCATTGAAGGGATGAGAACGGACAGCTTGATGCTGACAGAACATCTACGAATCGCTCAAATGATTTCGATTGCCATTTTTGCAGTGGCTGTTCTGCTGATGATCTTTAGAAGAATGAAAGGATACGCATCGATTCCTTATAAAGAGAACAACTCATCGAATTAAGCAGGGGGGATCAGAAGAGATGGGAGAGACATGGAAAAGCGGCTTAAAGGCAGGGCTATCGACAACTTGGACACTTGGAAAAGTCATCTTTCCGGTTACCATTCTCGTCAGTATCTTGCAGCATACGCCTGTTATGAATTGGATCATACAATTCATACGGCCATTTATGGGGTTGTTTGGTCTTTCAGGAGAAGCGGCCATTCCGCTTGTATTAGGAAATGTGCTGAACTTGTATGCGGGCATAGCCGCCATTCTGACACTAGATCTTCCTGTGAAGGAAGTGTTCATTTTGGCCGTGATGCTGTCCTTTTGCCATAACCTGATCATCGAATCGACAGTGGCAGCAAAGGTTGGACTCAGAGTGTCTATCATTTTGCTGGTCAGAATCAGCCTTGCTGTTATTTCGGCTATTGTCATTCATCTCGTTTGGCAGGGAGGCCAGGAGCCAGCACAATATGGACTGCTGACGGCAGCTCAGCCGGCTGATGAGCCTTCCAGCTGGTACATGATTGTCCTTCTCGCTTTACAAAAAGCCGTACTCGGTGTGGTCCAGCTCGCCTGTATCGTCATCCCTCTCATGATCATCATTCAATTCATGAGAGATTTAGGATGGCTCCATACGCTGTCTAAGTGGCTGTCTCCATTTACGAGAATGCTTGGAATGAAAGAAAATACGTCGATGACAATGGTAGCTGGATTAACCATAGGTCTGGCATACGGAGCCGGCGTGATGATGAAGGCAGTGGAAGAGGACGGCGTGAGTAAAAAGGATTTAACCCTTGCTTTCATTTTCCTTGTTGCCTGCCATGCAGTGGTCGAAGATACGCTGATATTTATTCCACTTGGGATTCCTGTGTGGCCGCTTCTTGTCATCCGTCTGATATCTGCTATTTTATTAACAGCTGCCATTAGCTATATTTGGCGGAAGCGGGAGCTTGCAGCTGTTAGAAAGGAAGCCATATGAACGAATCAACTATTAACACCGTGCTATTTGATTTAGATGGCACATTAATCAATACGAATGAATTAATTATTGCTTCATTTCAACATACGCTTGATCATTATTATCCTGGTCAGTACAGCCGTGAAGAGATCCTTCATTTCATTGGTCCATCATTGTTTGATACATTCTCTGCGATGGACCCTGAGCTAACGGATGATATGATTCAGATGTATCGAACGTTTAATCATCAACAGCATGATCTGCTTGTGACTGAATATGAGACTGTTTTAGATACATTGAAAGTCCTGCAGGATCGAGGATTTAAACTTGGGATAGTCACAACAAAAATACGTGATACGGTTTTAATGGGTTTGAAGCTGACAGGTTTAGAGCCATTCTTTGAGGTGATTGTGACGCTCGATGATGTCCAAAATGAGAAGCCGCATCCAGAACCTGTCCAGCTGGCATTATCCAAGCTTGGCAGTGATCCGCATGAAGCGGTGATGGTCGGTGATAATTATCACGACATTTTGTCTGGTCAAGCGGCAGGAACAAAAACAGCAGGTGTTGCTTGGTCGATTAAGGGAGAAGAGGCCCTTTTAAAGCATCGCCCTGATTTCATGCTGAAGAAAATGAGTGATCTCCTGGCGATTGTTGGAGCTGATTGAGTTGAGAAAAACAGATCGTTATCCTGTAAAAGGGGTCAATTCGTTACGACAAGTCTATCGGACGGTTCCCTTTTTCAAAGTGGTGAAAAACTTTATTTTCATTCAAATAGCACGGTACACGCCTTTTATGGGAATGAAAAATTGGATATACCGAACCTTTCTTCGTATGAAGGTCGGCGAGGATACGGCGTTTGCCTTAATGGTCATGGTGGATCTCATGTTTCCTGAGAAAATCACGGTCGGTCGAAATAGTGTGATTGGCTATAACACGACCATCTTGTCCCATGAGTATTTGATTAAAGAATACAGACTTGGGGAAGTCTATATTGGTGATGAAGTCTTAATTGGAGCCAATTCAACCATTTTACCTGGTGTAACCATTGGGGATGGGGCGATCGTATCGGCTGGTACACTTGTTCATAAGGATGTTCCAGCGGGCTCATTTGTTGGAGGAAATCCAATGCGCATGATTTATACGAAAGAAGAAATGAAAGCACGTCAATCTACGTCTGCTGAGTAGCTCGGCAGACTTTTTTGTTGACAATATGTTATGGTGTAACTATAATGATTACAACAGAGGTGAGAAAACATGAAAATCAGCAGCAGATTCACTGTCGCTGTCCATATTCTGGCCTTGCTATCACTTGAAAAAGGATCATTACAGACATCGGAGGATATCGCGGGAAGTGTGAATACAAACCCAGTGGTCATCCGCCGCATTATGAGTAAATTAAAAAAAGCAGGCCTAATCTCAACGAGTCTTGGCAAAGGTGGTTCTCAGTTGAACCGCAGTGAAGACGACATCACGCTGCTTGATGTGTATAAAGCGGTTGAAGTCGTGGATGAGGGAGAGTTGTTTCAAATCCATGAAAGCCCAAATCCTGACTGTCCGATCGGTGCAAATATTCAGGCTGTGCTTGAGTTAATCTTGTGCCGCGCTCAAAGTGCGATGGAGCAAGTGCTTGCTGAGATCAAATTAAGTGAACTAACGCATTTGTTAATCAAAAAAATTGGATGATTATTCAATTTTTTTTACCTCTGTTGTAACTATAATTGTTACACCTTTATTTATTAAATAAAATCATTTTACAGGAGGAATTCATATGAAGATTGGTATTATTGGCGCTACAGGTAAAGCAGGACAGGAAATTGTAAAAGAGGCTCAATCTAGAGGACATGAAGTGACAGCCATCGTTCGAGATGCACAAAAGGTGACAGATTCATCCGTAGCTGTTATCGAGAAGGATGTGTTTCATTTACAAGCAGAAGACATCAAAGGCTTTGATGTCATCGTCAATGCATTTGGTGCACCTGCTGGACAAGAGCACCTTCACGTAGAGGCTGGGAAAAAGCTTATTGATATTTTGAAAGAGGTACCCGATACGCGTTTAATCGTTGTGGGCGGAGCAGGCAGTCTATTTGTTGATGAGGCTCAAACAACAAGACTTGTTGATACACCAGAATTTCCAAAGGAGTATGTGGCGACTGCTTCACAGCAAGGTGAAAACCTAAAAGATCTTCAACAGACCGAAGGATTAAAATGGACTTTCCTCAGCCCTGCTGCATTCTTTGACCCAGAAGGCAAACGCACAGGTTCTTATGTGAAAGGGAAAGACCAGCTGATTGTCAATTCTAAAGGTGACAGCTATGTGAGCTATGCCGACTACGCCATTGCCCTTGTCGATGAAATTGAGCAGGCTGCCCATGTTGGAGAACGTTTTACCGTTGTATCTGAAGCAGAATAAGTCGTTTCACTGCCTCTAAAAACGATGAGTGAGAAGTCTAACGATCAAGAATTATCTCTCATTTTTACTAAAAAAAGGTTGAATACTTCATTGTAGGCGGAGGAGTAATGACAGCTGCAAAGCTTGAAGACCGCCTGAAGGAAATACTAGAAAGATCATCATGAAAAAAACATCCTCTATACGGCTAGAGGATGTTTTTTCATGTTTTCAATGAGAAAGGTGTTCTACGCTTTAATGATAATCGCCTGCCGGCCCATCTGTTCCCAAGAATCCTCAAACTGATTGCGATCGACTTTTTGATTCTTTTCACCGTATGGGTTATTTAGGTAGACATGTTCCTTGTCATAGCCCGTGATGACCACGCTATGCATATTAAAGCTCACATCTATTTTGCCATTTGGTGTATTCCATGTTTCGATGTTATCTATTTTGTCGAAGGTGGATGTGGTAATCACCCAAACAGGATACCCTTTTTCAAGTGATTGATAGATGGCCTTTTTGACAGGTTTTCCACTTAAATCGACGACTTGAGCGCCCGCATATTTTTTCGCAAGCTGATAAATAGGTTCATGGTAAACACCAAGACCTGGTCCATTCTCCATATCGCCTACAAACCCGTCATGCGGGTCTCCTTTTAAGCCATTTTCATAATTCAGCGGAACACGTTTGATTTCATTTGCCAATGCGTCTTTTGTCACTTGCTCATAGCCGCTGTAATGAAGAAGCATCGCTAAGCTTGTGACTTCGCATCCATTATAAAGCTTTGGGGCATCCATTTGATTGTAGAGGATGACATCCATGGCTTTTTTGCTTCCTTTTAAAGAAGAATATGTGTTGTCTGTTTTTTTCGTTGATCGTGTTTCTTCAGCTGCGAGTGCCGTATCGTTTTCTTTTTCTTTGGCTGCTTCGTGTGGTGAAGCTGCCTTCTTGACTTGGTCGATTTGTGTCACGTATATAAAGCCGAAATAAACAAGGCATGCGCACAACAAAGTTAAGATTAATGTCTGGATGAACTTCACTGTAATCTCCTGTGTTATTCAATATTTTTAAGTATTATATCACGTTCTTTTATCAAACATGCAGAAAAGGGACAGGTGTCACTTGAATGTAATAATTCCACAAATTTTTCATGAAAATAGAGAGAAAATAAAAATGATTGATTTAATTACTTTATTTTGTTAGCATATTATCATATTAGCGAACTAAAGGATTCGGAATTTTTTGTTTTAATGTGTTGGAGGTGCAGAAGAGCATGTTTATGTTTGAGAAACCATATGGTATGCGGGATTCATTACCAGGGTTGTATGAGACGAAGAAAAAAGTGAGACATTCATTAACAGAGGTCATGAATGGCTGGGGTTATCGTTTGATGGAGACACCAACGCTTGAATTTTACGATACAGTCGGTGTTCAATCGGCGATTACAGATACACAGCTCTTTAAGCTTTTAGATCAGAACGGGCAAACCCTTGTACTCAGACCTGATATGACGGGACCTATTGCGAGAGTGGCGGCTTCAAAGCTTCATGAACAGGCGTATCCGCTTCGCGTTGGGTATGCGGCCAATGTGTTCCGGGCGCAGGAAAGAGAAGGCGGAAGGCCATCAGAATTTGAGCAGGTCGGAATTGAGTTGATTGGTGATGGGTCGATTAGTGCAGATGCTGAAGTGATCGCGCTTGTCGTATTTGCATTAAAAAATGCCGGGCTAAAGTCCTTCAAAATCGCGATCGGGCATGTCGCTTTAGCAGAGACGTTATTTGTAGATGTATTGGGAAATACAGAGCGTGCAAACGTCCTCCGCCGATTCTTATATGAAAAGAATTATGTAGGATACCGCCAGCATGTGAAGCAATTGCCACTCTCCTCCATCGATAAAACGAGGCTGTTACAGCTTTTAGAGTTAAGAGGCGGCCAGGAAGTCACAGAGCGGGCAAAGGAAATCGTCGTTTCACAAGAGGGAAAAGAGGTGCTCACACAGTTAAAATCGCTTTGGGAAACACTTGAAGATTACGGCTGTACAGAATATATCCGTTTAGATTTAAGCATGGTGAGTCATATGAGCTACTACACGGGCATTTTGTTTGAAGTATTTGCAGATCATGTTGGGTCAGTCATCGGAAGTGGCGGCAGATATGACCAATTGCTGGCTCATTTTGATGCACCTGCACCAGCTACAGGATTCGGACTTCGATTAGACCGTCTGCTTGAAGCGCTTGATGCAAAAGAAATCAATGAGCCGCAGGAGGCAGTGATTTTTAGTAAAGAACAACGGCTGGAGGCTTTTGCTTTTGCAGAAAAGGAGCGGTCAAAAGGGAAAAAGATCGTCCTGCAAGACTTAGCAGGGATTGAAAATATTGACGCGATGACCAAGGCATTTGAGCAGGTGACTTATTTTATCGGCGCTAGAAAGGGAGAGTCAAATGGGTAAAGTGTTGACGATGGCGATGCCAAAGGGCCGGATATTTGAAGAAGCAGCTGGGTTGTTAAGACAGGCGGGATATCAGCTGCCAGAGGAATTCGAGGATTCAAGAAAGTTAATCATTGATGTACCGGAAGAAAACCTCCGCTTTATTTTAGCGAAGCCAATGGATGTGACGACTTATGTAGAGCACGGTGTAGCAGATGTTGGCATTGCAGGGAAGGATGTTATGCTCGAAGAAGCTCGTGATGTGTACGAAGTGCTCGATTTAAACATCAGCAAATGCCATTTAGCGGTTGCCGGATTACCGGGAGCCAGCTGGGGCGGTGTCGCGCCGCGTGTGGCAACAAAGTACCCAAATGTCGCATCTTCCTATTTTAGAGAACAAGGGGAGCAGGTGGAGATCATTAAGCTGAATGGTTCAATTGAATTAGCACCGCTCATCGGACTCGCCGATCGTATTGTTGACATTGTCTCTACAGGTCAAACACTCAAGGAAAATGGACTTGTTGAAACGGAGCATATTTGTGATATTACGTCACGGTTTATTGTCAATCCTGTGAGCTATCGGATGAAGGATGCGGTGATCGATGAAATGGCGCAGCGCCTTGCAAGAATCATTGAAGGGGAGGAAACATCATGAACATCACCTATATACAAGAAGGTGAGACAGAGACACTCTCACTCAAGCGGACTTTAGATACAGGCACGGAAGAGCAGCGCCTGGCTGTTCAGCGCATTATACAAGAAGTGAGGTTAAATGGTGATCAAGCGGTACAATCTTTTACAAAGCAATTTGATGGAGTGCTGCTTGAAGATCCGCTTGTCACAGAGGAGGAAATGACAAAAGCCTCCGAACGCATGGACCCAGCCATGATTCAGGTGATCCAAACGGCTATCCGTCATATTCGCACATACCATGAGCGTCAGCTGACATCCTCTTGGTTTTATCACCAGCAGGATGGCTCGATGCTCGGACAAAAGGTGACACCGCTCGATGCAGTCGGTGTGTATGTCCCCGGCGGAACAGCTGCTTATCCATCATCTGTTTTAATGAATGTGATTCCGGCGCTTGTCGCTGGTGTTGAGCGAATTGTCCTTGTGACACCCCCAGGGAAAGATGGGCATCTTTCAGATGCTGTACTCGTTGCTGCAAAGGAGCTCGGTATTTCTGAGATGTATAAAATGGGCGGTGCGCAGGCGATTGCGGCACTTGCCTATGGAACAGAAAGCATCCAGTCTGTTGATAAAATCACAGGTCCAGGCAACATATATGTAGCCCTGGCAAAGCGGGAAGTATTTGGCCTAGTAGACATTGATATGATTGCCGGTCCAAGTGAAATTGCGGTTCTAGCAGACGATACGGCATCGGCACATGAGGTAGCGGCTGATTTACTTTCGCAGGCAGAACATGATGCGCTGGCATCTAGTGTTTTGGTGACACCGTCTAAGACACTTGCTGAAAACGTGCAGGCTGAGGTGCAAGCGCAGCTGGACACCTTGCCAAGAAAATCAATCGCCGCACAATCCATACAAAATCATGGCCGTATATACGTGACAGATTCCATGGATCGTGCAGTAGACGTCGTCAACCAGTTAGCGCCAGAGCATTTAGAAGTGCTGACAGCATATCCAGAATCACTTCTTGGTCAAATCAAGCATGCAGGGGCGATTTTTTTAGGGCGTTATAGCCCTGAGCCGGTGGGAGATTATTTTGCAGGACCAAATCACGTGCTGCCAACCAACGGAACAGCTAGATTCTCCAGCCCGCTTGGTGTGACTGATTTTCAAAAGAAAACGAGCATTATTTCATATAGTCAAGAAGCCTTTGAGACACACAGGGATAGCATTGCGGCTTTTGCCAGATTAGAAGGGCTCGAAGCGCATGCAAGGTCGATTGAATCGAGAAAGCGGGAGGAATCGTCATGAGACAGGCGGAAACAGCGAGACAAACAAATGAAACGAATATTTCGTTAGCGTTAGAGATTGATGGGGAAGGAAAAGCAGATATTCAAACAGATGTCCCTTTTATGACACACATGCTTGATTTATTTACGAAGCATGGACACTTTAATTTGACCGTCGATGCGAAAGGAGATACGGATGTTGATGATCACCACACAACAGAAGATATCGGCATCGTGCTTGGGCAAATGTTTAAGGAAGCGTTAGGTGATAAAAAGGGAATTAAGCGGTATGGCTCCAGCTTTGTTCCGATGGATGAAACGCTTGCCCAGGTCGTGGTCGACTTAAGCAATCGCCCTCATTTGGAAATGAGAGCGGCCTTTCCAAGTCAAAAGGTCGGTACCTTTGATACAGAGCTCGTGCATGAGTTTCTTTGGAAGTTTGCGCTAGAAGCTCGTATAAATCTTCATGTGATTGTTCACTACGGAACCAATACGCACCATATAATTGAAGCCATTTTTAAAGCGATGGCACGTGCCCTAGATGAGGCAACAACCATTGATCCACGTGTGAAAGGGATTCCTTCGACAAAGGGGATGCTCTAATGATCGGAGTCATTGATTACGGAATGGGAAATTTGTTCAGCGTATCAAAAGCACTGGAACGAGCAGGTGCCAGTTATATCGTCTCCTCTGATGTGGAGGAGCTCAAAAAGGCAGATGCTTATATTTTGCCTGGGGTCGGTTCGTTTCGTGATGCGATGCAGCTGTTAAAACAGACAGGACTTGAAGAGTTTATCCACCAAGTTGTGCAGGAAGGAAAGCTGCTATTTGGTATTTGTCTCGGGATGCAGCTGTTATTTGAAGAAAGTGAAGAGGCAGGACGTACGAAAGGTTTGGGGCTGTTAAAAGGGCGTGTCGTTCTTTTAAAGGATCGCGACCAGGATGGGCAAAGGCTGAAGGTGCCTCATATGGGGTGGAATGAGCTCACATTTCATCAGCCCTCCCCATTGTTTGATGGTGTACCGGAAGGATTTGCGTACTTTGTTCACTCTTATTATGTAAGTGATATGAATCCAAAAGAGCAATTAGCAAGTGCGGATTATGGCGTTCAAGTACCAGCAGTTGTCGGCAAGGGGAATGTGCTTGGCGCACAGTTTCACCCTGAAAAAAGCAGTACAACGGGAATGGCGCTGCTCAAACAATTTATTCAATTAGCAAACGAACAGAGGGTGAACAAATGAGTGAATTTACATTGTATCCAGCGATTGATATGAGAGATGGCAAATGTGTACGGCTTGTGCAAGGAGATTATGATCAAGAAACCATTTATGGAGATTCGCCGCTTGATATGGCTGCGCGGTTTGCAAATGAAGGAGCAAAGTGGATTCATCTCGTTGACCTAGATGGTGCGAAAGCAGGGAATCGCGTCAATCATGAGCATGTACTGGCGATTGCTTCATCCTTAGATGTGAATGTACAAATTGGCGGCGGCATTCGGACTGAAGAAGACGTTGCCTTTTATATAAACAATGGTGTAGCTAGAGTCATCCTTGGCAGCTCCGCTGTTTCTAATCCCGCCTTTGTGAAAAAAATGCTTGCGCAATATGGGGAGAAAATAGCGATTGGGATCGATGCGCGAAATGGCTTTGTATCGACTGAGGGGTGGCTTGAAACGTCGAAAGTGAAGGCGGAGGAACTCGGCAAAGAATTGGCAAAGGAAGGCGCGGAGGTCTTTATTTTCACGGATATTCAAATGGATGGCATGCTGTCTGGCCCCAATGTGGAAAGTACAGTTCGCTTAGCGGAAGCTACCGGCAAACAAGTCATTGCTTCAGGTGGTGTAAGCGCGCTAGCTGATCTTCAAAAGCTGTCAGCACAAAAACAGTCAGGTGTTTCTGGTGCGATCATTGGAAAGGCCCTTTACACGAAGCGGTTTACTTTAGCTGAAGCAATTGAAGGGCTTGACCGCGTATGATGACAAAACGAATCATTCCATGTCTCGATGTGAAGGAAGGGCGTGTGGTCAAAGGGGTGCAATTCCTCGGCTTAAAGGATGCTGGTGATCCGGTAGAATTAGCGCAGATGTATGATGAGGAAGGGGCGGATGAACTCGTCTTTCTTGATATTTCTGCCTCTCATGAAGGCCGGAAAACGATGGTGGATGTGGTCAAGCAAGTGGCGTCCACTCTTGCCATCCCTTTTACGGTAGGCGGCGGGATTAACCACCTTGATGACATGAAGCGCATATTAAGAGCGGGTGCAGACAAAGTATCTGTGAACACAGCGGCAGTTTTAAGACCAGAACTGATTTCAGAAGGCGCCGATTTCTTTGGTTCCCAGTGCATCGTCGTCGCAATAGATGCAAAGTACGATGAAGAGAAAAAAGAGTACATGGTCTACACACACGGAGGGCGCCGTCAAACGGATATAGAGGTCAGCGATTGGGCAAAAGAAGCCGTGCTGAGGGGAGCAGGAGAGATTTTACTGACAAGTATGGATGCCGACGGTGAGAAAACAGGCTTTGATCATCGATTAACAAAGCTTGTGTCAGAAGCCGTCACCGTGCCTGTCATTGCCTCGGGAGGCGCTGGCAATGCCCAGCATATGCTGGAGGCATTTACAAAAGGAGAAGCTGATGCAGCATTAGCAGCCTCCATTTTCCATTATAAAGAGACTTCAATTCAAGAAGTAAAAACATACTTGAGAGAACACGGGGTGAAGGTCAGATGAAACAGGCAAACGAATTATCCTTTAATGAGGCAGGCCTGATACCTGCAATTGTACAGGATGCTCAAAGTAAGGAAGTATTGACATTGGCGTATATGAATCAAGAATCCTATGAAAAAACACTGGAGACAGGGGAAACATGGTTTTACAGCCGGTCGAGAAACGAGCTTTGGCACAAAGGCGCCACATCTGGACATACTCAGCGAGTCACATCCATTCGATATGACTGTGACAAAGATGCTCTGCTTGTTCTTGTCACACCAAGTGGACCAGCCTGCCATACTGGCAGCTATAGCTGCTTTTCGGAAGAAGGCGTGAAGCTTCAAACGGAAGAGCAGGATCGTTTTGCGATTTTAAATGAACTTGAACAGGTGATTGCAAAACGTCAGACAGAAATGCCAGAAGGCGCTTATACAACCTATCTATTTGAAAAAGGGGTCGATAAAATCCTAAAAAAGGTAGGGGAAGAAGCGTCAGAGGTCATCATTGCAGCGAAAAACCGGGATCAAGAAGAATTGAAGTGGGAAACAGCCGATCTCCTGTATCATCTGCTTGTGTTATTACGTGAACAGCAATTGCCGCTTGATGAGGTATTAAAAGTATTAAAAAAGCGTCATCAAGGTGAGTGAAAAGCCGGGGGCACCTCTGGCTTTTTGTTTTTGAGTGAAAAACAAATCCTTCCTTTTCTTTTGTTCTATGTGACGACTCGTGAAGTATGTTATACTACACACGGTACACTGTTCGAAATGGAGGGTATCGGTGAGTAAATACACTTCTCAAAATAATCACACACAAGTCGTCCAGCTATTCCAAGATGGGCATTACTTTTTTCATAAAGGTCTAAAAGCTTATAGAGAAAGAAATCTATCTAAAGCGAGTAAGCTGATACAGCGGGCTATCGTACTTGAGCCTGAAAATGTAGAAATGCTATCACAGCTTGCCATTATTTATACTGAAATGGGTCATTACCAACAATCAAATGAACTGCTTGATTTCATACTTGAACATATCGATGAAAACATGTCTGAGTGTCACTATTTTAAAGCCAATAATTATGCGAATCTAGGACTCTTTCAAGAGGCATATAAGTCAGCTACTGCCTATGCTTCATTGGAAGAGAACGGGGAATTTGCAGATGAAAATGACGATCTCCTCGACCTGCTCGATATGAGCGACGAAGAGGACGAAGATTTTCCTTACGATCAGGATGACCTGATTGTCAAGCAGGATCAAGCGAATCACTTGCTAGAAAGCGGCAGGCTTGATGAAGCCATTGAAATGCTGGAACAGATGATTGTTGAGTATCCAGAATTTTGGTCAGCGTATAATAATCTCGCTTTGGCCTATTTTTATTCTGGTCAAATCCATCAGGCGAAAGAGATGTTGAACCGGGTTCTTCATGAAAATCCGGGTAATCTGCATGCCCTTTGCAACCAGCTTGTCTTCTATCATTATGAAAAAGAAGAAGAAAAGGTCAATACGTTAGCGAAGCAATTAACGCACGTGTATCCAATATTAAGTGAACAGCGTTATAAGCTTGGCGCAACATTTGCCCTAGTTGGAGAATTTGAATGGGCCTTTAAATGGCTTTATTCTTTGTACAAAACAGGCTTTCAGGGAGATAGTACATTTTTATACTGGCTCGCAAGCGCAGCTTATTATACAGGCCACAAAACGCTTGCACAAACGGTTTGGAATAAGATGGTCGAAGAAGATATCGATGCAGATGAAATCAAGCCGTGGCAGGATAAACCCGAGGAGACTGAGCCAATGGTCTCCATTGAGGAGCGGCTGACTGCGTACTATGTGAGCAAACAAAAAGGGGAACGTGACGTTCTTCAATCTGTCCTTGATGCACACGCAGCGAAAACAGCCTTCGAACAGCAATTCATCGAACTGCTCTTATACGAAGATGAAATGGAAGTGCGGTCGTTTTCAGAAGATGCGGTTTTCGCAAAACAGGCGGCATCCAGCTTGGAAGAAGCTGTTCAGCCTGACAGCCATATGCCTTATTTTTGGTTATTCCATATTATTCAGCAGGCACGTGCTTCTGGCGTAGATAAGAAAAATGCGCCTGCATGGGCAGCAGCATCTTATTATTTATGGATGCAGGAGCAAGAAGGATCAGTTGTGAGCAAAAAAGAGATTGCAGCCTCTTTTCAAATCAGCGTTCAAACACTGTCTAAATATGAACAAGTCATTTGTGCGTTAATTGATTAAATAGGTAAATAGATTCAGCAGATTGCAGCATGGCCGAAAAGGTCATGCTTTTTTCTTGGATAAAAAGGTGGGATTTGCAAGGATTTGGCGAAGTATGACAATCACGACATGTTTTTGAAACATAAATGTAATAAAAATATTAGCTCATTTTGTCGATGTCTCATGTATAATGAAAATCGTGGATTAAAACAAAGACATATATTTAGATATTTTACTATACATAATGAAACACCTAGTGATAGAAACAATCTGGTCAACATCTGACTGATCAATCAGGAAGAAAGACATAGATAGCACAGATTGGCCGCAGAGAATTTGCTGCTTTCTCATGTCGCTTGGAAATTGTCAAAGGAGGAACTATTCGTGAAAAAGTTTATTACTTTCGGTTTAGCTTCGGTCATCGGAGCGAGCAGTTTATTTATCCCATTTACTCATGAAGCAAACGCACAGAACTTTGAACAAAAGAAACAAGAGCTGGACAGCAAGCAATCTGAGGTCAACAAAAACCTTCAAAAGAAAAAAGATGAGCTTTCAAAACTTGAAGCAAAACAAGAGGCACTTGCACTAAAGCTAAAAGAAATTGACGAGAAAGCTTTAAAAACAAGTGATCAAATCGAAGAAAAACAAAAAGAAAATGAAAAAACAAAAAAAGAAATCAAAGCACTGAAACAAGAAATTGCTGATACTGAAAAACGTATTGAAGATAGAAACAAGTTCTTGAAAAAGCGTGTACGTGCGCTTCAAGAAAGCGGCGGTTCTACGAAATACATAGATGTATTACTAGGAGCGAAAAGCTTTAGCGATTTCATCAGCCGTGCAGGTGCAGTATCTACACTCATCAACGCAGACAGCGAAATCATTAAAGAGCAAGAAAAAGACAAAGCTGAGCTTCAAAAGTCTGAAAACGAATTAAACACAAAGCTTGAAGATGTTCAAAAGACACTTGCAAAGCTTGAAACGCTTCAAACAGACTTGAATAAACAGCTTGATGAAAAAGACAAGCTATTCAAGCAAGTGAAAAAGCAAAAGGGAAGTGCATCTTCTGAAATCAGCGAGTTAAACAGTGAGGCTAACAGCATTGCATCTGAAAAAGACGCAACAATCGCTGCTCAAAAACAAGCTGAAAAAGAAGCGAGAGAAGCAGCTCAAAAAGCAAAAGAAGAAAAAGCACAAAGACAACAGCAGCGTCAAGCGAGTGTTCAAGCGGAAGACAACAGCTCAACTAACGACAGCAGCCCGTCTTCAAATAACAGTAACAGTGGATCTTCAAATAATAATAACAACAGCAGTTCACCAAGCAAGAAGCCATCTTCTGGCGGTGGATCACCTGTCAGCAGTAACGTAGGCGGAATCGAAGGGGCAATCAGCACAGGTTCTACCATCGTTGGACAATCTCCGTATAAATGGGGCGGCGGCAGATCACAAGCCGATATTGATGCACGTCGTTTTGACTGTTCTTCATTCGTTCGCTGGGCATTCGCATCAGCAGGCATCAACCTTGGACCAGTTGGCGGTACAACAACAGATACGCTTGTAGGTAAAGGAAGAGCTGTAAGTGCATCTGACATGAAACGCGGAGACCTTGTGTTCTTTGATACGTATAAAGTAAATGGACACGTTGGTATTTACTTAGGAAACGGTACATTCTTGAACGATAACAGCTCTCGCGGTGTTTCAGTTGACTCTATGAGCAATGTTTACTGGAAAAAAGCATTCAATGGCGTTGTGAGAAGAGTCGTTGAATAAATCGTTACTTACTATATAACCGTAAACAGGCTTCCTTAAACAGCAGTTTAAGGAAGCTTTTTCTTTTTTTGAAGATATGAGCAAATGATTCGCTTATTATCCGCAGATTTAATAGGATATGGTTAAGGAATAAAAGTAAGAGTGGAATTGATGCTCTCTGTCATGAATGGAAGCATCACCCAAGGGCATTCTAATAAGAAATGCTAGCAGCAATTGAAGAGGGAGTGACAGTTGTGTCAGAAGAAAAAATCTACGATACGATCATCATTGGAGCGGGACCTGCCGGAATGACAGCCGCTGTTTATACATCACGGGGAAATCTTTCAACATTGATGATTGAAAGAGGGATTCCAGGCGGTCAAATGGCAAATACGGAAGATGTCGAGAACTATCCTGGCTTTGAAAGCATTTTAGGGCCAGAACTTTCAAATAAAATGTTTGAGCATGCGAAGAAATTCGGTGCTGAGTATGCATATGGCGATATCAAAGAAATCGTAGACGGTGAAGAGTACAAAATCGTCAAAGCCGGTTCAAAAGAATACAAAGGACGCTCTGTCATTATTGCGGCAGGTGCTGAATACAAAAAAATCGGTGCACCAGGTGAAAAAGAACTTGGCGGCCGGGGCGTCTCTTACTGTGCAGTATGTGACGGTGCTTTCTTTAAAAACAAAGAGCTCGTGGTCATTGGCGGCGGAGACTCTGCGGTAGAAGAGGGTGTATACCTCACACGCTTTGCGTCAAAAGTAACGATCGTTCATAGACGCGATAAACTTCGTGCACAAAGCATTTTACAAGCGCGTGCTTTTGATAATGAAAAAATCGACTTCATGTGGAACAAAACCGTTAAACAAATTAATGAAGAAAACGGTAAAGTCGGCAGTGTGACCTTGATTGATACGGTGACTGGTGAAGAAGAAGACTTTAAAACAGACGGCGTCTTTATCTATATCGGGATGCTCCCACTATCTAAACCATTTGAAAATCTCGGCATTACAAATGAAGAAGGATATATCGAGACAAACGAAAGAATGGAAACAAGAGTGGAAGGCATTTTCGCCGCTGGTGACATTCGTGAAAAAACACTACGTCAAATTGTGACAGCAACAGGTGACGGAAGTATTGCCGCACAAAGCGCACAGCATTATGTAGAAGAGCTTGCTGAAAAGCTGAAAGCAGCGAAATAAATGGCTGTCGTAAATCCTTAATATAGCGTCATGGGCTTTTAACTGGAATGTAACACGGGTGAAATAATTATCCGTTATGATAAAACTAGTAATTGACCCCCTTTTATAAGGAATACATGTTTGGCACGGATGAGAATCCGTGTCCTTTTTTTTGCTTAAAATCAGAAATTCATGAGATGTTCACAAATGACGCATGGAGAACCATTAGATGCTGTAAAATAAAGAGTAGAGAAATTGCCCGCCACCTCTTTCAGACGAAATCCGGTCTGTTTTCGGTGAAGAAAGGGCATGTTCATTGTGGGAGTCAGGATGAACCTGTATAATAAGTTAAAGACATAAAAGAGTAGGTGACAGCTGATGCAACGAGTAACCAATTGTGTGCTGCATCACGAAGATCAAGTTCTCTTGCTGCAAAAGCCAAGACGGGGCTGGTGGGTAGCGCCGGGCGGCAAAATGGAAAGCGGAGAATCGGTCAAGGATTCAGTCGTTCGAGAGTATAGAGAAGAAACAGGAATTTATATTTTAAATCCTCAGTTAAAAGGTGTTTTTACCTTTATCATAAAAGAAGGCGATCAAATCGTTCAAGAGTGGATGATGTTCACCTTTATGGCAGATTCATTTACTGGAAAAAACGTGACAGAGTCAGAGGAAGGCATTTTAAAGTGGCATGAAGTAAAAGATGTGCCTCATTTACCGATGGCTCCAGGAGATTCCCATATTCTTGATTTCATGCTAAAGGGAAAAGGACTTCTGCACGGTACTTTTACGTATACACCTGATTTTGAATTGATTGCTTATCGGTTAGATCCTCAAGGAGACTAATACATGAACCGTTTTCATAAAGAAGGAGAGGAAGCAGGCATGAATACGAACAAACAAGAAGATATTCAGCTTGTGATTATTACAGGAATGTCAGGTGCGGGGAAAACTGTTGCCATTCAAAGCTTTGAAGACTTAGGTTACTTCTGTGTAGATAACTTGCCGCCATCACTTTTACCGAAGTTCCTAGAGCTCATGAAGGAATCGAATTCTAAGATGAGCAAGGTCGCCCTTGTGATGGATTTACGCGGACGAGAATTCTTTGACAGCTTAATTGCAGCTTTAGATGAAATGAGTGATCTTGGCTGGATCACACCAAGAATATTATTTCTAGATTCAAACGATAAGGTGCTTGTCTCAAGATACAAAGAAACGAGACGTTCGCATCCCCTTGCGACAACAGGTTTGCCCCTCGAAGGAATCGCAATGGAACGCGACCTGTTAGAAGAGTTAAAAGGCCGGGCTCAAATGATTTTTGATACATCGGATTTAAAACCAAAACAGCTTCGAGAAAAAATTGTCGCGCACTTTGCCACGAACCAAGGGCAGGTGTTTACAGTGAATGTGATGTCCTTCGGTTTTAAATACGGTCTGCCGATTGATGCTGATCTTGTATTTGATGTGAGATTTCTGCCGAATCCTTACTATATTGAGAGCATGCGTCCACAGACTGGAAACGATGAAGAAGTGCGCTCCTATGTAATGAAATGGAGCGAGACACAAAAATTCACAGAGAAATTAATTGACCTTCTCAGCTTTATGCTTCCGTCCTATAAACGAGAAGGAAAAAGTCAGCTTGTGATCGCTATTGGCTGTACAGGCGGACAGCACCGATCAGTGACGCTAGCTAACTACTTATCGGAGTATTTTAAAAATGACTACTACACTCATGTCACTCACCGGGACATTGAAAAGAGAAGCAGAAAATAGATGACGACACTTCCAAAGGTGGTCATTCTTGGTGGGGGCACTGGCTTATCTGTTTTGCTCAGAGGGCTAAAAACAAAGCCAGTGGACATTACCGCTATTGTAACGGTTGCTGATGACGGAGGCAGCTCAGGCAGACTGCGGCATGATTTGAATATTCCGCCTCCAGGCGATATTCGAAATGTCCTTGCAGCTCTCTCTGATGTTGAACCGCTTGTAGAAGACTTATTTCAGCACCGTTTTAACAAAGGGAATGACTTAACAGGCCACTCTCTTGGCAACCTCATTCTTGCGGCCATGACAAATATAACCGGTGATTTTTTTCATGCCGTCACAGAAATGAGCAAGGTCTTAAATGTGAGAGGAAAAGTCTTGCCAGCAGCGAATTCAAGTGTTGTACTTCATGCTGAATTAGAAAACGGGCAAGTGGTGACAGGAGAATCAAAAATCCCAACCTACGGTGAGCGAATTAAACGAGTGTTCCTCACACCCGATACGATTGAACCGCTCCCAGAATCGATTCAAGTCATTCGTGAAGCTGATTTGATCGTGATTGGGCCAGGCAGCTTGTATACGAGTATCCTGCCAAACTTGCTTGTACCGCATATTGGCGAAGAAGTGATTCGCTCGAAGGCGAAAAAAGTGTATATTTGCAATGTCATGACGCAGCCAGGGGAAACGCTTTCCTACAGTGCAGCTGATCATGTGCAGGCATTAAATGATCATATGGTTCGTCCATTTATCGATACCATTTTTGTGAACAATAAAGAAATTCCAGAAGAGATCAAAGCAAGATATGCAGAAGAACAGGCACAGCCTGTACAGTTCGACACAGATGTACTCAAGGCAATGGGACTGGAAGTCATCCCTGGGGAAATCATTACATATGACCAGCATGTGATTCGTCACGACACGCTGAAAGTAGCCTCGCTGCTTGTCGACCTGCTGCATAAGAAAAAATAGGAATGGGGGTGGCAAGGATGTCATTTGCATCCGAAACAAAAAAAGAGCTGACTAATCTGGACGTGAAGGACTGCTGCACAAAAGCAGAGCTTTCTGCCCTCATCCGTATGAACGGTTCATTATCTTTCTCTAATCGAAAATTAATTCTAGATATACAGACAGAGAACGCAGCCATCGCAAGACGGATTTATACGCTGCTGAAAAAGAAATATGATGTCACAGTCGAGCTGCTCGTTCGTAAGAAAATGAGATTGAAAAAGAATAATGTGTATATTGTCAGACTGGTAGAACGAGCGAAAACCATTTTAGAGGATTTGAAAATATTAGGTGAGCAATTTGTATTTGAGCGCAATATTTCAGAAGAGCTTGTAAAGAAAAGATGCTGCAAGCGCTCCTATATGAGAGGTGCTTTTTTAGCAGGCGGTTCTGTGAATAATCCAGAAACGTCTTCCTATCACCTTGAGATTTTTTCACTATATAAAGAACACAATGATGCCCTTTGTGAGCTGATGAATCAATTTCAACTCAACAGTAAAACACTTGAGCGTAAAAAAGGATACATCACGTATATGAAAGAAGCCGAAAAAATTACCGAATTCTTAAGCGTTGTAGGTGCGCATAATTCACTTCTTCGCTTCGAAGACGTTCGGATCGTCCGTGATATGCGAAATTCCGTGAACCGGCTCGTCAATTGTGAAACAGCAAACTTGAATAAAACGATTGGTGCATCACTGCGCCAGGTCGAGAACATTCAATTCATTGATGAAAAAATTGGACTTGATGCCCTGCCGGATAAGCTGCGTGAAATTGCAAAACTGCGAGTCGACTATCAAGAGGTCACGCTAAAGGAACTGGGAGAAATGGTGGAAAGCGGCAAGATCAGCAAATCAGGCATTAACCACCGCTTAAGAAAGCTAGATCAAATTGCAGAACAATTACGAAACGGACAAGCTGTTACACTCAAATAGGAGAATGAAAAAGGGAGGCAGATCATATGGTGGAAAAAACGGTCACCATCCAGTTAAAAACAGGCTTGCAGGCACGTCCCGCTGCTTTGTTCGTACAAGAAGCCAATCGCTTTGGGGCTGAAATTTTTCTAGAGAAGGACGGAAAAAAAGTCAATGCGAAGAGCATTATGGGTCTCATGAGCCTTGCGATCAGTTCTGGGGTCACTGTCACACTGATAGCAGATGGTGCGGATGAACAAGAAGCCATTGATGCGTTAACGGATTTTATCAATCAAGAAAACTGAGTCTCTTCACAGACTCAGTTTTTTTAGAAGGGAATGAATATGATGCAATCAGCATTTTTACAGAAGATCGGATACGAAGGCCAGTCCATCACCTTTGATGACCTGCCTGTATTATTAAAAAAGATGGCCTACACCTTTCCATTTGAAAATAGATCTGTGCTGAACAAACAATCCTATGCCTTGAATCAAGAGGGGTTGAAGCAGCATCTTCTTGAAGGAGAAAGAGGAGGTCTTTGCTACGATCTCAATCCTCTCTTATATTATGTGTTAAAAGAGGCAGGGCTTGCTGTACAGCTCGTTCAAGGGACCGTGTATAACAAAGAAGCGTGCACATGGGCAATTGATGGCACGCACGTAGCCATGACGTTGAACCATCACAACGAACGCTTCCTTATTGATGCGGGATTTGGTGTGAATTTACCTCTTCAGCCTGTACCTTTTACAGAAGAATGGGTGGAAGGAGCGTCTATTCGGTTTCGAGTCAAAGAAGAGGAAACCGAAAAAGGAACGCATCTGCTCCAATTAGATAAGGGGGAAGGCGCTGAAACAGGCTATGCTTTCACATTGGAAGAGGTGAGCGAGCCTACTTTGGTCCAAATGAGACATGAGATTTATGAAAATGAAGCCTCTCCTTTTAACAAAAGACCGCTTGCGTCAAAGCTCACACCAACAGGACGTGTAGTCGTCACCGAGGATCATGTCACCACACATGAACATGAAGAAGTGTCGAAAAAACCGCTGCCACTGCCTTTTGAGGAATACGTGAAAACTCTTTTGCCGTAAGCAGCATCAAAAAAACAGCCCTAGGTCAAATGGGGCTGTTTTTTTGATTGATTATCGAATACGTGTGAAAGTTGCATAATGGTCTGTTGTTTTGTAAATGAGCCAGTCACTTGAATACACGAGGCGGTCAGCATTTCGGAAGCCAGAGACGTAGTTGATATCTGCCTCACGCCATGTTCGGCCGCTTGCTGAAGGAAGACGTCCCTCCCGGTTAGAGAAAACATCTCCACCGATGCTTTTACCTGGGGCAACCTCTGCTAGATTTCCCTTTGATGCCACCCATCCAAGAGCACTTGCTTGTGATTTTGTGATGTAGTTATCAGGCAGTCGTTTGTAGCGAATTAAATAATCTGCTACACCATCAAACGTATTAATGACGGCAAGGGTATGAACATCTGATGTAAGTTGAATAGTAGCTGTTTCATTTGTGGCGGTCTGTGTAAGAGGTGTTTCGGCATAGGCTAGCTGCGGAATAAAACCAGAAAACAGAATAGCAGCGATCAGAGCAAACATAGTAAAAACCGAACTGATTTTTTTCATCTTCATCCTCCTATTAAGGAAATCGGATGCTGTCCTCTTGATGCTTGTCTACCTCATATTATAGCACCCGAACATGAAGGAAATGTAAAGAAACAGGTTCTTTGCTAAAATGAGGCTTTTTTCCTGATAACCTTCTGATGAAATAAATAAAAAGACGCAGCTCCGAATCCTGCGTCTTTTCCGATTAAGATGAAGCAAGCTCCTTCACAATATCAACAGGGGCTTTGCCATCAATTCCATGAATCACATTATGAATGGCTCGTTTCAGCATAAGATCCCGTGTTGTTTCAGTAGCAGAACCGATGTGAGGAGCAAGGGTGACATTGTTCATTTCTTTGAAAGGATGATTCTCCTGAAGCGGTTCCTGCTCAAACACATCAAGACCTGCGCCTTTGATCCATCCCTCCTGAAGCGCTTGAATGAGGCTTTTTTCATCCACTGTTTTCCCGCGTGAGATGTTTACAAATAAAGCCGTTTGCTTCATTAACTTCAATTCCCGTTCTCCAATCATATGATACGTTTCATTGGTCAGCGGTGTAATCAACACAATGATATCGGCTTGCTTTAGCAGGTCATCAAGTGTGCAATATAAAGCGCCATATGCTGATTCAGCCTTTTCATTCCGGCTGCGGTTATGATACAGGACGTTCATATCAAAACCATGTGCGGCTCGTTTGGCTACTTGCTCTCCGATTCGTCCCATGCCAATAATGCCAAGCGTTTGATGATGGACATCGATGCCAAAGATATCTTCTTCCTGTACAAATTTCGTCCATTTCCCCTCGCGGATAAAACGATCAAGCTCGGCAATTCTTCGCGCAGAGGAAAGAATGAGTGAAAATGCAAGGTCAGCAACAGTATGATCGAGTGTATGAGGCGTGTGTGTACCAATTACGCCTCTTTGCCTCATCAATTCTATATCGAAATTGTCATAGCCAACAGAGTTATTGCTCACTACTTTGAGTTTTGGTGCGTGATCTAATAGCTCTTGATCGATTTTCGTTCCAGACGTTAAAAGACCATCAGCATGCTGCAGTTTTTGAAATAAAGTATCTTTTGGAATGGGGTCTTTGGATTGCCACACCTCGTATGTACAATGTTCCTTTAGTATTTCCTCAAATGAAGCAGGTAATGGTTTGGCGACAAAAATGTGTGGTTTCACTGTCAACTCGCTCCTTTCACATGATCATCTTACTCCTTTTATTATAAAGCAACCATTTCGGCTGAACACGTTTGAAGGTTATCTGCTCAATATTTAATATACTAAAATAACGGAAAAGAGAGACATTTTCTTAGTGAAAAAGTATATTCATATGCCATCTGATCCATTTTTTACATCGATAAGAGTCAGCTAATGGGTGATGTGACATATGAAAAAGCCTGATTTTCTGAGAGATTATCTGACAAACTGGAAAATAGATCGAGATTTTTTGATAGAAAAATGATTATATTTGAAACGTATTAAACGGGAAGGTCGTTTTCTACTAAACCATTTCATCGTCTTTTGGCGATCTGAGAACGATAGATTGAAAGGAAGACCGCGTCTCCCTTACGTTGAAGCGGAAAATAGAGAAAATGATGACTTTTTTTCTCATCGTTTTCTCATTTTTTTCTTTTTTTTCTATCATTTTTCTTCTCTATGCTTGAGAACACACGAAAGAAAAGGGGGACAGGCAGGGACTTACGTGACTTATAAAAAGATGGGAGATGGCAAGATGGGATCAAAATTAGAACAGATTCTTCAGCACAATTCAGAGTTCGTACAAGAGAGACATTATGAGCCTTACAAAGCGGGGAAATTTCCCGAAAAGAAACTGGTCATATTAACTTGTATGGATACACGTCTTTTGGAATTATTGCCGCAATCCATGGGGCTGCGCAACGGTGATGCCAAGATCATTAAAAATGCGGGCGCCATTGTAACTCATCCGTTCGGCAGTGTGATGAGGAGTATTCTACTAGCCATCTATGAGCTAAAGGCAGAAGAGGTATGCATTGTAGGACATCATGAATGCGGAATGGCAGGTCTTGCGGCAGATCCTTTACTTGAAAAGGCGAAAGCACGCGGCATTGAAGAGAAATGTTTGAGCATTGTGAAAAACTCAGGAGTTGATTTAAAGGGGTGGCTGACAGGCTTTGATTCGGTTGAAGAGAGCGTGTCCCGAAGTGTGAAATTGGTCAAAGAGCATCCATTGATGCCAAGTGATGTGGCTGTTCATGGACTAGTCATTCATCCAGCAACGGGAAAGCTGGATGTTGTTGTGAAAGATAAACAGATTGACGCGCAGTATACCTAAATCATCTACACATACTTGAAGGAGGCCAACACATACCATGCGTTTTTATGGAAGATTTGAAGGATATGATTCATCAAAGTTTAGACGCGATTTAATCGCTGGGCTTGTCGTGGGCGTTGTGGCAATTCCTTTAGGCATGGCTTTTGCCATTGCATCTGGTGTCGGACCAGAATATGGATTATACACAGTCATCGTTGCCGGCATTTTGATTTCATTGTTTGGTGGTTCAAAGTATCAGATCGGCGGGCCGACTGGGGCGTTTGTTCCGATTTTATTTGGTATCGTCAGCCAGTATGGTATCGAAAACTTACTCATAGCCGGTTTTATGGCAGGCTGTATGCTTGTATTATTCGGAATATTCAAACTAGGGAAGCTCATGAAATTTATTCCTCGTCCGGTTATCATCGGCTTTACTGCTGGCATTGCTGTCATTATTTTTTCAGGGCAGATTGCCAACTTCCTCGGATTAAAGGGTGTTGAAAAGCATGAAAGCTTTTTCCTCAATATGAGAGAAATTGTGGTCCATCTCGGTACCGCAAACAGTCTTGCCATCATCACAGCCGCTATTGGGCTCATCGTGATTGTGGCGGCTCAAAAATACATTCCCAAAATACCTGGTGCTCTATTAGGTCTATTGGCTTCAACGTTTCTAGCTGTTCTCTTTTTCCAAGGACAAGTTGAAACGATTGGCTCGGCATATGGGGAAATTCCTCGTCAGCTGCCAAGCTTCGCTTTTCCTGAATTAACGATTGAAAAAATGATATACCTCCTGCCTCCAGCGATTGTCATTGCACTTTTAGGCGGAGTGGAGTCAATCTTGTCAGCTATGGTTGCTGATAATATGAAAGGCTCAAAGCATGACAGCAATAAGGAGCTTGTCGGACAAGGGATCGCCAATATGGCGGCACCGCTATTCGGAGGAATTCCGGCGACTGGTGCGATTGCCCGTACGGCAACAAACATCAAAAATGGTGGAGCAAGCCCGATTTCTGGTGTTGTGCATGGCGTCGTCGTGCTGCTCATCTTAATGCTGTTTGCGCCATATGCGTCGATGATTCCACTTGCTGCGATGGCACCGATTTTAATGTTTGTTGCTTGGAATATGAGTGAGAAAAAAGAGTTTATCAATATTGTAAAAGTGAAAAATGCGGATTCACTTGTACTTGTTGTGACCTTCCTGCTGACGGTCATCGGTGATTTGATTATTGGCGTCACCGCAGGTCTCATTTTAGCATTTATCGCTTTTATCAAAAAAATGAGCCAGACGACCAGCATTCATACTAATGTTGCGGTTCCCCAAATGGAAACGGCAGCTGCTTTAGAAAAACAGACAGACCAGCGAGGTATCAGTATGTACTCCATTGAAGGGCCGCTGTTTTTCGGAACAACAGATTCATTGGAAAATTCGATTTTGGACCATGTTCAGACAAAGCCGAAAACGCTCATTCTGCTCATGAATAAAGTCAATTATATGGACACATCAGCAGAAGCGGTTCTGATGAATATCTCCAATCGTTTAAAGCATCATAATGGAAAGCTGATGATTGTCGGACTTCAATCGCAGCCGAAAGAGCTTTTGCGTCGAACGGGTCTTTTTCATCATATTGGAAAGCAGCATTTCTTTGAACGAACAGATGATATCTCGCCACAGCAGTTATAAGGTGGAAAAAAAGCACGTGACAATGTGGTCACGTGCTTTTCACTTGCTCTATTTCTTCTGAAAAACGCTTTGTGAGTTTCTGTTGATGAGAGGAGAAGACCTCTTCTACTGTGACATCATAGAGATTGGCTAAAATAAGTAGATTCGCTAACACATCACCCATTTCTTCAACGAGTTCTTTCTTCAACTCGGATGATTTTTGTCTTTGCTCATCAGGCCGGTCACGTCCGATCTCTATTGCTCTAACAGCACGAGCGAGTTCTCCCGTTTCTTCCATGAGGAAGCCTAACCGGATAAACGGCCCGTATTTTGTCCAATTTCTCATTTCATAAAAATCCTTGATCCACTTCTCCATCTCCGTTGTTTGCATTTTCTTTATACATCTCCTTATATGGTGTTTACCTTTTGATTTTACACTATATATAGATGGATCGGCTGTTTTTTTACAATTAATTATAGTAGAATGAGTGGGAGAAGAAATCATAGAGAGAGATGGAGCTGTTCTGATGAAAACGATTTGTGTGTTTGCTGGTTCGAATCCAGGCGTGAAGGACGTCTACAAACAAAAGGCTGTAGAGCTGGGGACTTATATGGCAGAGCAAGACATCCGTCTTGTATACGGCGGTTCACGAATTGGATTAATGGGTGCCATTGCAGATGAGGTTTTAAGACAAGGCGGGCAAGTGATTGGGGTCATGCCTAAGGGGCTTTTTAGAGGAGAAGTTGTGCATCAAGAGCTGACAGAATTAATCGAGGTAACAGGAATGCATGAACGAAAAGCGAAAATGAGCGAGCTGGCTGATGGATTTATTGCGATGCCAGGCGGCTTTGGTACATATGAAGAATTATTTGAGGTGCTATGCTGGGCACAAATCGGCATCCACCAAAAGCCAATCGGCTTGTATCAAGTGAATGAGTATTTCAATCCGCTCATTGACATGGTGAAGTTTAGTGTACAGGAAGGTTTTTCGAATGAATCACACCTTCAATTGTTACATGCTTCCAGCGAACCGGAGGAATTAATCACGCAGATGGCTTCTTATCAAACACCATCTCTTCAGCAGAAATGGACAGAGTTGTCTTAAAGCGTTTTTGAATCACAAAAAACCGTCTGTTCAATGAGCAGACGGTTTGTTTTGTCATATTATTTTTGTTCTTCTGAATTACGGGTCAAGACTTTGTCAATGAGTCCGTATTCAAGTGCTTCTTCCGCTGTTTTGAAGTTGTCACGATCTGTATCGCGCTCAATCACTTCAATTGGCTGACCAGTACGTTCAGCAAGTACTTGGTTCAGTTTATCGCGTAAAGAAAGGATTCGTTTTGCCGCAATTTCAATTTCTGTTGCTTGACCTTGGGCACCACCTAGTGGTTGGTGAATCATGACTTCACTGTTTGGAAGGGCATAACGCTTACCTTTTTCACCAGCAGCAAGCAGGAACGCACCCATAGATGCAGCCATACCAATACAAATGGTTGATACCTTTGGTTTAATAAATTGCATCGTATCGTAAATGGCCATACCAGCTGTGATCGAACCGCCAGGGCTGTTAATGTAGATAGAAATATCTTTTTCTGGATCTTCAGCTTCTAAGAAAAGCAGCTGTGACACGATGGAGTTGGCAACATTGTCATCGATCGCAGAACCAAGCATGATAATACGGTCTTTTAAAAGACGAGAATAAATGTCGTAAGCTCTTTCCCCACGATTTGTTTGCTCAATGACTGTAGGTATTAAATTCATAATGTTCCTCCTTCACCTTTTAGGTAAGTATGTAATTCAATGATACATTTTTGGTCAATAAAGGTCAAACAAAACGCTGACCTAAATTCAAATACCCCTATCCATTTTCCCCAAACTCATTCCACTTCAAACCATCATTTTAGTCTATGTATCCAAAAGAAGAAAATACATGTTCAGGACTGATGATTAATCATTGCTTTCTTGCAGCATTTCCCTTATAATTTGATATGCTGACGTTCAAAAACATATCGTGCGCTCGTAGCTCAGTTGGATAGAGCGGTGGTTTCCGGTACCACGTCTGCCGGGGGTTCGAATCCCTCCGAGCGCGTACTTGATCTTGTTCACGATCGATAAAGGCCCAATGAAACCCTCTCCTTTGAGAGGGTTTTCAGATTGTTGACAAAGGGCTAAAATGATCTTTATTTTAGCCCTTTGTCTTCTTTTCAGCGTGATAGAAAACCTTTGAAGTCTAGGAAGGACGAGCACCGAAGCGGAGCGAATTTAACATTCGTGAGCATCGGCGCACAGGACTGACACCGAATGCGAGGGTTTGTCTACACGCTGAAACCCTCTCCTTTGAGAGGGTTTTTTCGTTTACACATATATATTATTCACTTTTAAAATTTTTCATTTATGACTAGCCATTTATGCTATAATTAATAATCATTCTCAATTAAAGGTGGTTTCACAAGTGAAAAAAATGATTTGGCTGGTCAGTCTGCTGGCATTATTATTAGTGGCATGCGGGCAGAAAGAGAATAAAGAGCAAGCAGCAAGTACACGTACATATACAACTGAAACGGGTGAAAAGATCACCATTCCCGCCAAGCCGAAGCGTGTTGTTGTGTTAACAGCGCAGCTTGGAAACTTTAAAAAGTTAGGTGTGACACCTGTTGGCATGACAGATGTTTACCCAGAATCGTCGTTTTTAGATGAATCAGGTGTGAAGCGGGTACCGATCGAAAATGTAGAGGCGATTGCCAAGCTAAAGCCTGATTTGATCATTGCATATTCCCAAAACGAACAGATTGAAAAGTATAAAAAGATTGCCAAAACGATCACGTTTACGACAAGTGAACACAGCTTCAAAGAGATGCATATTGAAATCGGAAAGATTCTTGGAAAAGAAGCGTTAGCGAAAAAACAAATACAAGAAATGGACGAGCAGCTGAAGAAAGACGGCAAAGAGGTCAAAGCAAAAATTGGTGATGACAAGACGTTCTCCATTATGGACGTGCAGCCAAAGCAAGTATACTTATTTGGTACAGACTTTGGCCGCGGCGGGGAAGTCATCTATCAAGGCTATGGGTTCAGCTTGCCTGAAAAGGCAGAAAAAGCTCTTCCGAAAGAAGGCTATCTTGGTATTTCATTAGAAGAGATGAACCAGTATACAGGTGACTATTTACTTGTACCCACAAAGGATGGAAAAGCACCGAATCTTGATATCACAAACAGCGGTGTATGGAAGAAAAATCAAGCAGTGAAACAAGGACATGTCCTGTACTATTCAATTAATGAATTTATCTATGCGGATCCAATCTCAATTGAAAAACAGTCTGCTGCGTTTAAACAAATGCTGCTCAAAAAATAATAGAAAAAAGACAAAGCACATAACATGGGGCTTTGTCTTTTTTCTTCTTGTCATCTCTTAAAATACTGGTCATAAGACTCATTTCTTCCCTTTACAGGCGTATTTGTTGAGCCTGCTGGCTGTATATGATTAACATGGAAGAGAATTGACAATGAGGAGGGATTTCTTGTGGCGAAGATTTTATTGATTACATTTCCAGCTGAAGGGCATGTGAACCCTATGTTAGGGATCATCAAAGCATGGGCGGATCGAGGAGATGAAGTACATGCGGTCACAACTGTACATTATGAGCAGCGAATCAAACGCTTAGGAGCTCACGTACATAAACATCCAGACTATATTCGTACATTACATGTGGATGAAGGAAATCTCGATTCCATGCAGCCGTTCTTTCATGCCATGCTGCAAACATCATTTGATATTTTAGAGGTGGTGGAAACACTTTCTCAGCAGCATTCATTTGATTTTGTCTATTTTGATATGTTTGGGGCAGGAGAGCTTGTTCGAGATTACTTACAAATTCCAGGGATCGGCTCAAACCCATCTTTTGTGCTGCAAGAGGCGCATTTTGATACACCGCTATACAGAAAGGATGAGAAAGCCGATCATCTGTTAGAAAACATACAAGAGCGTTTTGGCGTTCTGCCAACGCGTTTGATGCAATTCATGAAAAACCGCGGAGAGCTCAATATCGTGTATACAAGTGAATATTTTCAGCCGTCTGTCGATGCAGTGAACGACTCGTTTGTTTTCATTGGACCGAGCTTTCTAAAAAGGGCAGATCAGCATGATTTCCCGCTGGAAGCACTTGAGCAAGAAAAAGTCGTCTTTATTTCGATGGGCACCGTACTTGGGGATACAGAAGCATTTTTTAATATGTGTATTGATGCCTTTGCCGACTTTGACGGAAAAGTGGTGCTCGCAACAGGTGAAAAAGTGGATCGGTCTCTCTTGAAAGAGGCGCCTTCTCATTTTCTGATAGAACCTTATGTACCGCAGCTTGAAGTGCTTGAGCTGACAGATGTGTTTGTGACCCATGGCGGAATGAACAGTGTCAATGAAGGCATTCATTATCACGTTCCGATGGTCGTCATTCCGGTCGACAAAGATCAGCCGATGGTCGCACAAAGACTGACAGAGCTATCTGCTGCCCGTGCACTTGATAAAGATCAGCTGACAGCAAAGCAGCTAAGAGAAACGGTGGAATCTGTTCTGGGAAGTGACACGTACCGTGCTGGGATTGAAAAAATTGAAGAAAGCTTCCAAACAGCAGGTGGAACAGAAAAAGCATTGCGGGTGATCGATCAATTGTTGCAAACGAAACAGACTCAATCGTGAGTCTGTTTTTTTGATAAAAAAAGAGATTGTATTCCCCATTTCTGTATGATATTATTCAATTCGTAATCATTTCGATTAATAATCGTAATGATTACGATAATATAAATTTGGGGGAAGTACATATGAGTGATCAGCCTGTTTACATAAAGAAAAAGCAATCCTATGTAACATACACCTTGATGCTGTTTTCAGTCATGGCATGTTTTTTATTGGCATCATGCTCTGATAATAAAGCATCTTCCAGCATGAATGACAGAGAAGAAGATGAACTGGTGTATGCAAGTACAAAAGATATAAGGGACATCAATCCCCATTTATATGGTGGAGAGATGGCCGCTCAAAATATGGTGTTTGAATCGCTTGTCGTCAATACAGAGAAAGGCGTTCAGCCTGCCTTAGCGAAGAGCTGGGATATTTCAAAAGATGGAAGGACCTACACCTTTCACCTTCGAAAAGGCGTGACTTTTTCAGATGGCGAGCCTTTTAATGCAAAGGCAGTGAAAATGAACATGGACGCTGTCGTTAAAAATATTGAAAAGAACGCTTGGCTTAATCTCGTATCCGAAATCAAATCCACAAAGGCGGTGGATGACGATACATTTGTTCTTACGTTAAAAGAGCCTTATTACCCTACGTTAGAAGAACTGGGCTTAACACGCCCCTTCCGTTTTATTTCTCCAAAAAGCTTCATTGATGGAACGACAGCAAAAGGAGTTCAAAGCTATGCAGGCACAGGTCCTTATGTGCTAAAGGAACATAAAAAAAATCAATATGCCGTTTTTAAAGCGAATGACCACTACTGGGGGAAAAAGCCAAACATTTCAACAGTAAAGTGGAAAGTCATGCCGGATCACCAAACGATTTTACTTGCCCTGCAAAAAGGAGAGATTGATCTCTTATTTGGAGCAGATGGCGACATGATCGACGGAGACTCATTCCAGGCTTTAAAGGAAGCAGGTCAATACGGTGTGACCGTGAGTCCTCCTGTTGGTTCAAGATCGATCGTCATCAATTCAAACCAGCCAATGACAAAAGATCCGAAAGTCAGAGAAGCGTTTCAATATGCCATTCAAAAAGAGATGATCACAAAAGGCATTTTAAATGGAACGGAACAGGTGGCACATACGCTGCTTGCCCCGTCCGTTCCTTACGCAGATATCCCGCTGAAAAAGAAAACCTATCAAAAAGAGAAAGCAGAGGCATTACTGGATGAGGCAGGCTGGAAGCTGAAAGAAGACGGCTACCGCTATCAAAATGGCAAAAGGCTGAGTGTCGCCATTTACTATAATTCCGATAATGCAGGTGAAAGAACGATAAGTGAATCCATTCAACAAGATTTCAAGCAAGTGGGGATCAAGCTGGATATTAGAGGAGAAGAAAAACAGGCGTTTTTAGATCGCCAAAAAACAGGGAAATTCGATCTGATGTACTCGCTATCGTGGGGACTTCCTTATGATCCACAAACCTATGTTTCTTCGTTCCGCGTAGCATCGCATGCTGATTATCAAGCCCAGTTAGGATTGAAGAAGAAAAAGTGGCTGGACGAGACGATTACGAAAGTATTGGTAGAACCAGATGAGCAAAAGCGGAAACAAATGTATCGAGACATCTTGACGTATATCCATAATGAAAATGTCTACATCCCAATTTCTTATTCTGTGACAAAGGCTGTTTATAATAAGCGCCTGAAAGGCATAGGTTTTCATGTGTCACAGTATGAAATTCCCTTTGACCGTATGTATTTTTCTTCATAAAGCGGAGGCAGAAAGATGACACGCTATCTCTTAAAACGAATATTACTGCTTTTCCCACTCATGATCTTCATCACCTTCTTTGCTTTTGTACTGCTGACGATGCGGGCAAGTGATCCAGCTGAGGTCGCTTTGCGGGTGAATCAAGTCACTCCAACAGAAGACATGATTGAATCGATGCGGCAGGAGCTAGGCTTAGATCAGCCATTTCTTATAAGATATGCCACATGGCTTAAAGATGGATTAACAGGTGATTTTGGCAGGAGTTATGTTACACAAGAGCCAGTTTTTGATCTCATCATGGAGGCGCTGCCTGCCACATTGCAGCTTGCGGGAGCAGCGCTCTTTTTCA
Source organism: Bacillus sp. NMTD17 (assembly GCF_002998735.1). Classification (NCBI taxonomy): domain Bacteria; kingdom Bacillati; phylum Bacillota; class Bacilli; order Caryophanales; family Bacillaceae; genus Bacillus; species Bacillus sp. NMTD17. The sequence continues at coordinate 616,898 of NZ_PVRH01000001.1, forward strand.
TCATTGTATTGAGTTTGTTATTCGGAGTGATCTGTGCATATGCTGCTCATACATGGGTGGACCGAGTACTGAGAGCCTTTGTGTTTATCGCTGCTTCAATGCCTAGTTTTTGGTTAGGGATTTTGTTTATTTGGCTTTTTTCTGTCAAATTCAATTGGGTCAATACGAGTGGAATGGAAGGATTCAAATCAATTCTTCTACCAGCTGTCACACTATCACTTGGGTACTTATCAACCTATGTGAGACTGATCCGCAATCAAATCCTGAAATTTCAGCACGAGCCCTTTGTTTTTTATGCAAGAGCTCGCGGTTTAAAGGAACGGGCTGTTCAACTGAAAGTGATGAGACATGCACTTCAATTAGCTGTGACAGCACTTGGCATGTCTATCCCAAAACTCATTGCTGGCACAGTTATTATTGAAAATCTTTTTGCTTGGCCAGGGGTTGGCCGGTTGTGTGTAACAGCTATTTTTCATGCCGATTTCCCTATGATTCAAGCCTATTTATTTGTGATGGGGTTCCTTTTTGTTGTGTGTAACCTCATGGCTGATGTTGTGCAAATGACCATGAATCCGCAGTTGCGAAAGGAGGTCTGAGAATGATGATAGGATGGCATCAATTAAGAAAAGACCGTATGGCGGTTGTTTCTATCTGGCTGTTAGTACTTGTCGCTTTAGCAGGACTGCTTGCACCAGTGTTAGCACCACATGATCCAACAGAAACGAACATTCTTCAAAAATATGCCGGCATCAGCCTGACTTATCCGCTCGGAACGGATCAGCTCGGGAGATGCGTATTGTCACGGCTTTTATATGGCATTCGGACTACGATGCTTGCGGCCATGCTGACGATGTGTATCACGATGCTCATTGGCAGCACACTTGGACTCATGGCGGGCTTCTTCCGAGGAAAAGTGGATGGCGTGTTGATGAGACTGTGTGATGTCATGCTCTCCTTCCCAGCAGAAGTAATGATTCTAGCTGTTGTGGGGATACTGGGGCCTGGATTATTCAATATTATTTTGGCGAATGTCCTAGCGAAATGGGCCTGGTATACAAGAATGATTCGTTCGTCCGTTCTGCAGTATGCGAATGAACCATCTGTTCAGTATGTAAAAGTGTCTGGCGGCTCCCCATTTTACATACTGAGGAAGCATTTATTTCCTCGCATTTCAGGAGAAATTGCTGTCTTTGCGACACTTGATGCGGGCTGGGTCATCTTAAATATATCTGCTCTGTCTTTTCTTGGGTTAGGCGTGAGCGCACCTACACCGGAATGGGGGATGATGCTCAACGAAGCGAAGAATGTCATGGTGACACATCCAGCCCATATGCTTGCGCCTGGACTTGCCATCTTATTTGTAGTCATGGCGCTGAACTTTTTAGGAGACAGCCTTCAGCAGGCCACGACCCCTGCCATGCATCATAACAATCAAAAGGGAGGGAGACCATTTGCCTTTCATCGACGTAAAAAATCTGTCCGTACATGATCCAGTGCAGCAAAAGGATTTAGTGGCGAACATAACGTTCTCTCTACAGCAACAACGTTGTTTAGCTGTTATTGGAGAAAGTGGAAGCGGAAAATCAACCGTCGCAAAAGCGTTAATTGGCTTGATTCCTTCTTCGCTAGAAGTGGAGGGAGCGATCATGTTTGACGGCGAAACATTGACAACTCAGACAGCTGAGCAGTGGCGAGGCAAACGAATTGGCTTCATCTCACAAGATGCGATGAATGCGTTCAATCCCATCGAAACCATTGGTCATCAAATGATGGAAACGTTCCAGCGTCATTTGGGCTTACAAGGAAAAGAAGGGAAAGCACATGCCATCGCAGGACTTGAGAGTGTTCATTTAAAAAATCCAAATGAATTGTTGAAGCAATATCCTTATGAATTATCTGGCGGTATGCTTCAGCGAGTGATGATTGCGATCACGATGATGCTTTCTCCTGATGTGATCATTGCCGATGAGCCAACGGCGTCGCTTGATGCATATAATCGGCGTGAAGTCATCAGGCAATTACAGAGGCTGAAAGAAGAAACAGGCGCGGCCTTGATCATCATTTCGCATGATTTAGGCGTCGTTCAGGCGATCGCTGACGCGGTGTTGGTGGTGCATCAAGGCGAGATGCTTGAGCATCGCCCAGCTGATAAGGTATTCACATCGCCTGAGCATCCTCAAACGAAGCATTTACTTGAGACGAGGCGCCGATTATCTGCGCCCCTTGAAGCACTGCGGCAGCAGCAGAGAGTGAGGGCATTTCCATGTTGATTACAGCTGATAGCCTCATCAAACATGGAGAGAAGAAAGGTTTCTTCTCTCGACAAATGCAGTCAAAACCACGCATATCAAACGTCTCGTTTGAAATCGAAAAAGGACAATGTGCCGGGTTAGTCGGTGAGAGCGGCAGCGGCAAAAGTACATTGGCAAGAATTCTGCTCGGTTTAGAAAAAATAGATGGCGGCAGGGTACAGATTGATGGAAAGCCAGCTGACACATGGCGAAAGATGAACCTTGGAAAAATGAGTGTTGTCTTTCAGGATTATCGATCTTCTGTTCACCCCTCCTTTACGGTGAAAGAAATCGTTGCTGAGCCTATGCGATTGTTAAAGCAGGAAAAAAATGTGGATCAGAAGGTTTTATCGTTGCTTGAACAAGTCAGACTACCCTCTTCTTTGCTGTATCAATATGCACATCAGCTAAGCGGCGGTCAGCTCCAGCGAGTGTGCATCGCACGAGCCATATCAACGCATCCAGCCATTCTCATACTAGACGAAGTTCTGAGCTCACTGGATGTCTCTGTTCAGGTGCAAATATTGGAGCTGCTCGAGACATTAAAACAAGAGCTAGACATGACCATCCTTATGATTACTCATGATATAGAAGCGGCGGTGTATCTATGTGATCGTCTCCTTTTTTTACATGAAGGAAGCATAGTGGAAGAATGCAAAAAGGATGAACTGCTTGATGCGGTCCATCCATTTACGCTGAAATTAATGGACTCACTTATGCCATTTCAGCTTGACAAAAAATAACCAATCTTTTATCGTATACGTAACAAACGACGGAAGGGTGACCCAATGCAATGAAGTACTAATCCTATGACCTGTAAGCAAAATGAAAAAACGAAGGCAGTGAGCAAACGATTGGTTTGCCATGTTTGCTGCGTTTTCATTTTTTAGCTTCGGAATAGGATGGTACAGCTTGGGAATCAAAGAATGAGGTGATTGATACGGGGGATGTGTGTGTTCAGATAGGAACGCGGCACGTCATCCTGGATTGATCTGCTTATTTTTGTACACCATTTTGCCTCCTATTCTGAGAATGGGAGGCTTTTTCATGTCTCCTGATACGAAAGGAGAGGGTTGGATGTTAGTAAAAGCCAATCAGTTAAAGATTTTTCGAAAAGATCGATTGTTATTTGATATTGAGGAGCTTGCCATCCATCAAGATGACCGCATCGGCCTTGTGGGGACAAATGGCAGCGGGAAAACGACTTTATTGCATGTGCTGGCTGGGCAAGAGAAACCAGACAGTGGCACGTTTGCTGCCACAACGACCTGCACACTGCTTCCTCAGCTGAAACAAGCAGATGGCACACAGAGTGGTGGTGAGATGACCCAGACTTATATTGAAAGCGCGTTAAACCGTCCTTCTGCCCTTTTATTAGCAGATGAACCAACGACTCATTTAGATACAGAGCACATTGAGTGGCTGGAAGAGAAGCTGCATCATTATCAAGGGGCCCTCATTGTCGTTTCACATGATCGTGCTTTTTTAGATGCGGTATGTACGGAGATTTGGGAGCTGGATCATGGACGGCTTAATCAATACAAAGGCAACTACTCGCAATTTGCACAGCAAAAAGAGCTGGCGCATCGTCAGCAGGTGGAAGCGTACGAAGCTTATACACAAAAGAAAAAACAGTTAGAGCATGCGCTTGAAAAGAAAAAGAAAAAAGCCGACAAAGCAACAAAGCCATCCCAAAAGCTGAAATCCTCAGGGCCAAAAATTGCAAAGCCCTACTATGCAAATAAGCAAAAAAAGCTGCAAAAAACAGCCAAATCCATTGAGACAAGGATGGAGAAATTAGAAAAGGTTGAGAAAGTAAAAGACATTCAGCCCATTCAAATGACTCAGCATACAATGAAGGAAGTAGCGAGCCGTACTATTTTGCGAGTGAAAAATGTAGATGGCAAGGCGGGCGATCAATTGCTTTGGAAGCAGGCAAATGTGGAAGTGAGAGGCGGGGACAAAGTCGCCATTATCGGCAAGAATGGGAGCGGGAAAACGACATTTCTCCGAATGCTGGTGAATGGGCATCCCGGAGTGTCTCGCTCAGAAGCTGTCAAGCTCGGCTATTTTCGTCAGGATCTTTCAGGATTGAAGGTAGATGAATCGATTTTACAAAATGCGCTGAAAGAGGCTGTTCAAGATGAGACAGTGGTACGAACGGTTTTAGCGAGACTGGGATTTCGAGGGGATGATGTGCATAAACCTGTTAGGGTGTTAAGCGGGGGAGAACGGGTGAAGACCATGCTTGCGTCCTTGCTTGTCAGCGATGCCAATGTCCTCATGCTGGATGAACCGACAAACTTTCTAGATCTGTCGGCAGTTGAAGCGCTTGAAGGTCTATTGAAGGATTACCCAGGTACCGTTGTGTTTGTTTCCCACGATCGCAGACTGGTTGAGGAGGTGGCCACTCGCATTTTCCATGTTCATGAAAAGCGTATTGAAGCATTTGACGGCACATATGAAGCGTATAAACAAAAGGACGACAAACCAGCTGTTACACAAAGAGAAGAGGAGCTTCTTTTAATTGATATGCAGCTGTCTGAAGTGCTCAGCCGTTTAAGTATTGAGCCGTCTCAGGAGCTGGAAGAGACATTTCAAGCATTATTGAAACAAAAGAAGTCTTTGGAGTCATAAAGAAAACCCCTGTGTTTACTGCACAGGGGCTTGTTCATGCCGTTCTTTTGTTAATTGTTCAAGTTCACTTACTGTGACCAGCTGATAGCCTTGTTTGGTGAGCTCATGGATGATCTTCACTGCTGCTTGAGCTGAGCTGTCATAAATATCGTGCATTAACACTGTTCTGCCATCTGCTGCATGTGAGAGAACGTGGTTTGTGATCTGCTGACTGTTGCGAATTTTCCAATCCTCTGGATCAACATCCCATAAAGAGACCTTCATCCCAACCGCTTGATTGATGTCTTGATTTGTTCCACCATATGGCGGTCTAAAGTGCGTAGGTGTATACCCGCTCGCTTTCTCAATCAACTGCTGGGTGTCCTTCACTTGTTTCACCGCCTCCTTTAAAGGCAGTCTTGTTAATAAAGGATGACTGTAAGAATGGTTTCCGATTTCATTCCCGCCTTTTAGAATATCTGCAAGCATACTAGGATAATACTGCACCCTGCTGCCTAATACGAAAAAGGTCGCATGTCCTTTATTTGCCTTTAATGCATCTAAAATTTTTGATGTTGTCGCTGGGTTCGGACCATCATCAAATGTGAGGGCGATGGCTTTTTTATTTGGGTCAAGCTTTGACTTTTGCGGCAGCTTGACGGCTTTCCTTTTCGGATTTGGTTCTTTCATTTCATTTTGGTTTTTGGTTTTATTCATATATTCTGGCTTTAATATATCTTTCAGCAGCGTCTTTTTAATCGCGAGTGTTTGCGGACCAAGATCCTTGTCGGCTACTTGAGATGCTGGGAAATAAAATTCTACATATTTCTCTTTCAAGGCAAATTGACTGAAGTTTTGAGCAGTAGGGGCTGTTCCTTTCTGAAGGAGAGTCTGATCCTTAGATAAGGTTTTGTCCTTTTGAAGCTCTGAATATGTAATGTAGGATAATTTCTTCAAAAAGTTGGTTTTAGGTAGAAATAAATCTTTTGTGTCAAGAAAGGTTTTTTTCTGAAAATCATAGTTGATCGTGAGATGATTGGTGGTCCCATTTTGCTGACCTGTATAGGTATAAGTCGTAAAGCGAATAGCAGCAGACTGCTTCGCATAATGCACCATATCATAATCAATATTCAGTTCAAAGCGTTTGTTTTCATCGATGTCCTTGGCTTCACTAAACGTCTTTTTGAAATGCTCTAATGCTGAATTGGCGTAGCTTTGAATCTTGTCATCTAGCTGTTTTTGATGAAAAAGAGGATAGTTGACTGCATATCTCATAAATTTCCCGTCATTTACGAGAGTAACGATTTCGACATTTTTATAGTTCGTATCCTGCTTTACATTTTTCTTCTCTGTACCGCTTGCTTGTTGATTTTGAAAGAAAGCAACGACTCCAATGATGATCGCAAGTGCAAATAGGCTGATACTCCATTTTCCCTTTAATGACACAACGTTCAAATCTCCTCTCATGACGGGCCATTCTTTATCAGTTTGACATCTGTTTGTAATATTTTTATAACATTTGACTTACTTTTGTAATTTTAGAGGATGTTCAGGCGGAATGTCAACTATTTTCCTATTAAACTATGAGAAAAAATGATAGGCCATTCCAAACGAGCAAAAGACACCTCATTTTGCTGCCACGCACATACCTTCATTAATTAAAAAATAGGGTGTACATTGATTTTTCAGAGGCAGACGGCTATAATTTTGATGATTATGATTCTCATTTTCAAACTGACTTTTAATGAAGAAAAGGATGACACCGATTTTGCAGGATAAGCGAACACCTCAACAAAAACGTTCATCACATATTCTGTTCTTTTTGATATTTTTTCTCGCCGTCATTGGTTTGGCGGCTGCCATGTTTTTGGCTGTGTCATATGGTGCCAAAACATTGTCTCTGCAAACGGTTTGGACAGCTGTATTTGACTATCAGTCAGATGTCACAGAGCAGCAGATCATCCATGAATTAAGACTTCCTCGTGTTTTAGGAGCAGCTCTTGTTGGAGCGGCATTTGCCGTAGCAGGTGCGCTCATGCAAGGCATCACAAGAAACCCGCTGGCAGATGCGGGGATTCTGGGCATTAATGGCGGTGCGATGTTTGTGGTCGCTCTCTGTTTTGCCTTTTTCCCAGAAATGCCTTATTCGGCACTTATGTTTTTTTCCTTTATTGGTGCAGTGCTTAGTACGCTGCTGATCTTTGCGATTGGGGCGGCTGGTGGAGTTTTGACACCGCTGCGCTTAACTGTAGCAGGAGCCGTTGTGGCTGCATTGCTTCATGCGCTTAGCTCTGGGATCGCGATTTATTTTGACTTGAGTCAGGACCTTGCGTTTTGGTATGCAGGCGGTGTGGCTGGTGTGAAATGGCCGCAGCTGACGATTCTTGCCCCAGTCATTCTGATAGTGATCGTATGGGCGATGCTATTAGGGCGTTCACTGTCGCTGCTGTCGCTCGGTGAAGATGTAGCGGCAAATTTAGGGGTGAAAACACGACAAGTGCGAATACTAGGAATGGCAGCTGCCGTATTATTAGCAGGGGTTTCTGTATCAGCAGTCGGATCGATTGGGTTTGTCGGTCTTGTCATCCCGCATATCGCAAGAAAGCTGGTTGGTGTAAACTATCGTTTTGTCATTCCGATGTCGGCGATATTAGGCTCGGTGCTGCTAGTCTTTGCTGACCTTGCCAGCCGCACCGTTAATCCGCCCCGAGAGCTTGCCATTGGCGTGATGGTGGCACTTGTCGGTGTTCCTTTCTTCTTATATATTGCCAGAAAAGAAGGGAGGAACCTGTCATGAGAGAGAAACAGCGGGCTCTTGTCGTGACAGTCGTTTTGCTTTGTTTGACTGCGGCTGTTGTGCTGTATAGCTTAAATACCGGCACGCTGAAACTAAGTCCTCTTGTGGTCGTCAAAACGTTATTCGGCTTTGGGGATTTTCAAAGTGAAACGGTGCTGTTTGACTATCGTCTGCCTCGAATCGTGGTGACGATGCTGGCGGGAATTGGTCTTGGCATTGCGGGCGGCATTTTGCAGAGCTTATCTCGTAACCCGCTGGCCGATCCAGGAATTATTGGACTGAATGCAGGAGCAGCATTTGGCTTAATCGTGTTTGTGACGTATTTCCATGCACTAGAAGGCAATCCATCTCTTCTTATTCCGCTCTTTACATTTGGCGGAGGGCTTCTTGCGGCAGCGGTCATCGTGCTTCTGGCGTATAACCGGCAGGAAGGGCTTGTTCCCATCCGGCTGATCCTAGTAGGAATTGCAGTTGCGGCGGGATTCAGTGCTTTGACGTTATATTTGTCATTGAAGCTGGATGAAGATACTTACACATTTGCTTCAAGATGGCTTGTCGGTAATGTCTGGGGGAGAGACTGGATTCATGTGTTAGCGCTTCTGCCTTGGATTGTATGCCTTGTGCCGCTTACGCTGATGCAGTCAAACACGCTCAATGCATTGACATTAGGAGATGCTGTCGCCTCAAGTGTAGGTGTACGTGTCCAGCGTCAGCGTCTCCTTTTGCTGACCTTAGCTGTTGGTTTGGCGAGTGCAAGTGTTTCGATGACAGGCGGTATTGGTTTTATTGGACTTGTCGCCCCGCATTTGGCAAGGCGGCTTGTCGGCTCACTCCATCAGTATTTTTTACCGGTTAGTGCGCTGCTTGGCTTGTTGATTTTGGTCAGTGCCGATACAATAGGACGTTCCATCTTTGCCCCAAATGCCATACCAGCGGGTGTGGTTGTGGCTTTTATTGGCGCACCTTATTTTCTCTATTTATTAACAAAAACGAAATAAACGTGAAAGAGGAACTCATCATGAAAAAATTACTTGTGCTTGGTTTAACGCTCTGTTTCATTATGCTTGCCGCTTGTGGTCAACAGGAAACAAAGAATACAACAACTCAAAATGATCATGGAACACCGAAAATTGCTTCCTTGTCTATCCATTTAACCAATGACTTATTAGCACTCGGTATCAAGCCGGCAGGCTCTGTTGTAGGAGGGGACTTAAAAGATTTCCTTCCACATGCGAAAAAGCAGCTGAGTGGTACGAAGAAGCTGGGCATCGCAGCCGATCCCGATATGGAGTCACTACTTGCATTACAACCAGATGTCATTTATGTCGATGAAGAACTAGCTGGACAAGACTTATCGAAATATAAGAAAATCGCCAAAACGGAAGTGTTTAATTTAAATGACGGCACTTGGCGTGATCATTTGAAAAAAATCGGCAAGCTCGTCAATAAAGAAAAAGAAGCCGATCAATATATTCAGGATTACAATCAAGAAGCAAAAGAAGTCAAATCGCTCATCAAACAAAAGATTGGAAACGGGAAAGTAATGGCGATCCGTGTGACGGCAAAGGAGCTTCGAGTATTTAGCATGAAGCGCCCAATGGGTCCTATTTTATACGAGGATTTAGGTATGGCACCTGTCGATGGTGTGAAGAAACTGGACAGCAAGCGGCCATTTGAAGTGATTTCTCAAGAGGTTCTTCCTGACTATGATGCAGATGCTATCTTTGTCGTCGTGAATCGTGATGATAAAGCGCAGCAGGCATTCAAGCAATTAGAAAAGACTCCGATTTGGAAGGGTCTAAAAGCCGTGAAGAAAAATCAAGTCTATCCGATTGCCGATCAGCCATGGCTCGATTACTCAGCACTAGGCAATAAAATGGCATTGGATGAAGCAAAAGAGATGTTTTCTACATCAAAATAAAATGAAATCAGGCATCATTCCTTATATGGGAATGATGTCTCTTTTTTTGATCCGGTCTTCTATTCATTCGGTTTTTGCATACATATGAGAGAGAACGAGCAGTACCGCCCGTGAAGGGGAAGAAAGGGAGGGGATACAGTTGAAGGTTCAAAAAATTAGTGCAGGTACAATCGCAAGGCTTGTGCTGCTTTTGCTCGCGCTTGTCAACAGTGCTCTAACCGCTGCGGGAAAAAGCCCAATTCCTATTGATGAAGAAGGTATTCAGCAATTTATCACGTTAGCCTTTCTTGGGATTACATCACTATGGGCCTATTGGAAAAACAATGATATAACGAAAAAAGCACGAACAAAAAAAGAAGAATAAGAGAAAAAAGAGCCTTTTCATGATAAAAGGCTCTTTTTCAGCGAAGCGTCAAACGCCTCTCCCCGCAATTTGACTCTTCCTGAAAGGCTTACGCCCGTCGTTCTCCCATGTTGGCGAGGAATGCTTTTACTTCCTCAATGCTTAAGCCGATAGCTTTCGCCTCACTCATCAGACGCTTCCACTCTGATATATTCGAATCCGTCAGCTTTCTATGAGTGACATGTAACGTCTTTTCTTCCTGCTCCTTTCGGTACGTTTGGAGCAGCTGATAGAGTTCTTCTTTCGGCATGCCGGATTGGACGGCATTGACGATATGCTCCCGCCATTCGTGTTCACCACCCTCAGAGTAATGAAACATCATCGTCTCTGCATCAAACAGCTCTTGTAAATCAATTTCTAGTGAAGAGGATACCTTTTTTAAAAACTGGACAGATGGATTTCTGTGGACACCACGCTCAATTTTACTCAAATACGACTTAGAGACATGGGCATCTTCAGCCAGCTGCTGAATGGAGTATCCTTTCCTCTTTCGGTAAATGCGTATCACCTTTCCTATCATTCTTATCAATGATCTCCCTTCTCCCTGGCGAATCGTACTGCGACCTTTTCGTTCATTATAAGAAATAAATTGTTCTTTATAAAATTCAAAAACGTAAGAAACAGGAAGTAAACAAAAGAAAACGAACGATTTCGTTCTTTAAAAAGAACTATAAGACCTATTATGACATTTTTCTTTGCGGGTATTATCTTTTATAATCCAATCATTAACAAAAAGAAACCATATATAACCTTTTTATGATGAAATCGGGAGGTATCTATGAATGAGAATATAGGTTTTAAGCAGCTGTTTTCTGTCATTAAAGAGAAAATGGCCCTTCTGATTCTGATTGTCCTGATCGTAACGGGCACTTCAGCCTACTATCAGTTCTATGTCTCGACTCCTGTATATCAGGCAACCACTCAAATTCTTGTTCATAAACGCAGCAATGACGCACAAGCAAACTTAAACGATATTCAGATGAACCTTCAATATACACGTACCTTTCAAGTTTTATTAAAAAGTCCGATCGTCATTGAAAAAGTAAAAGAAACACTCAACCTCACAGAATCAGCTGAAGGATTAAAACACAAAATTGCCACAAGTACAGAAAATGAGTCTGAGGTCATCAATATTTCTGTACAAGATGAGGATCGCGCAAAGGCAGTCGCCATTGCGAATACCGCAACAGAGGTGCTGCAAGAAGAAATCAAAAAAACCATGAATATGGATCGCATTAATGTTTTGTCTGAAGCCAAGCTGTCCAATACGATTCTCATGAATTCAAGAAAATTCGTTCATATCGTTCTGGCACTAGGTGCCTCTTTATTAGGGGGGATGACACTCATCTTCTTAATGAATTTACTCGATGATACTGTAAAACGAACACATCAAATAAGAGAAGAGATCGGATTGCCGTCGCTCGGAAGTGTCTATCAGATGCAGGCAGACAGGAGGGCAAAAAAAGACAAGCAGTCCGTCATAACGGGAGGACAGAACATTGATCTTTAAGAGGAAGAAAAGAGAAAAGAGAGATTTATCCTGTATTTCTGTATTAAATCCTCACTCTGTCATTGCAGAACAATTCCGTACAATCCGAACTAACATCGAATTCACATCAATCCAAACAAGGCTGAAATCCATATTGGTGACATCCTCCTTGCCGAAGGAAGGGAAATCATTTACGGCTGCAAACCTAGCAGCTGTTTTTGCACAGCAGAAAAAGCGGGTGCTGCTGATGGATGCTGATTTGCGAAAGCCGTCTGTTCATGAATATTTTGACCTGAGTCATCACACGGGTTTGACCAATGTACTATTAAATAATTGCAGCTTGGAGGAAGCTATTTTGCCTACACCCATTGAGCATTTAGAGCTGCTTCCGAGCGGAACCATTCCGCCGAATCCAGCTGAGCTGCTCTCCTCTTCTGTCATGAAGCAGCTGTTTTATGAAATTGAACAGCAATATGACATGGTGATTGTTGATTCCGCGCCGCTTCTGCCAGTGGCCGATGCAAAGATCCTGGCGAACCGGACCGATGGGAGCATTCTTGTTGTCTTAAGCGGCAAAACAAAGATAGCGGCTGTGAAGAAATCAAAAGAAGTGTTAGAAGGAACAACAGGTAAACTGCTTGGGGCTATGCTAAATGGCAAGAAAGAGAAAAAGGGAAGGCTGTATATGTATTAACAAGATTGATAGGTGATGTCTCCTAATCTTTAACAATGGAGGCACTCGATCCTGCTGTGGGCATGACAAATGCCTTAGATGCTCGTCATCAATAGTGGGGTGTGAGGACGGGTTTGATGCCCATTTTACGTAAGAATAGTGATGTTGAAAAAGGGGGAGGAGCGTTGACTTACGCCCAAAGATTATCAATCATCGTGGCACTAGATTCATATCTCATCTTAGTGGCTGTCTTTTTTGGCTTTCAATTTGTCCAAGAAGCGGCGTTAACTGTTTATACATTTGAAATGCTCGTCATTTCTTCGCTCAGTCTGCTCATTGGGCACCATTTGTTTTCGTATATTTTTCACGTGTACAAGCAAGTATGGGCTTATACAGGGGTAAGAGAGCTATTTTCTTTAATGAAGACCTTTGTGTGTTCTTTTTTATTTTCAATGGCAATGCTGTACCTTTTCGTGCAGACATGGCCCTTTCGGTTTTTGTTCATTGTGTGGCTTTTCCACGTATTATTCATCGGTGCATCTCGAATGGCCTCTCGGCTATTTCATGATGGTGCAAAGCGGCTGCAGGTAGAAAAGGAGCGGGCCTTAATCATTGGCGCCGGATCAGCCGGGACCATCATCGTTCGTCAGCTTCAGCAATCGAGTGATGTACATATTGAACCAGTCGCCTTCATAGATGATGACAAGACGAAGCATAAGCTTGAAATCATGGGACTGCCTGTTCTAGGGGGAAAAGAACAGATTCAAACAGCTGTTGTGATGATGGATATTCAAAAGATCATCATCGCCATTCCGTCCAAAAGCAGCCATACCTTAAAAGGGCTGTATAAGGAATGCGTAGCGACTGGGGTCAAAACGCAGATCATGCCAGAGATGGAGCAGATTTTAAAAGGAACTCATGCGCTGAATCAATTACGGGATGTACAGCCAGAGGATTTACTCGGAAGAGAACCGATTCAATTAGATTCAAGCCGTCTATCTGTCCATTTAAAGGGGAAAACGATTATGGTCACAGGAGCAGGCGGATCGATTGGGTCAGAAATCTGTCGTCAAATTTGTGTGTTTGCTCCTCAAGCGATTGTGCTTGTGGGACACGGGGAATTTAGCATTCATTCTATTTTACTAGAGCTGAAAGAAATTTATGGGGACACCATCAGTCTCTATCCACAAATTGCAGATATCCAAGATAAACAGAAAATGAGTGAAATCGTTCGTCAGTTTCAGCCGGATATGATTTATCATGCCGCGGCACATAAGCACGTCCCGCTCATGGAGATCAGTCCAAAAGAAGCAGTGAAAAACAATATTATCGGGACAAAAAATGTCGCAGAAGCTGCACATGAGCATGGCATTGAAACATTCGTCCTCATTTCCTCTGACAAAGCGGTCAATCCTGCCAATGTGATGGGCGCCACAAAGCGATTTGCTGAAATGCTGATCATGCAAATGGGGGCAAGCAGTGAAACAAAATTTGTAGCGGTTCGATTTGGAAATGTACTCGGAAGCAGGGGAAGCGTCATTCCAATTTTTAAGAAACAGATCGAACAAGGCGGGCCGGTCACGGTCACGCACCCAGCCATGACAAGATATTTTATGACCATTCCAGAAGCATCAAGGCTTGTCATTCAGGCGGGTGCACTGGCAGAAGGAAGACAGATTTTTGTATTAGATATGGGGGAGCCAGTGAAAATTGTTGACCTCGCAGAAAACCTCATTCACCTCTCAGGCTATACCACAGACCAGATTCCGATTACGTTCACAGGCATTCGTCCTGGGGAGAAAATGTATGAAGAATTACTCAACCAGCATGAAAAAGCACAGGAACAAATTTTTCCGAAAATTCATATCGGTCATGCGCTGGATGGGGACCCATATGTGCTGAACCGCTTTATCCATGAATTTGACATGATGAGTGAAGAGCAAATGAGAGAAGCATTGTTTGCTGCCATCGAATCGCATGATTTGTTGTCTGAACAGATGACCAGAGAGGAGGAAGCGCTTGCCAATGAAGAAAAAAGTCTTGTTTTGCGCAACGGTTGACTATCATTTTAAGGCATTTCACCTTCCATATTTCCGGTGGTTTCAGGAACAAGGATGGGAAGTGCATACAGCAGCAAATGGTCAGCTGGAGCTGCCCTATGTGGATCAAGCGCACTCAATTCCGATTCAGCGCTCACCTTTTCATGTGCACAACCGGTTTGCGTATGTGGAGCTGAAGAAGCTGTTAGCGAAAGAGCACTACGACTTCATCCATTGTCACACACCAATGGGAAGTGTTATTGGCAGACTTGCAGCCAAAAGCGCGCGCAAACAAGGGACGAAGGTTCTTTACACAGCACACGGCTTTCACTTTTGGCAGGGGGCGCCGCTTCAAAACTGGCTGCTCTATTATCCGATTGAGCGATGGCTCGCCCGCCATACAGACGCTTTGATCACTATTAATGGAGAGGATTTTAAAAGAGCAGATCGTCTATCAAAAGAGCGTTCATCTGTCTATTATGTTCCCGGTATGGGTGTGGATATGAAACGATTTGCACCAGTTGATGAAAAAGAGAAGCAGCGTCTTCGTGCAGTCTATGGCTTTTCCTCGGAAGATTTTATTGTGCTGTGTGCTGGTGAATTAAATGCAAATAAAAACCAAGGGATGCTCATCAAAGCATGTGCCCAGATATATAGGAAAATATCAAATGTGAAGATCGTATTTGCCGGGGAAGGCACAATGAGGCCGATGTATGAAAAGCTGGTTTGCGGGCTCCATCTTGAAAAGCATGTCCACTTTGCTGGTTTTTGCAAACAAATTGAGGAATGGATGCATATGAGTGATGTATGTGTGTCGACTAGTTTGAGAGAAGGGCTCGGCATGAATCTGCTTGAAGCAATGTCTGCGGAAAAGCCGGTCATTGCAACAGAAAATAGAGGACACTGTGAGCTGATCAGACATGGCGTCAATGGTTTTTTAGTCAAACCGCATGATGTAAATGGCTTGGCTGAATATTTGCACCAGCTCTATCACAAAAGGGATCAGCTGCCCCTCATGGGAAAAGCGGGACGCTCCTTAGCGCATGCATTTGCACAGGAGCAGGCGGTGAGTGCTATGGAAGAAATTTATACAACCTATATGGATCAAGCAGAGAAGGTGATGTGAGCATGCGTAAGCCAAAGGTGTCTATCATCATGGGCGTCTACAATTGCCAAGACACAGTAGAAGAAAGTATTGAATCCATTCTTCATCAAACATATGACAACTGGGAGCTCATCATATGTGATGACGCATCAACAGACGGCACCTATGAAAAAGTGCTGTCTTATACAAAACGAGACCCTGAAAGAATTCGCCTTATCCGCAATGAGCATAATCAAAGGCTCGCTGCCAGTCTGAATCGCTGTCTCGCTGAAGCAAGGGGAGACTTGATTGCACGGCAGGATGGCGACGATGTATCAGTACCAGTTCGTTTAGAAAAACAGGTTCATTTCCTAGAAACACATCCTGAATATGATGTGGTCGGTACGGCGATGACGGTGTTTGATGAATCGGGTACAAAAGGTGTACGTGCACTGATTTCAGAGCCTGATCGGAAAGTGCTGGCAAGAGGGACGCCGTTTTGTCATGGAACCATTATGATGAGGGCTGCTGCATACAAGGCTTTACATGGGTATCGCTCTGTGAAAACAACAAGGCGGATGGAAGATATCGATCTTTGGATCCGTTTTTTTGCTGCGGGGAGAAAAGGCTTTAATTTACAAGAGCCGTTATACCTTGTGAGAGAGGATGAAGCGGCCTTTCAGCGCCGTAAGTTTCAATATTCGATGGATAATGCCTGGCTCGTTTTAAAAGCATGCTGGTTATTAAAATTGTCGCCGGTTCATTATCTGTTTGCACTAAAGCCGGTGGTCCGCGCCTGTTTATCACCGAAGATCATGAAATTTTATCACCAGCGGAAGTTGGAGGCGTCTTTGTTGAAAAGGAGGACGATTCGGGATGAGTGAGCCAAAGCGTGTACTCCATATTGTGGGCGGGATGAACCGCGGCGGGGCTGAAACGATGATCATGAACATCTATCGTGCACTCGATAGAAATGTCCTTCAATTTGACTTTATTACCCACCGAAAGGATGTCTGTGATTATGATGAGGAAATTCAGAGGCTCGGGGGACGCATCTTGTACGTCCCAAGTATTGGGGCGTCCTCTCCTTTGGCATTTGTGAAAACATTGACAAAGACAATCAAACGAACAGGACCGTATCAGGCAGTGCATGCCCATACGGATTTTCAAACAGGTTTCTCCGCACTTGCTGCGAAATTGGCGGGTGTGAAGGTGCGGATTTGTCATTCGCATAATACAGCTTGGAAACAGTCGCCAAATTGGGTAGACCATATGATGCTCAAATGGTTTCGCCAGCTGATCTTTGCATTTTCTACACAGCTTGTTGCATGCGGTGAGGATGCCGGTTCCTTTTTATTTGGGCAGAAAAAAATGAAGAATGGACAAGTTGAGGTGCTGCCGAATGGGATTGATTTATCCCTTTTCTTTCAGCCTGATCCAGACGAAAAGGTGAAGATCAAAAAGCAGCGGGGTCTTCACGAAAAGAGCATGATTATTGGTCATATTGGCCGGTTTCATGAGCAAAAAAATCACGTTTTTTTTATGGAACTGGCACAGACCTTAAAGAAACAAGGGGTCTCATTTCAACTTGTCCTTGTAGGGGATGGACCACTGAGGCAGGTGGTTGAATCATATGCGGAGAAGGCAGGCTTGTTAGACGACATTGTCTTTACAGGCGTCGTATCAGACGTTCCGCAGTATATGAAAGCATTTGATGTATTTGTGATGCCATCCTTGTTTGAAGGACTTCCGCTTGTATTAGTGGAAGCACAGGCATCTGGATTGCCTTGTGTGATTTCAGATCATATTACAGAGGAAGTGGATTTAGGCTGCGGTCTTGTGAAAAGAATGTCGCTGGGGGATTCTGCGCATGAATGGATGAAGGCGGTGCTTGAAGCATATCATGCAGAGCCTCCTCTTCAAGAGACCATTACGTCCCAGCTTGAACAAAGAGGATTTGATGTCAAACAGAACATCACACGTGTGATGAATGGATATGGACTGTAAGGAAGGAATGGCAGATGGCGGTTTATTTGGTGAACATGATCATGGTCTATTTATGGTCGAGCTTTGCCGCATTTTACGGCAGGCGTGATGATACCATTCAAAGCGGATGGCGGCCTAACAAGATTCTGGTGTTATTTCCGTTTTTGTTTCTTTGTATTGTCGCTGGTATTCGGTACAAAGTAGGAACCGATTTTGTCACATATGGACAGATGTATGAGTTCTCCGTCAATTATGAAAAGCCTTGGCATATATTCGGACTTGGTGTGGACAAGGCGGCCACTGACCCAGGATTTACGTTTATTTTATGGATGCTCAATCAACTGTCCCGTGATCCGCAAATCATGTATATCTCGGTTGGGGCGATCACCTATTTTTTTATCATCAAGACGCTCATTCAATATGGCCGTCCCTTTGAGCTGAGTATGCTGCTTTTTCTCGGCACTTTTCATTATTACGCTTCGTTTAATGGCATGCGTCAGTATATGGTGGCTGCGGTTCTTTTTTATGCCATCCGTCTTGTGATCAATGGTCAGTGGAAATTGTATTTTCCGCTTGTCCTCGTATGTTCATTGTTTCATTCATCGGCTCTCATCATGATTCCTGTGTATTTTATCGTGAGAACAAAATCGTGGTCTTGGATGATGCTGGTTTTATGCATGATTTTCTTAGGGTTAACCGCTCTTTATGACCGCTTTGTTTCCGTGTTTGTCGTGATGCTGCAAGGCAGTTCATATGGGCATTACGAGGAATGGCTCACAACGAATACGAATGGAATGAATGTGACAAAAATTGGTGTGTTGGTTTTGCCGCTTTTGCTTGCTTTCCTTTATCGAAAACGACTTCGTGAGCTGACGCCTGAGAGTGATTACGTTGTGAATTTTTGTTTGCTCGGTTTCTTGTTTGGCATCCTTGCTACAAAGGATGTCATTTATGCAAGATTTCATATTTATTTTGGCTTGTATCAGCTCATTTTACTGCCATATTTCACCCGTATTTTTGATCAGCGGTCTAATGTCTTTATCTATGTAGGGATTGCTGTTTGCTATATTCTGTACAGCATCATGCTGATGCCGTTCGATTCATCTGTTTTACCGTACAGGACGATATTTACAAAGTAGATTTGGAGAAAGGTGGGGCATGTTGTAATGCCAGCTATCAGTCTATTGGTCGCAGTCTACAATACGAGTCAATATGTGGAGCAATGCCTTCAATCAATTGCAGATCAAAGTTTTTCAGATATAGAGGTGATTCTCGTGAATGATGGATCGACGGATCACAGCGGAGAATATCTTGAAGCGTTTGCTGCGCAAGATCAGCGCTTTCGGGTCATTCATCAAACCAATCAAGGGTTAGGCGCTGTGAGGAACCGGGGCATCGAAGAAGCAAAAGGGACGTATATCGCCTTTATTGATTCAGATGATATTCTCGCGCCTCATTACTGTGAAGCCTTGTATGAAAAAGCTGAAATGACCGGCGCAGATCTTGTTGTCAGTGAGTACTGGATTCAATTTGAACAGTCAAAGCGAACCATACCAACAACGCTGTTAGCCCAGCGATCAGCCGAAAAGACGAGTTTAATTGAAGCGTTATTGCACGGAGACATCACGGGGTTTTCATGGAATAAGCTGTATCGGCGTGCCTTTATCGAAGAACATCACATTCGATTTCCGCTGAGGGGGGAACTTGAGAACATAGAAGATCAATATGTGACGCTGCGCTGTTTTTCTTTATCACGCAGCATCGCCTTTGTTCATGAACCTCTTTATTACTACAGGGTTCATCTGTCATCTATTGTGCAGCGATATCAGAAGCAGTATTTTCATCATGGACTGACCTTTTATCATGCGCAGCGCTTGTTTTTGAAAGAATATGATGACATCTCTCTGTATGAGAAGGCACTTGATTTTTTTATTGTCAATCATACTCTTCATTGTATGCTCAACGAATGGAAGAGCCAAAATGCCCTCTCTATTCGGGAAAAGCTTGATCACATGCGGGAAATGGTGACACACGAGGCCTTTCTGTATGCCGTCAAACAAGTGGAACCATCGAAGCTCACCGCTCGAAAGCGAATGATTTTATTCCTTGCTAAGTGCCGGTTGGTTTATCCGCTTTCTGCCGCCGCTTCAAGCTATCAAAAATGGATCGAATATCAAACAAGGAAATAGGGGTGATGGGATTGACATTGCAGCAATTGAAGGCGCACGCCGCAGAGTGGCTGCTCTTAAAGGTTAAATATCCACTTGAATATCGACTGAGCCGCCAAAGCCTGCCAGAGCTGAGTCATCAGAAGAAAATCATTCTCACGCTGCTGCCGGGGCATGATAATTTAGGGGATCATGCGATTGCCTATGCGAGTTATTGTTTTTTAAAAGAGCACTTTCCCGCTTATGACATCATGGAAGTGGACATGAAAGAGATCTATCGCCTCGCTCGTCCGTTAAAGCGTATGCGGCACCCAGAAGACATCGTCTGTATCATCGGTGGGGGCAATATGGGGGACTTATACCGTTATGAAGAATGGACGAGACAATTTATCATGAAGACCTTTAAGTCCTATCCGGTGATTCAACTGCCGGCCACTGCCCATTTTACAGAAACAAAGAGAGGAAAAAGAGAGGAACGCCGCGCCATTCAGACATACAAACATCATCCAAGGCTGCTTCTCATGGCAAGAGATCAAACAACCTATACATGGATGAAGCAGCACTTCTCTGATCAAGATGTGTGGAAACAGCCTGATATGGTGCTGACATTAGACGAAGCATCAAAGGAACAAAAACGTGAAGGGGTTCTGCTTTGTCTGCGTGAGGATAAGGAAGCCTATCTCACCAAGGAGAGCCGGCAGCAGCTGCAGCAGCATATTCAAGACACGTATGATCAAGTCGGTTTCATCACAACGACAATTGGCAAACGAGTTGATCGAACGACTCGCTTAGATGAATTATCTGCCTTATGGACAGAGTTAAGAAAGGCGCAGGTCGTCGTGACAGATCGGCTTCATGGCATGATCTTTTGTGCGATTACGCATACACCGTGTGTTGTCCTCAGGTCGTTTGATCATAAGGTGATGGAAGGGTATGAATGGGTGGCTCATCTTCCGTTTTTGACGCTATTAAAAGAACCGAATGAGGCGGCTGTGAAAGAGGCGATTCATCAGCTGATGAAAACGAGCGGACAAAAGGGAGAGGAAGCTGGATGAAAGCTTTTAAACGCTGCGTGAAAACAAAATGAATCGAGCGTTTCTTTACAATGCCAGTGCAAACTTCATGACGTTTGTCTTGATGATGCTTATGTCTGTTTGTTTAACACCGTACATCGTTCATACACTTGGAGTGGAAGCATTCGGCTTAATCCATCTGACGCAAAATATGATCAACTATTTATCGGTTATTACGGCTTCATTAAGTGCTGTTGTGGTGCGCTTTTTTTCTGTGGCGGCTCATAAAGGAGAAATGGAGAAGGCGCAGCGCTATCTCTCATCTTATTTCGTTAGTTCCATTTTTTTATCGATCAGTCTTTTTCTGTTTTGTCTGTTCATGTCCCGTCAGCTGGTAGAGTGGCTTCATGTGCCTGTTCATCTCGCAAAAGACACACAGACCGCTTTTATATTAGGGGGTCTTTTATTTATGCTCAATTTTGTCATGTCCGGCATTGGGGCTGCGCCGTTTTATGCGAATAAGTTATATGTATCAAGTGTTGGTCAGGCCATTCAGATGTTTTTGAGGGCATTTATGATTGTGATGCTGTTTACATGGACGGCACCAGCCATCTGGCATATTCCGCTTGCGGCCGTCATAGGAAGCTTGGGGGCTATGGGAATCGGTATCTATTATTTTAAAAAACTCATTCCTTGGTTTTCGTTTAAGTGGCGGCACGTCTCATTATCTTCTAGTCTCACACTTGTTCGATCAGGGGTCTGGCATTCTTTTGAGCAAATGGGAATTTTGTTGTTTTTACAAATTGACTTATTGATGACCAACCTGCTCATTGGAGCGGAAGCGACGGGACAGTATGCGGCGATTTTACAATTCCCATTATTATTACGCACACTCGCAGGGACACTGGCGGTTGTATTTGCCCCAACGATCACGAAATTTTACTCGAATCAAGACAAAGAAGGTCTCATCCAATATGCAGCCAGTGCCATTAAATGGAGCGGTTTATTTGTCGCGTTCCCAGCCGCTTTACTAGGAGGGCTCGCCGGTCCGCTCATGCTTTTATGGCTTGGACCTGCCTTTGAAGAGCTGAAATGGCTTCTCATGATTCATGCAGCTTATTTATGTTTGACCTTGATGTTTTTACCGCTGACATATGTGCCGACCGCTTTTAATCGATTGAAAGTTCCAGCGGTGGTCACGCTCATATTAGGAGTATCCAATGTGATTTTTGCCTATGGATTGACTCATATGCTTCAGCTTGGCTTATATGGCATTGCATCAGCAGGAGCGATAGTTTTATTGATGAAAAATATCGTGTTTCTGCCATTTTATACGGCCCGCATCACGAATCAGAAACGCACCATCTTTTACAAACATACATTGGTTCCACTTGCAGGAGCACTCATGATTTGGGGCGTCTGTGCAGGGATTCAGGCGTTTTATGACGTGAACTCATGGTTGGAGCTGTTTTGTATTGGTGGTCTTTGTTTCATTCTCTATATGGGCTACTTGTATCAATTTGCAGGAACAAAACGAGAGCGGCAGCAGCTGGTGCATAAGGTAAAACAAGCTGTTTCCCGCTAGTGAGATAAGGAGATTTAATGATGAAAAGAATGTTAGATGTGATGGTGGCATTGACGCTGCTCATCGCAGGCAGTCTTCTTTTTCTTCTGATTTATGGGCTGATTCGGTGGAAAATTGGGACGCCTGTGTTGTTTCGGCAGAAGCGGCCTGGTCTGTATGGCCGGCCATTTATGCTATATAAATTTCGGACGATGACCGATGAACGCGACGAGCACGGAGGGCTCCTGCCAGATCATCTTCGATTAACAAAAACCGGCGCCTTGATTCGCAAGCTCAGTCTTGATGAATTGCCGCAATTAGTCAATGTCCTAAAAGGAGAGCTCAGTCTCGTTGGACCAAGGCCTCTTCTGATGGAGTATCTGCCGATGTATACAGAGGAGCAAGCAAGGCGCCATCTTGTAAAGCCTGGCATTACTGGATGGGCACAGGTGAATGGAAGGAACACGATCTCCTGGGAGGAGAAATTCACCTATGACCTCTGGTATGTCGAGCATCAAACGTTTTGGCTTGATATGAAAATTTTATGGATGACCTTGCTGAAAGTCATCAAAACAGAGGGGGTGCAGCAGCCGCATCATGCCACAGCTGAAAAATTCAAAGGAACCGATATGTAAAGAGCAACCCATAGGTTTAATTGGGGCTGGCGGGCATAGCAAAGTCATTCAGGAAATGATTGTTGCACATCCCGATTACTCATTATGTGCCGTATTAGATGATCAATTTGAAGAGGAGGCCACTCAAAGCGGCATCTTGTATGGACCGATCTCCATGAGTCAACAGCTGAGAGAGACAATGCCTCATATGAAATGGCTGATTGCTATTGGGCAAAATGAGATGAGACAGCTAGTAAAGGAACGCCTCTCATTTGAAAACAAGGCGTTTGCCACACTCATCCATCCAGAGGCGGTCATAAGTCCATCAGCGGTGATTGGAGGGGGAACTGTCGTGATGGCAAGAGCAGTGGTTCAAGCAGATGCAGCAATCGGTGAACATGCGATTATCAACACAGGATCTATCGTAGAGCATGACTGTATACTCGAATCGTTTGTGCACCTATCACCAGGAGCAGTGTTAACTGGCTGTGTGTCTGTACGAATGGGTACCCATATTGGGGCAGGTGCTGTTGTGATACCCGGGATATCGATCGGAAGCTGGACAATCATTGGCGCAGGAGCCGCAGTAACAAAAGATATACACGATCAGAAAGTCGCTGTAGGCATTCCTGCAATAGAAATCAAAGATCGGAGAGAAGGTGGGAAATGATGCAAGAAAGGAAACGAATTTACTTATCACCACCGCATATGAGCGGAAAAGAGTATCTGAAAATAGAGGAAGCTTTCAAGAGTAACTGGATTGCACCGCTTGGACCTCTTGTGAATGAATTTGAGCAGGCAGTCGCACGCTATGCAGGAGTGAATGCAGGAGCGGCTTTATCTTCTGGAACAGCAGCAATTCACCTTGCATTAAAGCTTATTGGCGTTCAAAAAGGTGACATTGTCTTTTGTTCCACCCTCACATTTGTTGCAACTGCAAATCCGATTTTATACGAACAAGCCACACCCGTTTTTATTGATTCTGAAAGAGATACATGGAATATGTGCCCGCTTGCTTTAGAGAAAGCCTTTGTGGAATCAAAACGACTTGGAAAAAGACCCCGTGCTGTTATTGTCGTGCATTTATATGGACAAAGCGCAAAAATGGACGAGATTCTGGCGTTGTGTGAAGCATATGATGTACCAGTCATTGAGGATGCGGCTGAATCGTTAGGTGCTCTATATAAAGGGAAAAAAAGCGGCTCAATGGGCAGGTTCGGTGTCTATTCGTTTAATGGAAATAAAATCATTACAACATCAGGTGGCGGTATGCTTGTGAGTGATGATGAAGCTGCGATCGAACGCTGCCGCTTTCTCGCTTCACAGGCTAGAGAACGCGCCATGCATTATGAGCATCAAGAGATAGGATACAACTATCGCATGAGCAACCTGCTAGCAGGCGTCGGGATTGCTCAGATGGAAATATTGGACGAGCGTGTTGAACAGAAGCGACGCATTTTCAAGCGTTATCAGGATGCTTTATCTAAGGTAGAGGGCCTGTATTTCATGCCAGAATATCAAGGCACCAAGTCCAACCGCTGGCTGACGACATTGACTATTGATCGTGATAAGAGAACGTCTCCAGTGGACATCATTGCTGCACTAGAAAAAGAACAGATCGAAGCAAGGCGTGTATGGAAGCCGCTGCACCAGCAGCCGCTCTTTCGTGATTGTCCTTTTTATTCAGCAGCGAAAGGCACTCCCGTATCTGAGTTGTTATTTGAAACAGGGCTTTGTCTCCCCTCTGGAACAAGTATGACAGAAGCTGAACAGGATCGTATCATTGACACACTTCATAATGCCCTGCGAGAAAAAACATTCACCTCTTCACAGGCTGCTCATTCGTAAGCAGCCTGTCTCTCTTTCTATCAAATTCATCAATTAATGGAATAAATAGGTATATGTATTGTCAATTCGTTTTAAATATGATATTGACAAAGGGGTCCTTCCTCCTTAAAATGAAAATGATTATCAGCGTCAATTAGGAGGAACATCTTATGTCTATTTGGAGTAAATTTTTTCCGAAAATTAAAATAAATACAGTATTACCTTTCCTGCTAATCTTTTTATTAGTAGGCTGCTCTCAAGCAAACAATGGAGCAGAAGGAAACAAGGATCATCCTGACATGATCACGATGGCTTGGCCGAGAGATATTGGCGAAATGAATCCGCACGTATACAACCCATCGCAATTGTTTGCACAATCAATGATTTATGAGCCATTGGTCAGCTATCAAAAGAATGGAAAGCTAAAACCTGAATTAGCGAAATCATGGGATGTTTCAAAGGATGGCAAGGTGTATACTTTTCATTTAAGAGACAATGTGACGTTCTCAGATGGATCTGAGTTTAATGCTAACATTGTGAAAAAGAACTTTGATTCCATCTTAAAAAACAAGGATATACATAGCTGGTTAGGTGTTATAAAAAAAATCAAAAAGACAGAAGCAGTAGACAAGAAAACGTTTAAACTCACATTAACAGAGCCATATTATCCAACTGTTCAAGAATTAGCAGTTGTCCGCCCGGTTCGTTTCTTAGGAGAAGCAGGCTTCCCTAAAAACGGAGATACGTCAAAAGGGATTGAAAAACCAGTGGGGACAGGCCCTTGGGTATTAAAAACATATCAAAAAGATGACTATGCCATTTTCGAACGAAATGATCATTATTGGGGAGAAAAACCAAAGGTTAAAGAAATCAAAGTCAAGGTGATCCCAGATGCGGAAACGAGAGTCATGGCATTTGAAAAAGGCGATGTAGATGTCCTTTACGGAGAAGGAACCATTAGCCTTGATGCCTACAAACAGCTAGAGGCGAGCGGCAAGTATGAAACAAAAATGTCAGAGCCTGTAGCAACGAGACAGCTTGTCATGAACACAAAAGTGGATCAGCTGTCAGATGAGAAAGTGCGTCATGCCCTTCAATATGCTATTAATAAGAAATCAATGGTAGAAGGTGTCACCTCTGGCTTAGAGGATGAAGCAGATCACATATTGCCGACCAACATGCCTTACACATCTGATATTAAGGTGAAGTCTTTCCAGTATGATGTAGACAAAGCGAAAGCATTGCTGGATGAAGCAGGCTGGACACTTCCAAAAGGAAAAACCGTTCGTGAAAAAGATGGAAAAGCGCTTGAATTTAGTATGATGTATGACTCAGCAGAATCGATTCAAAAAGCGATGGCTGAGACGCTTCAAGCAGAATGGGGAGCCATTGGCGTTGGCGTCAAACTTGAAGGTGTGGAGCTGGCAACACAGGTGCAGCGCTTTAAAGCCAACAAATTTGATATGAACTTCTTTAGCAACTACGGAGCGCCTTATGATCCGCATACATTTATGAACGTCGTCTCATCAGATGGTTTTGGATTCAAAGAAGCCATCTCAGCCTATCCAAATAAGGACAAGCTGATCAAAGAAATGAGCGAAATTCCATCAACAACCAATGAAAACAAACGAAAAGCACTTTATTCGTCTGTGTTATCTTCATTACAGGATCAAGGGGCGATTGTGCCAATCTCTTATTTTAAAAAGACAGCCGTTTATCAAAAAAATGTGAAGGACTTTGAGTTCCCAGCAAATCGTGATGAACATCCATTCACAGGCATTAAGCTGAAGTAATAGAAGGAAGGTAAGGAAATGGGCCGCTATATCGTCAAACGCATGCTATCAATCATCCCTGTATTTTTATTAGCCACACTTTTTACGACTGGTATGATTCACCTTTCACCAGTTGACCCGGCTGAGGCATATTTAGCAGCGGCTCATATCCAGCCTACGGATGAAATTTTAGCGCAAAAACGAAATGAATTTGGTTTAGACCAACCGTTTTATATGCAGTATCTTCACACCATTGAAAAAGCCATTCACCTTGATTTTGGCCAGTCGTATATGTCCAACCAGCCTGTGCTCAATGAGGTGATCTATAGAATACCAGCGACGATTCAATTGGCGCTTACTAGTCTATTGATTGCTATTTGTGTCAGCATTCCGCTCGGCTTTTTCAGCGGCATGAGGAAAAATGGCGTCGTTGATCATATGAGCCGGCTTATTTCTTTTTTAGGAGCATCTATCCCGACGTTTGTCTTGGGGTATTTGCTCATCTTCTTTTTTTCAGTGAAGCTCGATCTTTTACCAGTTGAAGGGGTCGGAACATGGGAGCATCTCATCCTGCCGTCGATCACACTGGCCGTCCCTTTAATTGCTACGTATACAAGGCTATTACGATCAAGTGTGAGTGAGGCGCTTCAAGAGCCTTTTGTTCAATATGCGAGAATCAGAGGATTAAAGGAACGGTCGATCATGTTCAAGCATGTATTGAGAATCGCGATATCGCCAATGCTGACAGGGCTTGGGGTGAATCTTGGCAAGCTGCTGACAGGAACCATTATCGTAGAGGCGGTTTTTTCATGGCCGGGGTTTGGGCGCTTCTTTATTGAAGCGATCTTTAACCGGGATCTGCCGGTCATTCAATTCTATGTCCTCATGGCAGCATGTATCTTTATCTTGAGCAGCTTGATTGTGGACTTGCTCCAACTGATCATTGACCCCCGTATTTCCAGAAAGGAAGGCCGCCAGCCATGATGACAAAAGGAAAATATCTCTTCTCTCATCAAAAGATGATCTCGATCTGTGTGGTGCTCCTTGGTCTATTGCTGATTGTGACAGTATGTGCACCGTGGATCGCTCCACATGATCCGGCAGCTGTCAATCTAGCGATGAAGCTAAAGGGGTCTTCGTGGGAGTATCCTCTTGGGACAGATCAATTAGGCCGATGCAATTTATCTCGAATTTTATATGGTGCACGTGTTTCACTAGGCTGTGCGTTATTAATCTTTCTCTCTTCTTTATTGATTGGGTTAATCGTTGGTTTGTTGTCAGGTTACAAAGGCGGCTGGATCGATCACGTCTTGATGAGAATCTGTGACGGGATCATGGCATTCCCGAACCTGGTGCTGATTCTTGGATTAGTCGGCATCTTCGGTCCTGGACTTTCTCAAGTAGTGCTTGCCTTGATGCTGGTACAATGGGTATACTATGCTCGCGTCTTTCGAGGAATGGTGCTGAGTTTAAAAGAACAGAACTTTATTGCTGCCGCAAAAATCAGCGGGACGTCCCACTGGAACATCATGAGAAAGCATATGATTCCAAATGTCCTGCCGCCGCTCGCGGTCATTGGTACACTCGAAATGGGCTGGGCGATTATGGACATTTCTGCGATGTCCTTTCTCGGATTAGGCGTTCAGCCTCCTATGCCTGAATGGGGAGCGATGATCCATGAAGGGAAGTCGTACATTCAAACGAATCCTCAGTTGATGCTGTACCCAGGTCTTGTGATCATGGCTGTCGTGGTCCTCTTTAATTTACTAGGAGAGGCCCTCTCAGAGAAATATGGTATCAAACGCCGTGTGTAAAGGAATGATCGATGTGCAAGAGTCCATTTTACAAATAGAGAACCTGCATGTGCAGACGAAAACGCCTCATGGGACAACCTCTCTTATTCAGGACGTATCGTTTGAAGTAGGGCGTGGTCAAATCGTTGGATTAATAGGTGAGAGCGGCTGCGGGAAAACGGTGACAAGTATGTCGATCTTACATATGCTTGACCCGAAAACAACGGAAGTCACTGGCAGCATCACATTACAAGGACGAGAATTGATCGGTATGAGTGAAAAGGATATGCGCTCTATTCGGGGCAAAGACATCTCATATATTATGCAAAATCCAATGAACAGCTTTACACCAGTATGGACGATCGGTCATCAGCTGATTGAAACCATCCGCCGGCATACCGCTGTCAGTAAAAGGCAGGCACGAGCGAAGGCAATGGATGCGTTAGCGCAGATGAATCTGCCGCAGCCAGATAAGCTGTTAAACAAGTATCCCTTTGAACTAAGCGGCGGCATGCTGCAGCGTGTCATGATTGCCATGGCAGCCTGCATGCACCCGCCTCTTCTCATAGCAGATGAACCAACAACTGCTTTAGATGTACACACGCAGAAGCTGGTGCTTGAGCACCTAAACCAAATTCGTCATGAGTATGGAACTGCCATTTTGCTCATTACTCACGATCTTGGCGTCATTGCAGAAATGGCAGATCAGGTTGTCGTCATGAGACAAGGAGAAATGGTTGAAAAGGCAGAAGTGCTTGAGCTTTTTGAAAACCCGAAGCATGATTATACAAAGAAACTATTAGCAGCTCGTCCATCCATCCCAGCTGTTTGCCCGATTTGAGGTGAGAAGGCCCTTGCATTTATTAGAAGTGAAAGCAGTTAGTCATTCATACAACAGCCGGTCGTTTCTGATGAGAAAAAAAGGCGCAGACCAAGTCTTAAGCGGCGTCAATTTAATCATTGAAGAAGGCACATGCCTCGCATTGCTGGGGCAAAGCGGCGCAGGGAAAAGTACACTAGGCCGCATCATACTTGGTCTAGAGAAACCAAGAGCCGGTCAGGTCCTTTTTGAAGGGCAGGATATATATTGTGCAGATCAGCGAACACGCAAACATTATCGCCGGCATGTGCAAGCGGTGTTTCAAGATTCATATTCGGCGGTGAATCCAAGGTGGACAGTCGAACAAATTTTATCCGAGCCGCTTGAAAACTATGAAGCTATGGGCCGACAAGAACGCAAAAACGTGTTGATTCACTGGCTGGAAAGAGTCGGGCTCAGTGAAAAGGACTTGTCTAAATATCCGCATCAATTCAGCGGCGGCCAGCTGCAAAGGATCAACATCGCAAGAGCCTTATTGCTGCAGCCAAAGCTCGTCGTACTGGATGAATCCGTCAGCAGCTTAGACATGGTTACACAGGCTGTCATTTTAGATTTATTAGTAGAATTAAAGAAGGAACTGGGTGTCGCTTACTTATTTATTACACATGATATGACGGCAGCCTATCATGTAAGTGATCAATTGGCGATATTGGATCAAGGTGAACTTGTTGCTCAATTTCAATCAAAGGATGATTTCTTTTCATCAGAAGAGACAGCGGTGCAGAAAATGAGAGATGCAATGCTCGCAGACCATCCTTTGTCCCGAACAATTGGCAGACCGGTTCGGTAAATCTTCATTTCATCAACGCCTCTTTTAGAAGAGGCTATTTTTCATGAAAGGCAGGTGGCATCGTGAACCATCGAGCGTATTTAGCTTTGGCCATTCCTTTAACCATCTCAACGATGACCACTCCATTACTTGGAGCTGTTGATACAGCAGTTGTCGGTCAGCTCGCCAATCCCGCTTATATTGGAGGCGTCGCGGTTGGCAGTCTCATTTTCAGTACACTATATTGGCTCTTTGGTTTTTTGCGGGTGAGTACATCTGCTTTTGCCGCCCAGGCAAACGGGGCGCAGAGTGAGGAGCAGGGCGTACTTGCTTTTCTAAGACCTTTTTTAATCGCCATCATTGTCGGCCTTTGTTTTATTGCCCTGCAATGGCCAATTATTCAATCTGCTTTTCTAGTGATTTCTCCCGCTGCGGATGTCCGGCAATTTGCAGCAGATTATTTTCATATTCGTATTTGGGGTGCCCCGTTTACCTTGATGAATTATGTGATATTAGGGTGGCTGATGGGAATGGCAAAAATGAAAGAAGCCCTCTCTTTACAAATCTTGATCAATGTCATGAATATGGTCCTTGCCCTTCTGCTTGTTCATGTGTTTTCGTTTGCAGTCAAAGGGGTGGCGGCTGCGACATTGATATCTGAATTAACTGCCTTTGTGCTAGGCGCATGGATCATCATGAAGCATTCCAAAAACGGGTTCCAGATGCCTTCTCTTAAGAAAATCATGGATACACAGGCAGTTCAGAAAATGTTTCATGTGAATAAAGATTTGTTTATTCGGACGATTTGTCTGCTAGTGGTGATTAACATGTTTACAGCAAAAGGTGCTTCTTTTGGAACAGAGATGCTGGCGGCCAATGCCATCTTATTTCAAATTCACTATATCATGGCTTATTTGTTCGATGGTTTTGCCAATGCATCCAGCATCCTTGTGGGCAGATCAGTTGGTGCAAATGACCGTACCCTTTATGAAAGAACTTTAACTCTTTCGAGACAGTGGGCACTTGTCATGGCATGCGTCATTGCGTCGGTTTATTTTCTCTTAAAAGAGCCGATCTTGAGCTTGTTTACAAATCTTCCCCGGCTTCTTGATGTGACATTAGGCTATGCAGACTGGCTCGTTCTCTATCCGTTTGCCGCTTGTTTCGGTTTGGTCATATACGGCGTATTTACAGGTGCGACAGAAATTGCCCCTGTCAGAAATTCGATGCTGTTTGCGATGATCTTGTTTATCGTTGTTCAAGCAGCGGTCACGCCTATTTGGCACAATCACGGACTATGGTTTGCCTTTATCATCTATACTACCGGACGGTCTGGCTTTTTGATGATGTACAAATCAAGGCTGGATCAGAAGCTTTTCGCAAATGAAGAACACCCTTTGCCATCATGACAAAGGGTGCTCTTTTTCGTTCATTCATTCGCTTTCTTTTTTCACTTTTTGATATGCTTCATCAAGATGCTGAATACGCTTCAAGACCACAGCGTTTTTGGTCAGCTGGTCTTGTACAAGTGTGGACACCACTGAGCGGTAATAGGCATTCATGGCATGAATCTTGTCTTCATTTTGATTCATGGCGATGTGCTGTTTCAAGTTGTCAACAAAGTATGGAACGGAAAAAAGTTCAGACATGGGAATCACTCCTATTTCGTATATACGGTCCGTCAATCTTCATGTAAAATGATGAGAGGGAGGGGAGACAATGAGCCTTAATCTGCAACAAGAACAAGTATTAAAGCAGGTGCTCACACAAGAACTCAGGCAGGCCATTACGCTGCTCCAGCTGAATAGCGCTGAGCTTGGCGAGTATCTTGACCAGTTAGCGCTTGAGAACCCTCTGATTGAGCGGAAAGACACGGACAGCTATCAACCAGTTTATCATAAAAAATCTCAAGATCTAATGACAGAGCCGTATCGAACGCATCAAAAAGAAAGCCTGCAAATGTATTTAAAGAAACAAGCTATTGATTTGAATCTAAGTGAAAAGAATCAAAGGATCTTTGACTTTATGATCGAGTCCATTGATTCCAATGGCTATTTAAATGAACCGGTTGACGAGATGGCAGCTGTCTTAGAGGTGCCAGCTGAAGAAGTAGAAGCCGTCCTTCATCAGCTTCAATCGCTAGAGCCTGCCGGTATTGGCGCAAGATCATTACAAGAATGCATTCTGCTTCAGCTGAGAAGAAAAAAGGAGCGCTGGTATGAAGCCGAGCTGATCATCGACGAGCACTTCTTTCTCTTTGCAAGAAAGGCTTGGAAGGAAATCGCGGCGAAAACAGGCGTTTCAATGAAAACACTTCAAGCGGTACAAGATGAGGTGTCGCAGCTGGAACCAAGACCGGGCATACATTTCTCATATGAAGAGGACCCTGTGTATATAGAGCCAGATGTGACGATTACTGTCGTGCAGGACCACATCACATTTGAGCTGAATCAGCGCGCTTTTCCAGACGTTGAAATGAATGAAGGATACTTCGCCATGATTCAAGACCAGAAGCGGCATGAAGCATATGTGTATCTAAAGGAAAAAGAGCAGCAATACAATTGGCTTGTCCAAGCGCTGAAGCAAAGAAAACAAACGATGACCCATGTCGTTCGTGAGATTATCTTCCATCAGACAGATTTTTTCCTTACAGGGAAACATAAAATGAAACCGCTTACGATGAAGCGAATCGCAGATATATTGCAAGTGCATGAGTCAACAGTCAGCCGAACGGTGAAAGGGAAAATGGTGCAAACCCCTTATGGTCTCATGGAAATGAAACAATTTTTCCAAGCAAAACTAGAAGGACCTTCGCTGGAAGAGGCGTCCAGCTACACAGTCAAGACGCACATCGCAGAGCTGATCCAAACGGAAAATAAGAAAAAACCGTATTCAGATCAGCAAATGATGACGCAGCTTCAGCAAACCTTTGGTATCCGTGTGTCGCGCAGAACCATTGCGAAATATCGTGAACAAATGAATCTTCCATCATCTACACTGCGGAAGCGCCATGATTAAAAAAAAGTACTTGCCAGAAACAAGGCAGGTGCTTCTTTTTTGTTGAAAGCAAGGCACACAGAAGATTTTTTGAAAATTAAATCGGGGAGACGTCTGAACGGAAATTTTGGGGTAAAGTATAAGATAGGGCATGAGCCGATAAGGATAGACAACAGTGATGAGGTGAGACCAATTGAAATATAAACAAATCAAAACCAAAAAAATATATGAAGAAATTGCGGATGCATTAATCGAATTCATTCGTACAGGTGAGCTTCTTCCGGGGGAAAAATTAGATTCGGTTCAAGCGCTCTCAGAAAGCTTTCAAGTCAGCCGTTCCGCTGTAAGAGAGGCGCTGTCTGCTCTCAAAGCGATCGGATTAATAGAGATGAAGCAAGGGGAAGGCACGTATGTGAAGCAGTTCGATCCTGAACAGCTCGCATTTTCTTTATCTCCTGCATTTTTAATGAAGCAGCATGATGTCAGGCAGCTCCTTGAAGTGAGAACCATCATTGAAACAGGTGCTGTTAAAAAGGCGGCGCTGCTTCGGACGGACGATGACCTTCATCAGCTGCGTGATGCACTCGAACAAATGAAGCTGGCAGAAGCACATGAAGAAATTGGTGAAGAGGCAGATCTCACCTTCCATCTCGCCTTAGCCAAAGCCTCGAAGAATGATGTATTAAAGGTGTTAATGAATCAAGTCTCAACCTTGTTAGTAGAAACGATGCGGGAAACGAGAAAAGTCGTATTATTCTCAACGAAAGCCTCCATTCGGCAGCTTTACGAAGAACATGAACAAATTTACAAAGCCGTCATGGCAAGGCAGCCAGAAGAAGCAGAGAAAGCGATGCTTACGCATTTGAAAAATGTAGAAAATCTGCTCGGTGATGTGCTGCAAAAAACAGCAGAACAGTCAGATACACAATAAGCTGTGCCGAATGATGGCACAGCTCTATTATTGACGAGAAATATGTAGCTTTTTCATTCGATATTGCAGACTTTGCCTGCTCATGCCCAATAACTTTGCAGTCTGTGAAATATTATCGTCCATTTTTTCTAAGTAATGGACGATGTATTGTTTTTCGAATCGCTCCATTTGGGTTTGGAAATCAGTCGTCTGTTCTGGGCTTGTATAGACAAAGGTGTCAGCAGCTGCGGTTTGCTGCAGAGAATTTGTTTGCAATTGCGCCTTAGGACGGCCTTCCCCGTGCTTAAATCTAAAATGATAGGGAAGGTGATGCATGCTTAAGTCGTCTTCATCCATCATCATATTCATCCCCGCCTCAATCACATGCTCCAGTTCTCTTACATTGCCTGGCCAATGATACGCTTGGAAAAGGGCAAGTACCTCTTCGTCAGCCGTCTTCACCTTCATTTGAAACAGCTCATTATATTTTTGAATAAAATGATTCACAAACGTAGGAATGTCCTCTTTTCGCTCAGAAAGTGGCGGGATAAATAAGGTGACAATACCGAGCCGATAAAATAAATCCTTGCGCATGCGTCCACCTGCGATCGCATCAACAGGGTCCTCATTCATATTGGCAATGACTCTTACATCAACAGCGATTTCTTTTGTGCTGCCTAGCCTTCTCACGCGTTTCTCCTGTAAGACGCGCAGCAGTTTTGCTTGAAGAGGAGGATTTAATGAGTTGATCTCATCTAAAAGCAATGTTCCTCCTTGCGCCTGTTCAAATAAACCAGGCTGATCAGTTGCCCCCGTAAAAGCCCCTTTTTGTGTACCAAAGAGCAGACTTTCAATCAGATTATCAGGCAGTGCTGCACAATTTTGGGTAATAAATGGTCCAGATGACCGACTGCTGCCGTTATGAATGCTTTGAGCAAACAGTTCTTTCCCAGTCCCTGTTTCGCCAACAATGAGCACATAAGAAGAGGTGCGTGTCGCTCGTTTCGCATGTTCAATCACCTCTAAAAATGCAGGGCTTTGTCCAATAATGGAATCAAAGGTAAAGCGTGTGCTTCCTTTTTTCTTCATATTGTGATGAATCAGCCGTTCCAGCTTGGTCACATCATTTGAAATTTCAACTGCCCCTTGAATGAGGCCGTCTCGAACGAGCGGGTATGTATGGTTAATCGTTGTGATTTCTTTTCCGTTGTAATTATGATACGTCTGCTTGGCATGAACGGTTTGTTTCCCGGTACGAAGCGCTTGGACAAGTGTACTGTGCATCTCATCTTGAAAGGTGAAGAAGTCGAGTACATTTTTATGGAGAACATCAGAGCGTTTTAAAGACTCAATCTCCATCATTTTTTTATTATAAACAACCGTATGGCCATTCTCGTCAATTGCATGAACCCCGACATCAATTAAATCGAGCATTTGTTTATACAAATCAATCTCATTTTCAAGCTTTGCGGCATGCAGATCTTTTTTCACTTGTGCCACCTCCTGACGTTACCTCTATTTTACATGAAAAATTTTGCGGTTTCCTCTAAAAAATTTGGCATGCGCAAAGAAATTTTGCGTAAATAATGAGGTAGACCCTCATGATCAAGCAGTCAGAAAGTTGGCACGATCCTTGCATAACATATGGATGAAGATGAACCCAATTGAAAGAAGCTACCTTACAGAAGGAGGAATAGATGATGACACAGACAAATGAATTGATTCAACAAACAGAACAATATGGAGCGGCAAACTATCATCCGCTGCCAATTGTGATTTCAGAGGCTGAGGGAGTGTGGGTGACAGACCCTGAAGGCAATCGATATATGGATATGCTCAGTGCGTATTCCGCAGTGAACCAAGGACATCGCCATCCCCTCATTATTGAGGCGCTCAAAAAACAAGCAGACCGTGTGACACTCACCTCGAGAGCTTTTCATAATGATCAGCTTGGTCCTTGGTATGAAAAAATTTGCAAACTGACAAATAAAGACATGGCACTGCCAATGAATACTGGTGCTGAGGCTGTAGAAACCGCTGTAAAAGCAGCAAGACGCTGGGGCTATGATGTTAAGGGAATCGAAGAGAATCGTGCAGAAATCATTGCGTGTGTTGGCAATTTCCATGGGAGAACGATGACGGCTGTGTCTCTTTCCTCTGAAGCAGAATACCAAAGAGGCTTCGGTCCAATGCTTCCCGGAATAAAACTGATTCCTTACGGAGATATTGAAGCGTTACGTGAAGCTATCACACCACAGACAGCGGCTTTCCTCATAGAACCGATTCAAGGAGAAGCGGGAATTGTCATGCCGCCAGAAGGCTTCTTGAAAGATGCCAAGGCGCTTTGTGAGAAAGAACATGTGCTGTTCATTGCGGATGAGATTCAAGTGGGGTTAGCACGAACAGGTAAGATGTTTGCGTGTGACTGGGAAGACATTGAGCCAGATATGCTGATCCTCGGGAAAGCTTTAGGCGGCGGCGTCTTTCCAATCTCGTGTGTCGTAGCAAACCGCGATATATTAGGCGTGTTTAACCCTGGTTCTCATGGGTCTACCTTCGGAGGAAATCCTCTTGCGTGTGCGGTGTCGCTTGCTGCACTGGATGTTTTAATCGACGAAAAGCTTGCAGCACGTTCCATGGAGCTTGGCGAATACTTCAAAGACAAACTATCACGCATTCAAAGCCCTGTGATTAAGGAAGTGCGCGGCCGCGGATTATTTATAGGAATGGAGCTGACAGAGGCAGCTAGACCTTATTGTGAAAAGCTGAAGCAAGCAGGATTGTTATGTAAAGAAACCCATGAGACAGTTATCCGTTTTGCACCGCCGCTGACCATTTCAAAAGAAGATTTAGACTGGGCAATTGGTCATATTGAAGCACTGTTTCAAGCCTAAATGCCAAAGGGGGAGGAACCTTCACTTTCTCCCTTTCTTTTTCAACGAACAGCGAATTTTGTCAAAGGATGATGAATAGAAGAAAGAAAGTGGGGAAGTGGATTTGAAGCAAGAACAGCATAATGAACTAGAGCGTTCCATGAAAAGCAGACATCTCTTTATGATTGCCTTAGGCGGCGTCATCGGTACGGGCCTTTTCCTTGGATCAGGATTGATTATCCATCAGGCAGGACCTGGCGGAGCCATTCTATCGTTTATCATTGGCGGACTGTTAATGTATTTGGTCATGCTGTGTCTTGGAGAATTAGCAGTGGCGATGCCGACAGCCGGTTCCTTTCAGGAGTATGCAACCAAATATATAGGCCCGTCCACAGGCTTTATGATCGGCTGGCTGTATTGGTTTAGCTGGGCGTGTACGATTGGACTGGAGTTTACGTCAGCAGGCATATTGCTCCAAAGGTGGTTCCCAGATATCCCGGTTTGGCTCTGGTGCCTAGCATTTAGTGTGATATTATTTGCCGTGAATGCCATCTCAGCTCGCAGCTTCGCTGAAACGGAGTTTTGGTTTTCAGCTATCAAGGTCGCTGCCATCCTATTGTTTATTATCATCGGAATTGGCGCAATTTTCGGAATGATTCATCTAAAAGGCGGAGAACCAGCCCCTTTATTTCGTCATTTGACGGATCATGGCGGACTATTTCCTAATGGTGTTTTTGCTATTTTATTAACCATGGTCACGGTCAATTTCTCCTTTCAAGGAACAGAACTTGTAGGGATTGCAGCAGGTGAGAGTGAAAGCCCTGAAAAAACATTGCCTCGATCGATACGGAATATTATTTGGAGAACGATGGTCTTTTTCGTTTTATCAATTGCGGTTCTTGCCGCGCTTCTTCCATGGCAGACAGCAGGCACTGTTGACAGTCCGTTTGTGGTCGTGCTGGACAAGGTCGGCATCCCATATGCTGCAGATATCATGAATTTTATTATCATCACAGCTGTCTTATCTGTAGCAAACTCTGGATTATATGCATCATCACGTATGCTTTGGTCGCTTTCAAAGGACGGGAAAGGACCTGGCTTTACGAAAAAGTTGTCCAAGCGTAAAATCCCGATCAATGCATTATTGGTGACAATGGGTGTATCCGCTTTATCCCTGCTCACAAGTGTTGTGGCACCAAAAACGGTGTATGTGTGGCTCATTTCGATTTCCGGAATGGTTCTAGTTGTGGTGTGGATGTCCATTTGTTTGTCTCAGTATTTCTTTAGAAAACAATTCATAAAAGCGGGTGGAGATGTAAAGGATCTCGTCTTCCGTACACCGCTCTATCCATTTGTGCCATTGGCAGGCTTCATCGCATTTGGCATCGTTCTCATCAGCCTATTCTTTATTGAGGATCAGCGGATTGGCCTTTATTGCGGCGTTCCGTTCATGGCTGTCTGCTACATCATTTATTATTTCAAAATCAAACCGAAGGAAGAGGCAAAGCGTTTCGCCGAAGAGGAAGGAACCATCCCAAAAACTTAAAAGACCAACTATATCAACAAAATGTGCATGCGGATCTCACACGCATGCACATTTTCAATGGTGAATTCATTGAATATAGAAGAAAATAAATATTTTGAAAAGAAATATCATAGCAAGAACCTTGATGACAAGCAGGTTATCGGTGAAAATGTGTCTATTTTTTGTCTAAATGTGTTTGTAAGAGTTGAAAATGCAAGATTATCCTGTTAAAATAATTAAAGAAAGCAGGGATTGATTTTTTTTGGCTGTGGCGGGACGTTTTTTGTCACAGTGGGACGTTTTTAGTCCAACGTGAAAAGAAAGGGTCGTTAGCCATGAATCGTTTATTGGAAGCTCAAAAAAAATTATTGCCAGATCTTCTCATCGTTATGCAAAAACGCTACGACATTTTGCAATACATCAGGTTAGCTGAACCAATCGGCCGCAGAAGCCTTGCGACGAGCCTAGGTCTCAGTGAGCGCATCTTAAGAGCTGAAGTTCAGTTTCTAAAAGAACAAAACCTGCTGGATGTCAAAACGAGCGGCATGATGCTGACGAGTGAAGGCCACGCTTTGCTTGAAATGCTTGAAGGAATGATGAAGGACGTTTTAGGTTTAACCTTTTTGGAAAATACATTAAAGAGGAAGTTAGGCCTAGAAGAAGTCATCATCGTTTCTGGTGACAGTGACGAATCCCCGTGGGTGAAGCAAGAAATGGGAAGAGCTGCTGTCCAATGTATGAAAAAAAGGTTTACTGGAAATAATATCGTCGCCGTCACTGGCGGAACGACGATGGAAGCCGTTGCCGAAATGATGACCCCTGATGCCAAAAACAGAGGCATGATGTTTGTCCCTGCGAGAGGCGGTCTTGGGGAGAATGTAAAAAATCAGGCAAACACCATTTGTGCCCACATGGCTGAAAAAGCTTCCGGTACTTACAAACTGCTGTTTGTTCCAGGGCAGCTGTCAGAAGGTGCTTACTCTTCTATTATTGAAGAGCCGTCAGTCAAAGAAGTGCTTCAAACGATTAAATCATCCACGATGCTCATTCATGGGATCGGTGAAGCAAAAACAATGGCGATGAGACGAAATACACCAGCTGAAGATTTAAAAAAGATTGATGAGCATGACGCAGTGACAGAGGCCTTTGGCTATTACTTTAATCGTGATGGTGAGGTCGTCCACAAAGTGCACTCCGTCGGCATGCAGCTAGATGATTTAGAAAGCATTCCACACATCATTGCTGTTGCAGGTGGATCATCAAAGGCAGGGGCCATTGAAGCTTATTTCAAAAAACCCCGCCGAACGGTTCTCGTCACAGACGAAGGAGCCGCAAAAGAGTTATTAAGGGAGTCAATTGATCCCTCAATATAAAACATTGTTACCTATAAAAGGAGGAAACATCATGGCAGTAAAAGTCGGTATTAACGGATTTGGACGTATTGGACGTAACGTATTTCGTGCAGCATTAAACAATCCTGAAGTTGAGGTAGTAGCGGTTAACGATCTAACAGACGCTAACATGCTTGCACACCTTTTACAATATGACTCTGTTCACGGAAAACTAGATGCAGAGGTTTCTGTAGACGGTACAAACTTAGTAGTGAACGGTAAAACAATCGAAGTATCAGCTGAGCGTGACCCTGCGAAATTAAGCTGGGGTAAACAAGGCGTAGAAATCGTTGTTGAATCTACTGGATTCTTCACAAAACGTGCAGACGCTGCAAAACACTTAGAAGCTGGCGCTAAAAAAGTCATCATCTCTGCTCCTGCTAACGAAGAAGATATCACAATCGTTATGGGTGTAAACGAAGACAAATACGATGCAGCTAGCCACGATGTCATCTCTAATGCATCTTGTACAACAAACTGCTTAGCTCCATTTGCAAAAGTACTTAACGATAAATTTGGTATCAAACGCGGTATGATGACAACTGTTCACTCATACACAAATGACCAACAAATTCTTGATCTTCCGCACAAAGACTACCGTCGTGCTCGTGCAGCTGCGGAAAACATCATCCCAACTTCTACAGGTGCTGCGAAAGCTGTTTCACTTGTATTGCCTGAACTTAAAGGTAAATTAAACGGTGGCGCTATGCGTGTTCCAACACCTAACGTTTCTTTAGTTGACCTTGTGGCTGAATTAAACCAAGATGTAACAGCTGAAGATGTAAATGCAGCACTTAAAGAAGCAGCTGAAGGAGAACTTAATGGAATCCTTGGCTACAGCGAAGAGCCATTAGTATCTGGTGACTACAATGGTAATGCAAACTCTTCAACAATCGATGCTCTTTCTACAATGGTGATGGAAGGCAGCATGGTGAAAGTCATTTCTTGGTACGATAACGAGAGTGGATATTCTCACCGCGTTGTTGACCTTGCAGCTTACATTGCAAAACAAGGTCTTTAATTTCTCACACTGAAGGAACTCACTTGGTTCTTTCCTAGAGACACGATATAATGAAGACGGACAAGGGAAGGGGAAGCATCCCTTTCCCTTTTTCTCTGTTTTTATCCGTTCTGCACGATTTCTCGTTTTGATGAGGGCAAAATGGGAAAAGGATAAAGAGAGACTTGTCCAATGCGTAAGGAAACCAGAATAAAGGAGGATCTCCTGACGAGCATGAATAAGAAATCAGTAAAAGACATTGACGTAAAAGGTAAAGTTGTGTTCTGCCGCGTAGATTTTAACGTTCCAATGAAAGACGGAGAAGTGACGGATGATACTCGTATTCGCGCAGCATTACCAACGATTGAGTATTTAACAGGACAAGGCGCAAAGGTACTGCTAGCTAGTCATTTGGGTCGTCCGAAGGGTCAAGTTACTGAAGAACTGCGTCTGACACCTGTGGCAAAACGTCTGCAAGAGCTTCTTGGACAAGAAGTGAAAAAAGCGGATGAAGCTTACGGAGACAACGTGAAAAAGCAAATCTCTGACTTAAAAGAAGGAGATGTGCTAGTGCTTGAAAACGTTCGTTTCTATCCTGGTGAAGAAAAGAACGATCCTGAATTATCAAAAGCATTTGCTGATTTAGCCGATGTGTATGTCAATGATGCGTTCGGTGCTGCACACCGTGCACATGCATCCACTGCTGGTATTGCAGCATATCTTCCGGCTGTTTCGGGCTTCCTCATGCAAAAAGAGCTTGAGGTTCTAGGAAAAGCCATTTCAAACCCTGATCGCCCATTTACAGCGATTATCGGTGGTGCAAAAGTAAAGGATAAAATCGGTGTGATTGAAAGTCTTCTGGATAAAGTGGACAACCTCATCATCGGCGGCGGACTTGCTTACACATTTGTGAAAGCACTTGGCCACGAAGTAGGAAAATCTTTATTAGAAGAAGACAAAGTAGATTTAGCGAAATCCTTTATGGACCGTGCAAAAGAAAAAGGCGTGAACTTCCTGATTCCAACAGATGTTCTGGTAGCCGACGACTTTTCAAATGATGCGAATACAAGCATTGTGCCAATCTCTGAAATTCC
Organism: Bacillus sp. NMTD17; assembly: GCF_002998735.1. Taxonomy (NCBI): domain Bacteria; kingdom Bacillati; phylum Bacillota; class Bacilli; order Caryophanales; family Bacillaceae; genus Bacillus; species Bacillus sp. NMTD17. The sequence continues at coordinate 658,387 of NZ_PVRH01000001.1, forward strand.
AAGTGATCTAGAAGCACTTGATATTGGAACAGAGACAAGAGAGAAGTATGCTGATGTCATTAAAAACAGCAAACTTGTTGTCTGGAACGGACCAATGGGTGTATTTGAAATTGATGCATTCGCTAAAGGAACAAAAGCAATCGCAGAAGCACTGGCAGAAGCAAAAGATACATATTCTGTCATTGGCGGTGGAGACTCAGCAGCAGCTGTTGAGAAGTTTGGTCTTGCTGATCAGATGAGCCATATTTCTACAGGCGGCGGCGCTTCACTTGAATTTATGGAAGGCAAAGAGCTTCCAGGTGTTACTGCATTAAACGATAAATAAGACCAAAACTGCTATAAGGAAGTGTCAATCATGAGAAAACCAATTATAGCTGGGAACTGGAAAATGAACAAAACACTTGGCGAAGCGGTTAGCTTCGTTGAAGAAGTCAAGTCATCCATTCCATCTCCTGACAAAGTGGAATCAATTGTCTGTGCGCCAGCACTTTTCCTTGAAAAGCTAAACAGCCTTTCTAACGGAACAGACCTTAAAATTGGTGCACAAAACATGCACTTTGAAGAAAATGGTGCATTCACTGGTGAAATCAGCCCTGCTGCGCTAAAAGATCTTGGCATCGGCTACTCAGTGATCGGTCATTCAGAGCGCCGTGAATTCTTCGCTGAAACAGATGAAACAGTGAACAAAAAAGCACATGCTGCATTCAAGCATGGCATCGTTCCAATTATCTGCGTAGGTGAAACGCTTGAAGAGCGTGAAGCTGGCAAAACAAATGAACTTGTCGCTAATCAAGTGAAGAAAGCACTAGCTGGTTTAACGACTCAGCAAGTCGCTGAATCTGTCATTGCATATGAGCCAATCTGGGCGATCGGTACAGGGAAATCTTCTACAGCGAAAGATGCAAACGATGTTTGTTCGCATATCCGTCAAACGGTTGCAAGCGAATATGGTCAAGAAGCGGCAGACAGCCTTCGCATTCAATATGGCGGAAGCGTGAAGCCGGCGAATATTAAAGAATATATGGCAGAATCCGATATTGACGGTGCTTTGGTAGGCGGCGCAAGCTTAGAACCTCAGTCTTTCGTTCAATTATTGGAGGAAGGTCAATATGAGTAAGAAACCAGCTGCATTAATCATCTTAGATGGATTCGGTTTAAGAGGCGAAACAGTCGGTAACGCTGTTGCCCAAGCAAAGAAACCGAACTTCGACCGCTACTGGAATGAATTCCCGCATCAAACCTTAACGGCTTCAGGTGAGGCAGTAGGCCTCCCGCAAGGTCAAATGGGGAACTCTGAAGTTGGGCATTTGAACATCGGTGCAGGACGCATTGTGTATCAAAGCTTAACAAGAGTGAATGTTGCCATTCGTGAAGGGGAATTTGAGAAAAACGAAACGTTCCTAGATGCAATGACTTATGCAAAAGAGAATGACAAGGCCCTTCATTTATTCGGTCTCTTGTCAGACGGCGGTGTGCACAGCCACATCCAGCATCTCTTTGCCCTGCTGAAGCTGGCGAAAAAAGAAGGCTTAACAAAGGTATACATTCATGGTTTCTTAGACGGACGTGATGTTGGTCAAAAGACAGCCAAAGTGTACTTAAAACAGCTTGAAGAACAAATCAAAGAAATCGGTGTCGGAGAAGTGGCAACACTTTCTGGACGCTATTACTCAATGGACCGTGACAAACGCTGGGATCGTGTGGAGAAAGCATATCGCGCGATGGCGTATGGTGAAGGCCCAAGTTATCAAAACATTTATGATGTCGTTGATGACTCCTATGAAAATGGAATCTACGATGAATTCGTTATTCCATCTGTCATCACGAGAGAAAATGGTGAGCCAGTTGCAAAAGTAAACGACGGCGACTCTGTGATTTTCTATAACTTCCGTCCAGACCGTGCGATCCAAATTTCGAACACCTTCACAAATGAAGATTTCCGCTCATTTGATCGCGGGGAAGCACATCCGAAGGATTTACACTTCGTCTGCTTTACACACTTCAGTGAAACGGTTGATGGCTATGTCGCCTTCAAACCAGTGAATTTGGATAACACAGTAGGAGAAGTGCTTTCTCAAAATGGATTGAAACAGCTGCGGATTGCTGAAACAGAGAAATATCCTCATGTGACGTTCTTTATGAGTGGTGGGCGTGAAGAAGAATTTCCTGGTGAAGACCGCATCTTGATCAATTCGCCAGATGTGGCAACCTATGACCTCAAGCCAGAAATGAGCGCTTACGAGGTAAAGGATGCACTTGTTGCAGACATCAATGCTGATAAGCATGATGCGATCATCCTGAACTTTGCTAACCCGGATATGGTTGGTCATTCAGGTATGCTCGAGCCAACAATCAAAGCCATTGAAGCAGTAGATGAGTGCTTAGGAGCTGTAGTCGACGCAATCCTAGCAAAAGGCGGACATGCCATCATCACGGCAGACCACGGTAACGCAGACGTGCTGATAACCGAAGAAGGCAAGCCGCATACTGCACATACGACAAACCCTGTTCCAGTAATCGTGACGAAAAAAGGTGCAACGCTTAGAGAAGGCGGCATTCTAGCCGATCTATCTCCAACGCTTTTAGACTTACTTGGTCTTGAAAAACCAAAAGAGATGACAGGAACATCATTGATTCAGAAATAAAAAAATTGATTCAAAAGGAGAGAAATAACGATGCCATACATTGTTGACGTATATGCACGCGAAGTATTAGACTCTCGCGGTAACCCAACAGTTGAAGTAGAAGTTTACACAGAATCTGGCGGCTTTGGCCGTGCATTAGTACCAAGTGGTGCTTCTACTGGTGAATATGAAGCAGTAGAACTACGTGACGGAGACAAAGACCGTTACCTTGGAAAAGGTGTTCTGACAGCTGTAAACAACGTAAATGAAATCATTGCACCAGAACTTTTAGGCTTTGATGTAACAGAACAAGTAGCGATTGACAAAATGTTAATCGAACTTGATGGAACAGAAAACAAAGGGAAATTAGGCGCAAACGCAATCCTTGGCGTATCTATCGCTGTAGCACGTGCGGCTGCTGATTTCTTACAAATTCCACTTTACCAATACCTTGGTGGATTCAACTCCAAAACGCTTCCAGTGCCGATGATGAACATCGTCAACGGCGGAGAGCATGCGGATAACAACGTAGACATTCAAGAATTCATGATTATGCCTGTAGGTGCACCGAACTTCCGTGAAGCACTTCGCATGGGCGCACAAATCTTCCATAGCCTGAAATCTGTATTAAGTGCAAAAGGCTTAAACACAGCTGTAGGTGACGAAGGCGGATTCGCTCCAAACCTTGGTTCTAACGAAGAAGCACTTCAAACAATCGTAGAAGCGATTGAAAAAGCTGGTTTCAAACCAGGTGAAGAAGTGAAACTTGCAATGGATGCTGCATCTTCTGAGTTCTACAACAAAGAAGACGGTAAATATCATTTATCAGGCGAAGGTGTTGTGAAAACATCTGCTGAAATGGTTGACTGGTATGAAGATATGGTATCGAAATACCCAATCATCTCGATCGAAGACGGCCTTGATGAAAACGACTGGGAAGGTCACAAACTATTAACTGAGCGCCTTGGCAGCAAGGTTCAGCTAGTAGGAGATGACTTATTCGTGACAAACACGAAGAAGCTTTCTGAAGGTATTAAAAATGGTGTCGGTAACTCTATCCTGATCAAAGTAAACCAAATCGGTACATTAACTGAAACATTTGATGCAATCGAAATGGCAAAACGCGCAGGATACACAGCAGTCATCTCTCACCGTTCTGGTGAAACAGAAGACAGCACAATTGCAGACATCGCTGTTGCAACAAACGCTGGACAAATCAAAACAGGTGCTCCGTCTCGTACGGACCGTGTGGCGAAATACAACCAATTACTTCGCATCGAAGATCAATTGGCTGAAACAGCACAATATCACGGCATTGCAACATTCTATAACTTGAATAAATAATGCCAGCTACGCGCTGCGTCCCGCTCTTTCATGAGAGCGGGACGCAGCGTTTTTTTTGTGTTGAGCGAAATCCGATAGCTAATTCATTTGTCTTATCCTATTTTTGTAAAAAATCCTCCTTCAGTTAGAGAAGCAGTCAAAATCCCCTCCATTTATAAGCACTAAATCATGAAAAATCGACTAAAAATATGATCTGAAATGAACTTATGCTTTCTGTAAGGGGGTGGTATCATTTTACATATATTAGGGGGTGATGAGATGCTGAATCCTTTTAGCCTTCGTTTTCCAGTAGGTGTGTATATGTATGTCCTTCACCTACTGGCGGCCTATGATGAAAGGAAGCAACGAATTCTAACTTCTAAGAACATACAGAAAAATGCATTTTGGATTTATGTCCTTGCCGCTATTTTAGGTATTGTGACAGTCGCAGCATTGATTTGGGCATGCAAGACCTTTGGAAAAGGCTCTAAATTTTTAGGCGAATTCAAGTTCTTAGGCATGTACGTGAAAATCAAATGCGGTTTCTAACAGGGATGAGAACAGATGCGAGGTCATCTGTTCCATCTGAAACAAACGGAGGAATATGATGCTGACATTACAAATACAAGAAAAAACGTATAGCCGCACCTTCTCTCTCCGCCATATACAAATGAACGTAGAGAAAGGCCGAACGATGCTTCTTTTAGGACACAATGGTGCAGGAAAGACAACAATGATCCAAGCTATGTTTGGGCTAACGCCATTTACTGGCTCTGTTTCCTTACATGGTGAACAGCTGAACCTTCAATCCTCAGCACATATTTCCCTATTGAAAAAACACGTTTCCTATATTCCTGACGAACATGCGTTGTTCGATTATTTAACACCGAGGGAATACTTTCAATTACTTCAGCTGCCACATGAGCAAGATATCACACGTGAAGAGACATTCATCGATTTGTTTGAGCTGAGTCCGTATATGGATCAGCCAATCGCTCAGCTGTCCCATGGCAATCAAAAAAAAACACAAATCATTTCGCAGCTTCTCAGGCCATGTGATTATTATGTGTTCGACGAGCCAACGAACGGACTTGATCCAGATATGATGATTATCTTAAAAAAGGTGCTCATGAAGCTGAGAGATCAAGGCGCTGGCATTCTGATATCAACTCATCATTTGAGCTTTGGTGATACATTATATGACCATCTCATGATCTTAAGAAATGGTGACGTCAAGCTGAATATGTCCCGCCAAGAAACGACTCAGACATTTCCTCATCAGGCACTTGAAGAGATTTATAAAGAAGTAAATCGAGATTACTATATGCAGGTGGAGAGGTTACTCAATGATTTGGACACGACACGTTCTTCATAAAATAGAATGGGGCATGCTGACAGCGAAAGGAAAGCAGCTTGGAAAAAAGTATCCTTTGCAGCTTCTCGCAGCTGCCGTTTTTCTCTTGCTGATTTATGCGATATACGTTGTCATCAGCCTGCGCTTTTACATGCAGGTAGGTGAAAGTGAGCCAGCTACGCTATACCTCCAATTTGTCAAAATGTCGCTCTTACTATTAGGAGCAGGGATTGTGTTATCCCGGAATAAACTGAAGCGCCAAGAATATCAATTCTACTTTTTGAACAGCGCGATACAAAGTGTATCCTTTGTCCTTTGTGCGTATTTCTTTCCAGTTCTTTTTTGCTTCCTCATGGCTGGACTGCTTTTTTTACCGATTATATTAGGTCTTTTGATCACGGGTGTCACTCCATCTCTGTATTGGATCATCGTTGTCTGCATCACATGTTGCATATTGGCACTTTATACGGTCTCTTCATGGATGCTGCTGCGGATCGGTGTGAGCCATTTCGTATCAAAAACAAAAGAGCATTTGCTGCTTCAAACGATCGGCTTTGCGGCGCTTCATGTACTAATATTTCTCCTTTTTCAAAAAGCGGTGGAGATGATCCATGTATGGCCGGCTGTCTATCTGTTGTTACTTGTCATCATCCTAAGCGCTGGATGGCTATGGGTGAAGGGTTTAGCAGCTTGCTATGTTCATCAGATGTTTTTGCAGCTGAAAAAAGAGGTGAAGTCGTTTTCCTACCAGAAAATCAGAACGCACTCTTCCTTTCTGACGCATCTGCGGCAGGAATTGGTCTATTTCAGCCGATCAGCTGTTTTTAAAGAGCAAGGCATTTTGTTTCTCTTTCTCATTTGTTTGACGGTGGGGCTGCCATTTGTTTTTACCCCGGCAGAAACTGGCTGGCTGTATGCCTTTATTGTGCAGTTTGCGTTAAAGGAAATATTGATCATGCTTCCGCTGATGATTGGCAGGGAATATCATATCAATCAAAGGGCCATCTTTATGTTAAATACATCAAAGGGCGCTTATTTAATGTCGAGAATGTTATTTTATTACACCATTAATCTGCTGACATATTTTGTGTATATTGGGCTTGCCTATTTGGTGATCGGTATTGAAAGTGAAGGTCATGGATTGGCGAGTTTGTCCATTTTATTGATTACCGCCATGGCGGCCTGTACAGGGTTTGTCGTGAAAATCAGTGATTTTAATAAGCTGTTTGTGATCGTGTTGATGATTGCTGTATTCAGCTTTATCGATATGCTTTTATTAGAATGGCTTTCATCTGATGTATCTCTTCTCGCCACCGCTTATCTGCTTGGTTCACTTGCCTTTTTCAGTTGTATATATGCTGCGATGTTAAAAAGGCCTGTATTGCGATGATGGGGCTTGTCATTAGTTTACTAGCTGTTGTGCTCATTCACGAACTCGGTCATATGTTGATGGTCATGGTGTGTAACAAATTCGAAAAAAGACCCCTTTTTGATTTTGTGATGATGATTGATTGGAAGCAAGTGGCGATCGTCCATGAGACATTTGCCCGGCCGAGCTTTAATCTGATGGTGGCACTTGCGGGTCCGCTGTTTCCTGTGCTCTGCTCGAGTGTGCTTTTGTTAATGTGGAAGCATCCGGTGAGTCATCAGCTGCTGTTTTTTTCTTTACTGAACACTGTGATGCTGCATCCAGCTTGCCCAGATGGGAAAAATATCACAGCCAGTTTAAAAGAGATGAAGGAGAGAAAGAGATGATCAAAGTATTTCATTCGTTTTCTAGCGGCTTAACACTTGCGATGCTGTATATATTTGCTGTGTTTATGACCCCTGTCTTTTTACTGCTGCTAGAAGTCAATCATGTTGAATCAAGTCCAACACTGTTTGGTATGCCATTTTATATCATGAAAATTGAAGAGTATCAATTCAGCTCAGAGGCGACGCTTTTTGGATGTGTTGTCTGCTTTTTAGCTGGCGCTGTGCTATACTTTTTCATTCAATATGTGATTCAAGCTGTGAAAAAGCGAAGAGCATAAAAAAAGCAGGCTGAGCAAATAGTCAGTCTGCTTGAAAAGTGAGAGACAGCCGTACCATATCCATACATTGAATCCCGTTTTCATAAATCGGTTCATCATAATGCTTAAGGAAGAAATCGCGATCGATCGAAGTCAGGCGGAAGCCGCATTTTTGATAAAGTGCGAGCTGCTGAATACTCGAGTTGCCTGTGCCGATTTCAATCCTATGGAAACCAGCGGCTTTCGCTTCAGCGATCGCATGACGGATCAGCTGTTTCCCAATTCCCTTTCCTTGCCATGACTCCTTCACAGCAACATTCATGATTTCGACTGTATGCTGAGGTAGCGATGATAGCACATAAACACCAATCACATCCTCTTCATGAAAGGCGGCATAACAAGAGCCGGATTGCACATACGCGAGAACCTTTTTCTTTGAAGGATCAGCTAATAGTAAAAGATCCATAGGGAGAGATTGATCATGAGATAATGGTCGAATCTGTATCACATGTTTTCATCCTTTCTATTCTTTCATATACCCTTGTTTCACGCCCCAATCATATTGGTCCTGTACCCACCTGAGAGGGAGGGTGATGAGTGACATTCGGGTCTTTTTTGACAGTTGGTTTTCTTGTAGCCTGTGCGGTCTGCTTATTCGCTTGAGCAGTAGCTTTTGCTGCTGCCAGCTCTTTTTGAAGCTGGTCGACTTTTATCTCAAGCGCTTTACGCTGTTTGACCTCTTTTTCATAGGCTTTCTTTTCTTTTTTGAGCTTTTTTGTGACGGTGGCTATTTGCTTTTTTTGTTCATCGTTTTCATGCTTCATATCCGTTTGATCTGATTTTAACTTCGAAAGCTGCTTAGTGTTCGTTTTGCTTTCTTGCTGATGTTTTTCCTCTGCTGCTGCCAAACAATCCAGCCAGCTGCGCCTAACACCGCAACAGACAGAAGAATGATCGTAATGGTTTTTTCAAGTGTGAACCCCTTTCTTTAAACCTCTATTATCATCGGTTAAAGATAAACAGGTTTTAACATCAAAGGGAATATTCACATCAGTTTGGCAGACACTATGAAAAAAGGAGGGTGTCTGTTGATTTCCTTTATGATTCATGTTGTGGTCTCATTATTTGCTGTATCAAACCCCATTGGAAACGTGCCTCTTTTCATCACCTTAACAGAAGGCTATACAGAGAAAGAACGCGCTCAGACAGCCAAAAAAGCCATCGTGGTCTCTTTCATTATTTTGATTGCCTTTCTATTGGCAGGCAGGCTCATATTCAAATTGTTTGGGATCGATATTCATGCACTCCGCATCGCCGGAGGTATTTTTATTTTTGGTATCGCTTACAATTTGCTGAATGCAAAAGAATCACACGTCCAAAATCCTCATTCGGAGGAAAAGGCAGAAAGCAAAGAGAAGGCAGATATCTCCGTTACGCCGCTGGCAATCCCGATCATCGCTGGGCCCGGTACAATCGCTACAGTAATGAGTTTAACCCCGGGAAGTCAAGGGATGCTCCACATGTTTTCGATTCTAATCGGCATTATCATTGTTCTTGCCATGACGTATTATGCCTTTCATTATTCCAGTTTCATTATGCGGAAAATGGGGAAAACAGAGATGAATGTTGTGACGCGTTTGATGGGATTAATTCTTGCTGTAGTGGCAGTTGAGATGATCGGCGCAGGCTTAAAAGGGATGTTTCCGATGTTTATGTCATAAGTGTATATAAAAAAGCTGTTTTTTTCTACAATGATGTAAAATAAAACAGCTTTTTTTAAGGTTTCGGCACATGCTTAAATACTTCTTCACTTTCAAAGAATTCAATTAAGCGGCTAATCCAATCATAGTAATCAAGACTTTCCTTGATTTCTGAAAGAAGCAGATTGATTTTATCCTCTGTTTCTTCAGGTAAGTCGTCCTGTTCAAGCAGCTCTTGCAATTCCTTGCACGTTTTCTTATGTGCTTTCCGGTTTTTGCTGACAACTCGGGACCAATTGGCTGCAAACAATGAAATAAACGTTTGGTATTGATCTTGCTCAACGTCATAAAGATCTTTACGTATTCCTTTTTCATAAACCTTTTCCGCAATATTCAAATCGAGCATTTCTCGAACGACTTGACTCATCCTCGTTTTGCTCATGCCGGTCGCCTCTGATAGCTCTTCCAGCGTCATTGGTTTACGGTTCATGTGAATGATACCAAGCACTCTACCCACTGTAGAAGAAAGACCAAAGGCATTCATGTTCTCCGCAGCTTTTTCAATATAATGATCCTGTGCTTTTTGAATGGCGCCTAACGCTTGCTTGTCCACTCCCCGCTTCATCCCTTCACGACTGACAATTTGTAACACAATATATCATATACCTGTTTGTTGATGAAAACAATAAATATTGAGTAATTGCTAGTAATTTGAAGGAAAAAGGAGAGATCTCTAGATATTACAGCGTTAACTGAAAATTTTATATAAATCTTATGCAATACAAACACATCATAAACTTTTTATTTTATAAAGTTTGCACTATAATGAATAAGGTGTAAATTTTCTGAATATATAGATCCAACTAATTGGAGGTGTCTCATTTGCTGAAACTAGAGAATGTATCTAAGACGTATAAAGGCGGAAAAAAAGCTGTCAAAAATATTGATTTAGAAATAGCAAAAGGAGAATTTATTTGTTTTATTGGACCGAGTGGCTGTGGTAAGACAACAACCATGAAGATGATCAACCGACTCATTGAACCTTCCTCAGGAAACATTTTCATCGAGGGAGAAAATATTATGAAAAAAGATCCAGTTCAATTAAGAAGAGAAATCGGTTATGTGATTCAGCAAATTGGACTGTTCCCCCATATGACCATCGCGCAAAACATCTCACTTGTGCCGAAGCTCTTAAAATGGCCGGAAGAAAAACGGAAAGAACGAGCTCGCGAACTGCTGAAGCTCGTCGACATGGGCCCGGAATTTTTAGAGCGCTATCCTCATGAACTCAGTGGAGGACAGCAGCAGCGCATCGGAGTTCTTCGCGCACTGGCAGCAGAGCCCCCTCTGATCCTCATGGATGAACCATTTGGTGCACTTGATCCAATTACACGAGATACATTGCAGGAAGAATTTAAGAAACTGCAAAAAACGTTAAATAAAACCATCGTATTCGTCACACATGACATGGATGAAGCTATTAAACTCGCTGACCGAATTGTGATTTTAAAAGATGGAGAGATTGTCCAAGTAGGCACACCTGAAGATATTTTGCGTAACCCCGCCAACGAGTTCGTAGAAGAATTCATCGGAAAAGAGCGCCTGCTTCAATCAAATCCGAATATGGAACGTGTAGAACAAATGATGAACACGTCACCAGTCACCATTACAGTCGAACAAACGTTGACTGATGCCATCTACATCATGAGAGAAAAGCGGGTCGATTCCTTGCTTGTAGTAGATGAACATCATGTGCTAAAAGGCTATATCGATATTGAAACAATCGATGCGAACCGCAGAAAAGCGGCTTTCGTTGGTGAGATCTTAAATACAGAGTTCTATACTGTACAAGAAGGCGCACTTCTAAGAGACACCGTTCGGAAAATCTTAATACGCGGTATTAAATATGTACCGGTTGTGGATGCCAAAGGGCATTTAAAAGGCATTGTAACACGGGCAAGTCTTGTAGATGTTGTGTACGACTCTATTTGGGGAGACGATACGCCGGCGTCTGCCATTGAAATGAACTAAGGGAGGTGGACACATGGATCAAATCATCGATTTTCTAGAGAAAAATGGTGGGGAACTCCTCACAAAAATGTGGGAGCATTTATATATTTCCTTAATTGCCGTCGTGCTAGGAATTATCGTTGCCGTTCCTTTAGGCGTCGTTCTCACACGAATGAAACGAGGCGCAGGTTTTGTCATCGGTGTCGTGAATATCTTTCAAACACTCCCTAGTTTAGCGATTCTTGCATTTTTTATTCCTATTTTGGGGGTGGGGAAAATACCTGCAATCGTTGCTCTCTTTTTCTATTCGGTATTGCCTATTTTGAGAAATACGTATGCGGGCGTCCAAGGTGTGAACAAAAACATGCTTGAATCCGGTAAAGGGATCGGCATGACCACATGGGAACAAATTCGTCTTGTGGAACTTCCGCTTGCTGTACCGATCATTATGGCAGGCGTTCGAACGTCAACGATTTATTTAATTGGCTGGACAACACTTGCTGCTTTTATCGGTGGAGGAGGTCTTGGTGACTACATTTTGATTGGACTTCAGCTATACCAGCCGGAATACATTATTGCAGGTGCCATCCCAGTCACCATTTTAGCGGTCATCATCGACTTTTCATTGATGAAGCTGGAGAAAAAAGTAACACCAGAAGGCTTAAAAGGATTGAAGGAAGTTTCATAAGGAGTTGGCTTATGTGAAGAATCGAAAAACAAAATGGATCAGTGCACTGCTTGCCGGATGCTTGCTATTGATAAGCGGCTGTTCACTTCCTGGACTAGCCGGCTCCTCAGGCAATACGCTGCGAATTGGAGCACAAAACTTTACCGAATCAGAAATTATGGCCTACATGGTTAGCGATATCATCGAACATTACACAGATAAAAAGACAACCATTGTGAAAAACCTAGGCTCTAATACCGTACAGCAGAAAGCAATGGAAAACGGAGATATCGACATTTCTGCCACAAGATATACAGGGACAGATTTGACGAGTACGCTTGGAATGGATGCGGAAAAAGACCCGGAGCGTGCGATGGAGATCGTCCAAAAAGAATTTAAGAAACGCTATGATTACAAATGGTTTGATTCCTATGGCTTTGATAATACGTATGCCTTTGCCGTGACGCAAAAGATGGCGAAGGAAAACAAGTTAGAAACCGTCTCTGACTTGAAAAAGAATGCGAAAAATTACCGGTTCGGTGTCGATAATATTTGGCTCAAAAAGAAAGGCGACGGTTATGAAGGATTCGTGAAAACATACGGAATTGAATTTGGAAGCACGTATCCAATGCAGATTGGTTTAGTCTACGATGCATTAAAAAATGAAAAAATGGATATTGTGCTTGCCTATTCAACAGATGGACGAATCAAAGCCTATGACCTCAAAATTTTAAAAGATGATAAGCGGTTTTTCCCGCCATATGATGCATCGCCAGTTGTCCCGGAAAAAGTCCTAAAAGAGAACCCAGGGCTTGATAAGGTGATCAACAGGCTGATCGGAAAAATCGATACAGAGCAAATGCAAGAGCTTAACTATCAAGTCGACGGGGAGCTTCAAGAACCAGCCACCGTTGCGAAAAATTTCCTAAAAAAGCACAATTACTTTGAGTAAGATGGGGAGGTGTCACGGCTGATGGACACACTGCAGCAATTATGGACGTATTATCAGCAGAACGGTTCATATGTGTTAGAAGAATTTTATCGGCATTTTCTCATGTCAGCGTATGGGGTGCTGTTTGCGGCGATTGTCGGAATTCCAGTAGGCATCTTTGTGGCGCATTACCGTAAGCTGAGCAATTGGATCTTCGCCATTACCAATGTTATACAAACCATACCGGCGTTAGCGATGCTTTCCGTGCTGATGCTTGTATTAGGACTTGGCGCAAATACAGTCATCTTATCACTCTTTCTGTATTCGCTTCTGCCGATCATCCGCAACACGTATACAGGGATTGTCAGCATTGAACATGCTTATTTAGAATCGGGTAAAGCGATGGGCATGACGAAATGGCAAGTGCTGAGAATGGTTGAATTACCGCTTGCTTTATCGGTCATTATGGCTGGTTTAAGAACCGCCCTTGTCATCGCCATCGGCATTACAGCGATTGGGACATTTGTTGGTGCGGGAGGTCTAGGTGATATCATCATCAGAGGATCAAACGCCACAAATGGAACAGCCATCATTTTAGCAGGTGCTATTCCAACTGCGCTCATGGCCATTATCGCTGACCTAGTCATGGGCTGGCTCGAACGCTATTTAAGCCCAACTAACAAGAAAAAAGAAAGAAAAGCATTAGCTGCAAAAAACATCACATCTGCTTAAGCGGTTAAAAAGACAAAACCTCCCTTACATCTGTAAGGGAGGTTGTTTTATGATGATCAGGCGGTTCACATGCAGGTATTTTATGATTCAAGCGTGATCCATTCAGAGGACCACTTCGAAATTTCCTCAAAAACGGGTGCAAGGGAACGCCCCATATCAGTTAAAGAATACTCAATGCGCACGGGTGTTTCAGCAAAAACCTCCCGTTTTACAATGCCTGCTGCTTCCAGCTCTTTTAATCTCTCAGATAATACTCTTCCGCTTAAATTTGTCAGAGCAGCCTCAATTTCACTAAAGCGCTGCGGACCTGAGAGAAGCTGAAAAACAATCAGTGCAACCCAGCGTTTACTCAATAACTCAACTGCTTTTTCAAACCGCGGGCACATGTCAGATTGATTCATCTTTCTTCACTCCAATCTGAACTCATTATACCGTAAATCTGTCATAAATCAGCTCGAAAAGCTTGTCAATGCTCAAAACATTCTATGATGACGAACGGCTGTTTAACATAAATAACAGATAGCGGTTAAGATCCTCTATTTCTTTTTTCGAAAGAGTTGACCAAATGTCTCCATCAAATATTTCGAGATCACCAAGTTCATATAGCGATGCAGCTTCCTTTATTTTGGATAATGCCATTTCCTCTTCCTTCAACTGATGGACAGAAGAGGCTTCCTCAATATAGCCCGCAGCCTGCATCATTTCCTCATAAGGGACCTTTAATGCACCGGCTAGTTTTTTAATCGTAGGAGGCTTTGGAATACCGCGTTTCCCGTTTTCAATACGAGAAATACCAGCAGCGCTGACCTCTGAATACATCGCTAATTGGTTCACTGACAGCTTCTTTTCCTCACGTAATGCTCTTAAATATGCACCAAAGTTCATCAAGGCAAAACCTCACATGGTTATAGATTAGATATGTCTATTTTATCTGATTTGTTGACTATTGGCAACAAGTATACTATGAAAATATTGACATTAGTTAATAGTGGATGTACATTAGGTTTATGCCCCGCTATTTGTTCGCCTTTTTTTGGTTGATGAGCGTGAGAAAGTATTCATTCAGCTGGCTGATGTCTTGTGCGGAGAGCCTTTCCCATTTGTCCCCATCAAAAATAGGAAGATGTTCTACATCCTTTTGAAGCGCCGTTTGATAGATTTTCAACATGGATTCATATTTTGGTTTCATTTCATGAACTTGCTCCTGTTCAATATGACCGGCAAGCAGCATTAAATCCTCATAAGGCACCTTCAAGGCATGTGCTAATTTTTTGATAGTCAAAGGTTTTGGCACACCGCGCTTTCCATTTTCAATACGAGAAATTCCAGCAGCGCTTACACCTGAATACATGGCGAGTTGATTGACAGACATTTTTCTATTTTCTCTTAAAATGCGTAATTGTTCACCAAAGTGATTCATGACATCGAACCTCACATTTCAGTATATGACTTATTTTAGTATGATCATTGACCAAAGGAAATAGCAGAGGGGTAAAAGTGTTGACTTAAGTTAATAGATCTGTTTCATGTGAGCACCTGCACGTTGTACATATTGATTCCATAGGAGGTTGTAATGATGGTCGAAAAGATTCAGATCAGGCGGGCTTTTGTCATGCAGTATATGATCGAAAACGATATGTCTTTAAATCAGCTCGCTGATGAAATTGGCATTTCTCCTGCCACACTCAGCAGGGTATTAAATGGTCACCGGAAACCAGGCCAGCTTGTCATTGGCAAAATGATTCATTACTTTGATAAAAAATTTGAAGATCTATTTTACTATGAAGATATTGACAAAAGTCAACGAATGAAATGATCAAGGAGGCAATGTCGTTGAAAAGAACTGGGATGGTCAGACATATTGATTCACTAGGCAGAATTGTTCTGCCTTCAGAAATGCGCAAGGTGCTCAATATTAAAGAAGAGCAGCTATTAGAAATTTTCATTGAAGATCAAACCATTATGCTGAAAAAATATGATGCAGATAAGAGCTGCCTGTTAACTGGACAAGTGACGAAGTATAACAAAAGCTATGGAAATGGGAATGTGATGCTGAGTCCTGAAGGAGCTGAACGTTTGTTAGTAGAATTAAAACAGCTATTGAAAGAAGAAGCAACCCGTTAAAAACGTATTTTTAACCGAAAATTGCATATAAAAAATGCTGCATACTACTCTTTGGAATGAAATTGAATCAAAATAACGAATAAAGTCGACAATATAGAGGGAATCTTTATTTTGATGTTTCGTGACATGCACCTTGTTTTCATGTAAAATAAAGTTATGTGTACCAGTTTGTCTGGAGGTGTTTTCATGCACGCATTTGTTATCACATTACTCGTAATTGTCAGTATCGCACTTATCATCGTTGTATTGTTACAATCAAGTAAAAGTGCTGGACTGTCAGGCGCTATTTCAGGTGGAGCCGAGCAGCTTTTCGGTAAGCAAAAAGCGAGAGGCCTTGACTTGATACTTCACCGATTAACGGTTATTTTGTCAGTGCTTTTCTTCATCTTAACACTTGCATTGGCATATCTAGGCGTGTAAGGCGCGAGTAACAGAAGGTCTGATCTTTTTTCAGACCTTTTTTTATTATCAGCACTCTTTTGTGTTTGTTTCATACATACAAGTGGAAAATATAAACCATATCAGAAGGAAAGGAAGTCACATCATGAAAGTTGTTACACCGAAACCATTTACGTTTAAAGGTGGAGAAAAGGCGGTGCTTCTTCTTCACGGTTTTACTGGGAATACAGCCGATGTTCGAATGCTAGGCCGTTATTTGAACGAAAGAGGGTATACATGCCATGCACCTCAATATAAAGGACACGGTGTGCCGCCAGAAGAGCTTGTCCAATCTGGCCCGGCTGACTGGTGGAAAGATGTAGAAGAAGGCTATCAATTCTTAAAAGATGAAGGCTATGAGGAAATTGCGGTTTGCGGACTATCCCTCGGAGGAGTTTTTTCATTGAAATTAGGTTACACTGTACCTGTAAAGGGAATTGTACCTATGTGTGCACCTATGTACATAAAAAGTGAAGAAGTCATGTACCAGGGTGTACTAGAATATGCCCGTAACTATAAGAAATTCGAGGGTAAGTCAGAGGAGCAGATTGAACAGGAAATGGAAGAGTTCAAGAAAACGCCAATGGATACACTCAAAAGCCTGCAAGAACTGATTGCAGATGTCAGAAACAATGTCGACATGATTTATTCACCTACTTTTGTTGTTCAGGCACGTCACGATCATATGATTAATACAGACAGTGCGAATATCATTTATAACGAAGTAGAGACAGATCAAAAGCATTTGAAATGGTATGAAGAATCAGGCCATGTGATCACGCTTGATAAAGAGCGTGAGAAGGTTCATCAGGATGTATATGCATTCTTAGAATCACTTAATTGGTCAATTTAAATATATAGGGGGTTAGAGTGTGCAAAAAGAAGAATTTATGGATGAATTACTCGCTTTTATGAAAGATGAAGCTTATAAACCGTTAACCGTTCAAGAGCTGGAAGTGATGATGGAGATTACCAATCCTGATGATTATAAAGAGCTCGTCAAAGCACTTGTGATGCTGGAAGATCAAGGACTCATTGTTCGCACGCGCAGCGATCGCTACGGTGTACCAGAAAAAATGAACTTGGTAAAAGGAAAGCTGTCTGCTCATGCAAAAGGTTTTGCATTTGTGACACCAGAAGAGTTTGGACAGGATGATATTTTCATTCCGCCTAATGAGCTAGGCACAGCGATGAATGGTGATACGGTCATGGTTCGTGTCAGCCACAAATCAAACGGCACAAAAAAAGAAGGAACTGTCATCCGAATTCTGGAGCGTAATACTCAGACGGTTGTCGGTACCTACACAGAAACGAAAAGCTTTGGCTTTGTCATTCCTGATGATAAAAAAATCACAACCGATATCTTCATCCCGAAATCCGCTAAAAATGGAGCGGTCGAAGGGCATAAAGTGGTCGTGACGCTGACAAGCTACCCAGAAGGAAGAATGAGTGCAGAGGGCGAAGTGACTGAAATCCTCGGTCATAAAAATGACCCTGGCATTGATATATTATCGATCATTCATAAACACGGCCTGCCAGGTGAGTTCCCAGAAGAAGCGCTTCAGCAGGCAGTAGACACACCTGAAACGATTGATGAAAAAGACCTGGAAGGCAGACGTGACTTGCGCAACGAAACGATTGTAACAATTGACGGAGCAGATGCGAAGGACTTAGATGATGCCGTTACGGTGCAAAAGCTGGATGATGGCAAATATAAGCTAGGGGTGCATATTGCAGATGTCTCTCATTATGTCACAGAGAACTCCCCGATTGATCAGGAAGCTTATGAGCGTGGAACGAGTGTGTATCTCGTAGACCGCGTCATTCCGATGATCCCGCACCGCCTGTCAAACGGTATTTGCTCATTGAATCCGAAGGTCGATCGTCTCACCCTGTCTTGTGAAATGGTCATCGATCGAAATGGGAAGGTCGTCAAACATGAGATTTTCCAAAGTGTGATCAAAACGACGGAAAGAATGACCTATTCTGATGTGAATAAGATTTTAGTCGACCAAGACGAAGAGCTTTTAGACAAATATGAGCCGCTTGTGCCAATGTTCCAAGAGATGGAGAAGCTTGCAGAGATTCTTCGCGACAAACGAATGGAGCGCGGAGCAGTAGACTTTGATTTCAAGGAAGCAAAAGTGCTTGTAGATGATGAAGGAGCGGCGAAAGACGTTGTCATTCGTGAGCGATCTGTCGCAGAGAAATTAATTGAAGAATTCATGCTTGTTGCAAACGAAACGGTTGCAGAGCATTTCCACTGGTTGAATGTACCTTTCATATATCGAATTCACGAAGAACCAAATCCTGAGAAGCTTCAGCGCTTTTTAGAGTTCGTGACAACGTTTGGTTACATTGTGAAAGGAACGTCGACAAACATCCACCCGCGTGCCCTTCAAAGTGTACTTGATGCTGTGAGGGATCAACCAGAAGAAGTTGTGATACAAACCGTGATGCTTCGTTCGATGAAACAGGCGAAATATGATCCAGAAAGCATCGGCCATTTTGGGTTATCAACGGAATTCTATACGCACTTTACATCACCGATCCGCCGTTATCCGGATTTAATCGTGCATAGACTGATCAGAACCTATTTGATTCAGAAAAAAACAGACGAAGCAACCTTAGAAAAGTGGGGCCAGCTGCTGCCTGAAATCGCAGATCATGCGTCTACTATGGAGCGCCGTTCAGTCGATGCAGAGCGTGAAACAGATGACCTCAAGAAGGCAGAATTTATGCTTGATAAAATCGGTGAAGAGTTTGATGGCATGATTAGTTCCGTGACGAACTTCGGACTATTTGTTGAACTGCCGAATACAATTGAAGGTCTTGTCCATGTCAGCTACATGACAGACGACTACTATCGCTTTGATGAACAGCACTTTGCCATGATCGGTGAGCGGACAGGAAATGTCTACCGTATCGGTGACGAAATCACTGTCAAAGTGGTTAGTGTCAATAAAGATGAGCACTCCATTGATTTTGAAATCGTCGGTATGAAAGGCACCCGCCGTAAATCGCCAAAAGATTTTAAGTTCAAAAAACGGACAGATTCACCAGCGAAAAAAGGACGCGGAGGTCAAAATACCTCTGGGGATAAACCAAAGGAAGATAAAGGCGGAAGTGACTGGTTCACAGGCAGTAAGAAGAAAAAAAAGAAAAAACGCGTATTTGATAACGCGCCAAAACAAAAGCGTAAAAAGAAAAAGTAACGTGCCAAAAAGCAAATAGGGCGTCACGCTCTATTTGCTTTTTGACCATATGGCGTCAGCATTGTCGAAAGCTGGATTGTTTGATAAAATAATCCGTACGATTTGGACCGTGTTTGTGTCAAAAGGAGGGTGTACGCCAATGCCAAAGGGAGAGGGAAAGGTTGTTTCCCAAAACAAAAAAGCAAATCATGACTATTTTATAGAAGAAACGTATGAAGCCGGCCTTGTGTTACAAGGAACTGAAATCAAATCGATTCGTGCAGGAAAAGTGAATTTAAAAGATTCCTTTGCCAAAATCGAGCGAGGAGAAGTGTTTCTTCACAACATGCACGTGAGCCCATACGAGCAGGGGAACCGTTATAACCATGATCCGCTGAGAACGAGAAAGCTGCTGCTTCATCGCAAGCAAATCAGCAAATTGATTGGTGCGACAAAGGAAGAGGGCTACTCACTCGTGCCTCTGAAACTCTATTTAAAAAATGGCTTTGCCAAAGTGCTGATCGGAATTGGTAAAGGGAAAAAGAAATATGATAAACGTGACGATCTGAAGAAAAAAGATGCAAAACGTGAAATCGAGCGTGCTTTCCGTGATCGCCAAAAGCAATTCTAGATTCATGCAGATGTCTTGCTGAGAGCGGAAGCATTATGCTACAATATGTTATGCAGTAAACAATCATTGCTTTTCTTACAGAAACCACCAGTTGTTTCAAGCGAAGAGATTGTTATAATAGTTATATACGGAAGCAGTTAAGCTGAACGTTTCCATCCCGTATATCCCTTTTACAAGGGGACGTTACGGATTCGACAGGGATGGTTCGAGCTTAGGCTGCGAGCCGAGAGGCGATCTCGTTAACACGCACTTAAATGTAACTGGCAAAACTAAAAGTTTTAACCAAAACTTAGCACTAGCTGCCTAATAAGTGCAGCGAGCTCTTCCTGACATCGCCTATGTGTCTGTGAGGAGCCCAATGAAGTAGGCTACGCTTACGTTTCCGTCTGAGGACGTAAGAAGAGATCCATCAGACTAGCTCTCCAAGCGCCCGTCAGCAGGCATGCGGATGAGTGAACACGAAATATGTTGACTACGCTCGTAGACGCTTAAGTAATCGATGTCTCTGGACGTGGGTTCGACTCCCACCGTCTCCATCAAAACTTTTAGAATGCAGTCGTATCAAGGGTTTGAAAGCCCTTGATGTGGGACTGGCATCATTTTGGCATCATTTTAGAAAATTTCTTCTTCCATGAAAGCCACAACTTCCTTTTGTTTGGAAGGGTACAGATGGCTATAAGTGTTTAAAGTTTCTGCAACATCTGAGTGCCCTAAACGATTGGCTAGCACTAAAGGATTACAATTCTTATTTATTAAATATGAGGCATGAGAATGTCTGAATTCGTGAATAACAATTTTTCTGACATTCGATTCTTTTAAATATTTAGCATAACGTCTGTCTATAGTGCTGGTAGCTATACTATCGTAAAACGTTCCAAAAACTCTATAATCATTTTTAACTGGCGCTATTTTTTCAGCGTCTTTTTTTATGCCTTTTAATAGATCCATTACTTGATTTGGCATCAAAATAATTCTAATAGATGCAGCTGTTTTTGGAGGGGTAATTTCTCTGTTATATTCCGTCTTATTAATGTCTATATAATTTTCTTCAAAATTGACATCAGCCCATGTTAAGGCAAGCAACTCTCCTTTTCTCGCCCCACTAAAATAAAGCGTTGAAAAGAATGCTTCGTACAATGGATCATCCACCACACTTATAAATGTTTTAAACTCTTCAAACTCCCAGTAATTCAACCTTTTATTAACAGTCACTTCAAAATTACCCACTACTTTCGCTGGATTATTCTCAGTACCATGATACTTCGCTGAAAAGTTGAATACGGCTGATAAGGTAGAATGGATTTTTTTAAGAAAATCAGGAGCATATTTATTAATGATTTTATTTTGATAAAGCATTACATGTCTTGGAGAAATTTTCTTTATTTCCATTTGTCCAAATTCATGTATTAGGTGGTTGAAGATGATGTTTTTAATCACCTGAATTGATGACTTTTTTCGTCGAGCTTGATACCAGTCAAAATAAGATTGAGCAGCTTCTTGAAAAGTAATCTCAGCTACTTTTTCATCATTGTAGCCGAGTAGCAACTCTGCTTCGGCCTCTTTGGCATCCTTCTTCTTTTTAAACCCTCTTCGTTTCACTTGTTTTTTTGTTCCGTCACTTAAAGTGATTCTTTTTGCAAAGTAATATGTATTGGTTCTCTTATCCTTGTATACAGGCATCATTTCACCTCTAACAAATTTCCATTTTCTCTTAGATTAGTTATAAAGATAGCATTAATATTGTTTTTTTAAAAGTTTGGTTTATAAAAAATACGACTATGTCATCAAGAAAAACGTGTAAAATATGGTATAATAAAGAATTAAAGGAATGCATTTTATCCAAAAAATCAAATAATTCTAACTTTCATCGCCACAATTCGACATAATTTTTCTCAGTAGAATGGTAAATTGTTATTGAAAAGGTGATATTTATGACAGTCAAGGAAAAAAAGGATATTGGGAGAATATTAAAGGAAAGACTAGATACATCAGAAAATACTCAGATAGAGATTGCAAAAAGTATTGGTATAACTAAAGGTTATATGAGCAAATTTCTCTCTGGGAAAGAGATAGCCTTTTGGATGGTTATTCAAGCTGTTCAATACATATCTCCTGATAAAGAAAAAGAATTGATGAAAGATTACTGTAAAAGTGGAATAGATAAAAAATACATTTTTTGTGCTTTGGAGTATTGTTATACACAAAAAATGTTCGATGTTATGAGATACTTGATTGTAGAATATTCAGCGGTTGCTCCTGAACCTTGTATACTGTATAAATGGATTTTGAATTATAGAGGAAATTTTGACATGCAGAATATTAGTAAGTTACGCATGAATAATTTCAAAACAAAAGAAGCAAAAATATTGTTGCTAATCCTTGAAACTTATGGTTACTATAATTTGGGGAAGTATGATATGGCCCATCTGTATATTAACAAAGCAGATTCTTGTATGAATAACATGAAAGACCCTTTTCTGAGGAAGAGTTTCAGTGCCAGAATAGATGAGGTATTAGCAAATGTTTACCTGAAGCAAGAAAATAATGTTGAACTTGCAAGACTTGCAGCCACTTCACTTCTTGAAAACAAAGTTAGTGAAAGTCATGAAATAACTGCTAACCATCTGCTTGCGTTATCTTATTTCTTAACATCTTATGAAAAATCAATAACTTATTATAATAAACTTTTAAATCTCATTGAGCAGCATCCAGAAAGAGTAGATGAGATTTTACAAAATAAAGAGGAGATAGCAATTTTACAATATTATTGGAAGACTAATATTGATTCTAGATATAATGTTTCTGAATTCACCAAAAATCTAAAGGAACATAAAAAATTATCTGACTATTATAGTGATGAACGCCTTAAACCATATGCATACTTATTCGATGGAGTAAAAGAGGTGAGAGCAGATAAAATTCTGTTATCACTTCACTATTTCTCAGAAAAAAGGGAGTATTTCAGAGCTAATATTCCTAAACTAGAGTTGCAAAAATTGGAACTTGACTATAAACTCTAATAGTCAGGAGGTGAACTAATGAAGTACTTAACGAAAGCACTGATTTTAGCTAGCATAATTCTGTTTGTTTCAGGGTACCAAGCCACTGTATCAACTACAGAACCTGTTTATCAAACCAAAGACGTAAAAGTAGGAATGTAAAGAGACGTTACCAGAAATGGTACCGTCTTTCGTGTTTTTATGGGGAGTTTCCTGTTTTCTGTTTTTGCGAAAACAGGAAACCTTTTAAAAATCCAGTCGCTCAAATCATAAAATTAATAGATTAACTACATATACTAATATTTTTGTTCTAATTGAGGAGGGCTATTATGAAAATTGATATTGATTATGAAGAGTTCATGGACATAATTAAAGGCAATAAAGATCAAATGGATTCTTAATCTTTATTGCCTATGTTTTGTGAATTTCTATAACTTTCTAAAACAGTTATCATCACTTTTAACTCATCATCAGAAACAGGTTGTCCTTTGTGAGTAATATTGTATTTTTCTTTTAAGTTTTCAATTGAAAGGTCTTTCTCAAACGTTAGAATTTTTTCACCAGGAGACATTTCTTCAATCTTATCATCTTCTAAGAAAAAATAAGATTTATGAACGCCAAAGTAATCGGCCAGTTTCTCTATCATATCCATAGAGGGTTTTTTCAAACCTCTTTCAAGTCTCGATAAATAGCTATGAGTAACATTAATTGCCTCTGCAACTTCTCTAAGTGTTTTTTTCTTTTGTTTTCTCAATGAACGAATTGACTCACCCATTTTGTTTTCCACGGTAAAACACCCACCTTATCTAGCTCAATTATATCACAGAATGTTCCTGTCATGAAAAATCTTTTTGTATAACTATTGTGTTAAAAATAAACCTGTGGTACACTTTTGGTACATCACAGACACCAAAGAGGGTGAATAAAGAATGTCTGTTTTCATTGAATTTGGAAAACTAGTCAGAAGAATTCGTATTAAAAGAAAGCTTTCTCAGACTGAATTAGGTGAAATGACTGGGTTTTCAGCTTCATTCATCAGTAGAATAGAGAATGGAAATGCGAAGCCAAGTATTGATGCAGTTGAAAAAATTTCAAAAATATTAAATATAGAAGTGAAATTTTTTTTGACAAATTAGGTGTCTGTGAGGAAACAAAATGTTAGGAGGAGTTACATGCACTTAAATCTATTTGTTGCCCGTAAGGAAAAAAGGATGTCTCAAAGAGAAATAGCTGAATTGATTGGAACACACCCACAAACTTATCACCTGAAAGAAACTGGGAAAAGAGATTTTTTGCTTGATGAAGCTTTAACTATTGCAAGTTTTTTTGGTCAAAAAGTTGAGGAGTTATTTAATAAAGCGGAGGTTAGATCATGAATAAAAAAACAAGTGAACCTAAAGTTGGCAGTAAGAAAAAGAGAAAAAGTAATCTGTTCCTCGGAGAAGTTTTCTTTGGAACAGAAGACAGAGAAAAACTTTTTACTGAGGCTGTTGCGCCTTATTACACACCAGTAAAAAAAGAGAAGAACAAAAAAAATAAAGAGGCTTGAAACTTTTGTTTCACCTTTTTTTGAAGGACAAGCTTTAATTAGAAAAACTATTCATGAAAAACATTAGGAGGCTTTTGAAGATGGGGGAAGTCAAATGGGTGAAACTAAGCACCCAAATGTTCGATGATGAAAAAATCAAACTCATTGAACAAATGCCTGAATCTGACACTCTGTTGATTATATGGGTTAAATTACTTGCTCAAGCAGGAAAAACTAATGCATCTGGTTTTATTTATCTAAGTGAAAACGTGCCTTACACAGACGAAATGTTAGCGCATATCTTTGGAAGACCATTAGGAATTGTTCGCATGGCTTTAGACACATTTAGGAAATTTGGGATGATTGAAATTAACGATCAGAATTTTATCAGTATATGTAATTGGGAGAAACACCAAAATTTAGATGCACTCGAAAAGATTAGGGAACAGAATCGTTTGAGAAAGCAAAAACAACGCAAAAAACTAAGCCTTGCAGAACCAAACAATAACATGTCACGTGACGTCACGATCAACGTCACAGCAAGTCACGCAACAGATAAAGATAAAGAATTAGATAAAGATAAAGAATTAAAAGATATATTGTCGGGCAACCCGACTGCGGATGAACAAGAATCAGATATTCCATTCAAACTGATTGTTGATCTTCTAAACCAAATGTCAGAGAAAAATTATCGTCACACAACACCTAAGACACAACAACTAATAAAAGCAAGATGGAACGAGGGATTCAGATTCGAGGATTTTAAAAAGGTCATCTTAGCAAAATGCTATGAATGGCGAGATAACCCTGAGATGAGCAAATTCCTTCGTCCTGAAACACTTTTCGGAACAAAATTCGAAGGTTACTTAAACAACAGCGATGAGGTGATAAAGCGTGCACAGCATAAAGGCGGTGGCAGCGGAAGTCTTAAACGAAAAAATGACCTTCCATTCTGATTACTGTAATAAGCACACATACACCCGTGGCAGTGAAGATGTTGTAAAACCTGTCCGAATGATGGTGATGAATGGAAAAGTCATCTGTCCTAGATGTGAGTTGGAAGAAGAGTCAAAGAAGTTGCAAAAAGACTTAGAGAGTCAGATTGAGTATAGCCAGCGTCAGAAGAAATTTAACATGTTGGAAAAGCATAGCATGTTCAGGGATCGAACTGTCTCACGAGCAACGTTTGATAATTACGATGTATCTGAGCCAGAAGAGACAAAGAATAAAAAGCGCATGATGGATCTTGTTAAACACTTGCAACAAGGTGAAGTATTCAACATATTTTTGCAGGGCCATCCGGGAGTGGGGAAGAGTCATCTTGCATATGCAGCACTTAGAGAACTCAACGTGCCTCCTGATCCCGACAACCCTAAAGACAAAGGAAGATCATGTTTGTTTATCAATATGGAAGATGCTGCTACGGCAATTAAAGATTCATTCAGCAACAAAGAGAGCAAGTACACAGAAGCATATGTGACTCAGTTGATGGGTGAAGCCGATTATCTTGTGATAGATGACATCGGTGCAGAAACAGGATCAGAACATTCGGATAGTAAAGCCAGCGATTTCATTCATCGTCTCATCTACAAAGTAACATCTGCTCGGCAGGATAAAGTGACCATCTATACAACAAACCTTACAAGCGAAAAGCTGTATCAAATGTATGACAGCAAGCTAGTATCACGCATCACCCAAAAGCAGCAGTACATCATTTTTAAAGACACATCGGACAAGCGTAAAGAAGTATTGCCGTTCTAAGGGAGTGTAAAACATGAGCAAAATCACATCTGAGAAGGTTGATAGTTTAATAGATCAGCTGAAAGTAAGTCTGAACGAATATAAAAAACATAAGGAGGCGCGCTGAAATGAAAAAAGGCGGCAGAAAACCAACACGCTCAGAAAGAAAAATCCTAGTAGTGAATGGGTTGAACCCACTTTATTGGCTCGTAGAAAAGAATCTGACGACATCTGTGCATGTTGTACACAAAGAGGTCGGTCGCAGAAAGGAAATTGCGAAATGAGTGTCATTAGAATCATTTTGGATCATGTCAATTTCGAATGGACGATTGTTGGCCTCAAGAGATTTTTGGATTACTGGTACGAAGGCAGGTCGATCGAAGAGATGGCGGAGTTATTTAAACGACCATCAGAAGAAGTGTTGCTGCTAATGATTGATTTTAGCAAGCGTGGAAAGATCAAGGAGCGTCCGAACGGTGTCGGCGCAAACGAGCCTATGTATATCAAAAAAAGCGCAATGAGCTACAAAAAAAGAGATTTACGCAGGCTGTTTGAACAACAACCGGTTTACTATGCTTGTCCGCACAGCGATTTCATATGGGATGAAAAAGACATTATTTTATTTAGACAAATGTGGCAGGAACATGAGCCGATTAGACACATCGCAAATCGTTTGGCCCGCAATGTCCATGACATCCTGTTGCTGATTATAGATCAAGCCGAGTTAGGTAAGATCGAACCACGTAAAGGCGGCGCACTAGGAAAGGAGTACAAGCAGCATGAAAAGAAAAAGCATCCTGTTGCCATTTGAGAAAGCAACGGCAAGACAACTCGAAGTCATTGCGAGATATGAAGATTGTCCTAAGAAGATAAAGACAGCAGCCGTGCGCCACCTCAAAAAGAGGGGAGGCATTAAGTGATGACAGTTGCAGAGAGAGAATTTTTGATCGAGTGGTTGAGTCTTACAAATGGGGCTTATGGGCGAGAGCATTGCGAGAAACTTACTGACGAAGAACTCGAAAGAATCTTTAATCTCAACGTTCCGCAGCGTGACGAATAAGGAGGTGAACACTTTGGAAACAGTAGCCAATCCATACAAAGCAGGTCCAGTGAAAGCGTGGGTTATGTCAGAGGATGAACTAGCAGCTTATAGGCAGCAGCACCCACCAAAACCATATAAAAAGAGACTCAAACGTAAAGACTGGCGTTGGAAGCGCACAGATCAATCCGTCGAGTCTCAGTGGTAAGAATTCACATCAGTTCAATGTGAGTAATTAAAGCTTAGGAACCTTAATTATATCACATTGGAGTGAAGATTGTGAATAGACCACAGGCTATCTCATTAACAAAAAACGAGCCTTTCACAACATTAGTTGAACAAGGAAAGGTACAAGTGATCGTGCTGGACGGGATCAACAACACAGCGCATTACATAGAGGCTCCCGAACACGGTCACACAATCATTGAAACGATTAAAGGAAGTTTTGAGCGAGTTAGATTTGATTTCAGTTATAAAACTAAACGATAGCAGGGGTTCATCCCCTGCGGGGGAGGAAATACCATGAATTTACCTAAACATATCGAGCTTTCGCAGGCTGTCAAAGCCTGCAAACATCAAGCGATGACAATAGATGATGCAGCTGTTTATCTTCGGGTGCCAAAGTTTTTTATACCAGTGCTTGCCGATAGTTGCCCTGACTTGATTATTGAAGGGAACGTCGTCATGGCAAAGCGTGAGTCAAACGGACCTGTCATCTTCACCTTGATTGGTTTCATGGCGATTATAACGATCGCTGGATTACTAGGAAATTAAACGCCTAGCGGCTTAGGAGGAAACGGTATGAACCTTGAAAAAATGTTTGAAATGCAGGCGGAGTTAGACAACCGCATCATTAAAGAAAAAGGGCTGGAAGGTCAAGACCTGCTGCCTAACACATATGTAGCACTTATCACCGAACTAGGCGAATTTGCCAATGAAGGACGCTGGTTCAAGCATTGGAGTGATGACCAAAGAGCCAGAAATCAAGATCGTTACTTAGAATATCGAACTGAGGCTCTAGGTGGAAATCAATGGGTAGAGAAAAACCCACTCTTAGAAGAATATGTGGACTGCATTCACTTCTTCTTATCAATTGCGATTATAAAGGGATGGAAAGAAGAGTTAAGTGTATCAGAAGCGGCGATTGAGGAGTTCAAAGAAGAAGGGTTTGAAGGTGGTCTTTCGGGATTGTACTTGGAAATGCAATGGAGCTTATTGAATTCTCGAATGTTCAAGGATGAAGAAAAGAAAAAAGAACACTTCCGTGTAGCTTGGGGATTGTTCTTGGCAATTGGAATCGTTGGCTTCGGATTCACACCTGACCAAATAGAAGCCGCATACATGGACAAGAACGAAGTCAATCATAAGCGGCAGCAGGAGGGATACTGATGCGAGAGATTAAATTCCGTGTTTGGGATGAGAATGCTCAAGAAATGGTCTATGGAGTAGGTTTGACACCGGGGGGAATTCCTTATTCCATTCCAAACTATGCCGAGGCTAGCGATCAATTTGATTATTATCCCAGCTGTCACGAAATGCAGTTCACTGGATTGAGAGATAAGAACAACGTTGATATTTATGAGGGGGATGTAGTGCAAGGTTCACTCCGATCGCACGATGATGTTGATCCAATCAAGCGAAAGGTTTATATGCATAGGGGCTGCTACATGTTCGGAGTTTGGAATGCTCATGAGTATTTCAACAAACATCAGCATATCGAAGTTGTCGGGAACATTTATGAAGATCCTGATCTATTGGAGGAAGCGTGATGAAGCTCAATAAAAAGCAACAAAATCAAATAATAGAGAGAATGAACGACTTTGGAGAAAGAGGAGTTCGTTCGAATGGAGCGGATAAAGAAGCTGTTGCCGGAATGGCTACTCTTCTTTGGATGCTACAGGTCTTAAATATCGATACTGAATCATTAAAGGAGGAAGCGCAATGAACGAAAACAACCCGATCATTTCAACAGTCAGAGAAAAACTTCAAAGTGTTTTAGATGAAACGCTTGATAATGTGGCATACATCGAAGAAGCTATTCAAAAATTAGCGGAACAAGAACAGATTTTACAGGATTGGTATAACCGACATATATCGCTCAAAAACGAATGCATAGAACATGATTACGATGATCCTGAAAATCGTGATACGGATATATTAATCCATTCGAAAAACGCTAGTGCTGTTTATCAAATAGCGGCATCATTAGGATTTACATTGAAAACGGAGGGTGAATGAAATGAAATTTTACGAAGTGCATGATCCATATTACGCATTGATTAAAGCGAAAAACGAAGAAAATGCTATGACAATCTATACTGATGTTGTCGCTGATGATGATGGCGGATTATCAGAAGAAATAACCGAAGTTACAGAAGCATATGCAACAATCATATACAGCCGAGTAAATGGAGAGGACAACAATGTAATCCCGGTCAAAGAAGTGCTTGAGCATTTAACAAACGAAGAAGAAATGGTACTGATCATTGACGGGAGCTTGCTATGAAAATAAAAAAGAGGGGAATTTCCCTCTTTTAAAAGTAGTATTCATGTAAGTGTTGAGTACCAGCAACGTTCATATGCACCATACCAAATACCTGAATAAGTTTTCGCACCTTTTAAGTACCAATTATAGGTGCCGTCGTTATAAATAGCCGGTATTGCATTTCTTGAAGAGTATGGGCCAAATACTTCTGAAGTGCAAATCTTCCATGTTTCATTAGGGCTAGCAGCTTCTGCTTGAGCAGTAAAAAAAGCAGATGAAGAAACTAGCAAAGCGAGTGATAGAACTGAACTTGCAATTACTTTTTTAATTTGCATGATTGACGCTCCTTTTCGTTTGGGATAATAGTCTTACAAGTTTAATAATACTATATATTCAAATATAATCCATGCAAAAAAATATTTAACTTATATGGGTATTAATATTGGAGGAATTTAAATGAAAAAACTACTAATCACACTAACTATTATTATTGCAGCGGTGCTTTATGCGCCGTCTGCTCAAGCTGTTTGGTCAAACTGGCAAACCGAGGGATACGGTCATCAAGCGAGAGTCTTTACGGATGACACCAATTACTATAAGGATGCCTCCACAGTCGATTGGAGAGCGGAAAAGAAGGGATCGAGTACAATCCATTACACCGCTGGCGTTTACAAAAAGAGAAGCGGTGGTGGCTTAACAGATACGAATCTTGTACAAAGGGGCAGCTTCAAAGCGTCAACGCCTCTAAAGTCGTTTAGTGTAAGTGAAATTCGCAAACGTACCGGCAAAGGAACATACGTGATCCAGCTTGATTGCTACACGGAGTCAGCAAAGAAAAAATACATCGGGACCTTTGAGTCCGTTAAATTCAGTATCCGATAGTCTGAAAGAGTATATTGAAGATTGGAGAGAATTACGGAATCGACATTCCATTAGAAGAATAAATCATACGACATAGATCGGTGCAAAATTGCCCTGGTCTATGTCTTTCATTGTTTATAGGAGGAGGTTGAGAAACATGGGAGCTGAACAATTGTGTTTACTGCCAGGGATCGATGAGAAACAAGTCCGGAATGCTCTGATAAAGGAGCTGAAGGTTTATAGAGCTCTCAAGGTGAAGGAAGAAAACAGAAAGGAACAAGAGGCAAACGGTGCAACAGGCCTTTTTCCTTCTCTCAGGAATCAGGAAGTTTTAAATGAACTGAAGGTACGGCAGATAGAAAGGGCGTTAAAAAATAGTTTAGACGAAATTGAACAAGATATTATCAGGATGAAATATCTTACATCACGATTCGTAAAAGATTTAGAAATAAGCGAAGAATTGGGATTGAAAAAGGACCGGTACTATAGGTTGAAAAAGCAAGCCACATTTAACCTCTCAACAGCACTGGGCATAATTTAATACAAAAAACACCAAATCCTATTAGTTAAGAAATATTTAAGATTTAATAGTTACTATCTTTAATTAGTGACAAAACAATAAAATGGAGGATTAATTGAAATGAGAAAAAAATTTATTAATTTAGTTGGCTTTGCTGCGGTAATGGCTGTTATTTTAACAGGTTGTTCGCAGTCAAAAAGCTCAGACGGTGTGAAAGCAAAAGCAGAAAAAGTCTCAGCTGAAAACGAAAAAAATAAAGGAAATGTGTATGTTGAAAGTGAATTTGCTCCATTAAAACGTGTCGTTATGTCTCAATCTGAAGTCTATTTTCCAGAAGATAGCGGCTCAAACATGATGGAAGATATGAACGATATTCAAATCAAAATGGAAAAAGAACGTGATGAGTTTAAGAAAATACTCCAGAAATACGATGTAGACATCCAAATGCCACGCCTTTTAACGGAGGATGAAAAGAAATTAGGTATAGCTGAAAATGGTATAACTGGTGGAGCTGGTGCTACGAATTTCTTTGTTAGAGATCCATTCTTTACAATTGGAGATCACATAATCGAAGGATCGTTTTTATCAACTTACCGCAGACTTGAAGTGCTTCCAGCAAGGGATATCCTTTTAAAAGAGGTAAAAGCGAACAAAAATCCATATGTTGCTGTTCCACAGCCCGATGTTTCAAAAGGCATAAATTCCAAGAATGGTCCATTTTTAGAGGGTGGAGATATTCTTGTGTACGGGAAAACAATTTTTGTTGGGAACTCTGGTCAAGCATCTAATAAAGAAGGAATCGATTGGCTCCGTAATTATTTAACACCAGATGGTTATAAAGTAGTTGAAGTAAAACTCGAAAAAAATACACTTCATCTAGATTGTGCTATTAGTTTTGTCCGAGACGGACTGATGATTGTGAATGAAGATTCACTACCAAACGGGATTCCAGATGAATTAAAGGATTGGGATAAAATAAAAGTAAGTTACAAAGATGCGCAAGATTTGGCCATAAATGGTTTACCTATTGATGAAAAAGTATATGTAACGGATTCTGCATATAAAAATACGATTGGAAAAGAACTAGAAAAAAGAAATATCAAGGTGGAATATGTAGATTTTAAAATAACAAGAAGCTATGGTGGCGCTTTCCGATGTACTACTCAACCATTACTCCGTAAATAAACTAGAGACGAAACATCCTTGTTAAGGATGTTTTTTTATTTAAATAAGAAAAAGCCGACAAAATGGGGGATAAAAAGGGGACCTTTTTTCCTGTGTGGATCATCGTATGATAGAGACAAGCAAAACGAACGTGAATATTTTGTCCAAGACGGAGAGCCTGCGGACACTGATCAACACCTTTTATGGGTGCTGGTTGGTGTCCGTTTTTTATTTGTCGGAAAGGAGCAGCCATGAAGAAGGAGAAGCCGAAAAAACAGCCGCAGAAGCTCACTGACAGAGATTTAAGAGAGTTGATGGGGCAAAACATGCAGCGGTTAAAAAGAGCCAAAGGCGGGGCAATGCGCAGAAAATAAAGGGGGAATTATCATGAATCAAACAAGTTTAGACATTCCGCAGATCGACGAGGAAAAAACTAGAGCAAAGATGGAAAGAATGCTAGAAAAGTATAAAATGTTAAGGCTTCAAACTCCAGAAGACTTTCTTCCGAAGATCACAACAACTTACACGATTACGCCGCCGAGTTTTTCTAATCAGTTCCACTCCTCCACAGAAGAAGCAGCTCTTAAAAAGCTGGATTGGGAGATTGAGCGTGAAAAATATATGAAGCGAATCGAAAGGGGCATTAATCGTCTTACGCAGAAAGAGCGCCGCATCTTAGTTATGCTCTATATGCAGGATGAAGAAATGTTTGATTACGAGATTTATGCTGAAATGGGTCTCAGCCAGCGGAACTATTACCGATTCAAAAATAAAGCCTTTTACCGTTTAGCCTTCGCACTTAGAGAAGAAGTGTATAAGCAGGGGGATAAATCATGAATTTTGTTCAGCCAATAAGGGACCTTGATCAGATCCATTATATAAAGAAATATCTTGGAGAGCGGAACAAAAGAAATTTGCTGCTTTTTGTGGCCGGAATCAATTTAGGCTTGCGCATATCCGATCTGCTTCAATTGAGAGTGAAAGATGTAAGAAAGCAATATGTGTCGCTAAGAGAACAAAAAACAGGTAAAGAGAAAAGAATCAAAATAAACAAGACGCTTCGAAAAGCGATAGATCAATATATTAAAGACAAAGATGATCAAGAGTATCTTTTTAAAAGTAGAGAAGGACTCAACAAACCTATCAGCCGCAGCAGTGCATATAACATTATGAGAGAAGCAGCGGACTATGTCGGGCTTGATAGTATAGGTACTCATACCCTCAGAAAAACATTTGGCTACTGGAATTATAAAAAACATAAAGACGTTGCCTTATTACAAGAAATATTTAACCATTCTAGTCCTGACATTACATTGAGATACATTGGAATTACACAAGACGCTATAGACAAAGCAATGGACGATTTCGGCTTATAAGACTCATCTGTTCAAATGGCAGGTGGGTCTTTTTTTGCGTTCTTTTTCGTCAATTAACCATAATGAGAAAATGTCCAACTCATTTTAAGGTAATAGCTGAAAAGCAAGAGGGGCATAGGATACAGCGATTTATCCAGTTGGACAGACTAATAGATATGGTGAACTCGGGGATAATGTGGACAATGTGATATAATGGAAGTAGGAGGAATATGTTCGAGATTAAAATACATATAGAAAGGAGGGAAATTATGCAGACTACATATAATTTTAAGAGTTTAGAACCTATGCTTAATTTTGCATTGAGTTATATTCACGAGAAAGGATTTACTTTTACTGAACGTGTTACGTTAACAGGAGAAAATGATCCAGGTCAATTAATGGAAATTTCATTTGGTAAGAAGTATAACAACGTCTCTAGTGAATTTGTTCTGAAATATGGGACACAAGACGAGATTATAATGCAATTAGAAGAAAAGATGTTAGAATTGAAAGAAATTCGTGTCACAGTAGAAGAATTAAAAAGTCTACTCGGCGCATAAGGTTCATTTAGAGGAGCGGCTTCTGTTGCGGAGGCCGCTTTTTTTATTGGTAAGAGAACGGATCAATAATAAGATATGGTGAAATGGGGGATTGCGTGGATAAAAAAGTTTTGTGTTAAGGCGTTCCTATATAAAAGAATGTAAGAACGCCATTCAACTATTGAACGGCGCTCTCAATTTTAATTTTATTGATATTTGATGAAGTTTCCTCTAAATGTAGCTTTTGAAGCTCCACCTCCGGCGCAATGTCCTTTAGAACTTCTTGCAAAAACTTTAACCTTCATTGTGCGTGGAAATTTTAGACTGCCAAGTACTTCAACATAGTCTTCAAATACCTGAGAAAATGTATTTTCTGATCCGCGTTGACTATGCCAAATTACTTCTACTTCCCGATCATTAATAACGTGTCCTTCAGGGGCAGTTACACTGTCTTCTCTTGACCAATCAGATTTCCTTTCCCCGCTACAAGATGTAGCTTCAGTCTCAACTTCACATGTAAGTTCAAAATCAGCCATTACTTTAACCTCCAAAATATTAGTTTGTTGTCTAATCAAACAAGACATTTATATTGTTTCTCAGAAAAAACCGAAAACTCATAACATTTTTTTGATTTAATGGTATTAAAATACTTTGAAAAAATTTGGCACACTTTTGGCACGATCTTGGCAAAGCATTTTGTCTCAGAGCAGTTATTATGGTATTAGGTGATAAATTGAGAGCGACTTCCATTGCGGAGGTCGCTTTTTTAAATGGAGGTGTCGGCTTTGGCTGAACTTACTGTGATGTCTATGGAGCGATTTCTACAAGAGATAGAAGAATCTTTTTCTCAAGAAACGAACCATATTAAAACTGTTAAACGAGTTCCTTATGTCGTTGTACATGCTGAAATTAAACACAAGGGCAATAGGATTAAATCAGAGTATACATTCTATGATGCTGAGGATATGTCTTTCAAAGATGCGCAAGAACGTATAATGAAGATGCAGCAAGACATTATTTCCTGAACTACCGCTAAATATAAAGACTGAAAGCACTGTCCATTAGGGCGTTGCTTATTATATGGAGGAATAGAAATGGAACTCTTGATCTTAAAAGAATGCTCAAAACAATGTACAAGGACTCTCATAGTAGGGACAAACACTTGTGAGGCGAGAGCGTTATGGCGATATTTGAAGAAGAGATTCCCACAATATAAATATCCGCAATTTGTTTCAAGGAACCCGGCAATGCTAGACGGGGTTAATCCTAGCGAAACAATTTTAATTTTACTGCCGGGTTATTATCGAAATCCAATAATCAACTGCTATGAATTTCAATGGTTAAAGGAGAATGCTATTGAAGTAATTCATATCAATGAGGAGGAAATCAAATGAAAATTTTAGTTCTTAAAACAGATTGTCTATTAGATCAGGGGACAAAGGAGAACATTAGAGAAGAAGCTAAGAAAGCAGCACAGACCGGCGTTATGATTCTTGATGGGGGAATGGGTTTTGAGGTTATTGAAGTAGACAAGTCAGCCCTATTAGATGAAAAGGGGATTGCGGCGAGTTTTGAACAACAAATGAAAAAAGTTGGGGAAATGACGGTAGATGGAAAATATGTTCCTTATGAAGAAGGTAAAATTGATACGGGGATTGAACAAGCAAGAATGGCTGAAATTTTTGGAACCTTTGGACTCCCTCTCGAAAAAGGTAATATGAAATGAATGATGTTTTGTGCGAGAAATGCCAAACATATTATGCTGTGGAAGTGAGAGAGACAAAAGAAGCGAAAGGAATTGTAATTCAATTCTTCTCCTGCCCTAACTGCGGGAATGCAAATGTTGTATCTGCCACAAATAAAACCATTCGACAGAAGTTAAGAGAATTGAGAAAGGCTCGCAGTTTTTATGAACAAGCAACGACGCATAGAAGCGCACAACGGCGTTTTGAAAAGTATACGCAGCTACATGAAAGTGTTAAACGTCTTATGCTTCCTCTAATTGATGAGGCCAAACAAAGATTGAACAATTCATAGCATCCTTCGGGGTGCTTTTTATTTTGGGGAGGGACACAACGTGGACAACTCACTCAGGGAACTAATCATTAACACAGCAATTGGACACGCAATAAGGACAGACCAATTGTATAACGGTCTTAAAGCCCTTAATAAAAGGGGATGCATATGGGCAGATGGGGAGATCATCAGGGGGTTAGGCATGCTTGGTTCTTACGGTGTGAGGGACAGGCAAGCTATAGACAGCTTACTACATGTCAGCCAGACTCTGTCCTATGAAGCAGCACGATCCTATCTAGCATCATATCAAAGGGAGTACAGGGAGTTTTATGCCGTACAGAAAGTGGGGCATCTTCATGCCTTTGTTTTGTTTGCGATGATAGCTGGTGAATCCAATGCCACCTAAACCATTGAGAGAGTGTAAGGTGCGAGGGTGCAGGGAGTTAACAAGGGATGGTTATTGTCCTGCTCATGCTGATGGTAAGCAGCAGGAAGCGAAGTATTACAACAAACATGTTCGAGATAAACAATCAACAAGTTTTTATAAATCAAGAGAATGGAAACAGACAAGACAACTTGTTCTATTGCGAGACAATTACCTTTGTCAAAGCTGTTTAAAACAAGATCGTGTCGTTCCTGCTGTGATGGTTCATCACATAGTGGAGCTAAAGCAGGATTGGAACAAACGATTAGATTTTAATAACCTCGAAAGCATGTGTAATAGCTGTCACAACAAGGTTCATGGCAAGCGAGGGTCATAGTACCCCCCCGGCATTAAATCCCTAGGAAACGGCTTCGTGAAGATCGGTGAGCCGTCGTCTACAAACAAACACCGCTTTTCAAAGTTTCCGAAAACACGAAAAACCCCCTCGGAGAAAATACCGAGAGGGCTTGATACGACTGGTTTTGTTGTTAATTCGATCATAGCATGATTTTGCTCAAAAACAAGCATAAATTTCAAAAAATTGAAACGGAATGAGGTGAAAAATATGCCGAGACCTGCAAAATCCGCAACACTTCAATTGATACAAGGTAACCCAAACAAGAAAAATACTGAAGAATTGGAAATGCGCGCCGAGCAAGAACAGAAAATGAAAATGCGATCAAACAACATCAAACCTCCATCCTGGTTAGATAAGGTTGCTAAAAAGGAATTCAAACGGATTGCCGAGTTATTAAAGGAAGTGGACATTATAACGGAGGCAGATATCAGCATGTTGGCCGCCTATTGTAATGCCTATTCACAATACATTTCAATCACTAAAGTTATAGAAGAAGATGGAATCATGGTTCATAAGGATGGTTTTGATGATGAGGGGAATCCAATTGAATTAATTGGAGAAGAACATCCTTTATTGAAACGGCAGAAAAATTTCTTTGATCAAATGAAGTCAACTGCAAATGATTTTGGACTTACTCCGTCAGCACGCGCAAAATTGGCTATCACCAAAACACAGGAGATAAGGGAAAAGACGGCAGCGGAAAAGGAGTTTAATATATGAAGACTATCAAACAATTTATGATTGACTATTCGCGTGATGTGTTATCAGGTGAAATTGTGGCGTGCAAAAAACACCAATGGGCTTGTCAACGTTTTCTAAAAGATATTGAAAGAGAAGGGACAGCAGATTTTCCCTATTTCTTTGATGACGAGAAGGCAAGGCGCTTTCTATTTTGGATGACACAGTTTAAACATACAAAAGGTCCATTACAAGGTGAAAATATTGTACCTGAACCCATTCAGATTTTTATTTTCGGTAATATTTACGGTTGGGTCCATAAGGATACAGGGTACAGAAGATTTAAAAAGGCTTATTGGCAAGTCGGTCGTAAAAATGCCAAAACACAAAGCCTTGCTTGTGTAGGATCATATGAGGCGTTTGCAAATGATGAATACATGTCTGAGGTGTATATTGGTGCAACAAAAACGGAGCAAGCCAAGATATGTTGGAATGAAATTAAAGCTCAAATCAGCAAGTGTGAGCTGCTTAATGTACCTGAAAAAAAATACCGGGTCGCCTATGGACAAATAGAACACCTTAAAACGTTGTCAAAAATTGAGGCGCTATCAAAAGATGCAGGGAAAACAGGTGATGGTTTTAACCCTCAATGCGGCATTATAGATGAATATCATGCTCATAAAACATCTGAAATATATGATGTTCTTGCATCAGGGATGGCAACAAGAACACAACCACTCATGATGATTATTACGACAGCTGGATTTGAATTAAATAATCCTGCATACCGAGTAGAATACCCTTACGTTACTAAAATTATCGATCCAAACAATGTTGAAACAAACGATCAATATTTTGTCATGATTAATGAACTCGATCCAGATGATGACATCAAAGATGAACGAAATTGGATTAAAGCAAATCCGATTGTTGCCGCAAATGAACATGGATTGGATTTCTTGCGCGGAGAGTTAGAAGTGGCCCTTGCAGTTCCAGAAAAAATGCGTAGTTTCTTAACTAAAAACATGAATATTTGGGTCAATATGCGTGATGGCGGATATATGGACATGCAAGCGTGGTCTGATTGCGGGAAACAGGAGAGTCTTCCTGATCTTTATGGTAAAGAGTGTTATGTAGGCATCGACTTGTCAAAACGAATCGACTTAACTGCTGCAAGTTTTGAATTTCAACTTGATAACGGTATGTTTTTTGTGACATCACATGGTTTCATGCCAGAAGATACATTTCATGAACGAATGAAGACAGACCGAGTCCCTTATGATCTGTGGGTTAAGAAAGGTTGGCTCACGCTTACTGATGGAGCTGTTGTTGATTACGATTATATACGTGCTTACATCAAACGTCTTGAAGAAGAAAAGGGTTGGAAAATTAAAGAGATTGGTTATGATCCATATAATGCTACGCAGTTTGCTCAGCAGATGGAGGCTGATGGCTACGTCATGATCGAGATTAGGCAAGGGGTGCAGACTTTGTCAGAGCCAACTAAAGATTTTCGTGAAAAGGTCAAAGCGCGAAAAGTTATACATGATAATAACGATCTTCTAACTTGGGCAATGGGGAATGCTGTAACAAAAATTGATGCTCAAGAGAACATCATGCTTGATAAATCAAAATCGTCACAACGTATTGACCCAGCAGCTGCACTCATAAACGCTCATGTGAGAGCTAGTCAAAATGATGATCATTTAGATTTAAATGAGTATATTTTATCGGGAGGTTTTTCATTCTAATGAAAAATACCATTAAGCAAGTTGTGATTTTTCTGTACTCAATCTTAAATGACCTAGTATTTTTTGCTGGGGCAATCTTTATTACAATAGCAGCTTATAAAATACATGAAATCATCGGTCTTTTAGTGACTGGTGGTTTTTTTATATTTACAGCAATTTTAATGAGCCGAAGGAGGTGATTAATTGTTATTAGAAGGTATGTTCTCTAAAAGATCAGCAGATTCAGACAGTGGCTGGGGAATGTCACAGGTCCCGCAATGGGTGTTTGATATTTTCGGTGGTGGTAAAACAGCAAGCGGAGAGAAAGTGAGTGAATCGACCTCATTAAAACATCCTGACGTTTTTTCTTGTATCAATGTTTTGTCAGATGATATAGCAAAACTATCTGTCCATATGTTTAGGAGGCTGGGAGAGAATATTTCAGGAGAGCGTGACCATCCTGTTTTTAAATTGCTCTATTTAAAACCCAATCAATATATGACAGCTTTTACTTGGAAAAAATTAATGATGACGCATGCTTGTACGTGGGGAAATGCATATTCTTTGATTCTTTCAGATAAAACAGGAGATATCAAAACATTAAACCCTCTTAATCCGGCGAATACAAATCCGTATCTCGATCCAAATACAGGTATATTGTGGTACGAAACAATCATCAATAACAAACGAGCTGAATTGTATGCGGAAGAAGTTCTGCACTTTAAAGGGATGACGGAAGATGGAATAGTAGGCCTCAGTCCAATTCAGGTGGCAAGGGAACATATTGGTGCTCAATCTGCTGCAACAAAGTTTAACGCAAAATTGTACAAAAATGATGCAACACCAAGAGGTATTTTGAAAATCCCAACCCTGTTACAACCAGAGGCAAAAGAGGTTGCAAGAAAAGAATGGCAGAGAGTAAATGCGGGTGAAAGTATTGCGATTGTTGATGCTGGACTTGATTATCAATCTATTTCAATGCCTCTAAAAGATGCCGAATTTGTAGAGTCTATGAAATTCAATAAGGCTCAAATCGCTTCCATATTCAAGGTGCCTCTTCATAAGATAAATGAATTGGACCGCGCTACATTCAGTAATATCGAACATCAATCTATAGAATATGTGAAGAACACTTTACAGCCGTGGATCGTTTCCTTTGAACAAGAAATCAATACAAAGCTGTTTACTGATGATGAAATCAAGCAAGGGCTATATGTTCAATTTAATGTTAATAGTGAATTACGCGGTGATTCAAAATCAAGAGCTGAATTCTATGAAATCATGGAACGAATAGGGGCTATGAATATTAATGAAATTCGTGCTCTTGAATCAAAAAATGCCATTCCTGATGGGGACAGACACCTAGTTTCACTTAATTACACTTTCTTAGATATGTTAGATCAATATCAGATGGCTAAAGCAGGCCATAAAGGAGGTGATCCGAATAATGCCAAAGGAAATCAGACAGCTAACGACGGAAATTGAAGTTAGGTCACTTGATGATGAAACCAAAGGTGAATATGTAGAGGGTTATGCCCTTAAATTTGAAAAATGGTCTGAGCGGCTTGGGTGGTTTAAGGAAATCATCAGCCGTGGAGCGCTGGACGAAGCAGACATGTCCAATGTAATTGCTTTATTTAATCATAAAATTGATTATCCATTAGCAAGAAATACTGTTTCAACGGGCGCTGGTAGTCTTCAATTAACTGTTGATGCAATAGGGTTGAAATTTAGATTTGAGCCAACAGACACCACTTACGGACAAGATTTGATGAAGAATTTGAGAGCAGGCGTGATCAATCAATGTTCTTTTTCGTTTTCTCTTGATCATTCAGGTGATGAAGAACCTGATGAATGGACAAGAAATGAAGAAGAAAAGTTATACGAGCGCCGAATCAATCGAATTAATCGCATTTTTGACATTTCACTTGTTACAACTCCTGCATATAGCGATACGGAAGCTGTTGTAGGAGAAAGAAGTCTAGAAAAAGTAGAAGTTTTAAAAAGACAAAAAAACACATCAAATAAAAGGATTGAGCTAGAACTAGACTTATTAGACCTGACTATATAGTGGGTCTTTTTTTATGCTCAAAATCAAGGAGGAAAATATATGCCAGTAATGATGAGTAAAGAGGAACGTCAATTGCGCCAGCAGTTCACACAGAAAAAGCAAGAAGCTAGAAATTTAATAAGTGAAGGCAAAGATGAAGAAGCACGCTCTATGCTTGATGAAGCAAAAGCACTGCAAAAAAGAATTGAAATGATGTCTGAGGAAAGAGAGCTGGATGCACCAGACATTCAAGAAGACAGACATTATGTACCGGAACAAAAAAGAGAGCCTGAATCTGATTTATCTGAGGAAGAACGTAGTTTAACTGGAACGCAAGAATATAGAAATGCATGGTTCAAGGTCTTGACTGGTCGTGATGATGAATTAGGTAACGAAGAAAGGAAAATGCTGCAGGAAGTTTTAAAAGAAAACAGACAACTTTCATCCAACAGTGATAAGGATGGCGGGTATACAGTACCGGATGACATTTCAAAACAAATAATTAAGTCCATTCAAGAATTAAATTCTGTTCGTAACTTGGTACGGGTTGTACCAAAGACGGCACCAGCAGGTAGCTATCCAGTAAGAAAAGGTGCTGCAGGGAAGTTATATAACATTGCTGAAAAAGAAGCGATCAAAGAACTCAAAAATATGGAATTCGACCAA
The DNA here is from genome assembly GCF_002998735.1 of Bacillus sp. NMTD17. Classification (NCBI taxonomy): domain Bacteria; kingdom Bacillati; phylum Bacillota; class Bacilli; order Caryophanales; family Bacillaceae; genus Bacillus; species Bacillus sp. NMTD17. Next base: position 700,279 of record NZ_PVRH01000001.1, read on the forward strand.
ATCACATACAACGTCAAAAAGTTTGCTGGCTTTTTGCCTATCCCAAACGAATTATTGAATGATTCTTTCATTAATTTTGTGAGAGAGATTGTAGAATGGCTCTCTGAATCTGCAACTGTAACTGAAAATGATGAAGTCTTCTATGGAAAAGGCGGAGAGAACAACGTAGAGGGGATTATAACAAGCAAAAAATATAAATCTCTCAAAGCTCCTTCTCTAATTACAATTAAGTTTTTGAGAAAAGTTAAAAACCAAATCAAAAGAGGCTATCGAAAAAATGCAAAATGGGTGATGAATACAGAGGCATTTGAAACGTTAGCAAACATTGAAGATAAAAACGGCCGCGGGATTTTAGCCGAGGACCCACGCAATGAGGATAGCTTCCTTTTATTCGGTAGACCCGTTGAAGTGTATGACGAGATTGTCACAGACGATAAACAAAAAACTCATATTCTATTCGGTGATTTTAAAAATGCATACTTTATGTTTGATCGTCAAAAATTCGAGATCAAATCAACTGACATCGGCTCAGATGCATTCCTAACAGATCAAACATATTTCAGAGGTATTGAACGATTTGACGGAAAAGTAGTTGATCCAGAAGCCGCAGTAATTGTTACTGATTTAGTTGTAGGTGAGGAAGCAGTAGTTGAAACACCTTCTGAAGATAAGTCCGTAGACGCTGGAAAATAAAAATTGAAAGGAATTGATCTATCATGGCTAAAGATTATTTGTTTGAAAGTAATGGAGTACACACATCTGCAGAGGAGGGCGCAGACGGTAAACCTATCACGCCTGTTTATTTAAAAGGAAACAGTGAAGAAAACCCTCTCTTCATTCAAGGTATGCAAGGTGAAAAGGGTCCGAAGGGTGATACTGGTCCTCAAGGTCCAAAAGGAGAAAAAGGCGATCCGGGAGAGCAGGGGCCGAAAGGTGATAAGGGTGACGCTGCAGTATTAGAGTCTGGCTCTGTTAAAAATGAACATCTAAGTGATGGTTCAGTAAATTCCCGGACAATCGGCAAAGGCAGCGTTATGTGGGAAAATCTCAACTCTGCTGTAAAAGACTTGATCATCGAATTGCAAAATAAGGTTGAAGATTTAGAAAACCCAAAATCTGAATAAAGGTGATGCCAAATGACTGAGGCAGAACAAAAAGAACTTGAAAAAGCGAAAAAATACCTCCGCATTGATGGTGATGCGGAGGATGATTTGATTTTACATTTTATTGCTTCAGCAAAAGAGTACATCACGAATGCGACAGGTCTGAAATTTCCTAATAGTTCAGCCCGAGCAGAGCTGGCGGTCATGTCATTTACAACTCACTGGTATGAGAATAGGCAAATATCAGGCACGACATCAAATCTTGACGGGGTGCTCACAACAATGGTCAATCAACTCAAATACCTGGTTGTGGACGGTGAAAAAAATGCTGAATGACATGAGACACCGCATCCAGTTTCAACAGAAAAAAGAAAAGAACCGATTGCCTGTCGATGGTGACAATGGCTGGGAAACCGTGGTTGAGTGCTGGGCCAAAGCAGAGGGCTTAAAAGGCGCTGAATATTATGCAGCCGCCGCCATACAAAAAGAACATACAATCAAATTCACCATTCGCCACCGGGAAGACATTGACGAACATATGAGGCTCTTATTCAAAGGAAAAACTTACGAAATTGAGTCTATATTACCGAATCATTCAAGGCTTCATTTCCTCACAGTTAGGGCAAAGGCGGTGAAGTGATGTTTAATTTACAAATCGATGGCTTAGAGGAATTAGAAAACGCCATTGGCAACATGCAGAGAAAAGTCAGTAAGATGCATAAAGAAGCTCTTACAGCTGGCGCAACCGTGATAAAAGATGAACTTCATCCAAACACACCAAGATCCGACAAAGGCCAAAAACACATGCAGGATGATCTTGATATTACGCGGCTTCGTACTGATGGAGACGGGATAAAATATGTTGCGGTTGGTTGGCCGAAATCAAAGTCACGTAAGGACACGAAGTGGAGAATTCATTTCCCTGAATTCGGCACCTTACATCAGCCAGCGCAAAAATTCTTTACGAGAACTGTCGATGCGAAATGGGATGAGGCTATACGTAAAGTAGCAGATAAATACCGACAGGCGCTGAGCAAACTATGATCAATCAAAACTTAATAAGGCGTGCAGATACTTGCAAGAATGCCATTTTTGAAGCGTTGGAGAATGATCCAGCGCTTTTGTTTTTAATAGACAAAGATGACATTTATGAGCTTGCGGTGCCAGATGGTACAAAGTCGAGTCCACCATATGTCGTGTTGCAAGAAATCAACTACAAACCGATCAAATGGGCTGATAACAGGCCCATACAAGATAGTGCAACCTATCAAATAGATGTTTATCACAATGCCGATCCGCAACCCATCATGGCTGTAATCGGTGATGTGATGGCGCGTTTAGATTTTGCACCAACGATACCTATTTCTGATTTTTTAGAGAAAGAGAGGTTAATCAGAAAAGGCTATAGATTCGAAAAAAATATAGAAATATAAATGGAGGAATATATATGACTCAACACAGCTCGTTAGTTGGGGTTGCTGGTGTTAAATTTTCACCACTTAAACAAGAGAGTGGACTATGGGTTGCAAAGAAAATTTACGAGTTTCCTTATGCAATCAATATGAAAGTCGAACCAGAGCAATCAACTGAAAAACAGTATGCAGATAATAAACTTGTGGATATGGTTGTCTCAACCGGGTCTACTAAAGTTGAAATGGAAATGCGTGACCTTCCACATGAAATCTCTATTATGCTGCTTGGATTAGAGGAAGAAAACGGTATGCTTTTATACAAGAAGAACAACATTCCTCCATGGGTGGCCATGTCTTTTTATGGAGTTAAAGCAAATGGAAAGAAAAGATATGTAGGTCTGGTGCAAGGTAGATTTTCTATTCCTAGCACTGATGTCAAGACTAAAGAGGAAAAGGTAGACTTTCAAACTGCAAAACTATCCGGCGAATTTTTAGATCGGGAACAAGACGAATTGTATAAAGTTGTTGCTGATGAGGATACAGAAGGTTTTGATTTGGATAAGTTCTATAAAAAAGTATATGGAGACGCTTATCAATCAGCTGAGAAAATCAGTGCTGATTTAGGGAAAGGCGCTTAAGACTTTTACCAAAAGAGAGCTTCCAAGCTCTCTTATTTTTATTTCGAAAAAGGAGGAGTCAAAATGGCTCAAAAACAAATTTCAATATCAATCTGGTTTAAGGAAGAGAAGAAACACAAAACATTTATCGCTCCAAGAACGGATGCAAAAACACTTTATGAGGCATTCGAATTGGATGAAAAAGCAACTGAAACAGAAAATGCTAAAGAGCTTATTAAAAGCTTGAATGAACGAATTAAATTTATCGTTCGAGTTTTTAATAACCAGTTTACTTTTGAACAATTTCAGGAGGGATTTCAGTCGTTTGAAATTGCAGAAGTGGTAAGGAATGTAATGATGGATATCATGGGTTTTAAAATGCCTGAAACTGACGAAGAAAAGGATTTTTTGCCCGAAGTGGAAGCTTAGAAGAGTCGGTTAAAACTGGGAAGGATCAATTGAATGAAATTTATAGCACCTTGTTAAAACAAGGGTGGAAAATGCATGAAATTGATCAAATGGATATTTTTCATTATTTAGAATTAGCCGCGGAGGAAAACAAGCCGAAACTCGTCCCTATTGATCAAGTATTCTTTTAATTCAGTCAGGAAAGAGGGGTGATACATATATGACACAAGCAATCGGAAATATGGTCGCCAAGGTCAATTTGGATGACTCAGGTTTTAATAAAGGTATAACAGGGCTTCAAAGGCAATTGAGGTTGACCAACTCTGAAATGAAGGCATCTGCGGCCATTTATAAAAATACTGGTGATAAGTCAAAGCAATTACAATCACAAGTAGAGGGACTTAACAATAAATATCGTATTCAGAGTAAAGTAGTAGAAGAGCATCGAAAACGTTATGAACAATTGGTAAGAGAAAAAGGGCGTGATAAAAGAGAAACACAAATTCACGCTCGAAAACTCAACGAATCCATCGCTGTACACCAGAAGCTAGAAAAAGAGCTTCGGCAGGTATCTAAAGAATTCGAGCAGTTACAAAGCACCAGCAATAAAGCAGCTGGTGTTTTTTCTGTTTTTAAGAAGAACGCTGGGGAAGTGTCAGAAGAATTGCAGTCTGTCTACTCTGCTGCGGGAATGGCAGGGAAGGCACTAACAGGTATCGGTGTAGCAGGCACCATTGCAATTGGCGGCGCTGTTAAAGTGGCCGCAGACTTTGAAAAAGCTATGAGCCGCGTTGGTGCTGTGGCAAACGCATCAAATGATGAAATGGGCCGTCTGACAGAAACGGCGCGTCATTTAGGGGCTACGACACAATTTACAGATGGTCAAGTAGCAGAAGGCATGCAGTACCTTGCAATGGCTGGTTATAAGACAAATAACATTATCGGTGCCATGCCGGGCTTGCTTGCTACTGCGGCAGCAGGGCAAACAGATTTAGGTGTAACAGCAGATATTGTATCTGACATCTTAACGGAATTTCACATTGCTGCAGAAGATACAAACCGTGTGGCGGACGCCATGACCTACACGTTCACCAACTCAAACGCCACGCTTCAACAGATTGGACAAACAATGAAATACGCGGGGCCAGCAGCAAAAACTGCAGGTGTCAGCATGGAAGAGTTAGCGGCCGCAACGGGTATCATGGCGAACAGTGGAATCAAGGCAGATATGGCTGGTACCGCATTACGATCCACATTAACAAGGCTTGCGGCACCACCAAAGCCAGCTGGTAACGCGATACATGAACTTGGCCTTAGTGTTACTGATGCCAGTGGCCGTATGCGACCATTGTCAAATATCATTGATCAGATCAATGATAAAACGAAAAATTATACAGAAACCGAGAAAATTCGAATCGCAAAACAATTGGCTGGTCAACATGCCTTATCTGGTTTTATCACTTTGCTTCATGCGGGCGGTGATAAGATCGACAAATTCACCAAACAGATAGAAAACAGTGGCGGTGTCGCTGAAAAAGTGGCAAAAGGTCAAATGGACAACCTTGCTGGGTCAATGGAATACCTCAAATCCGCAGCAAATAACGCAGTCATTTCATTAGGAAATCAATTTATTCCAGTGATTCGATCCACAACAGATGTGTTAACAAAAGTTGTGAATTGGTTTGATCACCTGCCTCCATCTGTAATGCAAACAATCGCCGTTACTGGTGCTGCCGTAACAGCTTTCAGTCTTTTAGGCGGGGCTTCTTTATTATTATTGAGTGTCATTCCTAGAATGGCCGAGGGATGGAGAGTGCTTCGTACTGCTGGCACGTATCTGACAGGCACTGTCAGAGGATCATCAACAAGTCTAGGAGTATACACGACACAAGTTACTGCAGCAGGTGTTGCTTCGCGAACTGCTGCAACTGGTATCAACACAGCTGCAGCATCAACGGCCGTTATGTCCACTCGTATGGGACGTTTACAACAAAACACTGGTTTAGCGACTACACGCATGGGCCGTCTAAATCAAACGGCCACAAGAACATCTAGGACAATGCGTGGACTTGGCGGCGCGTCTCGAATTGCTGGCGGCGGTTTAATGATGTTTGGTGGGCCAATGGGTATGATTGGCGGTCTTGCGCTCTCTTTTCTTCCTGAAATACTTAAATTTGGTAAAGGTGTAGTCATGGCAGGAATAAACGCCGTAAAAGGTGCAGGTGGATTTTTGAAACTCGCAAAGGGCGGTTTTGGCCTGTTTAACATCTTAAAAAAAGGCGCAGGTGTTGTGAGTTTGCTTAGAGGCGGCTTATCGTTGCTTGGTGGTCCAGTTGGGTTACTGATAACAGGGGTCACGCTTTTAGGCGAAGCAGGGTTTAAATATTATGACAACCTGCAAAAACGAGTCTTGCCAGCAACAATTGATTTTGGCGATAAAGTTTCTGAATCCACTTCGAAAGCTGTAAATGCTTATTCGGATATGGAGACAAAAGCCAATGCAAAGCTAGACAGCCTTTATCTCAATCAAACGAAGATAACGGATAAGATAGCTGACAACTTGAATAAACGATTCTCAAAAATGGCTGACACTATAAAAAAAGGCTATCAAGATAGTGCTGACAAATCCCTTGACGTTTTAGGTGATTTCTATTCGAAGAACAATTCTCTAAAAAAGAAAGATGAGAAAAATATCCTCAATAAAATTAAAACGGGCAATGAGAAGAAGCAGAAGCAAATAGAAAAATACGAGAGCCGAGTCAAAAAAATATATGACAAAGCAGCAAAAGAACATCGCTCGCTCACCCAAAAAGAATGGGATGAAGTCAAGGGCATTACTCAAAAGATGAGTAAAGAAGTCGAAACGGCTCTTACAAAGAGCAAGGATGAGCAAACACTCATTTCTAAAAAGTTAAAAGAAGAATCGTCTAATTTGTCTGCAAAGCAAGCAGCCGCGACAGTTAAAAATAGTAAATCAGCAAAAGACAAAGTTATTAGTAATGCTGAAAAACAATACAATGCAGTTGTGAAAGCTGCAGATGACCAATATTACGTCAAAGGTACTATTACCAAAAAGGAACATGATGCGACAGTTAAAGCTGCAAAAGATCAAAAAGATAAAACAATAGATCAGGCTGAAAAAAGTCACGAAGGCGTCGTCAATGAAGCGAAGAAACAAGCACAGGGACATATCGATCAAGTTGATTGGGAGACTGGCGAAGTGCTAGATGGATGGAATACATTCCTTGTTGATTTAGCTGGAGTCGTCAATACCATTACTGGCGGTATCAATAAAGTTCTCGAGTTCATGAATGCGAAGACAATTCCAGAGTGGAAACCTAAAGGATACGCAAGTAAAAAGGACGGAGCCAAGCATTCATATGCCAAAGGAACAGACTATCATCCGGGTGGCCGTGCGCTTGTCGGTGAGGAAGGATATGAGCTTGCTCATACTCCGGGTATTGGAACATATATGGTCGGCGTTGGTGGTCCTCAAATTTGGGATTTACCTCGCGGAACATCCGTTTTGCCACATGATCAGACTAAAAAAATCGCTTCGCAGGGATTACCCGGTTACGCTGGCGGAGTTGGTGATTTCTTTAAAAAAGGCGTTAAAAAAGCTGGTGAAGTAGTCGGCAAGGTGAAAGATTTTGGATCAGATATTTTTGACCTTGTGATGGCCGGACCAAAGAAAATTATCAGCAATATATTCGGCGGTCTTATTCCCTTTAAATCCGGCAAAGGGATAGACGGACTTGGAACAGGTATTTTAAAGACGATTCAAAAAGGAGCTTTAGGATTTCTAACAAAATCGTTAGGTGATTTTGGAGGCGATGGCGGAGCATTCAAAGGTGTAGGTGGTAGTGCTGCGGTCAAAAAGTGGGTTGCACAAGCTATCGGTATCACAGGCATTCCCCCATCCTATGCAAAAGCATTAGAAACCATTGCCATGAAGGAATCAAGTGGTAACCCGACATTAGTTAACAGATGGGATAGTAACTGGAAAGCAGGACACCCATCACAAGGGCTTATGCAGTTTATACCAAGCACATTTTCTGCATACAAAAAGCCCGGATATGGAAACATCAAACATCCAGTACACCAAATTGTTGCCGCAATTAACTATCTTAACAAGCGTTATGGCGGTATCTATAACCATCCGGGATTAAAATCTATGGCGCGCGGTGGCCCTTACATCGGTTATGCATCTGGTGGTGTCATTGACAATCATCAAATTGCGCAGCTAGGGGAGAACGGCTGGCGCGAATATGCTATTACTACTGAGCCTAAGTATCGTAAACGCTCTTTGCAGTTGTATTCTAATCTCGGCAAAGAGCTTGGAGTACCTAGTTTTGGGGATGGTATGATCTCCACGGCTTTACAGATGCTTGATCGCATTAGTAACAAAGGAGACAAGCCTCAGAGCAGGCAGCAAGATGGATCTGACATGAGACAGATGATCGAAAACCAAAACAAGCAAATTGGTCTTATGGCTCAACAAATAGATTTGTTGTCTCAAGGGTTAATGATGATGCAAAAAGGTTTTGAACAATTAGTATCCAAAGATAGCAACAACTATATGGATGGTCGAAAGCTTGATCAAACGACTGGTGAGCGTTATAGACAACAAGCATTTTTGAGTGGGGTGAGGTAGATGGAATTATATATTGATTTTAACAATGGATTGGGTGAGCAAAGTCTAAATGACTTGCTTCCTCACTTCCATCCGTTAAGCCTGACACCTGCCTCACCAATTGTTGAATTTGAGACAGTGTCATTGCCACGAATTAACGGTATCGTGTTACCGCAACATCCACGGGATGTGAAGTACAAAGAAAGACAGATTCAGCTTGAAATATATATGAACTCAATCATTGCTGAAAATTTCTACAGTTACAGAAGTGAACTATATGCTTTATTAGTTAAACCGTTCCCATACTACATCTCATGTGACCTGCTTCCGAACAGAAGGTTTTTAGTGACGTGTGAGGGGAATTTCACTACTCCAAAGGAAAAAGAAAAGAACCATGTTGTTTTTAGCGTTGAATTCACCGATATTTTGGGTGCTGCTGAATCGAAAAGTACATCATTAAATCGTCAATCATTTGAGGGTGAACGGTGGAGTCCCGGAATGAATATTGACATGCTTTACGACCTAGAGTATTCATTCAAGAATAAAAAAACGTTCAGCATCTACAACATCGGAGATTTTAGAATCAACCCTTTGAGGCATGATTACCAAGTGACGTTGAAAGCCAAGGGAAAAGGTGTAACCATCATCAATCATACAACGGGGGAGCGATTGAAAATTGAAGATGAGTTAACTAAGTCACGCGAAGTTTCTTTTATTAAACAGTACACCGTTGCTAACAAGAAACGTCTCAAGACATCTGGTAGGCTTCCGTCACTTGATATCGGCAGAAACGATTTCGAAATCCAAAACGCCAGCGATATTGAAATTGTGTTTGACACAAGGTTTTATTACGCATAAGGAGGGGTGACATGGCTGCGGCTGACTTTATTAAAAAACTGGCACCGGGAGCGCAAAAGGTTTACAAAAAATATAACGTGCTTGCAAGCCTTGTCATTGCTCAAGGGTGCCTTGAAAGTGGTTTTGGAGCAAGTGATCTATCTAAACAAGCTTATAATCTCTTTGGAGTAAAGGGGACCTACAAAGGAAAGTATGTCCTAATGTGGACCAAAGAACAGGATAAGCATGGAAACGAAACGAGAGTACAAGCCCCTTTTAGAAAGTATCCTTCTTTTGCCGAGAGTCTGGAGGATTTGGGGAGTCTTTACACTAGGCTCAGTCGCTATAAAGCGGTGGTCGGTGAAAAAGACTACCAAAAAGCTACAGCTGCTGTTGCAAAGGGTGGTTATGCGACTGATATCAATTATGCTACAAAATTAAACAGCATCATTTTTACTTACAAGCTCACACAATATGATAATTTGGATGATCTACCAAAAGAACCGAGTGAACCAGAAACACCAACGGGTCCTGATTACCCTAGCAAGGAATACGATGGGAAAGACATGCCACTCAATCAACATTTGCCGTCTGATGTGGATTTTCCACAGCTTCATGTATCAAGCAAGGATGGAAAGGAAGTCATAGAAATAACAGGTGTTTCTGTTGATTTCACGGCTGATCCAACAGGTAAAAAATCATTCAGTTTCACCTTGCAACGCACGCAAGAAAATGCCGCAGAGTTTGAGCTATTAATTGTAGATAATGTTTTATATCTTGATGAAAAGAAATATAATCATCAAAAATATTACATTACGAATGTAAGTTTGCATCAGGAAAACGGAGTGCTAACAAAAACGGTTACAGCTGCGCATATCTTTTCTGTTCTATTAATTAATAACAGAATTGAAAAAACAGTTTCTAAGAAATTAAGCATTAAAGAAGCGCTTGATATTGCTCTCAAAGGAACTGATTTCAAATATGTCATTCATGCAAAAGATGGTGAAATTTCTTCTGCTGAACAAGAAAACTTCGGTGAAAAGAATTCCACAGAATTGATGGATGAAATCATTGAAGATTATGGCATAGAGTTAGACGTGGATAATTACAAAATCCATGTTTACAAAAAAATGGGCCAAGTAATAGACTTTGTGCTTGATAGTCGTTATAACATGCCAGGCATTACTATTACGACAGATTCTCAGAATTGTACCACTCGTGCGTGGGGATACGGTGCGCAAAAAGAAACAGATTCCGTCTCTGAATCAAAAGGTGATGGCAAAACAACACAAGATGAAAAAGATGAAGAGAAAGAGCCTGAGTATGTTTTTGATCCAGTTCTTTACATTCATCCAGATGAAGATAAATTTCTCATTGAAGGCAAACCGCGCTGGGCGGAGCCGATAAAAGATGAGAGATACAAAAAATCTAGCAGCATCATTTCAGCATTAAAAAAGCATGTAAATCCATATCCTGAAATGACAGTAGAGGTGGAGTTTCAGAAAATATATGAACCAAAACTTCTTGAAATTGAACAAGATTTCTGGTTAGGTGACACGATACATGTCATTGCTGACACTGCAGACGGAATAACCTTTGAGGACGATTTGAGAGTTGTCTCAATTCAGCATAACCCTTTAAATCCGTATAGCAGTCCAACGATAACATTTGCGAACTTTCGCAAGGACATACAACGAATATCAGTAGATCAAGCAAAACAAGTGAAAAACTTACAACGATATATAAACGACATGCTCAAGACGCTTAGATAGGGTCTTTTTATTTTTGCCAAAAAAGGAGAGTGAGAACATGGTAAGGCTGAGAAAACAATATGATACAACTCGAAACTCAAGATACGCTCATCAGTTGAGTGAAGATATGCAAAAAATCGAAGATCAATTGAATCAAAACGAAGATCAATTGAAAACACACAAAAAGGGCGTTTTAGTTCACACATCAGATCAAATTAAACATGGTTTGTTCACCGTTGCAAATAGGATCGATAATGTGTGGGCTAGATTGACAAACCTTGTATTGAATCATGATGGCAAGGACGTAAAAGAGGTTGTAGATATACGAGTCGCAACGGACGCTAGTATACACAAGACGGCTAAAGATCGCCTAGACTACGAGTTCGCAAAGATTGATAAGCGATTCAAGCGCGAAGTGCATGTGGACGATTTTGGAGCCGTACCCGATGGAAAGACAGACTCTACAGAGGCTTTTAAAAAGGCGTTTGGAAACGGTCGAGTTCGAGTAAAAGCATCTGCCGGCGTATATATCGTTCGCGGAATACGTATTCCTTCTAATTCGGCATTGATCGGACAGGGAAAAGGGATTACTACTTTCAAACTTCATGAGGATGCACCTGCCAGCACGATTCTTTTAACAAACAAAGACCATAGCGGTAACAAAAACATTTACGTTGATGGTTTTTCATTAGACTGGAATCGTGATCGACAGGGCGGCATGAGGGCAACGGGCGGCATTGCCTCAAGTGCATTAACTTTCGCCAAAGTCCATTTTGGCTGGGTGAAAAATGTTCAATCCATTAATCCGGGATTACATGGTTTTGACTTCACCGCACCATCTTACAATATATCAGGATCTAATTATACAAAAGATGGATGTAGATATATTTGGATTGAGAACTGCGAGGCGAGTGGGTACGGTGATGACGGTATTTCGACTCATTATAGCGAATACATCTTTATCAAGTCATGCCATTGCACTAACCCTAGCGGAAAGGCACATAAAGAAGGCGAGTCAAATTCTAACGGTATTGAGATTGATGATGGATCTCGAAATGTTTGGGTAGATGGATCTTATACAAGCGGGAACATTAGAGGAGTAGAGGTCAAAGCACATGCACAATGGCCGGCGGCTCAAAATGTTCATGTATCAGATCATGTATCTTATCGAGACGTGCGGAGTTATGATGCACGACACATTGGACACCACAGCGCATCTGACCCGCAAAGTACAACAGCGCGCGATGTGTCGTTTACAAATTGTGTGTCGATTGAACCTGTATTTAATGATATGTACAAGGGGTTATCGCCTAGAGCGCTTGTAGTGTCTGCTTACCATCGTGTTAAAGTAACTAATTTTACAGCGATAGGTAACCCATCTTATGACTACAAAGGGAATCCAGTTGTTGCTATTCAATACAAAAGTAGACGGGTGGATATCAATGGTTTAACAATCACTGGCTTTAAAAGAGCTTCTCACGATGTTCGAGTTTTTGGTGGCCCGCAAAGAGCTGATGATGTTACTATCACGAACTTTAATATCGAGAATTCCGCACCTATAGGGATTGGGATAGGTGGAAGGGTCTATTCAGTCAAACTGATGGCAGGAAATCTTATTCATTCTAACGGCAACATTGGGGTGTATTCACCTAATACACAAACAACGATTGTAGGAGTACACGCAAATGGCTATAGCAAAGCAGCAGATCTAGCTAAAAATACTAATAAGCAGATGCCGACACGCTTAAAAGGTGGATTGGTTGCTGGTTCAACGTCAGGACACGCTTTGTCAGATTCGAGCGCGGTCATTGCTGCTACGGGTTCATGTAAAACAAAAGGTCCTGCAAATAGTGTATTAGCTTCTAGGGCGGGATCGTCAACCGAAGGATCAAGACAAGCTGTCATCGCATCCAACAACAGCCACACGAAGGGTAATGGATATGCCCGTACAATCTTGTCATCACATAATGTCAAACAATCAAAAAGTTACACTGTATCAGGGGGATACAACGATCTTAAATGGCAAATTTCATCTAAGTCAGGAAACATCACGAGTGCAGGTCAAGTACGTGGCGGGTCTTCTCTTTCGGATTACGCGGAGTATTTTGAAAGCGCAAGTGGTCATGAGATTCCGACAGGTACAATCGTTACACTGAAAGGCGAAAAAATTATGCCAGCACAATTAGGTGATTATCTACTAGGAGTGGTGTCAAATACTGCTGCAGTTGTTCTCGGAGAATCCACATTTGAATGGCAAGGGAAGTATTTACGTGATCGTTTTGGGGCCTTGATAACTCAAAAAGTGGAAGTTGCTCACTATGATGAAGAAGGTAATGAAATTTTCGAGGTGCTAGATTTACCTTTAGAAAACCCTGACTATGATCCTGAAAAGTCAAAAGCCTATCAATCAAGAGCTGAACGTAAAGAATGGCATGTGATTGGATTGGTTGGACAAGTCATGGTACGGATTGATGACACGGTAAACGTTGGTGATTCAGTCAAAGCTAAAAACGGTGTTGCGACAAAAGGTCAGTCCAATTGGCAAGTTATGAATATTGAAACACCTTATGATTCCGAAATGGGTTATGGTATTGCAAAAGTATTTATTAGATAGGAGGTGCCTTTATGGTTTCTAAAAACGGTCCACTTGATTTTGATGTAAACGCATATACCAGTTCAAGTGTATCAACCAGCATAAATTTTTGGACGCAGGATCGCCAGACAGCAAGGCTCATTTTCAAACTCACGAAAGATGGAGTACCACTGCCTTTAGCAGCTGTCACGGGAAAACTTGTATTAGTTATGTCAGATGGTAGCCGATTCATTCGAGACATAAACATTATTGATCGAGTGGAAGGTCAAGCGGAATACATCTTGTCTGATCAAGAGATCAAGCATTATGGAAATGTACAAGCTGAGCTGAATTTGTATTATACAAATGATCAATCTATGTCCGTGCATCAATTCTCTTTCCATATATCTAAGTCTCTCATTGATCAAGATATTGCGCCGATCACAGAATACTATGTGGACGAGTTCGAGGCGCTAAGAGAAAAAATAAACGCTTTATATGATGAGTCTATTAAAACGGTTGCAGATTTGAGAGACAAATTTGAAGACTTGGAAAACATCGAAACAAAACAAGGCGCCCAGTCTAAAGCAGATACAGCACTTGCATCAGCTAAAAAATATACGGATGAACATGCAGAGACACCCGACGGCGCTCAAGACAAAGCAGATGCAACCTTGAAAAAGATGAAAGACCTTGTGGCGGGTTTTCAACAAAAGAAAATCACGACCGATACGGGCTTGCCGTTGATTTCAATTAAAGACACATCAGTTAGCATTTTGGATGCCGTGATTGATAACGGTCTAGGGATGGGCTCTTTTTACGCAATAGCAAAATCAAAAGATTTACCTAACAACCGTTCTTTCAGAGGTTTCTTCCACATTACAGATGCGACAAATGGAAAGGGTACGTTTGGATGGGTATATGCAACAGATTATATCAACAATATTTATACAAATTACCTTAACAATAACGTATGGAGTGGCTGGAATCGATTGCTAACCGAAAAAGATTTAAGCAGCACATGGAACCAAGTAACGTTAGTCGCTGGAACAGTAAAACAATTTACGGGAAATCCTCTCCAATTCTCTATACGCCAAAATGACTTACTTCTTCGGGGATCGTTTGAGGGAGTCCCGGCGAACGATACAGTCATTGCCCGTTTTGCTCAAAAACCGTCAGGGGAAACCGTATTTGGGGGTGCCACGGTTGGATCGTACGGGTCGGCACGTTTGACGCTTGCGAAAGATGGATCATTAAAATTTGACGGTCTCAACGCAAATGATAATTCCAAGGTGAAGAGAATTGAGATAAATGAATCTATTCCGTTGTGGTAAAGGAGGGAAGCATCATGCACATTTATTACTTTGACGAGAATTTTAAATATCAAGGTGAAGATGTCATAAGTGATTATGAAGAGATGCCGAAAAATGCTACGGATGTACGGCCGAAAAAGGGTTTATACCTTCCTGAATATGATGCGGACAAGAGAGAGTGGTTTGAATCAGCATCCGAAGAGTATATAGAGAGCTTGCAGCCGAAACCGCAACCCGCGGCAGACGTTACCATGCTGAAAAAACAAGTTGCCATGCTAACGCATCAAGTAGCACAGCTACAGCGAGGGGGCACATCGTGATATACCCTACAGCAGAAGATTTAAAAGTGTTTTGGGATTGGGAAGTTTATACACCTGAGATTATGCGTGATTATGTAGCAATGGGCGTCATTACAAAAGAAGAATTTGAAGAGATAACAGGTCTTGCATTCGACAAGCCAAGTGTATCAGTTGATTTAGGAACCGCAGCATCTTAAAAGGTGCTTTTTATTTTGCCTTCGAAAGGAGGTGGACAAAATGAGGGAGTAGGTGAGTGAAATGGAAATGGATTTGGCGCAGTATTTAATGACACAAGGACCGTTTGCGGTGTTGTTTTGTTGGGTGCTGTTTTATGTGCTCAACACAACAAAAGAGCGTGAAAACAAACTTATTGAGCAAATAGATGCTCAAAACCATGTGCTAGAAAAATTCAGTGAGAAATATGACGTTGTCATTGAAAAACTAGATCGAATCGAAAGAAACCAAAAATAAAAGAAATGGGGAATTGAATATGAAGAATTTAGACAAAGGCACTGTGATTCGCACGGTGCTTCTTTTAGTTGCTTTGATTAATCAGTTTTTAGTGATGTTCGGTAAAACGCCTTTACCATTGGATGAAGAGTCTGTAAACAATTTAGCAGACGTTTTATATGTTGCTTTTTCTACATTCTTTACAACGGTTATGACGCTCATCACATGGTTTAAGAACAACTATGTGACATCAAAAGGTAAGCAACAAAAGGAAGTGTTGAAACAAAAAGGATTAACAAAATAAGAGCTGCCCCAGGCGGCTTTTTTAATATCAAAATTTAAGGAGTAGATGAACATGACAAAAAAAATTATGATTGATCCGGGACACGGCGGGCACGATCCGGGCGCAGTAGCAAACGGATTGAAAGAAAAAGAACTTGTACTAACTATTGCTAAGAAAACGAAAGCGATTCTTGAAAAGGTGTACGGGGCATCAGTTAAGCTCACACGATCAACTGATGTTTATATTGATCTGTCTCAAAGAGCTAGGCTTGCAAATAATTGGGGTGCTGCTTATTTTGCATCTATTCACATCAATGCTGGCGGAGGAACGGGTTTTGAGACGTTTCGTTTTGATAAACTATCTGCAGCATCCAGCACTGGCAAGCAGCAAACAATTGTACATGATGTGATTCTTAGCAAAATCAAAGGTAAAACATCAAACCGAGGGACCAAGTCGAAAAATCTGGCCGTGTTAAGAGAAACAAAAATGCCAGCTATATTGACAGAGAATCTTTTCATTGATCGAAAAGAAGATGCTGCACTACTGAAACAAGAGGCATTTCTTGAATCATTGGCCGAGGGGCATGCGGAAGGAATTGCGGCGGCCGTCGGTTTAAAAAAGGTATCTTCTTCAACTAAAACAAAGCCTAGTAATAAACCAGCGCCAAAGGGCGTTAAAATGGTCGTAGTGAAGCCGAATGCTGACGGGTGGCTATGGGTTTATGATAAGCCGGACTGGAAAGCAAAGCACAAAAAAGTAAATCCGGGTGAAGCATTTACGATTGATAAGACTGTGACAGTTAACGGGTCAAAAATGTATAAACTGAAATCAGGACTGTACATCACTGCTGCATCAAAATATGTTCAGGTAAAACAAAAGTAAAATGAAAAGGCCCTTCCTTATTGGAGGGCTTTTTTAAAAGATGCGTAAAACATTTCTATATATATATTTGTCTATAACAATTTTTAAAAAAGAAAATGTTACCTTTATTGCAAGATAAATATAGCAATATACAATATTTCTGATATAATACATATGTTGGATAACACTAAGCGGGCGCCACTCTAAAATTAACTAATAGGAGTGGTGGAATGAAGCAGAAAAACCAAGAAACATCTCAAGAGAATGGACAGGCAAAAATTGAACGAATGAAAACAATCGGTAAGTGGGTTTACCGTGTTGTAGTTGGACTCAAAACTTTGAGTTGGCTTTACGGGTGGGTGGGAATATCAGTCATCCCGTATTTTCACAGTCTTTTTTAACCTGCCATGGAAACAAATTAAAATGTAAGAACAAGTGAGTAATGTTCGAATACCGGATACATAGGCAACCCCCAATTTTTTGTTTGTGTATTGTGTTTCCAATTGGCGCTCAGCTAACCGGGAGAACTAACTCACTTATATTATACTGCAGCTTTAAACTTTATATACCCAAAAACTTATATTTTTCAAACAAAAAAGACTAGGCCCCCACCTAGTCTTTTTTTAAATCTAACCTCTAATATTAACTAATAATCAACGTGGTTGTGTGACAGAGTACGTTTAACATAAATATTTTGTTGTTAAACGATTCATGTGGTTCTCGTCATCTTGTACGCAATTAAACTTTGCCATAGCAAATCCAACTCGTACCCTGTACAAGTAAAATAATATATTTATTGATTGTATATGTCAATAGGTATTTGTTAACTTTATAAAAATATGGTTTTTTTATAATGTTATTTTCCCTGTATAAATAGCAAATTATAGGTGAAGTCAATTGTTTATTCAACTTAATAGACATTAAAATTCCTTATTTGCCATTTTTTATTTAAAAAATTCTATTATTTAGAGGAGCGTTTCAAAACTCACAATTGTTTGAAACCAAGTTCAATTTTAAAAAGTATTGGTGTCTTTGGAGATACTAAAATCGCCATTCTTTTTTCTCCTTATCCCATTCAAGCTCTTTTCGAGACATTAGGTTTTTAACTGCTTTTCTTATAGATACCTCATCCATGCCTGTCTTCCTTTTAAGATCATTCATTGCAGGATTCTTGCGAAATCGGCTCATATTATAGATGATTCGATATAACTTTCTTTCAAGATCAGTCATAAAGCACCCCCTGAATAGAATGTACGTTCGATTATAAACGTAAATAAAAAACCCTTCAAGTCGAAGGGTTACCTTAAAGAAGATACTTTATCAGTGATTATCATATGTTCTCCTGAACGTTCGTATGAGAATTTAGCTAATGTTTCATCTTCATCTATATAAGGAACTTTCCAAAATACAGCGATTTGGTTAATCGTATTATTGTCAGTTCCAATTTTTGAAGCTAAATCATCACTAAACATTTCCACCATATTATAAGAAGTTTGAGCAGAATTTTTAAAATCAAACGACAGGTAAACAAGAGCGATTAGTTTGTTATCTTGGTCAGTACTCATATCTTGATTAATTTCGATCTTTTCAATTGAGGCAGTCTTGTAATTATCCTCTACAATAGATTCAATTTCATATTCCGCTTCACTTTTCAAAGTAGACAGTTCTTCATCCTTCTTTTTAGTAACTTCTGCAGCGTTATTTTTCTTACTTTTTTGTTTAACTTTTAAGGAGTTCTTAATTTTAAAATTAATTTCAGCAGTAGCTCTATGATCAATATAATCATCGCTTACAGTAGAACCTACAAGGTTAGCTCCATTTTCTCCAAAAATCTCTCTAACAGCATCAGTTTGATGATGATCGGGTGCGGTTTCTACATAAACAGTATAATTCCCGCCTTCAAACTCCTCCCCTTCTTCATTAGAAAATTCATATTCAAACAAACCACCATCTTTAACCGTTACACGTTGATCGTAATGAGCAGAATTTGGTGGCTCTAAGTAAATATCTATTTCTGTATCTTTTGGCAAATTGCTTTTTCCGCTAATGAGAATCTTTTTATTGTCTTTAATTTTTTTATCCAAGGTGATCTTTACGTTTATTTTTTCTCTAGCTTTTAAGCTCTCTTCTTTTTTAGTAGTGTCTTCTGTGGATATCGTTTCTGTTTTACCGCAGGCAGATATTAATAAGGGACTACATATTAATAAGAAGAAAAAAGTTTTAAGATGATTCAATATTAACCCTCCATATCAAATAATTCCCATATTAGTTTATCATAAGAAAAGAGGATAATGTTTAAAAGTAGAGGGTTTTTTGGCATCATGTTGGCATCAAAAGTTTAAAAATATTGTTTTATTCTTCTCAGCTAATAATGAACAAAACATTGAATAGTCAACGTATCTAATGAATATTACAAACATACCAAACCAATCTAATAGACTCCCACCGTCTCCATCAAAACTTTTAGAATGCAGTCGGGTATCAAGGGTTTGAAAGCCCTTGATACGGGTTTGGCATCATTTTAGAAGTTCCAAAACTCTATCATTATTTTTAAAAGGCGCTATTTTTTGAGCGTCTTTTTTTATGCCCTTTAATAGATCCATCACTTGATTTGACAGACTTTGTGAAGCGTATGTCGGAGCAGAATCTAATGGTGCAGTTTATAGAGGAGCAAAAAATGATAAATATTTAATTACTTCGCTAAAAACATCCTTAATCATTGTGGTGTATTGAGATTCCTTAATTGTTCAGGGCTTTATGTTGGTCGCTCAATTAATGGTTTGCACGATGCAGCTCTCTTAAAGCCTCCTTAATAGATTAATTTGTCACTCAAACATTGAGCACTTTAATTATGTTATAATATGATATCTTTATTGCCAAATAGAAATTTTATTTAAAAAATGTATGTTTATGGATCTTATTAGATTTAAGGTTTAGCCAAGAAACATCATTATTCTATAAGTTGAGGTGAAAGAGATGTCAGTCATTATATCAACAGACGATTTAGAGCATGTTTGTCCTAATTGTAATGGAACAAGTCATATTTCTATTAAGAACGAAGAAAAAATATGCCCAAAATGTGATGGGAAAGGTGTTATCCTAACTGCTTTAGGCCAAACATTACTTCATTTTATGAAGAAGCATATACGCAATTAATTCAAAGAGATTCTGTACAAAGACAAGAACAAAGTTAAACCAACTGTTTGTTTAATAATGGAATATTGTTCAAGTCTCTTTATAGTTTACCCTGCGGAAACAGGTAAATGGTATTTTTTATTAATTATTCTGTTAAGATAAGCATTTTTCTGTTTATCTTTTTTTAGACAGAAAAACAAGATTATTAACTGCGTTTTTTGAAAATTTAAACAGGGTAAATACATAAAAAAGAAAATAATTTTTAGGAGGACGAAATGTTAGAAGTAAAAAACATACCGAAAATAGAAGAATGTTTCGAAAGTTCTATCAATCCTTATGTTAAAAAAGTACATGAAGACACAGTTAATTGGGCTAAAATTAATAATTTAATGAATGATTCAAACATAAAAAGATATGAAAGACAAAAAATTTCATACTTGGCAGGACGTTCTCAACCTTATGACTCTTACGACAGTGTAAGATTGTCTTCTGATTATCTTTTATTGTTTTGTATATTGGATGATTATAGCGACAATTTGAACAATCAAAAGTTATATGATATATATTCTAAAAAGATAATTGAAATTCTTAATGAAAGAGCATTTTATGATGATGATACTTTTTTATATGCGTGGCATGATTGGTGGAAACGTCTTAGTATAGGAATGCCTGATGAATGGAAAAAAAGAATTATTCAAAGTATTCAAAATTGTTTTAATTCTATTAAATGGGAAATTAAAAATGAAAAAGAAAAGTACATACCAACTCTTGAAGAGTACGTCAATCATAGGATGCATAGTGGGAGTGTTTTTGTCTGTTTTGATCTAATAGAAAGAGGAGGGAGAAGTTTTATTCCTGCTTCTAGTCGTAGTATTTTACTGAGAGATTTAATTAACTCTATCAATAAAATAGTAAATTGGACAAATGATTTATTATCTTTTAAAAAAGAATTTGAGAATGATGAAATTCATAATTTGGTTATCATTCTGCAAAAACAAGAAAATTGTTCAATAGAGACAGCTTTAGATAGAGCAAAGGAAATGTTAAACATAGAAATTAATACATTCATTGAACTTAAAAATAAAGTCTTTATCAGTAATGAGCCTTTTGATAGTGGTATGATTAAATTCATATCTAGGTTGGAGAATGGTGTTCGAGGACATTATGAATGGAGTATGAAGACTAAAAGGTTCTAATTTATTATTCTTAAATGATAATTGCTACCCTTATAGTGCTATTAAATAAAAATATATACTGTATATTTATGATGACTATTACCCCTCATTATATATGTGGCTCCGCTTTATAAAAAGAGGTTATATTATGTTTAATATGAGGGAGGTTTTGTACGACTAATATATCAAAACGTTTTAGATCCATTGCTTCATGATAAGGAACAGGGTCGTGGATATTTATTGATGTTGTTTGCATTTCTTTAAGTTGGGGTGAATCGGTTTAAAAGAACGTGGCCTCTACCACTAGATCAATTGGCATAGCATAGAATATTGATGTTTTTAGGTTTGAGCATCAATGACCCCGTTCCTTATCATTTGGCATCGCCTTACTCGATTTAAAGATACAACGATTTTCCAGGACATTTTCAATGGGATTATTCTTCAAGCCATTAATCGGAATAATCTAGCAATACAAAATCGGCTTTGTGTTGAGAAGGATTTCTAGAGTGGAAATGAGAACAACACCTTGCTTTAACGAGAAATTTCTCTATTATAAAATGGATGGAATTAAGAAGAAAATAAGACTGACGAGATTTTCTCGGAAAACTTAAAGATGCCGATAGCCAGCATCTTTTTTTAATGTATTGGTCAACTTATGTTCCCCGAAACAACTGTAAAAATCGAATTAACAAAGGACAAACAACTATAATAGCAATGATGAGTAAGAGCTGATTAGATAAGAGTTCCACAAACGTTGTTTGAATCACATAAACTGCAATCAGTAGTAAATAACTCACCAAAAATATCAACCCAGAACTTCTCTTCTCAAATGGCTTCTCTAAGAGAATCAGCATAAATAGCCCCGCCATAATAATCAAAAAAGTCATATACCTTGTAAGCCTCCTCGTCATTGATCCCCGATTTCCACATTGTACAGATATTTCACCTACCGCAACATACTTCTCCCTCAAATTAAGCAAAAAGTAGTGAAAATATAAGGGATCACGAACAGATAATGACCGAAACTGTACAAAAAACCTCCAACCAAATCAAAATCACATCTTCCCATTTATGACTTCCTCATATATAGTAATATTAGACTAGTTCTAAATAACTGAAATTGGGGCGTTTACATGGATTCGATTGTTTTACATTTTATTGTGATCATGAGTGTTTCTGGCATTCTGTCCGTGATATTATCAATCATTGCTCATGCGAACCGCCGCCGGTATATTGGCTGTCAATTGTTTATGTATATGTCTGGAGCAACTGCGATTTATATCTTTGGGCACACGTTTGAATTATTGGCAAGTACACCTGGACAGATCATGTTCTGGGTTTGTTTTCAATACATAGGTCTTCCGTTCATCGCACCATTCAGTCTGATGATTGTGCTGCAATTTACGGGATTCCATCAATATTTCACAAAGCGCCGCGTGCTTCTCATCTTACTGATTCCAACTCTCACTACCATTATGGTGTTCACCAACTCTTTTCATTCACTCTTTTATCGTAGCATCACGATGAATCCAGTAGACGGTTTTTTATTGGCTGATTTTACGATTGGCTATTGGTATATCATTCATGGCGTCTATACATTTGGCTGTTCGATGCTCGCTATTTTTATGCTGGTTTGGTTTTTACGTGTCACAAAAAAAGAATATTTAAAGCAGATCCTCATTTTGCTAGTGGGAATGTTACTGCCAATCACGACATCTTTTATCTATTTATTAGGCGTTACGCCTCTTCATATTGACCCGGTCCCTGTGGTGATGTTTTTAACCAATGCACTCTACTTATGGGCGATTATGTCGTTCCAGCTCTTTAAGCTCTCTCCCATTGCAATGGAGCGTGTGTTTGAGCATATGTCTGAAGGGGTTCTCATTTTAGATCGATACCGGACACTCATAGATTACAACCCCGCTGCTGCATCGATCATTCCAGCACTTTCTAATAAAAAGGGGATTGGCTTTAAAATTGACGATATTTTCTCAGGGATCATCAAAGATACCGCGTTCATTCAGTGGCTGCGTTCTCCGCAGGATCATTCGCAATATGATTTAATGTTGAAAAGGGAAAAAGATCATTCCAGCTATTATCACTTGACCGCATCGTCCCTATTTAATAGAAGAGGAGAGATCGAGGGCAGGCAAATTGTGATCAGTGATGTAACAGAGCAGCGTTTGCTGCAGGAAGAGCTGGAGCGTCGTGCGTATATTGATGGGTTGACGAATATCTTCAATCGTTCTTCTTTTATTGAACGAACGCAGATGATCTTGGAAGAGGATGCGCAGGATACGGCGATCTTGCTGTTTGATATTGATTTCTTTAAACAAATCAATGACACGCATGGACATCATATTGGAGACGAGGCGCTGCGTCATGTTGTCACCATTTGTCAGCAGCATTTACAGATGGACGATTTATTCGGACGATATGGCGGAGAAGAGTTTGCTATTTGTCTGCCGTATCATTCATTTGAAGAGGCATGTCATATTGCGGAGCGAATGAGACATTCGTTTGAGACGAGTTTCTTTGAGACTGATGAGGAAAAAGTGCGAGTGACAGCGAGCTTTGGAATCGCTCATACAGCTTATGATCCAAATGTATTAGAAACTCTTCTATTTGAAGCGGACCAAGCCTTGTATATGTCAAAACGCCAAGGGCGCAACCGGATTTATGCGTCAACTGGAGCGGGCTATATGCTGTATGAAGAGCATGATCTACCGCCAGCTTCTCATTGACTGTTGTCCTGACATTCGATATGATAAACATAACATTTGAACGGTTTCCTAAAGGGGAGTAGCTTTTACGGTTTGGTCGTCATTACAGAAACTCACGTTGTTTCTCGGCCATTCCGGCATGAACATGTTAGCCAGACCTTTGCCTATCACACATGAGGCAAAGGTCTGGCTTTTTTAAGGTCTTATTGCATCTGTGTGATGGGGGAGCGGGACAAATGATGTTTTCAATACCGCAGATGAAAGGATGATCGATCTTGAAAAAATATGTGATCTCTTTGTTATTTTCGGGCACGCTTGGATTAAGTGGATGCTCCGGTTTGCTTGACCAAGTAAGTGATACAACGACATATGTCACAGAGGCAAATGAGTATGTGACGGACATTCAGCAATTTACGGAGGACTTTCCACAGCTCGCAGAAGAAGCTGTAAAAAACGCCGCCAAAAAAGCAGAATGAACCCAGCAGCTTGAATCATTGAAGGCAGACATTCAAGAATTTAATGAACTGACAGCACCAAAAATAGCAGAAGACCTGCATGTGCAGATCATTGAAAAAAATAAGGTGCTGTCAGAGGAAATTCAAACGTATTTACAGCAATTGAAAGCGGACAACATCGACGTTGCTGCTATGCTTGAGGACCAGCAAGGGTTGATCAAGCAGCTTCAGCAGTCCGTCAATCTTTTACAGGATATTGAACAATTAACAAACTAGGACAAACACAGCTCTTAGACGCGCATTCAGCATATCTTTGCCTTTTCCAGTGGAGATATGCTTTAATTTAAGGAAAGACAAGTCATATTAGAAAAAAGGTGATCACATGACAGAACATGAAGAAAGACATATGGCTTCGCCTAGAGCCGAGAAGGATAAAGATCAATTGATCAATCGGTTGAAACGAGTGGAAGGACAAGTGCGCGGGATTCAGCAAATGATTGAAAACGATCGTTACTGTATAGATGTTGTCAATCAAATCTCCGCTGTCAATGCAGCTTTGAAAAAAGTCAGTCTTCATTTGATGGAAAAGCATACACATCACTGCGTAGCGGATGCTATTAAGAGCGGCAATGGGGATGAAGCCATTGAAGAGTTAATGAACGTCTTTCATAAGCTCACAAAATCGTAGCATTTATATGTTTACATTGATACCCTACTAGGGTATAGTAAGGTGTAGAAAATGATTGATGGAGGCGATGAGAAGTGGAACAAGCAACACTTCAAGTGCAGGGCATGTCTTGCGGACATTGCGTGAAAGCAGTCGAGGGAAATGTAGGAGAATTAGCAGGTGTTGAATCTGTGAAAGTCCATTTAGACAAGGGACAGGTGGAGGTTTCTTTTCATCCTGATCAAGTCACGTTACACCGAATCTCTGATGTGATTGAAGAACAGGGATATGATGTCGTATAAATGATATACGTGCTGCATGTGACAGCGCGTATTTTTTTCAAAAAAAGATACCCCCATGGAGTATATGAAGAGGTGAGATGAATGAAAAAGGAAATTGATTTTCATATTACGGGGATGACCTGTGCTGCCTGTGCAGGACGCATTGAAAAGGGTTTGAACAAGCTGGAAGGTGTGGATGATGCCAATGTGAATTTGGCGCTGGAAACATCTCATATTGTGTATGAAACAGAACAACTAACACCAGATGATCTGAAGCAAAAAATTCAATCCCTTGGCTACAATGTGGTGATGGAGCAAGCAGAATTTGATATAGAGGGAATGACGTGTGCAGCGTGTGCCAACCGAATCGAGAAAAAAATTAACCGGATGGACGGTGTTGATCACGGATCTGTGAACTTTGCACTTGAGACCCTTCAGGTCACGTATCATCCTGGCCAAACGTCTACAAGTGATATAAAGGATGCGGTTCAGTCCATTGGATATTCTTTAATTGAACCAGCTGCAGATGAAGCAGAGGAAGGAAAGAAAGATCATCGCCAAGCAGCAATAGAGAAGCAGACGGCACGCTTTTTATTTTCAATGATCTTGTCACTGCCGCTTCTTTGGGCAATGGTCAGCCATTTTTCCTTCACGTCTTTTATTTGGCTGCCAGAAGCGTTCATGAATCCATGGGTTCAGCTGGCTTTAGCAGCGCCGGTTCAGTTCATTGTCGGCTGGCCCTTCTATGTAGGAGCATATAAAGCTTTACGTAATAAAAGTGCCAACATGGATGTTCTTGTCGCACTTGGGACATCAGCTGCGTTTTTCTATAGTTTATACGAAAGCATTCAGTCAGCGGTTCAAGGCACACATGAGGCAGCCCTCTATTATGAAACAAGTGCTGTGCTTATTACGTTGATCGTGCTCGGAAAATTAATGGAAGCAAGAGCAAAAGGGAGATCATCAGAAGCGATTCAAAAGCTGATGGGCCTACAAGCGAAAGAAGCGGTCATCGAGCGAGATGGAAAAGAGATGACCGTGCCAATTTCCGAAGTAAAAGTGAATGATCTTGTGTTTGTCAAACCGGGGGAAAAAGTGCCGGTAGATGGAGAGATCGTGGAGGGAACAACCGCAATTGACGAGTCCATGATTACGGGAGAAAGTCTGCCTGTTGATAAAACTGCAGGTGATGCGGTTATCGGGGCAACCATCAATAAAAATGGGTTTATGAAAGTGAAAGCGACAAAAGTCGGGAAAGAGACCGCCCTTTCACAGATTATCCGAGTCGTAGAACAAGCACAGGGCTCAAAAGCGCCGATTCAAAGGATGGCAGATCAAATATCAGGGATATTCGTTCCCATCGTTGTAGGAATTGCTGTGCTCACCTTCCTGATATGGTTTTTCTTTATTGAACCAGGAAATGTGACGTCAGCCCTTGAAACGTTTATCGCAGTCATCGTCATCGCATGTCCGTGTGCGCTTGGTCTTGCCACACCAACCTCTATAATGGCTGGCAGCGGCCGTGCAGCTGAATCAGGCATTTTATTTAAAGGCGGGGAGCATTTAGAAGTGACCCAATCACTCGACACGGTTGTTTTAGATAAAACAGGGACTGTGACAAAAGGGGAGCCGAGTCTGACAGATGTGTTGGCATATGCCAATTGGACAGAAGCTGCGCTGCTACAGCTAGCAGGATCAGCAGAACAGCAGTCGGAACACCCGCTTGCCAGAGCGATCACAGACGGAATGAAGGAACAAGGTCTTGAAGCGGTCGAGGTCGAAGCGTTCCAAGCAGACCCAGGCCATGGAATTGAAGCAAAAGCCGCAGGACGCAAGCTTTTGATTGGAACGCGTAAGCTATTACAAAAACATCATATCCCATATGATCAAGTCGAAGCGTCTGTAACGTTACTGGAGCAGCAAGGGAAAACGGCTATGCTTGTCGCGATTGATGGAGAAGTCGCCGGCATAGTCGCGGTCGCAGATACGATCAAATCATCCTCACCTCAAGCTATCAAGCGTCTGAAAGAGCAAGGGATTCACGTTGTGATGATGACAGGTGATAACAAGCTGACAGCAGAGGCGATTGCGAAACAGGCGGGCATTGATCATGTCATTGCTGAAGTCCTGCCTGAGGAAAAGGCTGCTCACATTGCGGCGCTTCAGGAACAAGGAAAGAAAGTCGCCATGGTCGGAGATGGCATCAATGATGCCCCGGCTCTTGCGACAGCGAAAATTGGGATGGCAGTTGGAACAGGGACAGATGTCGCCATGGAAGCAGCAGATATCACGCTCATGACAGGAGACCTCCATGCCATTGCAGATGCGCTTGAATTTAGTAAAAAAACAATGAGAAACATCAAGCAAAATCTATTTTGGGCGCTTGCTTATAACTGCATTGGGATACCGATAGCTGCTTTTGGACTTCTTGCGCCATGGCTTGCAGGAGCAGCAATGGCCTTTAGCTCCGTGTCGGTTGTATTGAACGCGCTCAGGTTGCAGCGTTTGAAACCGGTTAGAGAGGGAGTGGCACAATGAAGCTGAATGTCAAATGGATTTGGACGATTAGTGCATTGTTCTATGTTGCTCTTGTTCTTATTGGATATGCTATGTATGATGAATTTTATCCAAAGCAAGAACCGCCAAGTGAACAAATGCAACATCATTAAGACTTCGCCAAAAGCGAAGTCTTTTTTTAACAATTTTGTGGAAAAACCCACCTTTTAAAAGATTTTTCATAAAAAATTCACTTCTTTTTGTTCCTTTTTGTCGTTTTTTGTAGGTTCATCGTTAAGATGCGATTAAGCAACAAAGAAAGCGTTATCAAAAAAAGGGGGTTCACGTATGAAAAAGTTAGGGTTAGCTTCTCAAATACTCATTGCACTTGTTCTGGGTGTTATCGTGGGAGCGCTGTTTTATCAAAATGAAACCGTTATTAATGTGTTAACGCCGATTGGCGATATATTCATCCATTTAATTAAAATGATCGTTCTTCCAATTGTTATTGCTGCGTTGATTGTAGCAGTAGCTGGTGTAGGGGATATGAAAACCATCGGAAGACTAGGCGGAAAAACGATTCTTTACTTCGAAATTGTGACAACGATTGCATTAGCAGTGGGACTGCTTGCAGCAAACGTCTTCCATCCTGGTACAGGAATTGACATGAGCAACATGGAAAAAGGCGATATCTCTAAATATGAAGAGACATCGAAAGCTTCTTCCGAAAAAGCGAGTTTCTCTGAAACCATTGTGCATCTAGTGCCAACAAACGTTTTCCAATCCATTGCAGAAGGTGATCTATTACCAACGATCTTCTTTACAGTCTTATTCGGATTAGGAATTGCCGCAGTAGGAGACAAAGGGAAACCAGTATTAGGATTCTTTGAGGGTATACTCGAAGCCATGTTCTGGGTGACCAATAAAGTGATGAAGTTTGCACCATTTGGTGTATTCGCGCTCATCAGTGTGACGGTGATCAAATTCGGGGTCGGAGCGCTTCTCCCGCTAGGTAAACTGGTACTTGTCGTTTACGGTACAATGGCATTCTTCGTCATTGTCGTACTTGGCATTATCGCAAAATTAGCTGGAACAAGCGTCTTTACACTATTTAGAGTGCTAAAAGAAGAAATCATTCTTGCATTCTCAACAGCAAGTTCAGAAGCTGTACTGCCTAGACTTATGGATAAAATGGAGAAGTTCGGCTGCCCGAAAGCGATCACGTCGTTCGTTATCCCAACAGGCTACACCTTTAACCTAGATGGAAGTGCCATCTATCAATCCATTGCCGCCATATTTGTTGCACAAATGTACGGCATGCCGCTTTCCATCTATGAGCAAATTACGTTACTATTAATCTTGATGCTGACATCTAAAGGAATGGCTGGTGTACCAGGTGCATCAATCGTTGTTGTCATCACAACACTTGGTGCAATGGGACTGCCGCTTGAAGGACTTGCCTTCATCGTTGGGATCGACCGTATACTTGACATGGTTCGTACAACTGTTAACGTATTTGGTAACTCACTTGCAGCCATTGTCATGTCTAAGTGGGAAAAAGTTTTTGATCAAGAGAAATCGAAGAAGTATATTGAGGAATTAAAACAACAAACAAAAGCAGCGTAAAAGGAGATCTTTTCAAATGACGAAGCTACAGGACAAGCAAGTTCGAATCGAACGAGACTTTCTAGGTGAAAAGGAAGTAGACACTCAAGCGTATTATGGAATTCAAACATTACGTGCAGTAGAGAACTTTCCAATTACTGGCTACCATGTTCATGAGGAACTCATCAAAGCATTAGGGATTGTCAAAAAGGCAGCCGCACTTGCAAATATGGATACAAAGCGACTATATTCTGGTCTTGGAGAAAAAATTGTTCAAGCCGCAGATGAGGTTATTGAAGGAAAATGGAACAACCAATTTATTGTCGATCCAATTCAAGGCGGGGCTGGCACTTCAATGAATATGAATGCCAATGAAGTCATTGCAAATAGAGCGCTTGAACTACTAGGAAAGGAAAAAGGCGCTTATACTGAGCTAAGTCCAAACACGCATGTGAACATGTCGCAGTCAACAAACGACGTTTTCCCAACAGCGATTCATATTTCAACATTGAATATGATTGAAAAACTACTTTATACGATGGAAAACATGCATCAAGTCATGACGGAAAAAGCGCAGGAATTCGATCATGTGATCAAAATGGGACGTACGCATCTTCAGGACGCTGTTCCAATCAGACTTGGTCAGGAGTTTAGTGCTTATGCAAAGGTTCTTGCACGTGATATTAAACGTATCAAGCAGTCTAGACAGCATTTATATGAAGTCAATATGGGAGCAACAGCAGTCGGAACTGGATTGAATGCTGATCCTAAATATATTCGCCAGGTGGTTGGCTATCTATCTGACATTAGCGGATTACCGTTAGTTGGAGCTGAAGACTTAGTCGATGCCACGCAAAATACGGATGCTTATACAGAAGTATCAGCTGCACTGAAAGTATGTATGATGAATATGTCCAAAATGGCGAATGATATTCGCTTGATGGCATCAGGTCCAAGAGCAGGCTTTGGTGAGCTTCACCTGCCGCCGAGACAGCCAGGTTCATCTATCATGCCAGGGAAAGTTAACCCAGTAATGCCTGAGGTCATGAACCAAGTGGCATTCCAAGTGATCGGAAATGACCACACGATCTGTCTTGCATCAGAGGCTGGTCAGCTTGAACTGAACGTCATGGAACCAGTTTTAATATTCAACTTACTGCAATCTCTCAGCATGATGAAAAATGTATTCGAATCCTTCGTGGACAACTGCTTGCGTGATCTAAAAGCAGATGAAACAAGATTAAAAGAATATGTAGAAAGAAGTGCTGGTGTCATGACAGCGGTGAATCCGCATATTGGTTATGAAGCTGCTGCACGAATTGCAAGAGAAGCGATTCTTACAGGCGCATCTGTACGTGAGCTTTGTCTGCAAAATGATGTGTTAACAGAGGAAGAGCTTGACGTCATCTTGAATCCTTTTGAAATGACCAAACCAGGTATTGCTGGCGCATCACTTTTAGAAAAGGATCGTTTAGAAGATTAAGCGGCATCATGAGAAGCGCACACCGACAAAGTTCCGGTGTGCGCTTTTTCATGGATGTTTGTTTTTCTCAAGCTCACATAGTATACTATCGTCAATTATTAGGGATGTGACTGCGTTTGAATCTACTAAAAAAATGGCTGAATACAGAGCCTTATTTAATTGTGATGCTCATTGTACTGACACCGATTGGCGGAGAGTTTAAATTTTATCCATTTGAGGACAGCTTTCGGGTCAGCTTTGGAACCGTTGTCTTTTTCTTTATCCTGCTTCAAATGAAAAAATTCCCGGCATGGGCAAGCGGTATTATTGCAGGGGTATCTGTTTTTGCGTTTCGCGTGCTTCTTGATACAGCCGTCACAGGTCATCTTCCGCTGGAAGAGGCGGTTTCATTAAGATTTCCTTCCCTGCTTTATTATGTCGTCTATGGCACGCTCTTTTATTTATTACAGGTCAGACGTTTCCGCGATCAGCCTTGGCTGATTGGTGCGACAGGCATCATCATGGAACTGTGTGCGAGCGTTGTTGAGATGATTGCACTTCGTGGCACCATCGATGAAATTTTAACGATGCGGACGCTGTTTCAACTTTTTGTTTTGGCGATTTTCAGAAGCTTTTTCGTGTTGGCTTGTTATACAATGATTCGATTATATGAAGAGCAGGCGAGAGAGCGTCAAATGAAAAAGGAAAAGGAACATCTGCTGATGCTTCTGTCTAACCTTTACACGGAATCTACATATTTTCATAAAACACTTGCACATGCTGAGCACATTACAGCGACATCCTATCAATTGTATCAATCCCTGCACCACGCAAAGGATACAGAATCATTGGATTTGAAAAAGCTCGGAAAAACAGCCCTGCAAATTGCAGGAGAGGTACATGAGATCAAAAAGGATAACCAGCGGATTTTTTCTGCATTATCAAAGCTGATTCATGAAGAAAATTTCCAGGCTTATGCAAGTCCTGCCCATATTGCTGGGCTTGTGATTCGTATCCATGAAAATTACGCAGAATCTCTTAAAAAAAACATTGTCTTTCATTATGATGAAGATGGGCAGCATCCCGCCTATCACGTGTATACCATTCTATCTTTGTTAAATAATATCGTTTCCAATGCTGTCGAAGCCATTCCAGTGGATGGAGAGGTGTCACTCTCTATTTCACAGAAAGAGAACCAGGTGATCTTTCAAATCAGTGACAACGGGCCTGGCATTAAAGAGCGTAATCATCATGTGATTTTTAAACCCGGTTTTACTTTAAAATACGACCAGGCTGGGAATCCATCAAGCGGTATCGGGCTTTCCTATGTGAAGGATACAGCGGAGAAACTTGGCGGAAGTGTTGAGATGAAGAGTATCCCAAATAAACAAACGATTTTCACGTTAACGATACCAGTGGATCAAGTCAGTAGAAAAGAGGGGATTGGGAGATGAGATTTTTTATTGTTGATGATGATGAAGCCGTGCGTTCTTCACTGGCTCAGCTCATTGAAGATGAAGAGCTTGGCATTGTCGCAGGGGAAGCAGAGGATGGCGCAGAGTTAACGGCAAGCTACTTAAATGATTTGCACATTGATATCTTATGTATTGATTTATTGATGCCGGAAAGAGACGGTCTTGAAACGATTCGAGCCATTAAGGATGAGTTTCATGGGAAATACTTAATGCTGTCGCAGGTAGAAACAAAGGAATTAATCGGCCAGGCGTATACGCTTGGTGTTGAGTATTATGTGACAAAGCCAATCAATCGTGTAGAGGTCTTAAGCGTGCTCCATCTCATGATTGAACGTCTTCATTTAGAGCATTCAATTGAAAACATTCAGCACTCACTCAAATCCGTCATGCAGTTTCAGCAGCGCGGTCAGACGAAAACGAAGCAGCGGGGGAAAAGTCTTGCAGAGGCAGGTCAGTTCTTGCTGGCGGAGCTTGGGATTGTCGGTGAGAAGGGGTCTAAAGATTTATTAGATATGATTCTCTTCACAGATCAGTATGTAGCGCTGCATACCGATCATCACGATTCCTTTCCTTCGTTAAAGATCATTTTTACCGGAATCACGGAGGATAAATTAAATGAGCCGTACACATCAGCAGACATTGCAAGAGAAGCGAAGGCAGCGGAACAGCGGGTAAGACGTGCGATCAACCAATCTTTGAAACACATCGCATCACTTGGGTTAACTGATTTTTCTCATCCGACCTTTGAAAATTATGCATCTAAATTCTTTGATTTCACCATCGTGCGAAAGAAAATGAGTGAATTAACAAAAGAGACGAGCGGTAGAGAAGAACATACTCGTATCAATGTGAAGAAATTTGTGCAGGTGCTCTACTACGAAGCAAAACGTATTTTTATGGAAGATTAAAAAAAGACATGCTCCCTCATGAGGGAGACATGTCTTTTTTGGTGATCGATTGCAGATGCATCTGCAGCACGGAGCGTAAGAGCTCAGGCGGTAAACGATGAGGCTGCAAGATTCCATTCAATGCAAGCCCGTTGATGACCGCATAAAGCCGCTCAGTTTCGACTAAAAGATCGATATGATCAAGCAAAAGCCCATCCTCTTTTAATTTCATTAAACAATATTGGGTCATTTGGAGAAGCTCGTCATACATCTTTGCATTGAGCGGCTGTAAATCTGGTTCAGTCAGCGACTTGACTGTAAAAGCCTGCCACACCTCCATTTCAAATCTTCGTTCTTCATCAAGTGGAAGAACCTGTTCCAATAACGCGAGGACATTTTCTTCCGTTGAACCGTTAAGCTGAAGTCCTGTAATACGCTCTTTGACTCTTTCCTGAATCAATGTCATAGAGAAAAGAAATAACTCTTGCTGTGTGGAAAAATAATGACGCATAGAGCCCGCTGAAATACCAGCTTCTACCGCTACTTTTCGTACAGAAGCGTTTTCCAATCCATCCTGTTTAATCACTCTCATGGCAGCTTGAGCGACTTTTTGTTTTTGTTTATGGTGATCGACGATTTTTGGCATACATTGATTTTAGCACAGCTATTGTTTTTTTAACACAGTTGTGTTATTTTTTATTTAATACAATTGTGTTAAAAAGGATGTGGTGAAAATTGGTCGGGTTATTGATTGTGGCATGTGAAATTGGTTTTTGGCTGTTTATTCTGGTGGGTTTAACACTGCGCTATGTATTTAGACAGAAAAAGTGGGGCGCCTTCTTTCTGGTCTGTACGCCGATTTTGGATCTAATCCTTCTTGCGGCTACTTATATGGATTTAAGGCAAGGGGCTGTGGCGAGTGTCATCCACGGGCTTGCGGCTGTTTATATTGGGGTGAGTCTCGCCTTTGGACATCAAATGGTGAAATGGGCAGATGCTCGGTTTGCTTATCGATTTGCAGGAGGCCCTAAGCCGAAGGGAAGACCTAAGTACGGGAAGGAACGGTCAGTGTATGAAATGGTCAGCTGGACGCGGCATTTCGTCTCTTATGTCATCGGAGCTGGTCTGCTATTTGGGTTATCTTTTCTCATCCAAGCACCAGAACGAACGGAAGCACTGATGCAGCTAGCGAGAGTATGGGGAATGGTCTTAGCCATTGATTTCGTCATTAGCATCAGCTATGTGATCTGGCCGAAAAAACACCCGCAAAATATAGCCAGCTAATAAAAAAGACAGGCGAAATCACTCTGCCTGTCTTTTCTTATGATGAAAGCCCTTTGTAAATGGTGTCAATATTCCATTTCATCATCTTATAGTAGCTGTCCCCATCTTCACCTTTCTTTCCAATGGAGTCAGTGAATACTTTTCCTTTAATCGGAACCCCGGTTTCCTCAGATAAGCTTTCAAGGCTGCGTTGATCGACACTTGTTTCAAGAAAGAGCGCAGGAACTTGATGATCTTTGACAAAATGAATGATGCGCTTCATTTGTCCAGGTGTTCCTTCACTTTCTGTGTTGATCTCCCAAATGTAGCCTGCTTTCAGTCCATAGGCATCTGCAAAATACTTGAAGGCTCCCTCACTTGTCACAAGGAGCTTTTTGTCTTTTGGCAGCTGATCAAACTTGTCTTTTGCTTCATCGTGAAGCGCTTGAAGCTTTTTGATATAGGCTTCTGTATTTTTTTCGTAATCCTCTTGATGCTCAGGGTCCGCTTCAATAAGCGCATCCCGGGCATTTTGAGCATACAGAACCCCATTTTCGACATTCAGCCAAGCATGGGGGTCCTGCTGGCTTTCGAGGCCTTTTGAAGATAAATGTTTTACTTTGACGCCTTTACTTAATTCGGCTACAGGTGCATCATCCCCGTCCTTGCCACTCGATTCGAGCAGCTTTTGAAACCAGCCGTTCCCTGTTTCAAGGTTTAAACCATTATATAGAACAAGGTCTGCATCCGTTGTATGCTGAACATCCTTTGGCAGTGGGTCAAATTCATGTGGGTCTGTACCAATGGGAACAATGCTGTGAATAGAGACATGCTCTCCGCCTACTTCCTTCACAATGTCATAAAGAATGGAGTAGGTCGTGACGACTTTTAATGTGCCGTCATCTTTGCCGGAATTATTTTGTTTAGTAGAACAGCCTGTGATGACCATAAGGGCAATGAATACTGCGGTCAAACGGATTGCAAATACCTTCTTCATATATGTCCTCCTTTTACATAGACGCTTCCTTTTTTAGCTGCGTTCGTTTTCGTTTAGATTTTAATGATCTCCATAGAATTCCTTGCTTTGGTGAAAGGATAAAGGCACTCCCGAATAAAATGGTCGCGACCAGCACGATAGAAGCGCCAGACGACAAGTTATACGTAAAACTAAGCCCAAGTCCGACGACGGCAGAAACTGCCCCGAAAAAAGCAGATAAATAGATCATGATCCATAGCCGGTCTGTTAAGAGATACGCAGTGGCTGCCGGCGTAATAAGCATGGCAACAACAAGAATAATCCCAACAGTTTGCAGTGAAGCAACGGTCACAAGGGTCAACAGCGTCATGAGAAAATAATGGATCATTCGATTCGGTAAACCGTAAACCGAAGAAATGACCGGATCAAATGAACTAATGAGCAGTTCTTTGTAGAAAACGATGACAGCCAGCAGGATAAAAATGCCGATGCCAAGTGTAATCCACATATCAGATGATCGAACAGCTAGAACGTTTCCAAACAAGATATGATATAAATCACTGGAACTTTTCAAAAATGTGATCAAAATGATCCCGATTGAGAAAAAAGCGGTGAAGACAATGCCAATCGCAGAGTCATTTTTAATTCGGCTGTTTTGACTCACATATCCGATCCCAATCGCTGTTAATACGCCAGTTAAGACGGCCCCGAAGAAAAAGTTAATTCCCAGCATATAAGAGATGGCGACACCTGGCAGCACAGCATGCGATATGGCGTCTCCCATCAATGCCATGCCCCGTAAAATGATAAAGCAGCCAATGACCCCGCAAATAATGCCTACCATCACGGATGTAAATAACGCTTTTTGTAAAAACGCATATTCAAAGAGTCCGGTTAAAAATTCCATTACACGTCTCCTCCTGCTGATTTTAAGAATGGTAGCTGCGTTTCATATGCCTCCAGCATGACCTCTGGGCGAAGGATGTCGTGTACAGGTCCAGCTTTGATGAGTTTTTTATTTAACAGAACGAGATGACTGAAGTAATCATCGGCTTTACTTAAATCATGATGGACAACCAAAATGGTTTTTCCTTCATCCCGTAATTCTTGCAAAATGCGAACCATCGTTTCTTCACTGGCCATATCAATCCCAACAAACGGTTCATCCAAACAGAAGAGCTGTGCGTTTTGCGCAAGTGCTCTTGCAAGGAAGACACGCTGCTGCTGACCGCCGGATAACTCACCAATCTGTCTTTTGGCAAAGTCCTGCATGCCGACCTTTTCTAAACAGTGGTACGCATATGCCCGGTCTTCTTTTTTCGGACGTTTCATCAGGCCAAGCTTCGGATATGTTCCAAGTAGCACGGTATCCAGCACATGAATAGGAAACGTCCAGTCTAGATCATTTCTCTGTGGTACATAGGCGATCTGTTTTCTGACTTGTTTAAAGGGCTGTTCAAAAAAGCGAATATCCCCTTGGTCTTTTTCAATTAAATCCAAACATGCCTTGAGTAAAGTCGATTTACCGGCACCATTTGGACCTATGATTCCTGTCATCGTTCCTTCCTGTATGGAAAGAGAGATGTTCTCTAATGCATCCTGCCCGTGATATGAGACATGAAGACGGTCGATTGTTAAAGCATTTGGCATGTCTGCGGCCCCTTTCAATCATCATTGCACTTCCTAAAGATATATGCATACATTAAATAGTTTTGACTAAAGGATGAAATGATTCTCTAATGCTAATTTGTTTCCTTAGGGAAACTTTTATTTCATTCTAAGTGTATGTCCTTCTTTTGTAAAGAGAAAAGCTGCACTTTTTCTGTCAGAGGTCAAACTATCGTTTTTATGTTATGCGGGGAGCGGGGGACATGAGCTTGGATTATTGAAAATCCATGTGGCAGGATTGGGCATAAAAAAACCAAACATTTGCTTATAAATGATTGACAGCTGATCAGAACTCCTCATATAATAAAGATAATTCAATATATGAATATGTGCTCATATATAATATCCACAGCAGCTGATAGGTTTGATTGAATCAGGGAAGGCTACTTATATAGAAAAAGGTGAGAACATGAAAAAGATGAAGGATGAATACGTATTAAGCGGTCTTGATTGCGGCAACTGTGCACGTAAAATAGAAACAGGTGTCAGCAAAATGGATGGAGTGGAAGCTTGCTCTGTTAACTTTGCGACAGGCACCTTGACTGTGACGCATGCAGATAAGCAAGAAACGATGTCAAAGCGAATTGAAAAAACTGTTCAGTCCATTGAACCTCATGTGAGTGTATCACCGAAAGAAGATGGTCATCATCACGATCATGATCACGGGACGAAAAATTTAAAAACGATTGTGCTGAAATTAATTGGCGGTGCAGTCATTGGAACAGCAGCTTTCTTTATACCTGAAGATGGTGTATTAAAGTTCATTATGTTCTTCGCAGCATATTTACTAGTCGGCGGTGATGTGGTTTTTAAAGCGCTGAAAAATATTGTGCGAGGTCAAGTCTTTGATGAGAACTTCTTAATGACGATTGCAACGGTTGGTGCTTTTGTCATTCAGCAATATCCAGAAGCGCTTGCTGTCATGCTCTTTTACCAAATTGGAGAGCTCTTCCAAGGGGCGGCAGTGAACCGTTCAAGACGATCAATTAGTGAATTAATGAATATACGTCCAGAATACGCGAATCTAAAAGTCGGAAATGAAACGAAAAAAGTGAATCCAGAAGAAGTAAAAGCCGGTGACCGTATTGTCGTGAAGCCTGGTGAAAAAATTCCGCTGGATGGGCTCGTTATTGAAGGCTTCTCACTTGTTGATACATCCGCATTAACAGGGGAGTCGGTGCCGCGGGATGTAGAAGCGGGAAAAGAAGTTCTTGCAGGGTTTGTGAATCAAAACGGTATACTTGAAATTGAAGTGCAAAAAGAGCTAAGTGAATCGGCAGTGACGAAGATTTTAGATTTGGTTGAGAATGCGAGCAGCCGAAAAGCACAGACAGAAAATTTCATCACAAAGTTTGCAAAATATTATACACCGGCTGTCGTCTTGCTTGCCTTATTGCTTGCCTTTATGCCGCCGCTTTTCATTCCATCGGCACAATTGTCTGACTGGGTGTACCGGGCACTTGTCTTTCTCGTGATCTCTTGTCCTTGTGCTCTTGTTGTGTCCATTCCATTAGGATTTTTCGGGGGAATTGGGGCAGCTTCTAAACGAGGCATCCTTGTGAAAGGCAGTAACTATCTAGAAGCATTGAATTCTGTGAGATATGCTGTATTTGATAAGACGGGCACACTCACAAAAGGAAACTTTACGGTGACCAATATCGTCACAACCAGTGACAAGTGGTCAGAAGAGGAGCTGCTTTCTTTTGCAGCACTGGCAGAAGCCCATTCCTCACACCCTATTGCAGAATCGATTAAAGCGGCATACAGCTCGCCGCTTGATGAAAGCCAGATTGAAGCATATGAGGATATCGCGGGACATGGAATTAAAGCGACCATCAGCGGTTCCCATGTCTTAGCGGGAAATCATCGCTTGATGGAGCGAGAAGGCATTGCGTATGAAAAAGAAAAAAGAAGCGGAACCGTTGTGTACATGGCGATTAACGGTGAGTTTGCCGGATCGATCTTGATTGCAGATGAATTGAAGGATGATGCAATCGAGGCCGTTTCTGCTCTAAAAGCGTCTGGTATTCAAACCGTCATGCTCACTGGTGATGCTAAGCAAGTCGGAACTGCGGTCGCCAAGCAAATTGGTATCGACGAAGTACATGCAGAATTATTGCCGCAGGATAAAGTAACGAAATTAGAAGAAATTGATCAGAAAAAAGCGCCTCAAGAAAAACTGTTATTTGTTGGGGACGGCATTAATGATACACCTGTATTAGCAAGAGCAGACATAGGAATTGCAATGGGCGGGCTTGGATCAGATGCAGCTGTCGAAGCGGCTGATATCGTCATCATGACGGACCAGCCATCAAAGGTAGCAGAAGCCATCGCTGTCGCGAAACGAACAAGAAGGATTGTATGGCAGAATATCGCATTTGCCCTTGGTGTCAAAGGCATTTTCCTATTACTCGGTGCATTCGGTATTGCGACCATGTGGGAAGCCGTCTTCTCGGATGTCGGTGTCACCGTACTCGCTGTTTTAAATGCGATGAGGGTCATGAAATAAAATTGTAAGGAAAATTTCATGAATACCATCTTTCATAATCGACCCCCTCTTGTTAAAATAGAAGAAGTTGGATAATGGCATTTTTCTAAGCTATTATCCTTTTTCTTTTTTAAGGAATGAAAAAGATAAGGTAGGTGCTTATGTGAGTAAGAAAAATAATCAATCTTCATCCATTAAATTTGCTGTCATTTTAACCATCATCGCAGCTCTTCTCATCGGTCTATTTGTTGTGATTGGGAACAAGAACAGCCAAGAAGCACAAACAGTTGACAGTAAGCCTTCGATTAAAGGACAGCCTGTCATAGGGGACAAAAACGCAGCGGTGCAAGTCGTTGAGTTTGGGGACTACAAATGTCCGTCATGTAAATCATTTGAAACAGACATTTTCCCAAAGCTGAAAGCAGACTACATAGATAAAGGCGATGTATCCTTTTCATTTATTAATTTACCACTGCCTGTTCATGGAGATGGCGCAGTGTTAGCAGCACTAGCTTCTGAAGAAGTGTGGAAAGAAGATCCAAAAAACTTCTGGGCATTCCATGAAGCTGTCTATCAAGCACAGCCAGATAGTGAAGCGGAATGGGTTACGCCTGCTAAGCTGACTGAACTAGCGAAAAAGACAACAAAAATTGATACGGACAAACTCAAAGATAACTTATCAAAGAAAACGTATCAGCCGCAGCTGAACACAGACGATCAGCTTGTGAACAAATATAAAGTGAATTCAACACCAACGATTTTGATTAACAATAAACAAGTTCAAAACTTTTATGACTATGATGAAATCAAAGAATTAATTGATCAAGAGCTCAAAGGGAAAAAATCATGAAGAATAAGCTCATTTACTTATACAGTGCTTGGATTGTCTCTATCGTTGCGACGATGAGCAGCCTGTATTTAAGTGAAATAAAGAAGTTTATCCCATGCGATATGTGCTGGTTTCAGCGCATTTTCATGTACCCGCTCGTGCTCTTACTTGGAATTGCTACGTTCCGGGGCGATGTCAAAGTGAAGTATTACGTACTGCCTTTGGCTGTGATCGGTGCTGGCTTTTCCATCTATCATTATATGGAACAAAAGATCCCGGGCTTTGCGTCGATTCGTCCTTGCTTAAGCGGCATTCCTTGTTCCGTTGATTATCTGAACTGGTTTGGTTTTATTACCATTCCGCTGTTAGCACTTATTGCATTTATTCTGATCATCCTCAGTATGCTGCTGTTAAATGCAAAAGAAGATTGAGAGATAGCCTGCTTTTAAGCGGGCTATTTTTTATTTTTGCAAAAAGATAAAATTTAAAGAAAATTTGTATTGCTTTTCGCTTATGTCAGATATACATTAAGGGAGTAGTGTTAGATGATCAGATCATGTAAGGAGATAAGCGGAAAATGGCATGGGAAGTCTTAAGTATCATTGGTATTATCGCATTCGCCATTAGTGGTGCGATAGTAGCAATGGAGGAAGAGTACGATATTCTTGGTGTGTACATTTTAGGGATTGTGACAGCATTTGGCGGTGGAGCGATTCGAAATCTATTAATCGGTCTTCCGGTGTCTGCTTTATGGTCACAGGGCAAAATGTTTACCATTGCTCTTGTATCCATTACGATTGTGTTTCTTTTTCCAAAGCTTTTGCTCAAGCACTGGAGCACATGGGGGAATTTCTCGGATGCGATTGGTTTAGCAGCGTTTGCGATTCAAGGTGCATTATTTGCTGTGCAAAGAGAGCTTCCGCTCAGTGCGGTCATTGTGGCAGCCATTTTGACTGGAAGTGGAGGCGGAATAGTGCGTGATTTATTGGCAGGGCGAAAGCCGCTTGTGCTAAAAGCGGAGATTTACGCAGTTTGGGCAGCACTTGGCGGCTTACTCGTAGGACTCGGTTTAGCACAAGGAGAGATTGCTTTGTATTTGCTGTTTCTCATCCTTGTCGTATGCAGGGTTTGTTCCTACCTATTCAAATGGCGGCTTCCCGCTAGGTCTTATTTTCTAAATAAAGGGTAAAACGAGAAAAGAGCGGTTTCGCTCTTTTTTTTGTGTTTGATACGAGCTGGATGTCAGCAGGTAATGGAGTTTTCGTGTAAAATAAAAGCAGGGTCTTTTTGTTCATCATTGGAACAATACATGGGATGAAAATTTTGTCAGCTGGCTGAATATCTGGATTCAGCTTTTTTTGCCTAGATGGATTGTTATGTGTTGGTTTCACATTTTGCGGAATACTAAAGAAGCACCTATGATCGGACGGATGAATCAACATGGAATGAACACATCTTTGCATGTAAGCAAAACTTGACGAAAAAATTGAAATAGGAGGGACACGTACTAGTGGAGATTTTTTTGGCAGTGCTCGTATTACTAGCACTCATCGCATCATCTAATATTATCAATCGTTTTGTCCCCTTTATTCCAGTCCCGTTAATTCAAGTGGGCTTAGGAATATTGGTGGCGGCTTTTCCTTCAGGTTTACATATTTCTTTAAATCCCGAACTATTCTTCGTTTTATTCATTGCGCCGCTGTTATTTAATGACGGGAAGCGTACCCCAAGGGACGAGCTGTGGAAATTAAGAGCGCCGATTCTTCTGTTAGCCCTAGGGTTAGTATTTGCGACAGTCATTGTAGCAGGATATACCATCCATTGGATGATCCCAAGCATTCCGCTTCCAGCCGCATTTGCGCTTGCAGCGATTTTATCACCGACAGATGTGGTAGCAGTCAGTGCTCTTTCCAGCCGTGTGAACATGCCAAAGGGCATCATGAGACTGCTGGAAGGCGAGGGATTGATGAACGATGCATCAGGACTTGTCGCTTTTAAATTTGCTATTGCTGCAACGGTGACTGGCGCTTTTTCGATTGCTGAGGCATCCTTTAGCTTTGTCCTGATTGCCGCAGGCGGTCTATTGACTGGATTTATTCTATCCTTTTTTATCATTCGTTTCCGCTATTTCCTCCGCCGGTTAGGAATGGACGATGTCACGATGCACATCATCCTGCAAATCCTTACACCATTTGTGATCTATTTAGCAGCGGAAGAAATCGGTGTGTCCGGAATTTTAGCGGTTGTAGCGGGTGGTGTGACACATGCCATTGAGCAGGATCGAATGGAAGCAAATTTAGCCAAACTGCAAATTGCTTCATCAAACACATGGAATATTATTTTATTTATTTTAAACGGACTTGTTTTCGTTATCCTTGGATTGCAGATTCCTGATGTATCGACGGTCATTTTCCAGGATGAAGCCTTTAATAATATGCAGGTCATCAGTTACATCTTAATCATCACGCTGTGTCTTATGATCCTGAGGTTCTTATGGGTATGGCTGTTCTGGGCAGGGAATTGGAGTGCAACGAAAAAGCAAAATGTGAAAAAACCGAAGCTTCGCGCCTCGATGCTCATGACATTCTCTGGTGTTCGTGGGGCTGTGACATTAGCCGGTGCCTTCTCCATCCCATTTACACTTGCGGACGGATCACCGTTTCCTGAACGGCATTTGATTATTTTCCTCGCAGCAGGCGTCATCTTATGTACACTCATTTTAGCTAGTGTGTTACTGCCTCTTTTATCTGAGAAAAAAGACAAGCAAATTGCTGTGGATTTGGATACAAAGATTCAGCATGCGAAACGGAAGCTGCTAAGAAGTGCCATTAAAACCTTAAGAGAAGGAATGAATGAAGACAATAGGGAAGTGTCTCTTGCACTCATCAATGATTACCGAATGAAGCTGCGCAATATCCAGCGTGAACCGTATCAATTCGGGATGAGAAAACAAGAGAGAAAGATCAGGCTGCACGGAATCAAAGCTGAGCAGATGAAGCTGCAACAGCTCATTGAGGAAGAGAAAATCGATAAAGAAGAAGCCTATGAGCTGCAAGAAAGATTTCATGAGCTAGAAATGCTGTATTCAAACTCCTTCAAAATCCGTTTTTCAAAAGTGAAGTTTCTGCGCTTGCTTCAATGGCTCCAATTATGGCGGCCGAATCAGCACGTTTCCAGCGGCATTTTAGAAAACGAGGGCTCGTACAAACAAATCCGTAAGAAAACGGCTGAGGCTGCTGTGGACTCGATCAAACAGCATATGACCGATGAAAATAAACAAACGTGTCATCAAGTGATTGGTTTTTACAACCAAGTCATTTATCGATGTGAACACGGTCCAAGCTTCTTTCAGCAAAAAGACCGTTCATTTGACCGGAAGAAAAAAGAGCTTAACTTCCAAGCTGTACAGACAATACGAAATGAAATTCAAACTCTGTATGAAGATGGTGAAATCAATCGTGACATTGCCCATCATTTAAGGGAGTATATCAATGACATGGAAGCTGTTCTCCTGACCAATACGTAATGTTGTGATCTTCTCCCCTATGTTTTATGATGAAGAAAGAGAACAAGCAGGGGGAGATCAATGATGGCGTATTATGGAGCAATTGAAGCTGGCGGTACAAAGTTTTGTTGTGCAATCGGCAATGAGCATGGGGACATTCTCGAGGAAATGACGATTCCAACAGAGCACCCAGAAAAAACATTACAAAAGCTCATTCCATTTTTCGAGCAGCATGACATTGAAGCATTAGGGGTCGGCTCCTTTGGACCAATCTGTGTTCAAAAAGACGATCCTTCTTACGGTTATATCATGAACACGCCGAAAGTAGAGTGGAAGCATTACCCGTTCATTCCAGAACTAGAGAAGCAATTACGGGTCCCAGTATCCTTTACAACAGATGTTAATGCGGCAGCCTTAGGTGAATTAACAAAAGGAGCAGCCAAAGGGCTGAAAAGCTGTATGTATATCACGGTCGGTACGGGTATCGGTGCTGGCGCTGTTGTAAAAAACGAACTTCTTCACGGTCATTCGCACCCAGAGATGGGGCACATCCTTGTCAGGCAGCATGAATCAGACCCGTTTGAAGGAGTCTGCCCAGCGCATGGGACGTGTTTAGAAGGACTGGCAGCTGGCCCAGCGATTGAGAAAAGGTGGGGGAAATCTGCCAAAGAGCTCACGGAGGAAGAATCAGTTTGGGCACTTGAAGCTGATTATTTGGCTCAGGCGCTGATGCAGTACTCGCTCATTTTAAGCCCAGAGCGCATCATGATGGGCGGGGGTGTCATGAAGCAAAAGCAGCTGTTTCCACTGATTCGAGAGAAGCTTGCTGCTTATCTCAATGATTATGTAGACCTGCCGCCGCTTGATACATACATTGTCTCTCCTGGACTTGAGGACAAGGCCGGCATGACAGGTGCTTTGCTGTTAGCCATCGAAGCGAAGAAAAACGCCTGATAATAGAGTTTTAATGGACAACGTGAGATAATGAAAAAGATGGAATCTATGAAAAAGGTGGTTGTTAAAATGGTCAAAAGCTTGAATGATACCGTAACACTGAATAACGGAGTGGAAATGCCTTGGTTTGGTTTAGGTGTATTCAAAGTGGAGGACGGCAATCAAGTGGTAGATGCCGTAAAAGCAGCCATACGAAACGGATACCGCAGTATTGATACGGCTGCCGTTTATAAAAATGAGACAGGCGTAGGCAAAGCGATTAAAGAATCTGGCGTGAAACGAGAAGACTTGTTCATTACGTCTAAAGTATGGAACACGGATCAAGGCTATGACAAAGCGCTGGCTGCGTTTGACGCAAGCTTGAATCGATTAGGTCT
Source organism: Bacillus sp. NMTD17 (assembly GCF_002998735.1). Lineage (NCBI taxonomy): Bacteria > Bacillati > Bacillota > Bacilli > Caryophanales > Bacillaceae > Bacillus > Bacillus sp. NMTD17. Next base: position 745,239 of record NZ_PVRH01000001.1, read on the forward strand.
TGATTACTTAGACCTCTATTTGATTCATTGGCCTGGCCCAAATGCAGATACATTTAAAGACACATGGCGTGCGCTTGAGACGCTTTACAAGGATGGGAAAGTGAGAGCCATTGGCGTCAGCAACTTCTACATTCAGCATTTAGAAGAGCTGTTAAAAGATGCTGAGGTTGTTCCAGCCGTGAACCAAGTTGAATTTCATCCGAAACTGACACTTGTCGAACTGCGTCAATACGCAAAAGAAAAAGGCATTCAAATTGAAGCGTGGTCTCCGCTGATGCAAGGAAAGCTATTAGATCATGACGTATTGAAGGACATTGCTGCACGCTACAACAAATCTGTTGCGCAAGTCATCTTGCGCTGGGATCTGCAAAGCGGCGTCGTGACGATTCCTAAATCAATCAACGAAGAACGCATTAAACAAAATGCAGATATTTTTGATTTCGAACTATCCAAAGAAGACATGGAAAAAATCGATGCGTTAAACAATAACGAGCGCGTCGGCTCGAATCCAGAGACGATGACGGTTGGGTTTGAATAAATGAAAAAAATCCTCTTTCTCATATGAGAAAGGGGATTTTTTATGTACTGCTTCTGCGCACAGCCAAAAGCATAATAAAAGATAAGATCACAATACAAATCGTCCAGGCCCAAGCAAGTTCCATTCGTCCAGAGTCAATCGCCACATAGATAGCGGTTGGGAGTGTTTGAGTTTTTCCTGGGATGTTGCCGGCAAACATTAAGGTCGCTCCGAATTCTCCTAGGGCTCTCGCAAAGCTGAGGACGCTGCCAGACAAGAGGGAAGGCAGGGCAAGAGGTACCGTAATATAGGCAAAGACTTGGAATGAATGAGCACCATCAACTTTTGCAGCCCCTTCAATATCTGACTCAATTGTAGAAAAGCCCGCCTTTGCTGATTGATACATGAGCGGAAATGCCACGACTGTCGAAGCAATGACCGCCGCCCACCATGTGAAAATGACCGGCTGATGGAAGATCCATTCAATCGCGCCCCCTATTACACTATGTTTTCCGAATACGACGAGCAATAAAAAGCCAACGACTGTTGGTGGGAGAACGAGCGGCATCATCAGGAACGTTTCCACAATCATTTTCCCTTTAAAAGTTGTTCGCGTCATCCAAAAGCCGACCGTTGTGCCAAAAACAGTGGCCAACAGTCCGCTGACGATGGCCACTTGAATGGACAGCCAAATGGGTGATAGAAATTCTTCAGTCAGCATAGCCATTACGACACTTGAAAGCCGTATTTCTTAAAAATGGATTTGGCTTTATCAGATTGAAGAAATTGAAAAAAGACCTTGGCTTCCGTTAGATGTTCTGTCCCTTTTACAATCCCTACTGGATACATAATCGGGGAGTGCATGTCCGGATTTGCCTCAGCTGCAATCTTTACTTTTTTGGAAACGAGGGCGTCTGTTTTATACACAACACCTGCTTCTACATTTCCTGTTTCGACGTAGCTTAGGACTTGCCGCACATCCTTGCCGTAGACAGCATTCTTTTTCACTTGGTCCCATATGTTCAGTTGTGTGAAGATCTCTTTGCCATATGTACCAGCAGGAACCGATTCAGGTGTGCCAAGAGCAATCTTTCCTTTTACGTGCCGGACGTCTTGAAAGCTTTTAATAGAGGAAGAGCCATCTTTTGGCACAATAAGGACTAGCTCGTTTTGTATAGCGTCCTTGATATAATCTTGATCAATGTCTCCAGATTGAACAAGTTCATCGAATGGCTCCTCAGCTGCTGAGAAAAAAAGATCCGCTTTTGCTCCTTGAGCGATTTGCTGCTTCAATGCGCCGGATGACCCGAAGTTATTCGTTAATGTCACATTCGGATGTTGCTTGTGAAAGGAGGCTTCAATTTCCTTTAGTGCATCCTGAAGACTTGCCGCTGCTGAAATCACAAGCTCTGTTTTTTTATTCGAATTAGATGGCATCATCTCTGTTTGGCATCCACTCAGGAGCAAACATATGGAGATGAAGGCTAAGAATGTATACTTCATGTTCACACCTCTTATCATTCAATATCATGTGGTTCCCTTTATTATAAGCAAACTTATTTGAGCATTCATAGGCTTTCAGTAAAAAGAGAAAAGAAAAAGCCGCCAAATGGCGACTTTCAGCGTGAAGATAAAAGGGATCGTTTTATCCTGTTTACTTCTGATAAAAACGCAGCAAATTCCCATTGATCACTTTGTCTGATAAGGAAAGCTCTTTATTGGCTTTTTCGATATAAGGCTGACACACCTCATCCTGTTCAACAGGTTCTTTTGTTTTTTGATCATAGCAGGTGTTCTTTGTATAGAGATAATCATCTGTAATAAAGTTCCCGTTTCTCAGTACAGCGAAAGGCGTACGTTCATTTGAAAATAAATCATTGCCGAATTGAATGGCATCCTTCGTTTCAATCCCAAGTAAGTGAAGAAGTGTCGGCTTTACGTCCATTTGACCAGCTGTTTCAGAAATGGTCTGCGGTGCTTGATCCGTGACACCTGGAATGTAAATCAAAAAGGGTACCCGCTGCAGTTTGACCGCATCAAACGGCGTGATTTCCTCTTTATTGAGCAGCTGTGCCATTGCCTCATGATGTGCCTCTGAGATGCCATAGTGGTCACCCATGAGGACAAACATCGTATTGTTATACAATCCTTCTTCTTTCATACGGTCAAAAAACATTTTAACCGCTTCATCTTGATAGCGGACGGTCGTCACATAGCGGTTTAAAATGGTACTGGACGAATCATATTCATCAATAAACTGATCCTTCGGGTCAATTTCAAATGGAAAATGATTGGTCAGTGTAATGAATGTGCTGTAATAAGGCTGCTTCAACTTTTTTAAATGATCAATGGATTGATCAAAGAAGTCGATATCTTTTAAGCCCCAGCCAGTTGAATTCCGTTCATTGACATGATATGAATCGACATCATAAAAACGATCAATTCCAAGCGATTCATACATCACATCACGATTCCAAAACGTTTTATTATTCGCATGAAATTGGACGGATTGATAGTTTTCCTTTTTCAACTGCTTGTATAACGTGTCATATTCGTTGTCACTCGCTGTGAAAAAGACAGCGCCGCTGCTAGAAGGGTAGAGGGAATTAGCGACAATAAACTCTGAATCCGACGTCTTCCCCTGCTCTGTCTGCTGATAAAATTCATCAAAATAAAAACTCTTTTTAGCCAGTTGATTTAAAAAGGGAGTGATGGATTGTCCATTCACCTTTTGATTCATGACAAATTGCTGCGTCGATTCAAGTGAAATGAACACAACGTTCTTGCCTTTAGCAAGTCCAAAATACTCTTCGTTTGGTGCGCTGTAATCAGCCTTTGTGTAGTTTGCTACAGTAGAAAGCGTATCTTCATCTGCAAAGGCCTTTTGTCCAATGCGTGCCGTTTGGGCAGCACCGTCATACAGATGAAATTGGAAAAGCCCGAGGTTTCTGACAATGACTTCACGATCATAAGAGCTTGTCAGAAATCGAGGGTGATCCATCATAGCTGAGCTGACATGAAACAATAAGAAGCTGCAGCAGACCGCATAATACGTTTTGATCGTCTTGAATGACGCTTTTGGGGCTAATGGTTTGCGCTTGAGCAGCCATGCCAGTACCACAAAATCAATGAGCATCAGCACAAAGAGCGGGTGGAATAATTCCGTCATACTGCTGCCCATATCTCCCATGTTCTTCGCTTGGAATAACACGGGAATGGTAATGAAATCAATATAAAAACCATAAAAGATCGTATTCGAGATGAGAATCGCCGTTAGAATAAAATTTGCGGTCAATAAAAAAACCTTTTGGTTGGTTTCATTTAAAAAAAGAGCAATCCCAAACAAAGGGAGCAAAAAGCTAAGTGGATTGATCAAAAGCAGCCATTCATGAAACAGATTGGCCGTTCGTATGTGAAATCCGAATTGATAAATGATGTATGTTTTCATCCACATGAAAAGGATGGAATACACTAAAAACCAGTGATTTTTGAAAAACGCTTTCATTTATGTATCTCCTCACCATTCTGTATTCAGCTGCAAGGCAAAAACACTTATCTTAAACCTACTAAAAAAATGAGGAATGATCAATTCATATCCTGTCTTTTTCGCAAAACTCTTTTTTTATTCTGTTAGAACTGGATTGGGATGGATATGCCGCAGATGACGGCGATGTAATAGCAGGTGACGACGGTGAGAGCAGCTAGTACGACTTGTTCTCCTGTGCTGCCTGTTTTGACATAGAAGGGGAGACGCACTTTAATGGAAGCTGGAAATAAAAATTTAATGCCGTTCACTGTTCCAGCATCAAGGATAAGGTGGCTCGCCATTCCAACGAGTAAACCGGTACTTAAGCTGTCATTTGGAATGTATGTTGTCGCGAGAAAATAAATGATCAGCAGAAATAATAAACTGTGTGTAAACGTGCGATGACCGAACACGCTGCTGATTAGTGTCGAGAGCAACGGGAATTTTCTGCCGATTTTACTTTTTGTATGGCAAAGATCGGGGATCAGAGCACCTGCTGATCCAGCTGCAGCCATGATGACTGGGTCGAGTCCGTAGTAGTAGGCGACGGCCGTTGAGGCGGCGATTCCGCCCATAATGTGTGTTTTTCCTGTCATGATGCGTACTCCTGTTCTATCTTTTGTTCAAGTACTCACTATATCAAGGGTGAATTCATTCAGCAAGGCTTATTTCTAAAGAAAAAGAGGACAAAAGGGTTGGCTGATTGGAAAAACATTCTATAATAAGGGGGAAGTCATGTTGATACTAACGATAAGGATGCGATTCGGATGAGTAATGCAGACATTTTAAAAGAAATTGTTCTCGTACATTATGAAGTCAGCCGTAAATTAAACCGCAAGTTACTTGAGTTAGAAAAAGACATCACGCCACCGCAGATATATGCTCTTTCTATTTTGATACAAGGCAAAGTATCACATGCCGAAGAGCTGAAACAAAGACTCTCCTTAAACCCAGGTGCAGCCTCCATTGCACTCAATAAATTATGTGAGCAGGGCTATATTCAGAGAGAACGTGACAAAGACGACCCCACGCTAGTCCGGTTAGAAGCTACGGAAAAAGGGGTAGCGATTTATGAAAAGCATACACGTCTTTTCGGAAAGGTGATTCAGCATATGATGTCAGACTTCACAAAGGAAGACTTAAAGACCTTTTTGACGTATTTGCAAAAAATGAGACAGACCTTCCATGATGATTGAGCCTTTCCACCTTGTATAATGAGGCGCACTGTAGCACAAATTAAACAGGCAACCGCATTTTATGAAAAGGGAGGAAACAGCGATGTCATTTTTCCAAAAGGATAAAAAGGCGAAAAGCGAGCAAGACCACAAGCAGGTTGATCAGCTGTTAGAAGAAGCAAGCAAAGAGCTAGCAGGCGATCCGCTTCAGGAAGCTGTACAAAAGAAGAAAAACAACGATCAATAAGCAGGTAATAGGCAGAGAAATGATTCTCTGCCTTTTTTCTATGTTTTTCCCTTTGACAGATGTGAGAATGTTTGATAACCTTCGTGTAGTAAAAATGAATAGAAATCCTCACGCTATGTCTCAGTGAGGTAGAGGTTGCGCGGATGATGAGTCACTCATGGGAGAGATGGAATCGAAGATCATGAGAAAAAAGGCATCAGCGCCGAAGTGTAGAGAGAGCTCCAACTTTCTTTATGCTGGGTCTGCATTGAATAAATGCAGGACTGCCACGTCTTTGAAGCGTGGAGGGCTATCCGGAGATCAAGGTGTATGTTTTGAAAAGCATGGACTGTTGTTCAGGCTTTTTTTTATGTTCTGAGTATCTAAGATAAGGGTATGCTGTTAAGAAAGTGACCCATGATGAACATAAAGAATACAAGTCATTGCTTCACGAATATATCAATGAAGATACTGCCGGGTCTGGTCCGAAGTGAATATAACGGAGGTACGGAAATGGAACAGACAAAAAAATGGGGTTTTTGGTTATTGACGGCTTTTGTCGTCGGAAATATGGTAGGGTCAGGCATCTTTATGCTGCCAAGTACACTTGCCCAGCATGCCAGTCCTTTAGGTGTGACGATGGCATGGCTTGTTACAGGTGGCGGTGTGCTGATGATTGCACTTGTTTTTGGGCATTTGTCCATTCATAAGCCGCAGCTGACGGCTGGACCACAAAGTTATGCAAGAGCGCTTTTTAACGATCCGAAAAAAGGGAAAGCGGCCGGTTTTACAATGGTTTGGGGATATTGGGTGGCAAGCTGGATTAGTAATGTCGCAATTATTACGAGTCTTGCCGGTTATTTAACGACATTTTTCCCTATTCTCACCGTGAAGACGGAGATTTTCACCTTTGGAAAAGAAGCGATCACACTTGGTCAGCTGACAACGTTTATTGTATGTACCATTCTTCTTTGGGGCACACATACGATCTTAATTACAAGCTTAAGTGCTGCAAGTAAATTAAACTTTATTACGACCTTTTCAAAGGTACTTGGATTCGTCCTTTTTATTGTTGCGGGATTATTTGCATTCCAAACGGCATTATTTGAACATTATTACTTCCCAGTTGCAGCAGAAGGCGAAGGAGTGCTCGGACTTGGAGGCCAAATTCATCATGCGGCCATTTCCACACTATGGGCATTTATTGGCATCGAATCAGCTGTGATTTTATCAGGGAGAGCATCCTCGCAGCGCGATGTGAAACGTGCAACGATTACAGGTCTTTTAATCGCACTTTCCATCTACATGATTATTACATTGATTACAATGGGCGTCCTGCCGCATGATCAGTTGCAAGGCTCAGATAAACCATTCGTTGACGTGCTTCAGCTCATTATTGGACCGGCTGGCGGAATAGTCATGGCACTGCTTGCGATCATTTGTTTATTTGGCTCGATGCTTGGCTGGATCTTACTTGGTTCAGAAGTACCGTATCAAGCAGCAAAGGCTGGCGATTTCCCAGCAGTATTTGCAAAAACAAACAAAAAAGGCAGTCCTGTTTTTGCTTTGACGGTTACAAATATCATGTCACAACTGTTTATTTTCTCCGTGATGTCCCGTACGATTAATGAAGCTTTTACCTTTTTAACGACATCAGCGACACTTGCGTATCTCATTCCGTATATTGTGTCTTCGATCTATAGCTTTAAGGTCATCATGCAAGGTGACACGTATGATCTTCAAAAAGGGAAGCGAACAAGAGACGGAATCATTGCGCTTGTTGCGATGGGGTATTCCGCTTGGGTCATTATTTCAGGCACAGCTGATTTGAAAACATTTGGACTTGGGATCGGTCTGTTCTTAGTAGGTATTTTGCTTTATCCATTCATGTCAAAAGGATTCGCCAAAGGAACAGAATAAGGTTAACGTTTCTCCAGAAATGGAGAAACGTTTTTTTTATGATGCGGATGTTAATCGGTCCACAATAAACTCAAGCTGTCCTTCTAGTGACACTGGGTCATTAAAGAAGTACCCGACAGGATCGATTTCAAATACGTGTTTATTTTGTACAGCAGGCAGTGATGTCCAAATGCTGCTTTCATACACTTGGTCTCCTTTACTTTTTGAACCACTCCATGGACTAGTGAAAATATAGTCGCCTGCGTATTCTGGCAGCTTTTCAAGGGAAATATTTGCATAGCCGACACCGCTGTCGATAGCGTCTTTTTTAACTGCCTTTGGCGCACGTAATTTCAGCTCGTCATAAATGATTTCGCCTCCGCGCGCAAAGGTGTTTCCAAAGATATAAATACCTTTATCAAAAGGCGACACGATTGAAACGGTTTTGCTGCCGACCGCTTTTGTTACTTTAGGCTTTACCTCAGCTATTTTTGTATCCCATTTTGTGATCCATTCTGCTGCTTTTTTCGGTGTACCTGTCATTTTACCGAATTCTTTTAGCTGATCTTTAAAGGAATATTGATTGTATTTAATTGCAACGGTTGGAGCAATTTTTTTGTATTGATCAAATTTCTCGTCTTCTCCCCAAGCGATAATCATATCTGGCTTCAAAGCCGCTACCTTTTCGACAGAAGGGGTTGGTCCAAGGTTTTTGACACCATCCGTTTTTCCCTTATAGAAAGGGTTTTTAAAGATGGGTGCAGTTGCAGCAATTGGCGTCTTGCCAAGTGTCACGAGGTCTCCATAGTAGCTTTCCGCCAGAAGCACAATTCGTTTCGGATCTTTAGGGAGTTTGACCTCACCTTTGACATCCTGATAGGTGATTGTGTCATTCTGGTTGGCGCCAGATTTTTTATTTGAAGTGCTGCCGCAAGCAGCTGTAAAAAGCATAAGAACGGCTAAGAAAATCAAAAGAAATCCCGATCGTTTTTTCACAAAGATTCTCTCCTATTCACTTTCTTTTGATAATGATTCTCAATTTCAATTATATCGTAACATGATGGGATGAAAAATGCATCGGCTATTTTAGGACCTAAAGAAAAATGGTAAGTTTCTCCCGGTTTTTTGATGAAAATAAAGAAAATGTTCAGAACAATGATTTCAAAAAGAAAAGAAAATGATATACTAGACTTCGAGATTGATAATCATTATCACTAATGAGGAATAGATATGAACGGAAAGGAAGAGACTGGTTTTGGGCTCACAATCGAATAAACAGCTGCCAGCCAAGGACGATGCAATGGATATTGTCACGAAACCCTTTGGAACAGCAGCTGTTGTCATCATAGGAATTATCGCTTTAGCATTTGGTCTTTTTTTATCGGTATCATTAGGAGCAGCAAATATTCATCTTCACACGGTATGGGAAGCCATTTTTCAATTTGATCCACAACAAACTTCACATCAAATCATTCGGGAATTGAGGCTGCCGCGTACAGTTGGGGCTGCACTCGTCGGTGCCTTTTTAGCTGTATCTGGTGCCATCATGCAAGGGATGACAAGAAATGCGCTTGCGTCTCCTGAAATTATGGGTGTGACAAATGGCTCTGCATTTGCGATTGCGATAGCATTTGCATTTTTCCCAGGTCAATCTTCTTTCACATTAATTCTTTGGTCATTTGCTGGAGCCGCACTCGGTGCATCTATTGTGTTTGGTGTCGGTACTCTGTCTAAGGGAGGACTGACCCCAGTGAAGCTCGCACTAGCAGGTACGGCGGTTGGGGCACTTTTAAGCTCCATCTCTTCAGCAATTGCCATCCGGTTTGATGTCGCTCAGGACATGAGCTTTTGGTATGCGGGCGGCGTTGCAGGTGTGAATTGGAGCAACATTCAGGTCATTATTCCAGTCGCTATTGCAGGACTTTTGATTGCGATGATCCTTGCTCGCTCGATCACTGTACTGAGCTTAGGTGATGAATTGGCTAAAGGGCTCGGGCAGTATACGAAAACGGTCAAGGTGCTAGGAATATTGGTCGTAATTCTTTTAACCGGTGCTGCTGTGTCGGTGGCAGGCTCAATTGGTTTTATCGGGCTTGTCATTCCCCATGTCACTAGATTCTTGGTCGGAGTGGACTATCGATGGATTATCCCTTGCTCAGCTATTTTAGGTGCCATTTTGTTAATTTATGCAGACATTGCTGCAAGGCTAGTCAATGCTCCATTTGAAACGCCAGTCGGTGCCATTACTGCGATTATAGGCGTTCCTTTCTTCTTATATTTAGCTAGACGTGAAAGGAGCGGAATTTAAATGGAAATGGTGCAGCAGGCAAAGAAAAAGAAATATAAACGAACGATGCTGATGATCTTTTTAGCCATCGTCGCGGTATTTCTGATTAGTTTAAATACCGGAGAAATTCGTATTTCTCCGATAGATACATTGAAAACATTTTTTGGATTCGGAAGTGAAATGGATGAGCTTGTGCTGTTCGAATTCAGACTTCCAAGAATGATCATCGCTTTACTTGTTGGTGCTTCCATCGCTGTATCAGGAGCTATCTGGCAAGGTGTTTCTCAAAACGGCTTGGCTGATCCCGGTATTCTTGGTGTGAATGCGGGCGCAGGATTTGCCGTTGTGCTCTTTATCTTTGCATTCCAAGGCACGATGTCGAACTTAGGTAATTTGACGATTTTTGTACTGCCGCTTTTCGCATTTGCAGGTGCAGGCTTTGCTGCATTTCTCATCTATGTGTTAGCGTGGAAAAAAGGCATCACACCTGTTCGATTGATTTTAACGGGAATTGGCGTTAATGCTGCGTTTTCAGCAGCGATTGTGGTCATCCAATTAAAAATGAGCCCAAATGACTTTAACCAAGCCATCGTGTGGTTATCAGGAAGCATTTGGGGCTCAAGCTGGACGTATGTCCTGTCTGTTCTGCCATGGATGCTCATTTTCCTTGTGTTAGCGCTTGTGAGAGCACGCTACCTAAATATCATGAATTTAGGTGACCAGCTGTCCTATGGCTTAGGGATCTCGGTTCATAAAGAAAGAAGCTTTCTGATGCTGATTGCCGTTGCATTAGCAGGTGCAAGTGTCGCTGTTGCAGGTAGTATCTCGTTCCTAGGGTTAGCCGCACCGCACTTGGCGAGAAAGCTTGTTGGGCCAAAGCATCAAGGAATGATACCGGCCTCCGCGTTGATTGGCGCACTGTTATTATTACTGGCAGATACACTTGGCCGCGTCATACTTGCACCATCAGAGGTGCCAGTTGGCCTTGTCGTTTCTGCTTTAGGCGCACCTTACTTCATTTACTTATTGATGAAAACGAACTAATGAGGAAGGAGAAAAACATATGAAATCGCTCGAAACAGAAAAGCTTTGTATCGGTTATCAGGACCGTTTGATTGTAGATGATTTAAATATCAGTATCCCAAAAGGCAAGGTGACAACACTGATCGGGCCGAATGGATGCGGGAAATCAACGATTTTAAAAACAATGTCCCGGATCATGAAGTCCCATCAAGGAGCTGTTTACTTAAATGGTCAGGCTATTCATCAAACGCCTACAAAAGAAATTTCAAAACAAATGGCGATCTTACCGCAAACGCCCGAAGCACCAAGCGGACTGACAGTGTATGAGCTTGTGTCATATGGACGTTTCCCACATCAAAATGGATTTGGTCGCTTATCAAATGAAGATAAACGAATCATCAGATGGGCACTTGAGGAAACGGGCATGATCGCTTTTCATGACCGGCCAATTGAAGCACTTTCCGGTGGACAGCGTCAGCGTGTATGGATTGCGATGGCACTTGCCCAGGAAACAGAACTGCTTCTATTAGATGAGCCAACGACGTATTTGGATCTTGCGCATCAGCTCGAGATTCTTCAGCTGTTAGAACGGTTAAACAGAGAGCAGGGACGAACTGTGTTGATGGTCATTCATGATTTGAATCATGCGGCACGTTTTTCTCATTACATGATTGCCCTCAATCAAGGAAAAGTCATCAAAGATGGGACGCCTCATGAGGTCATGACCAAAGAGGTGCTTGGTCAGGTATTCCACATTGATGCAGAAATTGTACTTGATCCTAGAACAAATAAGCCGATCTGTTTAACATATGACTTAATGAATCATGAAAGAAAGCTAGAAGCTGTGAATGGATAATAAAAGTAAAAGGAACTCGGTGGAATAGCCGAGTTTTTTTGCGTCTCTGAAACTTCCTAGTACTGCCATTTTCTCCAGTTGATATTTTTTCGCTTTTATGCAGAAAAGAGGTACTTTTTTACTTTAGACAATGGTAATATACGGTTAGAGATCATAGCTAGAAAGGAAAGAGATGCGTGGAAACAGCAAAAATATTGATTGCAGATGACGAAGAAGCAATTGTAAAAATGGTTGAACGCGTATTAAAAAAAGAAGGATTCAAGCATATTTATAAAGCCTACCATGCAGATGAAGCATTAGATGTTGTCAAAAACGAGGACATCCACCTCTTACTTCTAGATGTGATGATGCCCGGTAAGTCTGGCTTTGATGTTCTTCCTGAAATGAGAAAATATACGAAAGCACCCATTTTCTATTTAACTGCAAGAACGTCTGATGTAGATAAACTGACCGGCTTTGCGCAGGGGGCAGATGATTACATTACAAAGCCATTTAATCCGCTAGAGCTTGTGGCTAGAATTAAGGCTCACTTAAACCGAACATATATCTCCTTACAGGAAGAGCAAGAAGAGGCTCAAAACCAATATGAATATGCCCATTTCTCATATCATCCTCATTCAGCCGAACTGAAAGTGAGAGGAGAGATGACGGCATGCTCAGCTCAGCTTCTATCCTTGCTGAAGTACTTTTGTGATCATCCGAATGTGGTTCTTTCAAAAGATCAAATCTATGAGAAAGTATGGGGCGTCCCGTCGTATGGTGATAACAACACCGTCATGGTTCATATTCGAAAGCTGAGAGAAAAAATTGAATTAGATCCAAGTCAGCCTGAATATATTGTGACCATCCGTGGTATGGGATATAAATTTATTCCGCACCCTGTGAAGGTTCTTAATTAATTCATGAATTTACGAACAAAACTTTTCTTTCACTTTGTCGGACAGATGTTTATCGTCATTGCGATTCTGCTGATCGGGAATACGTTTACTGAGAATCTATATTATAAAAAATACTATGAGAATATGACCGAAACTGGTTTAACAAAGGCTGATGGGGACACACTCATGAGCTGGCTCTATTTTAACGAGGATGGCAAAATGGAAGCCGAAGATCAACTCAAGCAAGCAGTGAAAAAACGTGACGGCTGGCTGCAAGTGATTGATTCAAAAAAACATAACGTATATAGCTATCACCTTCCTAAAAATATTCCAACATCCTATCAAAAGGATGAAATGATCAAGATCTTTGAAAAAAGACAATTTAAAGATTACAAGATGTACTTCTGGCCAATTGAGATTGATCAAGAAAGCTTTATCGTGTTATATGGGTTCAAAACGAACAGCACAAAGGTAGCCAATTATCTTAAGCAGCATGAGAAAAATCTGGCTGCACTTTCTCAATATTCGCTTGAAACGATAGAATTCTTGAAAAGAATGAATGGATCGGTACACCTGTTTAATGAAGAAGGAAAATACTTAAAAGGCATTCGAGCCAAAAACGATTTGAAACATAACGTAACAGATGTTGAATTGCTTAAGTACCAATCGAAGCCTTGGGAGTTTAGAAGTGACCTATCTTATATCAGAGTGAATAAAAGTCTATATTTGATCGTTTCGGTACCAAACAAAGTATATAGCCCAGACGAATTGTATGATAAAGAGACAGATGCTTTAAATCAATATAGAACCATCTTGATTGCAGGTCTTGCACTCACTATTATTATCGTCATGACATTATGGTACTCGTATCGCTATGGTCTGCCGATCTATCACATTATCCGCTGGCTGATTTTCTTATCTAGAAATAAATTGCAGGAACCAACAAATAGAAAAGGAATTCCAATCAGTAAAAATAAAAAAGGTCGTATTAAGCGGGAATACCGATTATTTGAGGATATCCTAAAAACAATGGATCAGCTCACGCTTACATTAAAAGAGAATGAAGCAAACCGAAGAAAAATTCAAACCACAAGGGAAGAATGGATTGCAGGATTGTCTCATGATTTGAAAACACCTCTTAGTACGATTTACGGCTATGGGCTCATGCTTGAATCTGATCAATATCAATGGTCCAAGGAAGAAGTCATGGAAATGGGACAGGTGATTCGTGAGAAATCAGAATACATGTCGACCTTGATTGAGGATTTAAACCTCACGTACCGATTGAAAAATGGGGCCTTGCCTATTAATCGAAAGCCGGTCGAGCTGGGTGAATTTTTAGCCTCTATTATGGACGAGTTTTCAAGAAGCTCCTTTTCTGAGGATTTTTCATCCTCTTTTGAAGATCAAACAAACGGTGTCATGTTTGAGATCGACAAAGCCTGGTTCAGACGAGTGATTGAGAACCTGCTGGCGAATGCAGTCAAGCATAACCAAAAAGGCACTCATATTACAGCTGTTTTATCTGAAACAAATGAAGAAGTTCGGATCGAAATGAAAGACAACGGATGCGGAATGGCACAAGAAACGGTAGATCACTTATTTAACCGCTACTACAGAGGGACAAATACAAATGACCCAACGAATGGAACAGGACTTGGGCTGGCAATAGCAAAAGAGCTTGTCTTGCTGCATGACGGTGATATTCAAGTGGAAAGCGAACTAGGTGCTGGAACAACTATTGCGATTATCCTAAAAAAATCACCTTCTGTAAAATAGGCAAAAAACGATTTTCCTTTCTTAAGGAGATCGTTTTTTCCTGTTTTAGGATTGAAATCAACTTTGTAAACGATTACAATTAAATTGTTAACGTGAACAAATTATTTTTCATACGATAAGAGGGATGGGGGAATTTGATGAGAGCCTTTTTAGATGAGCAGTTTTTACTAAACAGTCCAACGGCGGAAAAGCTATACCATGAGTTTGCAAAGGACCTTCCAATTATAGATTACCATTGTCATTTAAGTCCTAAAGACATCTATGAAAATAAAACCTTCCAAAATATCACCGAAGCATGGCTTTATGGAGATCATTACAAATGGCGTGCCATGAGAACAAATGGCATCCCTGAAACGCACATTACGGGGGATGCATCAGATCATGAGAAATTTTTGGCGTGGGCGAAGACCGTACCCATGACCATTGGAAATCCACTCTATCACTGGACTCATCTAGAGCTAAGACGATATTTTGAAGTCGAAGACCTATTAAACGAAAAAAACGCAGACATTATTTGGAAGAAAGTCAATGAAAAGCTGCAAGGAGAGGGATTTGGTGCGAGGGACTTCATTGTGAAATCAAACGTTGAAACCGTTGTGACAACAGATGATCCGGTCGATTCGCTTCACTATCATCAAAAACTGCGGGAAGAGGAATTCTCTGTACAAGTGCTCCCAGGGTTTCGACCTGATAAAGCACTCGATATAGCGAATGATCTGTTTGCAAAATATGTTCACGAGCTGGCAGAGGTTTCAGCTACTCCAATACAATCCTACCAAGACTTCTTAAAAGCACTCCGTGCAAGAATTGATTTCTTCCATGAACACGGCTGTTTGATCTCAGATCATGCTATAAATGAAATGACATATGAAGAAACGTCAGAAGAAGAAGTGGAGACCATCTTTCATAAAAGAATGTCTGGTCATCCATTGACGGAAGAAGAGAAGATCAAGTTTAAAACAGAGACATTCATTATGCTAGGTCAGGCATACTGTGAGCGTGGCTGGGCGATGCAGCTTCATATCAATGCGCTTAGAAACAACAATACGAAAATGTTTGAGCGGCTCGGACCAGATACGGGGTATGATGCGATGAATGATGAGGACATTGCAAAGCCGCTTTGCCGAATATTAGATCGTTTAGAACAAGAAGATGCATTGCCAAACACCATTCTCTATTCCTTGAATCCTAGGGACAATGTGGTGATATCAACATTGGCTGGAAGCTTTCAAGACGGGAAGACACCGGGGAAGATGCAACACGGCACAGCCTGGTGGTTTAATGATACGAAGCAAGGAATGACAGAGCAGATGATGGCTCTTTCCAGTATTGGACTGATCAGCCGTTTCATCGGGATGCTGACTGATTCACGAAGCTTTTTGTCGTATACAAGGCATGAATATTTCCGAAGACTGCTTTGTGATATCATCGGAGATTGGGTAGAAAAAGGAGAAGTCCCCTATGACCTTGAGCTGTTAGGGGGGATCGTGAAAGGAATCAGCTATGAAAATGCCAAGCAATATTTTCAATTTGACCGGGCAAAGCAGCTCCAGCATCAAAGTAAAATCACATGAAGAAAAAGGTAAGAAAATGAAAGCGGTTTTATGATAAGATGGAAAAAAATCATAAAAGGCGGAATAGCATGACAGTCACAATTAAAGACATAGCAAAATTGGCAAACGTCTCTCATACTACGGTATCAAGGGCTTTGAATAACAGTCCTTTTATTAAAGAGAAGACAAAACAAAAGATTTTGTCGATTGCAAAACAGCTGAATTATTCACCGAATGTCCATGCCAGAGGCCTTGTATCACAAAAATCGTTTACAATCGGTCTGTTTTTTACGAGTTTAACAGAAGGCACATCTTCAAGCTTCTTTGTAGATGCGTTAAAGGGCGTTAATAGCGTGATGACTGAGCATTATAATCTGTTTGTAAGGGGAATTGACGACTTTCACGATTACACAACCATTCATAAACAGCGCTACGATGGCATTTTGCTTATGAGTCAAAGCGAGCACGATGAAGCGTTTATCCATCATGTCAAGAAACAGGGCATTCCAATCATTGTGCTGAATCGCCGTGTAGAAAGTAATGAAGTGATGAATATATTAGCAGATGATAGTCAAGGAGCATATCAGGCAGCGCACTATTTCATTCAGCAAGGCCATCATCAAATCGCCATCATTGAAGGAAAAGAAGGCTTTAAATCGACTCAGGAGAGAAAAGCCGGCTTTCTCCAAGCGTTAATTGATCACCATATTCCTATGAAGAAAGAATATATGATCACAGGTGACTACCACATGAAAAGCGGCTATGAATCAATGGAATCCCTGCTGACCCTTGATCATCCGCCAACAGCGCTTTTTTGCTCTAACGATGACATGGCCATTGGTGCGATGAATGCTTTATATGCAAAAGGCAAGACATGTCCAGGTGATATCTCTATTATCGGTTTTGATGACATAGCATTCTCATCCTACACCACGCCTGCACTGACAACGGTAAAAAAGCCTATCGAAAAAATGTGTGCACTTGGAGCAGAAGCCATCCTATCAGTCATAAACGGTGAAGAGCAGGAAGAAGATCAAATGGGAAAAATCTATGTCCACACAGAGCTGATGATCAGAGATTCAGTCAAAAAGGTGCAGTAATCAGCACCTTTTAAAGATAAATGTTCACGTGTGCATATCACGAAGAGAGGGGAATCCATTTGAAACGTTTATCAAAAGCCATGTACCCGGCGCCTGAGTATCCGGAAACGATTTTACAGATCGGTGAAGGGAATTTTATGCGAGGATTTATTAATTGGCACATCCAGAAGCTGAACGACTGCACAGATTTTAAAGGAAGAGCTGTTGTTGTTCCTCCGCGAAAAGGATCCGTTGCGGCTTTAAATGAACAAGATGGCTTATATACTTTATGTATACAGGGCTATCATGACCAGCAAGAAATGAATGAGCGCATGATCATTCAATCGATCAGCAGAGGAATCAGTACGTATACGGATTACGATGGTTTTTTATACGTAGCTGAAAACCCCGATCTCCGCTTTGTCTTCTCAAACACGACAGAGGCAGGACTTATGTTCAGAAAGGAGGATCGCTTGGAGGATCGACCGCAAGCCAGTTTTCCAGGAAAGCTGACAGCGTTCTTATATCACCGGTTTAAAGCATTTACTGGAGATGAACAAAAAGGGCTGATCATCCTTCCATGTGAACTGGTCGAACATAACGGTGACCGTTTGAAGGAATATGTGATAGACATGGCAGCTGAGTGGGACCTGCCGCCTGCGTTTATCACATGGATCAAAGAAGCCAACACGTTTTGTAATACGCTTGTGGATCGGATTGTTCCTGGGTTTTCTAAGGAAGCAGCTGAAATTGTCCAAAAGGAAGATGGGTATATCGACGAGTTGCTTGTCACGGCAGAATATTATCACCTCTTTGTTATTGAAGCACCTGCCTTCGTACAAAAAGAGCTTCCCTTTCAAAAAGCAGGATTAAATGTCCTTTTTGTAGAAGATATTGCGCCTTATCGCATGAGCAAGGTACGAATTTTAAATGGTGCACATACAGCAATGGTGCCAATCGCTTACTCATGTGGTATAGACACTGTAAAAGAAGCTGTGGATGACAAGCATGTTGGTCCGTTCATCCGGCGTATGCTGGAGGAGGAAGTACTGCCAGGGCTTGAGCTCTCTCAAGATGAGCTTCTTCTTTATACACAATCGGTTTGGGATCGTTTTTGCAATCCATTTGTGAAGCATCAATTGCTCGATATTGCGCTCAATGGTATATCCAAGTTCCGAACCCGAGTTCTTCCGTCATTGCTTGATTATGTTGAGCAAAAGAAACAGCTGCCAATGAATCTCGTGTTTTCACTCAGCAGTCTCATTTATTTTTACAGAGCATATGCAGAAAGGATAAAGGATGATGAGACTGTAGTGGCATTTATGGAGGAAGCCTGGGAAGGGGAGAACCAATCCAATGAAGCGATCGCAGCCAGGATTCTATCATGTGAGCCATTATGGGGGAGAAATTTAACGGATGTAGATGATTTGAGTCACGCTGTAGCTGATCAGCTTAACTTCATACAGGAGCAAGGGATGAGAGCGGCTGTTCAACGAATGCTGCATCATCAATATGAAAGTCAGGGGGAGAAGGCATGAAAGATTTTATTGTGATTCACCCTTCAGATAATGTCGGTATTGCATTAAAAGTACTTGAACAAGGGGAGGAGCTGCATCATCAAGATCACTCTGTTGTCTTAAAAGAGAACGTTCCCAAAGGTCATAAGTTTGCTTTGGCTGATATCAAGCAAAGAGAGAATATCATGAAATATGGCTACCCCATTGGGCATGCAACGACTACCATTTCTGCTGGAGAATGGGTGCATACGCATAATATCAAAACCAATCTATCAGGAAAGCTCGATTACGAATACGAGCCTTCATTCACAGACAACCCCTATGAAAAAACGAATCTTACATTTAAAGGATATAAACGAAAAAATGGGGAAAGCGGGATTCGCAATGAGCTTTGGATTGTCCCAACCGTTGGATGCGTGAATGGCATTGCCGATCAAATCATCCAAATATTCACCGCTGAAATGGGCGGAAACATCCATCCGTTTGAAACAGCTCTCGTATTAAAGCACAATTATGGATGCTCCCAGCTTGGGGACGATCATGAAAATACAAAAACCATTTTACAAAATGCCGTGAAGCATCCTAACGCTGGAGGGGTGCTCGTCCTTGGACTTGGTTGTGAAAATAATGATATTGAAGATTTTCAGTCCACATTAGGTGAATATGACCGTGAGAGAGTGAAATTTTTAAGAAGCCAAGAAGTAGGAGATGAGATTGAGACGGGAGTCGCTTTACTCAAGGAAATTTATGATGCGGCGAAAGAAGATCACCGTGAAGAGATCCCGTTATCTGAGCTGAAAATCGGCTTGAAGTGCGGAGGATCAGATGGATTCTCCGGCATTACCGCAAATCCGCTTTTAGGAAGGCTGTCCGATTTTATTGTTGCTCAAGGCGGCACGACAGTGTTAACAGAAGTGCCCGAAATGTTTGGAGCTGAAACGATTTTAATGGAGAGAGCGGAATCAGAAGCGACTTTCGACAATATTGTGCAAATGATCAATGACTTTAAACAATACTTCATGGATCATCGACAGCCAGTATATGAAAATCCTTCCCCGGGAAATAAAGCTGGTGGAATTTCGACATTAGAGGATAAATCTCTCGGCTGTACACAAAAAGCAGGGACTTCTGACATTCAAGATGTATTGAAATATGGGGAATTGCTGAAGCGAAAGGGCCTGAATTTATTAAGTGCGCCAGGTAATGATTTGGTTGCTTCATCCGCACTTGCTGCTTCCGGCTGTCAGTTGGTCCTTTTTACAACAGGAAGAGGGACACCATTTGGTACGTTTGTCCCTACAATGAAAGTCTCGACGAATACAGCCTTATATGAAACAAAAAAGCACTGGATTGACTTTAATGCGGGAGAACTGCTTGAAGATGTACCAGAAGATGTTGTATTAGAAAAATTCATTTCAACTGTCATTGATGTGGCGAGCGGAAAGCTATTAAATCATGAAAAAAACAATTTTAGAGAGCTGGCTATTTTCAAAACAGGTGTCACACTTTAAGGCGACTGGGGGATGAGAACGTGTTTAAAATGCGGGATTTGATGTATATCACAGCAGGAACGGTACTCACAGGAATCGGACTCACGCGTTTAGCAAGGCAAGAGAAGAAAGACAAAAAAGCAAACGGAATCGATCAAGTGTTAAAGCAGATAAAAGCGCCGCTGTTCCCTGATCGTGAATTTAATGTGGTTCATTATGGTGCAGATGGGAAAGGGATAGAGCTTTCAACAGATGCTATCCAGTCTGCGATTGATGATGCGCACCGTTTGAAAGGGGGACGTGTGCTTATTCCAGAAGGGACGTTTGTGACAGGTGCTCTAGAATTGAAGAGTCATGTAGAGCTGCATTTGCATGAGAAAGCCTATGTGGCATTCAGCCAAGATCCAAAGGATTATCTGCCGATTGTACTGACAAGATATGAAGGGATTGAGCTTTATAATTATTCACCTCTCATTTATGCACACCATGCAGAAAATATCGCCATCACAGGAGCTGGAACGCTTGATGGCAGAGGGGATGAACATCATTGGTGGCCTTGGAAGTATGGCACGAATGGCCAGCCGTCTCAGGACCGGGATCGGCAGCTTCTATTTGAAATGGCTGAAAAGAGGATACCAGTAGAAGAAAGAGTGTTTGGAGAAGGCCATTATTTAAGGTCAAGCTTTATCCAGCCCTACCAATGCCAGCAAGTTCTCATTGAAGGAGTGACAGTGAAGGATTCACCGATGTGGCAAATTCATCCTGTGCTAAGTGAAAATGTCATCGTCCGTGGAGTCCATATCATCGGGCATGGACCAAATACAGATGGTGTTAATCCGGAGTCTTGCCGGAATGTGCTCATTGAAGATTGTTATTTTGATAATGGAGACGATTGTATTGCCATCAAATCTGGCAGAAACGAGGACGGGCGGAGAATAGGGGTTTCATCTGAAAACATTGTCATTCGTAGAAATGAGATGCGTGATGGACACGGCGGAGTGACGATCGGGAGTGAAATCTCTGGCGGGGTCAGGTATGTATATGCAGAGAATAATGTAATGGATAGTCCGAACCTTGACCGGGCACTGCGTATTAAAACCAACTCTGTCAGAGGCGGTACCATTGAACATATTTACTTTAAAAACAACACAGTCAAAAGCTTAAAGCATGAAGTGGTCTGTATCGACATGATGTATGAGGAAGGGGATGCGGGTCCACATCGTCCTGTTGTGCGTCATATTGAAGTAGAAGGACTGAAAAGCAGCGGCGGACGATATGGTGTGAAAATAGCCGCCTACTCACATTCCCCCGTTACACACTTCAACATGAAAAATTGTGTCATAGATCATGTGACGTATCCACTTTCTTTGGAGCATGCAGTATCTCCTTCTTTTCAGAAAGTCGTCATCAATGGGGAACAAATCAATTGATAGATGAGTGAAAAACAGTCTTTTCGGAGGCTGTTTTTCTTTTAGTAAGAACGAAAAAGACGCTTTTAGAAATCACATATACAACCTATCTGCACTGTAGTATAATATTCCCGAAATTAGAAAAGAATTGACGGAAGAGATGACGTCAAGCAGTACATAAACCAGGGGGTTCATTCATGAAAAAGTTAACGGCCATTTGGCTATCGCTATTGCTTGTGATGGGTGTTTTAGCAGGATGTGCAGGTGCTGAGACAGACCATAAAGCAAAGAGTTCACAAAATAACGAAACAGCGGCTGCGGCATTTCCTGTCTCGATTAAAGATGCAGCTGGTAAAACAGTCGAAATCAAAGAGCAGCCTAAGCGTATTGTTTCATTAATTCCAAGTAATACAGAGGTTGCCTATGCGCTTGGTCTTGGCGATAAAATGGTTGGACGATCAGATTTTGACAATTATCCAAAGGAAGTTGAAAAGGTAGAGAAGATTGGCGGACTTGAATTCAATGTCGAGAAGGTCATTTCCTTAAAGCCTGATCTAGTATTAGCTCATGCATCGCAGATGGGATCAAAAGATGGATTTAAACAGCTTGAAGATGCAGGAATTCAAGTACTGACTGTAAATGATGCCACCTCCTTTAAGGATGTGTACAAATCGATCAATTTGATCGGTGAAGCAACAGGTGTAAAAGAAGCATCAACAAAGCTTGTAGATGAGATGAAAACAAAATTGAATGACATCAAGAAACAAGCAGAGGCGATCTCCAAAGACGAACAAAAAACAGTCTTTGTCGAAGTATCAGGTGCGCCTGAAATCTATACAACAGGTACAAATACATTTATGGACGAAATGCTTTCTGTTATCCATGCGAAAAATGCTGCTGGCGATCAAACTGGCTGGGTGCAAATGACAGAAGAAGCGATTATCAAACGAAATCCTGATGTGATCGTCACAATTGATGGTTCCAGCTTAGCTGATCTGAAAAAGAGAGACGGCTGGAATGCGATCAAAGCAGTGAAGGAAAAACAAGTCTTTCAATTGAATACGGATCTCGCATCAAGACCGGGACCGCGATTGGTTGAAGGAGTCGAGGCTCTTGCGAAAAGCATCTATCCTGACACGTTCAAATAAATTCATCATCGCATACACACTAAGTGTTTTACTTCTTGTGGTGAGCATTGGAATGGGAATCTCCTTTGGAAGCTTAGGGATTCCCATTCCTTCTATTCTCCGTATATTTGTTCATGAACTATTCGGGGTGCAGATTGGCACAATAGATTCAATTGATCGCAATATTATGATGAATATCCGGCTGCCGAGAGTGATATTAGCGGCACTAGTCGGAGCAGCGCTGGCGTTATCAGGTGCAGCCTTTCAAGGTTTATTAAAAAATCCTCTCGCTGACCCATATACGCTAGGTGTATCTCAAGGGGCATCAGTTGGAGCCGTCGCGACACTATTTTTCAGCTTGCAGCTCCCTTTGCTCGGCAGTTTCACACTGCCTTTTTTCAGTATGACAACAGCGCTTGTGACCCTATGTCTCGTCCTCTTTTTTGCGCGTCTTGTTCATCGGGGGATGAGCATCTCTTCTTTAATTTTAACAGGGGTGATTTTTAGCTCTTTTTTGAGTGCGCTTATATCATTGATGATTGCTTTAACAGGTGATGATCTAAAAGAGATTATTCATTGGCTTCTCGGCAGTGTGTCCATGAGGGGCTGGCGCTATATTGCGCTTTTCCTTCCTTTCTTTCTTGTGGGGACCTTTGCATTAATGCTGATGGGACGAGATTTGAATGTCATGACGTATGGCGAGGAGAAGGCACAGCTATTAGGTGTACATGTGAAAAGGAGCAAATATATAGTGCTGCTTGCTGGCTCAATTCTGACTGGTAGTGCGGTAGCGGTGTCAGGGACGATCGGATTTGTGGGACTTGTGATTCCGCATTTTATTCGCCTCTTAGCCATCACAGACCACCGGCACCTCCTGCCTTTGTCTATGCTGAACGGCGCTTCCTTTCTCGTTTTAGCAGATGTGTTATCCCGTACGATCATTGAACCGACTGAATTACCGATTGGCATCATTACTGCGTTAATTGGTGCCCCTGTATTCGGCATCATCCTCATCCGTAAATATAGAGGAGGGACACATCTATGATTCAAGTGAAGGAAATCAGAGGTGGATATGGAGAGAAAGAGGTCATACGTGGCATCAGCCTTGAGGTAAAGCAAGGAGATTTTCTCGGTATACTTGGTCCAAATGGAAGCGGGAAGTCGACCTTGCTTAAAATGATTTCTGGGATGCTGGCACCTGAGAGTGGCGAGGTACGCCTGAGCGGTCAATTGGTTCAATCCTACCGTCCAAAGGCGTTTGCGCAAAAAATGGCTGTTCTACCGCAGAAAACGGACCAAGCCTTCTCATTTACAGTGGAAGAAACGGTTCAATTCGGTCGTTACCCAT
The DNA here is from genome assembly GCF_002998735.1 of Bacillus sp. NMTD17. Taxonomy (NCBI): domain Bacteria; kingdom Bacillati; phylum Bacillota; class Bacilli; order Caryophanales; family Bacillaceae; genus Bacillus; species Bacillus sp. NMTD17. Next base: position 768,928 of record NZ_PVRH01000001.1, read on the forward strand.
ATCAAAAAGGATGGCTGCAATCTGTTACTCGAGAAGATATGCAGGTCGTAAACAAAGTAATGGAACAAACGGATGTTGCACAATTTAAGGATCAATCCATTCATGAGTTGAGCGGGGGAGAACAGCAGCGTGTGTACTTGGCACAGGCATTAGCCCAGCAGCCTGAATATTTATTGCTGGATGAACCAACCAGTTTTCTTGATTTGGCCTATCAAAAAGACTTGCTTGATTTAATTAAAGAAGAGACCACTTCCTCTAGGCTAACGGTGATCGGCGTGTTTCATGATGTGAACATCGCCAGTTTATATTGTGACCGGCTGCTGCTGCTTGATGAAGGAAAGACGGAAATGATAGGACTGCCGCATCACGTCTTGACGCCTGAGCGAATCAACCGTGTGTATGAAACAGAGGTAACACCGCTCCAACACCCGCGAAGAGCAAACCCTCAGCTGATCATTGAGCCTGCGGGGGCTTCTATAGCATCAAATGCAAAGTTAGCGGATGGCTGGAAAACGTATGGCTCAGAAGGAATGACGTTTTCCCTCAAACAGCCGCTCCGCGTCCTTTCCTCACATCAGAAAAGGGGCGGCTTTTTTTGGGAAAGATCTCTCGGAACAGGAACTGAGATACTTCGTGACGAGCTGGATGATCGTGAAGGAATATTGTTTTACGACCAAACGAGTGGACCAAACCAATTTGCTGCTGAAGACACAGAAAACGACATGGTGCTTTACGGCATGCGTCATCAAAAAGAGCTGACCATTTGGCTTGTACTGAAAGAATCTTTATCAGACGGATCGTCTGTTCAGCTCATGGGGCAGCTTGTCCACATGATTAAACAGGAGACGAGCATGTCCATTCATCATCTTTGTATCGCTGCTGCGGGTATGCAGGAAACAGAAGATGATGAGCATTTACATGAAAGATTAAAACAGAAAGTGCACCGTCTTCTTTATACATTGAATGTCATTCAAAAATGAACCAAAGGGTTCGCTTTTTTGTTTATGATGCGATGAAAATCACAGTGCTTTAGTTAAACAAATACATCCTTTCCACTTCAGGTTATACTAAAAGGACAAAGCAATAGACAAGGAGGGACACCGATGAAACTTTATACAAAAACAGGGGATCAAGGCCAAACAGGCTTGATCGGCGGGAGAGCCGATAAAGATGATGTAAGAGTCGAGGCGTACGGCACGTTAGATGAGGCGAATAGCTTCATTGGACTCGCACATGCAAATTTACGTCAGCATGGCGAATTGTTTCAAGACATTTTGTCAGAGCTGATTGTGATACAGCACGAGCTCTTTGACTGCGGCGGTGATTTGGCAGCAGTCAAACCACGTAAAGAAGGCAAATTAACTGAAGCATCAGTGGCAGTCCTTGAACAAAGAATGGATATCTATGTAGAAGAAGCCACGCCTCTCACAAAGTTTATTTTACCGGGCGGCCAGGAAGGAGCAGCTCTCTTACATGTGGCGCGGACAGTCGTCAGAAGAGCAGAGAGGCATATTGTGACGCTTGCGAAGCAGGAGGAAATTCCAGCGGTTACACTCACCTATGTGAACCGTCTATCCGACTATTTATTTGCAGCCGCACGAGTCGTGAATCATCGGCTCGGTGAAGCTGATGTTGAATATGAACGAAGCGCAGACGTGTTTCGGTCTACACGCTGAAAAGAAGACAAAGGGCTAAAATAAAGATCATTTTAGCCCTTTGTCAACAATCTGAAGCACTCTTCGAATGAGAAGAGTGCTTTTTTATTGGGTTCTATCGCTTAGTCTGAGCGAAGTTACGACTCTGGTCGCAATGAAAGATCAATCTGCGACACGTTTTGCCAGCTCTCTTTTTTGACTAAAGTAAAAGCAAGGAGCAAGAAAGGAGGCATGAAGATGAAAATAACAAGTAAAACCATCATCGGTTCGATTTTAATGTTTGTCGGTCTATCCATCTTCTTCGGTGGTTCACTAGGAGGGCTGATCCCGATTCTGATTGGGGCGTGGCTCATCTATGTAGGTGTAAAGAAATATGAGAAAGGCAGTCAAACCTTCGGTGTCATTCTAGCGGTCATTGGTGTACTGATTGTTGTGCAATCTCTGCCGTTTATCCTTGGAATCGCATTGGCTGGGGGGCTTCTCTACTTCGGCTGGACGATGATCAATGGTGAACAGGCAAAAGAATCATCAAGCAGATCATATATGGAGCCAAACACGGCACCGAAAATGGAAGAACCTATTCACACGTCATTTGATCAAGAATGGGAAGACTTTTTAAAGAAAAAATAAGAGGAGGAATATCAAATGGTATTCAGAAGAGTAAGAGATATGTTTGTTGCAACGGTCAATGAAGGCTTAGATAAATTGGAGAATCCGCGTGTCATGCTGAATCAGTACGTTCGTGATATGGAGGACGATATTGCCAAAGCGAAACATGCGATCATCAAACAGCAAACGATTCAACAAGGCTTCCTGCACAAAGCAGAAGAGACAGAAGCATTTGCTGATAAAAGAAAGAAGCAGGCTGAGCTGGCATATCATGCGGGAGAAGAGGAACTTGCACGAAAAGCGCTCACAGAAATGAAGTATTTTGAAGAAAAGCACCAGGAATATCAGGAAGCTTATCAGCACTCTGTGAAACAATTGAAAGAGCTGAAAGAGCAATTGCAGCAGTTAGAAACGAAGCTGCGTGATATTAAAGACAAGAAGCAGGCTCTGATTGCAAGAGCAAATGCTGCACAGGCAAAGCAGCATATGAACGAATCCATGAACAAAGTAGACAGTGAAAGTGCATATAAGGAATTTCTTCGAATGGAGAACCGTATCGAAGAAATGGAGACAAAAGCGGGCAGCTATGCACAATTTGCCGATCAAGGAGCAGATGCTCATCTAGACTATGCGGATGAGGTTGAAAAAGAATGGCAGAAGCTCAAGCTGGAGAAGAAGCCTGAGCAGCAAGCAAACTAAGGAATCGATGTCAGATCGGAAGAAAAGCAGGATTTTTCTTCCGATATTTGATTTCTTTCTGTTTCGCTTTTACTTATAATGAAAAGGTCAGAAGATAAAAGGATGGTACGAATGAAGCGGTTAATCGGTCTAATTTGTATACTTGTAGGTGTCTTTTTAATGATTGGGATGCTTTTCAAAAATGAAGATCTCTTTCATTTGAGTTTCTCCCGTGAAAAAGCAGTCACAACAGCTTCAGCGAAAAAAGATGAAATTGATCAATTAGATATCTCTCTTTCTGGGTTTCGCGTGAAGGTAAAGCCTGAAAATCGTTCCGATATTTCCGTGATTGTCGTTAATGGAAAAGGGAAAATGTATGCGGACCAAACAGGCAGTACATTCAACGTCCGTGCTGAAAATAAAGGATTCTTGTTTTTCTCCTCATTTGAAAAAGGAGAACTCTTAGTCAAAATTCCAACAGATTATCATAAAAATGTGAAGATTACGGGTGGAAGCGGGGTCAGCGAGATGGATGGCGAAGGGAAGCTCTCTCTTCAAGATGTGACGCTCAAATCAACAAGCGGAAACCTCAAAGCCGAGAATTTCTCAGCAAAAAATGTAGAAATCAAAGCGACATCGGGCAGACTCTCCGTGTCTCACATCGATGCGAAAAATAGTGATATTGGGGCAACCTCGGGACGTGCCGATATTAAAGATGTCAAAGGGGAGCTGCAACTAGGCATGACAAGCGGTAGATTAACGGCAAGTTTTGATACCATTGCGTCACCTGTCTCCTTTCATATGACATCAGGCAGTGCCAAATTTAATTTACCGGATGAAGGAGATTTCAATGTCCGGGTGAAAAAAACAAGTGGAAGTGTCGATCACTCCTATCACTTTGATCAAGCGGATAGTGAAGGACGAGGCTTTACAGGCACGCGGGGAAAAGGAACACACTTAGTCGATATTGAAATGACAAGTGGAAACTTAAAGCTGCGGTAATGAATGGAAGAAAGGAAGGAGGCGAGTCAACTGCGTTTTTCAAGGAATCAAATTTTAGGCATCATTGTCGTGATTTTTGGTATTAATCTATTTCTCAAAATTATTGGGATCGGAGCCGATTTGTTTTGGCCTGTGTTTTTTGCGCTGGCTGGCTATTGGCTGCACTCAAGATCCAAACGTTGGCTCGGTTCAGTTTCCTATATTTTTGCCGGCTTTCTCTTTTTAAAATTTCTGCTCAATATTACATTTAGTCTCACAGGATATTTATTTGCGGCCTTTTTGATATATGCCGGCTATCGTTTATTGAAAAACAAACCCGTTTTTGATGTCGATAAAAAGGAAGCATCGGACGATGGAAAGCCTTCGCTGAAAGTCAATCTTGAAAAAGAGGGCGACCAAAAGAAAACAAAGAGCCAGACAAAGCCGCGCAAAGAGCATGACTTTTTTATCGGTGAGGTCAGGCTGATGAAAAAGCCGTTTCAATTAAGTGATTTGACGATTTCAGGGTTTATCGGGGATGTCAAAATCGACTTATCAAAGGCCATTATCGCAGAAGAAGAGAGCACGATCGTGATTAGCGGGCTCATCGGAGATGTGGATATTTACGTACCGCAGGATATTGAAGTATGTGTGAGTGCTTCAGCTGCAATTGGTGATATGAAAATTATCGATGAAAAAAGAAGCGGATTCGGCAGTAAAGTGTATGTGATGACCAACAATTACGATGAGAGCAAACGAAAAGTGAAAATCTCCATCTCTTTACTGATTGGAGATGTGGATGTGAGATACTTATGAGGAAACTCCATCTAGGTATCCAGTGGCAATCTATTCGTCTTGGAGTAGGGATCTCGCTTGGTGTTGTCATCATGACGATGCTGCCCATGTTTTTTTATTATCAGCTTGATCCGATGATTCTCCTCTCTACCCGCTGGTTCGGCATCCCGTTTTTTTGTATTTTACTGATCATTAGTCTTGTCATTGGGGTTTCTGCCTCGCATGTATTTGGCTATCAGCATAAGAAGCGTCTCGATCAGCTTGTAGAGTCGATTTTAAAGTTTGAAAATGGGAACTTTGCATACAGACTGCCGTCTCTTGGCGACGATGAAATTGGCTTAGCGGCAGATCAATTAAATGAAATGGCCAAACGAGTTGAAGGGCAAGTAGCTTCTTTGCAAAAGCTCTCGAATGAACGGGCTGAATGGCAGGTGCAAATGAAGAAATCCGTCGTTTCAGAAGAACGTCAGCGTCTAGCACGAGAACTGCATGATGCGGTCAGCCAGCAGTTGTTTGCGATTTCGATGATGACCTCTGCGATTCTTGAAGGCATGAAGGAAAAGGATGAAAAGATTTTAAAGCAAATGCGCCTAGTCGAACGAATGGCTGGCGATGCACAAAATGAAATGCGTGCGCTTTTGCTTCATCTAAGACCGATCACCCTTGAAGGAAAAGACTTGAAAAAAGGCTTGATTGAACTCCTAAATGAATTTCAAGCAAAGCAGCCGATTGATATTGATTGGGAAATAGAAGATGATGTTCCGCTGTCTAAAGGAGTAGAGGATCACCTCTTCCGAATTGTACAGGAAGCCCTATCAAATGTGTTCAGGCATGCAAAGGCGACAAAGGTGACGGTACGTCTGCTCATTCGAAATCGGCAGGTGCAGCTGAAGATTATCGACAATGGGATCGGTTTTCAAACAGATCATGTGAAGACAGCTTCCTACGGACTTGAATCGATTCGCGAAAGAACAAGTGAAGTAGGCGGTGTCGCAGAGATTATGTCATTTGAGGGAAAAGGAACACAAATCGATGTGAAGGTCCCCATTTTTGATGAAGGAAAAGGAGAGAACGTTCGATGATTCGAGTACTTTTAATCGACGATCACGAAATGGTGAGAATGGGGCTTGCTGCCTTTTTAGAGGCGCAGGCTGATATTGAAGTCATTGGTGAAGCGTCAGATGGACAAAAAGGTGTAGAGCTTGCGGTTGAATTAAAGCCAGATGTGATTTTAATGGATCTTGTCATGGAAGGAATGGATGGCATTGAAGCAACGAAAAGAATTTGTCAGGAAATTGAAGATGCTCGAATTATCGTTCTGACGAGCTTTATTGACGATGATAAAGTCTATCCAGTGATTGAGGCAGGTGCTTTAAGCTATTTATTAAAAACATCCAAGGCAGGAGAAATTGCGGATGCCATTCGGTCTGCAAGTATCGGCGAACCAAGACTTGAATCAAAAGTGGCTGGAAAGGTCATGAATAAACTCCGTCATTCCTCAAATGGATCGATCCTTCATGATGCATTAACAGCAAGAGAAATGGAAATCTTGAAGCTGATTGCTGATGGAAAATCGAATAAGGTCATTGCCGAGGAACTATTTATTACAATTAAAACAGTGAAGACACACATTACCAACATTCTTTCCAAACTCGATGTAGAAGACCGGACGCAAGCGGCTGTGTATGCGCATCGTCATAAGCTGATTCAATAAAATAAAAAAACAGCTTTCAAATGAAAGCTGCTAGAACATGCGTAAAATTAGTCCTTCTGTCCTGTGATCGGACGTTCGGATAGTTGATGGAGCTCAGGAACTGGAAAAGCCTCCTGCTCCTCGGCCGATTTGTCTTCTAGGGCTTTCTTCATCTCGGATAATAGCTGTACGCTCTCCTTTGCCACTGCTGCTTTTTTCTCCTGCAAACCAATGATCTGTGAAAGTCCGACGAATAAACCGCCTCCAATAAGAAGGAGCGCAGGGGTTTGTCCATAATAAATCACGATCAAAAATGTGCTCGAAAAGCTGTCGGCTTCAATGAAGAAATCTTCTTTTGATTGCATGAATACAACGACTAACAGGAGTATTCCTAGAATCAAAAATAGAATGCCGGCCGAAAGTAAAGCTCGTTTCATGATTGACACCCTTTTTTTCTTACCATTTTAACATACTCTATCAGGATTGTGTTGCGCCCTTAGTCCCGAAGTCACGGATTTTCACATTTGCTTTGTAACGAATATCTGATTCACTAAAAATCTCATCCCAATGTTTTGCTTCTTTTCGAAAGTCCTTTGGGTAGGCAATACTCGCCTTTTGATAAAACCCGCAAATATCTGCTTTAATCTCATGCTGTAATTCTCCGATGAAATCCTTTACGTTTTTCTCTAATCGACGCTTGACAACGCCTTCAATTTCTCTGAGATACTTTTCATTAAAAGCGTTTTCGCGTTCATTCCAATCCTCAGACAATCGCCCATCAAGATCCACTGACACATCAAATTGATATTTTCCACTGGCTGATTTATGGGTTTTGATATGGTGCTTGATTTTGAAAATCTCAAAAGAGTAGAGGCTGTGATCATATTCAAATTGTATGACTCCGCCTTCTCCGTCCCCAGTTAACAAATTGTATGACTCCACTGCTGACGGAGAGATATTGGTGAGAAATCGTCTATTCTTAATAATAGAGGCACCGTCGATCATTAATTTTCCTTGATCGACGCTGACTTTCGGAAGAGCAAAGGATACATTGTTTTGCATGGCAGAAGAAATATCTCCTAATGAGACCGTCTTGAACATGGAAATGGTCGTTTTTCTGTTTTCTGAAAGATCGTATAAGGTCGAAGAGGCTGGCTGTCCGTCGTCATTGATTTTCAGCATGTCCCCAGGTTTCTCAGAGGTCATAAAGACGAGGCTGCCTCTCCGCGTTTCATTGTCTCGAATGAATTGATTAATGACGAGGTCAAAATTATTCTCATTGATGAGCTCCTCAGAAAATAAATACACCCTTAGCTGCTGCGCAAAAATGCGGTGGCTTTTCAGCGCCGTTGTGCGGAAAATTTGATGCATAGAATCCCCGCTATTTTCAATGATTTTCGTAGGGTCTTTGATGCTTGCTTCCTGATCGATCTTTTGAGGAACGAGGACTTGCATAGACAGCTTTAATTTATGTCCTTGGTCCCCTTTATCTACTGCAAACCCAATCGCCATGTTGAGCTCCTCAATATTTGTACTATCCCAGCAACCACTTAATAGAACCAGCATCAAAAGAGCACAAGCTGCCTTCTTTTTCATGCTGTTTTCCGCCTCCTTTTGAAAAAAACGATTATAAATAAGAGAAACGGGAGAATGCCGAACAGCAGGAAAAAGAGGTTGTTCACATAGGTTAAATAATCTCGCACTGTATCGACATCCTTTGGGAAAATCGCTGCAAAGTAAATGACAATTCCCATTAGAGCGACGACTACCTTTTTAGGAAACTTGGTCAGTCTGGATACCCCGATTGCGGCAAAAAATGTATATCCGACAAAGCTTGTATACAGCTGAACCAGCCAAACGATAAGCAAAAATGATTCAATTCGTTCAATAAAAATCCCCTGAATATCAAACGATTGGAATAAGGCAATGGTCGGCCAAGTCAAAGTCGCCGTTTCTTTGACCGTCAGCGCACCTATCACAAGAATATAAGTGAAAATATAAATAATCGCAGGAATCAAAAAGCCGACTGTTCCATAAGCAAAAGTGTGTTTTTGCGTGTTCATATAAGCAGGCATAAACAGCATCATTTCAATGCCGACAAACGATATGGCTGATGCATTAAAGGAATTGAAGACAGGGGAGAACCCCTCTCCTAAAACGGGCCGGAGGTTATCTAACTTAAATTCTTGCAAGCTAAGTCCGTAAGCGACAAATAAGATGATGAGCGTCACAATCAAAATAAAAGGAAAAAGCCTGGCTAAATCACCAATCCCGCCAATCACAAGATAAAAACCAACTATAATAAAGCTGATCATTGTCACCGCTACAGGCGTGTTTTGAAGCAAAAAGAATTTCACCATTTCCGACATCGCTCGTACTTCATAGCTGGCGACGCCAAGAAAATAAATAATAATCAAGAGGTTGGCAAGAGCGCCAATCCATTTTCCAAGCCCCTCGTTCGTATAATCATAATAAGAGGAGAAGGGGACTTTTTTCATCATGAGGACATTTGCAAAAATAAACACAATGTAAATGACACTCATGAGTAAGAGTGCAATCCAGCCGTCAGGTGTAGCCGCAGCCTGAGCCATTGATCTTGGCAGAATCATCATACTTGCGCCTAGTGTTGTATTGGCAATAATGGCACTTGCCTGATAGCTGGTAATCGACTCTTTATGATTGACCATGTCGTTCTCCTTTCTGTTGATTTTTTAAAGGCAATCGAATAATGGAATTGTCTTCGTTTTTATAGCTGAACACAAAATCTGGTGAGAAATAAGGCGTGCCAAAACTTTTTTGTCGCGTGAGATGAGTAAGGAGTACAAGCATAAACAGCACAATCCCATATAAACCAAAGGTAGCCGCAGTAAACATGGACACAAAGCGGAGCACGCGAAAGGACATGCCCATCCCATATTGAGGAACAGTAAAGGATGCAAGTGCAATGACACTAACGATAATCACCATAATCGAGCTGACAATATGTGCCTGAACGGCAGCCTGTCCAATGACAACCCCGCCAACAAGTCCGATCGTTTGACCGAGCGGATTTGGCAGCCTTAAGCCAGCTTCCCGCAGCAGCTCAATGGTCATCTCCATGATGAGTGCCTCGACAATGGGTGAAAAGGGGACATTTTCCCTTGTGCTCGAGATTGTAATAGCCAAAGTGGTTGGCAAAAGACCTTGATGAAACGACACAAGCGCAATATAAATGGCTGATAGAAATAACGTCAGAAAGATCGAGGTAAACCGCAGCAAACGAATAAGAGAGGCGGCGATCCATCTTTCATAATAATCATCGGGTGATTGCATAATTGTCGCAAGGGATGCAGGTACAATTAACACAAAAGGTGAATGATCGACAAAGATGGCGACCCGGCCATTATTTAAAGCAGATGCCACTTTATCCGGCCGTTCTGTGTTTTGAATTTGCGGGAAAGGAGAATACACATTGTCTTCAATGAGCTCCTCAAGAACACCAGAGTCCTGTATATCATCAATGGTGACTTGCTTGAGCCGTTTTTTGACTTCCTTTAAAACAGGCACTTGAACGATACCGTCGATGTACATGATGGTCACCTGAGTGTATTTCTGTAGACCAATCTTCATATCGACGGTTTTGAGATCAGGATTTTTCAAGCGCTGTCTTACAAGCGCTAAATTCGTATTTAAATCTTCAATAAAGCCAATTTTTGGTCCTCTCACGACTGTTTCAGAGGTAGCATCCCCTAAACTGCGTTTCTTCGTTCCATGCGTTTCTAAAATATACGCATGCTGAAATCCATTAATGAGCACCACGCAATGCCCTTCAAAAATCGCATTGACCAATTGTTCAGAGGTCTTCACCGAACGTGTGGTCATCATCGATAAATTGGATTCCAGCTTCTCTTTTGTGAGAGACGTATGATCTTGGAGAAGCAGCTTCAAAAAGGTTTGAATCTCCATCTTTTCGTTCATTTCTTTTATGTATAAATAGTAAACGACCTGCCCGTGAGGCAGCGTTTTTTTCTCATGAACCAAATCGTCCATTTCCTTTAATTGCGGGAGAATGACGGAGAGATTATCGTATAAGTGCTCTTTCAATGGAGTCTGATTCAAAAGGATCACCCGCCTCAATAACTTTTTCTTAGCATTACCTGCTTGAAAAAACAATATTCTGTGTTACATTATTTTGTGGTAAAAGAAAGAATGAGGGTTTTGGAGGAAACAAGATGGCGCAAATTCGTTTAGCAGGAACAAAAGAGGAGATTGACCGTATTCTACAGTCGTTTGACAAGCATTATGAAGTGACATATACATCAAAGGATTACGGAAAAACGAACCCAAAATACAAATATTCGAAAGATGTCCGCGTTTATATTGAACTAAAATTAAAATAAAGATAAAATTTTAATTGAAAACGCTTAAAGGATTTTGGTTTTTTGTATAGAATAGAGTTGAGTGATGAGAAGCTATGGAGGGATACATAATGACGGAATTTAGAATCGAAAAAGATACAATGGGCGAAATCAAGGTGCCAAAGGACAAGTTCTGGGGTGCACAAACACAACGAAGCAAAGAAAATTTCAAAATCGGTTCTGAGAAAATGCCAAAGGAAGTTGTGAATGCGTTTGCAATTTTGAAACGTAGCACAGCGATTGCCAACGAACGTCTTGGCAACCTTGAGAGCGAAAAAGCAGAAGCAATTGCTGCTGTATGTGATGACATCATCAGCGGAAAGTATGACGAGCATTTCCCGCTTGTTGTATGGCAGACAGGCAGTGGAACACAAAGTAACATGAATATGAACGAAGTTGTTGCAAATAGAGCAACTGCTTACTTGAAAGATAAAAATAGTGAGTTCAGCATTCATCCGAATGATGATGTCAACCGCAGCCAAAGCTCAAACGACACATTCCCAACTGCTATGCACGTGGCAGCTGTTTTAGCTGTGTATAAAAAATTATTGCCGGCGATTGATCAATTAAGAGCCACTCTTGATGAGAAAGCAAAAGCGTATCAAGAGATTGTTAAAATCGGCCGTACGCACTTGCAAGACGCAACACCACTGACAGTAGGTCAAGAGATTAGCGGCTGGGTGTACATGCTGGATCGTTCAAAAGAAATGATCCTAGAATCAACTGAAAAAATGAGAGAGCTTGCGATTGGCGGAACAGCTGTTGGTACAGGGATTAACGCACATCCTGAGTTCGGACAATATGTCGCTGAGGAAATCAGCCAACTGACAGGTCAAACATTCAATTCTTCACCAAACAAATTCCATGCGCTGACAAGCCATGATGAAATTACGTATGCACACGGTGCCCTAAAAGCACTTGCAGCTGATTTAATGAAAATTGCCAATGATGTGAGATGGCTAGCAAGTGGTCCGCGCTGCGGAATTGGTGAATTGATCATTCCTGAAAATGAACCAGGAAGCTCAATTATGCCAGGTAAAGTCAACCCAACTCAAAGTGAAGCTTTAACAATGATTGCAGCACAAATCATGGGGAATGATGCAACAATCGGTTTTGCCGCTAGCCAAGGAAACTTTGAGCTGAACGTATTTAAGCCGGTCATCATTTATAACTTCTTACAATCAGTTGAATTACTTGCTGACGGCATGAACTCATTCCATGACAAGTGTGCAGTTGGAATTGAACCAAACCTAGAAACAATCGAGAAAAACTTGAACAATTCATTGATGCTTGTGACGGCACTCAACCCGCACATCGGATATGAAAATGCAGCGAAAATTGCAAAGCTTGCTCACAAAGAAGGTTTAACATTAAAAGAAGCAGCACTTCAATTAGAGCTCTTAACAGAAGAGCAGTTTGAAGAGTTTGTGAAACCAGAAGAAATGGTGACACCGAAAGCAAAATAAGAAACCAGGGGCAGCAGCCCCTGGTTTTTATATGGGAAAATATTGAGGAGAATAATTGTGAGAACGTTAAAGACAAGGTTTATTAGATGGTTGCGGACAAGTGATGTAGAATTTTTTCAAGTAATGTCGCAGGGGACGGAGGAGTCAGCCTTTTTGTTATATATTGATCAAAGACGACCTGAAGGTGGGAATCATATTGATATATTGTTGATTTCTCATTTTGAGCTATCAGAAGAGTCGTATGAAGATGTTTTAAGTTTCAATGACGATATGCTTGGCTTTAAACCAACCTGTTCGTATTGTATGGTCACACTGTCGGTAGAGGAAGAATTTGAATTTGATTTTCCTTGTGACATGCTTGCTGTTCAAAGATATGTAGATGACTTGCTAAAAAGAGTCCAAGCTAACAAACTTCCTGAACTGACATATAAAGATTTTGATTTTTTATCACAACAATAAACCCAGGGACTGCCCTGGGTTCTACAAATGATCCTCTTTCAAAATACGCAAAAGTGATTCAGAGTTGGTTTGGAGCGGTGCGTATAATTTTAATTGATACAGCATGCCTTTTACGATGACTTGTCTTGGTTTTTGTTTGTTTAATTCAATTTCTAAAATGCCAAGCGCTTCAAATAAATCTGGCTCATCTTTCACTTCATAGTGTGCTTCAGCCTGCTCTCTTAATTCTTTTAAAAGAGATTCTGTCAGCGGGTCGAATGACCGTTCGTAAATAGGACCAAACCAATCGCTCGCTTGATCTACAGAGATGAGCGGAAAATCATTTCGCTCCATCATACCGCCCATCAAATCATCGATACGGTGAATCATCGTTGCAGCTAGCTCCTCAGCCTCCAGCTGAAAATCATATAAAATCGCAAGCTCGAAATAAACGTGGCTCATGCCCTCAATCGTCAAACAAAGATCAGCCATATAAGGAATCGCTGCATCTCCATATACCTGCTTAATGTTATCAATGTGAAGCTGAATGGTGGCAAGTCTGATTTGTTTTGCGAGCAGCTGCGTTTCTTCATTCATTGGCAGTGCTCGATCGCTCAGCTGCATTTTAATAAAATCCTTTTGCTGTAAAATATTATCGTAGTAGACAGTGAGCTGCTTTCGGTAGGCTTCCTTTGGTGTGCCGCCCTCTGTTTGAACCTCGTGAATCCGGGTAAATACCTTATCATAATAGTAATGCAAGATTGAAATGAGCAGTGCTTCCTTTGATTTAAAATAAAGATAAAAAGCACCCTTTGACATGTGGCATTCATCCGCAATTTCCTGAACAGACGTTGTATTGTAGCCTTTGCTGGCAAACAATTTCATGCCGGCCTCAATGATCATTTTTTCTTTCTTTTTCAATATGAATGTCATCCTTTCTTACCGAGAGACAAATGTCTTAGGAAACGTGCGCAAAGAGATGTGACTTATCGGTCATAAACGACGAAAGTTTTCAAAAAATAATCAGATTGTAACTTGTTTTTTACAGTGTAATTCTTTATATTATAAAGTAAGGTGACCAACTGGTCAAAAAATGTGAAAGGATGATGTTCCATGAGAGAAATCGATGATATGATGAGACGCTTGCGAACAAAAGGAATACAAGTAGAAAAAGTCAAAATGCCGAAAGAGACAACCATTGAAAAGAAATGGATGTATCAAGCTGGCAAGAAAATCAAAGCCACATACCGTGATTTCAATGGGTATTCATTCATCTAAAAAAGACTGCGGTCAAAAACCTACAGTCTCTTCTTTGGAACCGTGATCGTATAACGTACACCTAGATCATCATTTTCAATTGATATAGACGCTTGATGCATGGAGAGAATTTTTTTGACAATGCTTAATCCAATACCGAATTCGCCCTTTTTTCCCTTACTAAAAGGTTCGTATAGGTTGGATAGCATATGTTCTTCAATGTGAGGACCGTCATTACGAATGACAATGCATATTTGATCCTCTTCCTGTTTCATTTGGATATCAATTTTACTTTTTGCGTAGCGGAGTTGATTTTCTAGTACATTCTCAAATAATTTGCTCCATTGTTCTGGATCGCCTTCAAGAGCAGCCTCATCATCTAAGTCCACGTTCCACTGCAATTCATTTTTCGACCAGCGTATTCGGTCGACCACTTCCAGCATCGTATTACTGAGTAGGAAGGAAGCATGTGCGGGGTGTTGTTTTGATAAATAATCAAGCTTTGTTAAGTACAGCAAATCCTTGATTTTCTTCTCAAGTTTTTCCGCTTCACCTTCAATGACTTCCACCGTTTGTTCAAGATCTCCCTTAGGAAAAATACCATCTTTAATCGACTGCGTATAGCCGCGGATGACCATGACAGGTGTCTTTAAGTCATGTGATATATTTTGCAAAAGAGTCCGTTCTGTTTCATCCTTTTGAATGAGCTTTTGTCTCATTTCTTCAATGGTATGACCAAGCTTCCCGATCTCATCTTGCCGGTCAACGATGACAGGGTCGTCCCAGTCCTCTTGCGCAATCCGCTTCACGTGCTTTTCAAACGCAACGATTGGACGGGATAAGTAGCGGGCAAGCCAAATCGATGGAATCCAGCTTAATAAAATAACGGTGCCCAGGATAAATATCAGCTGTTTAAACAGCGTAAAGGACAGGTCGTCTCGATAAGAGTCTGGTGCATAGGACAGAAGAATATATTGTGTATTGTCTGTTGATACTTTTTTGATGACAAAAAAGATGTGCTGGCCATTTACCTCTTCAGAATAGCGTTTCGTTGCGCTTTTTTGTTTTTTCACAAAGGCTTGGATTTTCTCAATAAAGGCGTGCGGGAAAAACTGCGCCATTTGGTTTAATTCATCTGACGGAATCAGAATGTGCTGCACCGAGCGGTTTTCCGGTGTCGACTTTGGCGAGCCGTCTCGGTTCAACGGATATTCTGTGAGCACCTGCTGTTCATTTTCTATATTTTTATAAATTTCATTCGTGAAAAAGTTTCGTAATGTATTGGAAAATAGGATGATCAGGACAATCGAGATCGTGAGCAAAATACCAGAGATGACGACCCAAATTTGAAAAGCGAGCGGTTTGTTCTTCATCCTTTTAGCATCCTATAGCCAAATCCATAGATGGTCTCGACCTTTAAGTCGGGCATTTTTTTGCGTAGCCGTCTGACAAGGTCATCGACCACACGATCTGTTCCGAAGTAATCGTGTCCCCAAATTTTGACGAGGATATCTTCACGAGAAAAAGCATGTCCCTGATGATGTGTAAATAAAAGCAGCAAGTCAAATTCCTTAGAAGTTAAGTTAATCAGCTGATCTCCTTCATACACCTCTCTTACATCCTCATGAATGACATAGGAGGAGACGGGTGTGACGCTTTTCTGCTGCGGAGTATCGCTATTTTTGTACACAAGCTCAAGCAGCTTTTGCACCCGAATGATCAGCTCGCGCGGAAGAAATGGCTTCGCAATATAATCACTGCTTCCCAGCTCTAAGCCGAGGACACGGTCGATATCTGCATCGCGTGCCGAAATGAAAATGACCGGTACGTCAGGTGATGCGGCTTTGATTTCTTTAATGAGTGTGTAGCCATCTGTATCAGGCAGCATGATATCTAAAATCCATAGATGCGGCGGCTTGTTCATTGCCCGGCGTGCCGCTTCTCCGGTTAAAAAAGAGGAGACATTCCAATTTTCACTTTCTAAATATTTGGTTAAAAGTTCGTTTAAGTTTTGTTCATCTTCCACTAAATAAATGGTGTACGACAAAGTCTTCCACATCCTCTCAACGTCATTATAACGGGATACAAAGGCGGCATGTCAACAATCACATGCTTTTTTCACAATTTCACATATTCTTCTCATCATTATCCCATAATGTTTGTTTATGATAAGCTCAAGGGAAAAAAGGGCATAGACAAAAGGTAGATCAATAGGTGCTTTTCACGAATGTGCGCACCTTGCTTTTTTTCTATCAATAAGTATTATATAATTTGACATATTGTCATGAAGTATCTTCAATGATATTGCCATTAAGAGGACATGAGTCCTATCTAAACATATGAATCAAGCAAGTCATGAACACGATGTAAAGGAGTGCAAGCGATGGATTTCCGAAGAGAAGATGAAGAGAAGAAGATGAATCATCAAGAAGATGTGCATCAAGAGAATGAGAAACAAATAGACGAACCAGAAAAAGAAAAGGAACTCGTTTATCAACCTCATGAAAACGAAGCATCTGCCACTCAGGAGAGTGTGACAAACCATTCTCCTCAAATGGAGGATGACCGTGCGTCGAAAAAGGAGAAAAAGCGGAAAGCGGCATGGCTCAGTCCGATCCTTGGAGGGATTATTGGCGGAGGCCTTGTGCTTGGCATTACACCGCTTTTGCCGCAGTCACAGGACACAGCTGCAAACACACAAACGCAAACAGCTTCAAGTGAGCCGGCAGCTTCTGATAATTTCTCAACAAAACAAATCACCAATGCCACGAATGTCGCTGATATGGTAGAAGATTTAGAGCCAACCATTGTAGGAGTCTCAAACTATCAATCTACACAAAATTCGTTTGGCCTTAGCGGTGACTCAACAGAAGCTGAAGCTGGAACGGGTTCTGGTGTCGTCTTTAAAAAAGATGGCAAAAAAGCGTACATTATTACAAATAACCACGTAGTCGAGGGTGCCAATAAACTGAAGGTCACACTTTATGATGGGAAAACAAAAGACGCAAAGCTGGTCGGCAATGATGTGATGACAGATTTAGCTGTTGTTGAAATCAATGCAGACGGCATTGATAAAGTGGCGAGCTTTGGTGATTCTTCTAAGCTCCGTGCTGGAGACAAAGTGATCGCAATTGGGAACCCGCTCGGTGCACAGTTCTCTGGTACTGTGACAGAAGGGATTATTAGTGGTCTTGATCGTACAGTTGAAGCGAACACATCATCTGGTACGGTGGAAATGAATGTACTGCAAACAGATGCAGCGATTAACCCCGGGAACAGCGGGGGACCGCTTATCAATACAGATGGTCAAGTGATTGGCATCAACAGTTTAAAAATTAGCGAAAGCGGTGTGGAATCACTTGGCTTTGCGATTCCAAGTAACGATGTCAAACCGATTGTAGATGAGCTGTTGAAAAATGGAAAGGTTGAACGTCCTTACCTTGGCGTACAAATGATTGACCTTGAGCAAGTGCCTGAAACGTATCAAGAAAATACGCTCGGCTTATTTGATAAACAAATCGGCAAAGGGATTTATGTAAAAGATGTATCAAAAGGATCACCTGCACAAAAAGCAGGCTTGAAATCTGGAGATGTCATCATCAAATTCAAAGGGAAAAACGTGGCAAACAGCTCTCAGCTGAAAGAAATTTTGTACAAAGAAACAAAAGTCGGCGATAAAACGACAATGACTGTCATTCGTGAAGGGAAAAATAAAAATCTAGACATTACCCTTGGACAGTCTGAAACCGAATAAATGAAAAAACAGGTGGACGTTAAAGGTCTACCTGTTTTTTTATGCTTATTTTTTTGAAGAGAGTGTACGTAATATGATCTTTTCCCACATGCTCCAAGGCAAGAGCTGCTTTGCTGTGAATGAAAGTCGCACCCCTTTCCCAATCGGATATCTCAACTTTTTCAGCCGTTTCTTCTCGGCTAATCGAATCACAAGCTCTGCGACTTCACGCGGGTCACCGTAGTTGGTTTTCTGGGCATTGATATAAACCATCATCTTTTGATAGATGCTTGTGTATTTCGATCCTTCCCCTGGCTGCAACATGTGCTCGTTCATAGACGTGTTCCAAATATTTGTTTGGAAAGAGCCTGGCTCGATCAAGGCTGCCTGTATACCGAACGAGGCCAGTTCAATGCGCAAGCTCTCTGTATAGCCCTCCAAAGCAAACTTGGAGGATACATATGGAGAAAGCGCGGGCATTCCCATTAATCCGCTGATGCTGCTCATATTGAATATCTTTGCACCATTTGTCATAAACGGAAGGACGGCTTGTGTCACTTCCATGACTCCGAAGACGTTTACATCAAATTGCTGGCGGTACGTGTCAACAGGAACTTCTTCAGCAAAACCCGCATAGGCTGTTCCCGCATTGTTGACAAGCAAGGTTATGGGGGCGTAAGCATGTAGCTTTTTCTGAAATGCTTGAATCGACTGCGTATCTGTCACATCTAATGCTTCAATATGTATCGCTTCGGATAAAGAGGCTTGCTTGATCTCTTCGGCAAGCTTTTTTGCATTGGCTTCCTGCCTGACCCCTGCAATCACTGTATAGCCTTGCTTGGCGAGACCTATCGTGATGAGCTTGCCGAAGCCGCTATTGGCACCAGTTACAATGGCTGTTCTTTTCATCATCTCGTTCTCCTTTTTGTTTCAATCTACCATAGTCCGCTGTTTTATTGAATAACGAAAAGCAGGATGGAGAAGAATAAAAAGCGATGATAAGAAATAGGAGGAAGCACATGATGTGTTGGAAGAAGGCGGGACAAATAGGAGTGCTGCTTTTTATGCTGTCTGGCTGCCAATCAATCGAACCGCTGCAACAAACAAAGGAAGCAGAAGCAGAGAGTCTCTCAGCGGTTCAAATGAAGGAACTTCCATTTGAGCATCTCCACCTGCATGTTCAATACGGGCAGAAAAGCGAATTATACGAAGCCACCTATCGTCAGGCGAAAGGCAAAGAAGAAGCACTTATCCGTGATCATATGAACGGTGTCCGCTATGAAGGTGAAGAAGCATTACGCGAGATGAAGATGAAGCTAAATGATATGTCTATTCCTAGTGAGAAGCTCAATGATGCGTATGTAAATGAGCTATTAGCCGCTTTTAATCTAGACGATGATTATCAGCGGATTCAGGTCGATATTAAGCTTGAAGATGGGACCAAACGTACATTCCAAAAGAAGAAGTAAAACGAGACTTTCTCATTTTTTAATTGAAAATGATTTTCAAGATCACTTAAATCTGATACACTAAATTGAGATAAGTGATCTTTTCCGTCTATACATAGACGATATTTCATATAAAAAATTTGCATGAGAAAAGGAGCGTTTGAGCGGAATGAGTGCCATTTCTACTGAAGGTTTAAGCTTAGGCTACGGAGAAACAATGATCATAGATGAACTAAATGTATCAATCCCTAAGGGTGAAATCACAGTATTTATTGGCAGCAATGGATGCGGTAAATCCACGCTACTTCGCTCTTTGGCCCGTCTCATGAAGCCAATGGGTGGTTCTGTCCTGCTTGAAGGTCATTCCATTGCCAAATTACCAACAAAGGAAGTAGCGAAACAGCTCGCCATTCTTCCGCAAGGACCAGAAGCGCCAGAAGGATTAACCGTGCATCAATTAGTGAAACAAGGCAGATATCCTTATCAAAATTGGCTGAAGCAGTGGTCGAAGCAAGACGAGGAAGCGGTGAATCGCGCACTGAAGTCAACAAAGATGGAAGACCTCGCTGATCGAACAGTCGATTCATTATCAGGTGGACAAAGGCAGCGTGCATGGATTGCGATGACGTTAGCACAGGAGACGGATATTATCTTGTTAGATGAGCCGACGACGTATTTAGACATGACGCATCAAATTGAAATTCTAGACCTTCTGTTTGACTTAAATGAAAAAGAGCAGCGCACGATTGTCATGGTTCTTCATGACCTGAATCTCGCATGCAGATATGCTCATCACCTTGTGGCGATTAAAGACAAGACGATTTATGCAGAAGGAAGACCAGAAACAGTCATTAATTGTGATCTTGTGAAAAATGTCTTTGATATGAACTGCCAAGTGACGACAGATCCTTTATTTGGAACACCATTATGCATTCCGCACGGTAGAGGACGCTGTATTGTACAGCAAGCGCAAGCGGAGACATTTCTTGCTGCAAGATAATCGTATGTCAAAAGCCTGACATCTGTTACGCACAGAGTCAGGCTTTTTTCTTAAAAAGGGAGCGGAAACTCAATGGGAAATGAATTAGATGAAAAGCTTGAGGGCTTGCTTGATAAATATACAGAGCTGCTGCTTGGTGAATCAACAGACGCACTGAAACAAGATGTGAAACAGTGGGTGATCTATTCTCATATTGCAAAAAGCATGCCGCCTCTAGCAAAGCACTTTAATGAAACGTATCCAGAGGCGAAGGAAGAAATCAAAGAAACAATTCAGCGGATCAAACAAATGAACGAAGCTCATCGAGCCAATCAAGACCGTTAAAAAACTGCCAGCACTACACTGGCAGTTTTTCTTTATGACATCTGTGATGGTCCGTATGGAGATTGATCTGTCAGTGTTTGCTGGAATTTCTGGTGTGCCTGCTGGAGCTTTTGCTGTTCAGCGGCTTCAACAGAATACCAGCCATATCGGAACATGACATCATATAAATGTCTTTGTGTTTTCTGAGTTTCCAGCGCAATTCGCTGAATATCCTGGTAAAGAGATTCATGACTGAATTCATTGAGCGCTGTGTTGTAACCGCTTGTCATATATTTTTCAGTCGACAAAAGGTCTGTGACAAAATCACGATCATTCATGTTTGTTGTCGTGGGAACCGGAGTTTGTGGATTCCCGATTTTTTGTTGGTTTTGTTGTTCCATGTTTTTTCCTCCTATTGCATAAAGCCAGTAGACTGGCCTTGCCCTGAGCTGCCTAAATGCTGAAGAATTTGTGTGTAATGCTGATGATGCATTTGGCCCACTTGATTTAATTCTTGTTTCAACGTCTGGTCTTGGCAGTGCTCGGCCATAAAGTGAGCCTTTTTCATAGCGATCAAGTTCCAATTCAGCATATCCTCTAAGTACAAGGAATCTTTCACTGAAATGACTTGCGGGGGCATATTCATTTGCTGATTGTTCAAGATGTGTTCCTCCTTACGATTTTGTTTCCTTACTGATTCTTTTTATATTGCTGATTTTGACTGGTCTTTTTACCGCCTAGGTCTGCTTCCTGTGATGGACCTGCGTTTCCTTTTACACTTGCAGCACTTACGCCTGCTTTCGATGGGTTTTTCTTCAAACGAGACATGTGGACATCACCTCCATTCTTACAATGCCCTCTCATCTTTAATTCATACGCCGCAAAGTAAGGCACATCAGAATGTGTAAATTTTTGAAATCCGCTCTTGAACTGTTTCGGAAAATCTTTTAAGATAAAGAAAGAGGCATTGCTTTTTTTTGGACAAAAAATGAATGACTGTTCATTCAAAATGTTTAGGGGGATATTTATGGGCAAACATATTCGCAAGGCGGCTGTCATTGGTTCAGGTGTCATGGGCTCAGGCATTGCTGCGCATCTAGCCAATATCGGGATACCAGTAACATTGCTAGATATTGTGCCAAACGAACTGACAAAGGAAGAAACGGCGAAAAAGAGAACGCTTGATCACCCTAGTGTTCGGAATAGATTAAGTCAAGAAGCGATGAAAAAATTGTTAAAGCAAAAGCCAGCACCTCTTACATCAGCAAAAAACCTATCATACATCACACCGGGAAATCTCACAGATCACCTTTCCTTATTACATGATGCTGACTGGATCATTGAAGTCGTCACTGAAAAACTCAGCATCAAACAACACGTATTCTCTCTCATCGACGAACACCGCAAAGAAGGCAGCATCGTATCAA
This sequence comes from Bacillus sp. NMTD17, assembly GCF_002998735.1. Lineage (NCBI taxonomy): Bacteria > Bacillati > Bacillota > Bacilli > Caryophanales > Bacillaceae > Bacillus > Bacillus sp. NMTD17. The sequence continues at coordinate 790,808 of NZ_PVRH01000001.1, forward strand.
GTAACACATCCGGTATTTCGGTTGAAAAAATGGCAGAAGGCCGATCAGATGATTTTAAACGCCACTTTTTAGGCACACACTTTTTTAACCCAGCCCGTTATTTAAAGCTTTTAGAAATCATTCCTATTCAAGAAACAGATCCAGAAGTACTCCAATTTATGAAAACGTTTGGCGAGGATGTACTTGGTAAAGGCGTCGTTGAAGCGAAAGATACGCCGAACTTTATTGCCAATCGTATTGGTACTTATGGACTCCTTGTGACAGTGCGTGAAATGCTTGAAAACAAATACACCATTGGAGAGGTGGATTCGGTCACAGGACCCCTCATTGGAAGACCGAAAAGTGCGACCTTCCGTACACTTGATGTCGTAGGGCTCGACACGTTTTCCCATGTAGCTCGCAACGTATATGACCAAGTAGAAGGAAAGGAAAAAGATATTTTCCAGCTGCCTGAGTTTATTGAAACAATGCTTGAAAAAGGATGGATTGGCAGCAAGGCAGGGCAAGGATTTTATCAAAAAAATGGAAAGGCCATTTTAGAACTTGATCCTGTGACGCTCACGTATGGAGAACGAACGAAGCTTAAAGATCCAGGCATTGAGATGGCGAAGCAGCAAAAAGGGACGAAAGCGAAATTGAAAGCGCTTATTTATCAAGATGGCCGTGCAGGACAATTGCTTTGGAACATGACGGCACCTGTGCTCCTTTATTCAGCTCAGTTAAAAGGCGAAATTGCGGATGATATTCAGTCGATCGATAACGCAATGAAATGGGGATTTGGCTGGCAGCACGGTCCATTTGAGCTGTGGGATGCAATCGGTGTGAAAAAAGCAGCCGAGCGCATGGAAGCAGAAGGTCACACCATCCCGCAGTGGGTGCAAGACATGCTGGCAGAAGGACACGATACATTCTATCAAGAGAATGCTGATGGAGAGCGTGCGTTTTATCATAATGGGACTTATGAACAGGAAAAAGGAAACGAAAAGAATATTTCCTTAGCGAGATTGAAAAAGAAGCAGGGCGTGATTTTTAAAAATTCTGGTGCGAGCTTAATTGATATCGGTGATGATGTCGCCTTGCTCGAATTTCACTCCAAAAGCAATGCCATTGGACTAGATGTCATTGACATGATCAATCGCGCTGTCGATGAGGTGGAACAGAATTATAGAGGGCTTGTCATCGGAAACCAAGGGAAGAACTTCTGTGTTGGTGCCAATCTTGCTCTGATTTTAATGGAAGCTCAGGACGATAATTTCTTTGAAATTGACTTTGTGATCCGCCGCTTCCAGCAGGCAATGATGAAGGTGAAATATAGCGACCGTCCAGTCGTTGCTGCACCGTTTGGCATGACACTCGGAGGCGGAACAGAGGTTTGTCTGCCGGCAGCAGCTATTCAAGCGTCTAGCGAATCATACATGGGTCTTGTCGAGGCTGGAGTTGGACTGATTCCGGGCGGTGGTGGAAACAAAGAATTATACCTTCGCCATCTGCAAGGGTCAGCTAAGCCGACACAGACCGCTATACAAGATGCCACGCTGAAAACATTTGAAACGATAGCAATGGCTAAAGTATCTACTTCGGCTGAGGAAGCGCGGGATATGAACATGCTCCGCGTGAGTGACCGAATCAGTATGAACGGGGACCACCTGATCTATGATGCGAAACAACTGGTGCTCTCTCTTGATGAAGCGGGTTATCGTGCACCGCTCAAGCAGAAGGTGCCCGTCATGGGAGAAACAGGCTATGCAGCAATGATATTGGCTGCTGAAAATATGAGACTGTCTGGATACATTTCAGAGCATGACATGACCATTGTCAAAAAATTAGCTCATGTCATTTCCGGCGGAAAACTGCCATTTGGAACAGAGGTAGAGGAGCAATACTTATTAGAGCTTGAAAGGGAAGCGTTTTTAAGTCTTGTAGGAGAAGTGAAATCACAAGCACGCATGCAGCACATGCTCGTCAAAGGAAAACCTTTACGTAACTAAGGGGGAGTCAAAATGAGAGAAGCAGTCATTGTCGCTGGCGCGAGAACACCAGTAGGGAAGGCGAAAAAAGGATCGTTAAAACATGTTCGGCCTGATGATATGGGCGCATTGTGTGTAAAAGAAACATTAAAGCGTGCCGGTAATTACGACGGACAGATAGATGATTTGATCATCGGGTGTGCAACACCAGAAGCAGAGCAGGGGTTAAATGTGGCTCGGAATATTGGGGCGTTAGCAGGGCTTCCGTATACAGTACCTGCCATCACCATCAACCGCTACTGCTCATCTGGTCTTCAGTCAATCGCTTATGCGGGTGAACGGATTATGCTCGGCCAGGCAGAAACGATCTTAGCCGGAGGAGTCGAATCGATGACACAGGTGCCGATGATGGGTCATTCCATTCGTCCGAATGCTCAATTGGCAGAGCAAGCGCCTGAATATTATATGAGCATGGGCCACACGGCAGAGCAAGTGGCGCAAAAATATCAGGTCACACGTCAAGATCAGGACGCCTTTGCGGTAAGAAGTCATCAAAAGGCAGCCAAAGCATTGCAGGAAGGGAAATTTTCAGATGAAATCGTATCCGTTGATGTAACAGAGCGGCGGGTAGGAGAGCAATATCAATTAGAAGAGCATTCATTCACCTTTTCACAGGATGAAGGCGTGAGAGCAGGGACAACGGAAGAGATTCTTTCTACTTTGCGTCCGGCTTTCTCGACAAAAGGCACGGTGACCGCAGGAAACTCTTCACAAACAAGTGACGGTGCTGCGTGTGTGATGATGATGGATCGTGAGAAAGCATCCTCACTTTCCCTTCAGCCGCTCGCCAAGTTTCGGGCGTTTGCTGTTGGCGGTGTACCGCCTGAGGTGATGGGAATCGGTCCAATTGAAGCCATTCCGCGTGCGCTGAAAATCGCTGGACTTGAGCTGAAGGATATCGGGCTGTTTGAATTAAACGAAGCGTTTGCCTCTCAGGCCATTCAAGTTATTCGTCATTTAGGGATTGATGAAGAGAAAGTGAATGTCAATGGCGGGGCAATCGCGCTAGGACATCCGCTCGGCTGTACAGGAACAAAACTGACACTGTCACTCATTCATGAAATGAAGCGGCGAAACGAGCAATTTGGCATCGTCACAATGTGTATCGGCGGGGGCATGGGAGCAGCAGGAATTTTTGAATTGATCTAAAGGGGGAAAACAGAATGAAAGCAATGGAAGAGGTAAAAAAGGGTGGAAGCTTCTTAATTGATGAGACGAATTATGAGCATATCTTTACACCAGAGGATTTCTCTGATGAGCATCAAATGATTGGAAAGACAACAGAGGATTATATTTTACAAGACGTTGTTCCATATATAGATCAAATTGAAAACCATGAATTTGAGCATTCTGTCAGGCTTCTCAAAAAGGCTGGAGAGCTTGGGCTGCTAGGAGCTGACGTGCCTGAAGAATTCGGCGGGCTCGGATTAGATAAAATCAGTTCAGCCATTATTACCGAGAAATTTTCCAGAGCAGGGAGCTTCTCGCTTTCCTATGGCGCCCATGTCGGCATTGGGTCTCTGCCAATCGTGCTGTTTGGAAATCAAGCGCAAAAGGAAACATATCTTCCTGGACTCGCTTCTGGAGAAACAATTGCAGCGTACGCCCTCACTGAGCCAGGATCAGGCTCTGACGCCCTTGGAGCAAAGACAACTGCGGTCTTAAATGAAGCCGGAACTCATTATGTGCTGAATGGGGGAAAACAGTGGATCACAAACTCCGCATTTGCCGACGTCTTTGTCGTATATGCGAAAATTGATGGTGAACACTTCTCTGCTTTTATCGTAGAAAAGGATTTTCCAGGTGTCAAAACGGGACCTGAAGAGAAAAAGATGGGCATTAAAGGTTCATCGACAAGAACGTTAATTCTCGAAGATGCTCAAGTGCCGAAGGAGAATTTACTAGGTGAGGCTGGCAGAGGTCATGTCATTGCCTTTAACATTTTGAATATCGGACGCTACAAGCTGGCTGTCGGAACAGTTGGTGCGTCAAAACGTGTCATTCAATTATCGGCAGAATATGCAAACCAACGTAAGCAATTCCAAACGCCAATTTCTCGATTTAGCTTAATTGGTGAAAAAGTAGCCAACATGTCGGCAAAGCTCTATGCGATGGAAAGTGCTGTTTACCGCACAGTCGGATTATTTGAACAGCGCATGGGTCTATTAAGTGAAGAAGAGCAAAAGGATGGCAAACAAATTGCCCAGTCCATTGCAGAATATGCGATTGAATGCTCTCTTTGTAAAGTACTTGGCTCTGAAACTTTAGACTATATAGCGGATGAGGGCGTGCAGATTCACGGCGGATATGGATTCATGCAAGAATACGAGGTCGAAAGAGCCTATCGTGACTCGCGGATTAACCGTATTTTTGAAGGGACTAACGAAATCAACCGTCTGCTTGTACCAGGCACATTCTTGAAGAAAGCGATGAAGGGAGAGCTTCCGCTGCTTCAAAAGGCGCAAACCTTACAGGAAGAGCTCATGATGATGATGCCGGAAGAGCCAGGTGATCAGCCGCTCGATCAAGAAAAATACTTGCTCGCCCATGCGAAAAAGATCGCCTTAATGGTATCTGGAATGGCGGCGATGAAGTATGGAAAAGCATTAGACAAAGAGCAAGAGATTCTTGTGAACATAGCGGATATCGTCAATGAAATTTTTGCTGCTGAATCGGCGATTCTGCGTACTGAAAAGGCAATCGCTGCATCAGGGCTAGATAAGAATACTCAAAAGCTTGCTTACACACAAATTTTCACGCAGGAAGCCTTCTTAAAAATTGAAGCTCATGCAAAAGAATCCTTGATCGCGATGGAAGAAGGAGATGCACTCCGCATGAGTCTGTCAGCTCTTCGCAAACTGACAAGATTCACCCCGATCAATGTCATCGCCAAAAAGCGCGAAGTGGCGAAACGAATCTTTGAAGCAGAGAAATATATCGTATAAGACGGCTGAAAAGGTGCGGGTATCACTCCGCACCTTTTTGTAAGCATACATTTAGGTTTTTAAAATATTTTGTGATAAAATGTTCTCACTACTTGCAGGAGGTGAAAATAGTGGCTTTAGATTTTTATGAATACCCATCTTGCGGTACATGCCGAAAAGCAAAAAAATGGCTGGAAGAACACAATAAAGATATCAACAGCATACATATCGTCGAAGAGACGCCTGATAAAGAAACATTAAAAGCGCTTTACGAAAAAAGTGGCTTAGAGCTGAAGAAGTTCTTTAATACAAGCGGACAGAAATACCGAGAGCTACAGCTGAAAGATCAACTTCCTGCAATGTCAGAAGGCGAGCAGCTAGAATTACTCGCATCTAACGGAATGCTGATCAAGCGCCCGATTACAACAGACGGTAAACGAGTCACAGTTGGATTTAATGAAGATACATTTAAAAGCGTCTGGAAATGATGTAACTTTCATTCAGATTGTGGTATCTTCAATATAGATTGAAAGAAAAGACTGGAGGGGTATTGAATGAGCACACCAAAAGATTTACGTTATTCAGAAGAACATGAATGGGTCAAAGTAGAAGGAGATAAGGTGCGTATCGGTATTACGCATTTTGCTCAATCTGAGCTAGGCGATATCGTGTTCGTTGAGCTTCCTGAAGTAGGAGACAAAATTACAGCGGACGAGCCTTTCGGAAGTGTAGAATCAGTGAAAACAGTTTCTGAGCTTTACGCACCGATCAACGGTACAATCGTCGAAGTGAACGATGAGCTGGATGACAGCCCTGAATTCGTCAACGACTCTCCATACGAAAAAGCATGGATGATCGTGGTAGAGCCAGCTGATACATCTGAAATTGAGAACTTGATGACTGCTGAGCAATATGAAGAAATGACAAAAGAAGACTAATTCACGTGAAATTGGACACTCTACCTTTATGGGGGGGTGTCCAATTTGTCTTTTCAAAAAGAACATGTGGATATAACAGATCATGTCACTGGACGATTCAAAGAAAGCGGCATGGTGCTGTATCATCAAAATGAAGAGATTGGCACGATGATTAGTGAAAACCAATATGAGTTAAAATCAGGTTATTCCTATGAGCAAAATCGTTTTTATCGTCTGACGGATACATTGACCCACGGAACAGAAAAATATGTAGACTGTGATGATGAAAATGGCTGGTGCTAATCACAGATGAGGCTGCAGTGAGCATAAGCTGCAGTCTTTTTAGTGCAAGCGCCCAATCTTTACAACCTGAATGAAAAATTGTAATCTAAGGGAGAAGTGAACAACGTCAAAAGGGCCGGGTGATCGTGATGAATGTAGAGGTAGAAAAGGTCATCATTGTAGAAGGTAAAACAGACAAACAAAAGCTAAAAGAAGTCATAAGTGAACCTGTTACCATCATTTGCACCAATGGCACGATCAGTACATCGAAGCTGGATCAGCTCGTAGACGAATTATTGGGGAAAGACGTTTACATATTAGCAGACAGTGACGATGCAGGCGACAAACTGCGGAAGCAATTTCGAAAAGAATTCCCTGAAGCATTTCATCTTTTTGTCGACAGAACGTACCGCGAAGTGGCCGCTTCACCGTCAGCCCACATTGCATCTATCCTATTAGCTGCAAACATTGATGTTCATTCGAAATATTTATGAGGGTGGACGTATATGAAAGAGATTGAAGAACACGAATTCAAGGAGATAAAGGACGATTTATTTCTTTTATACTTATATACACCGTTTTGCGGAACATGTCAGCTGGCAAAGAAAATGCTGGCTGTCGTAGACACCATGCAGCCGGATGTACCTTTTTATGAAAATAACTTAAACTACTCACCAGGCTTTGCGAAGGCTTTTGAGATCGAAAGCGTTCCTTGCTTTCTACTGTTTAAAAAAGGTGAGCTGGTGCAAAAAGGCTATGCCTTTCACTCCGTACCATATCTTCATGAAATGATTGAAACCGCTAAATAAAGCGGTTTTTTGTCATATTTCAAGCAATTCATCTGAAAATTTGTCGAGTTATTTATAAAGGACAAGCGAATGTTTGTAGAGAAATGTTATGTATAACCAAATGACAGGGAGGTTATACATGTGGAAAAAGTGAAAACCCATGGAAACACAGGGCAGCGATTATTGCTAAAACCGCTGCTCTCATCATCATCCTTGAAGATTACATTTGAGGCGGAAACTGACTCTTGTACATTGATTGTGGATGAGCGTGGTGAAGTGAAGAAACTACCTGCAATTGAGTTATCGGATCTCATCTTTTATGGTGAGAGAAAAGAAATACTTCAATTATTAGATGGAGATATGTCCTTACAGCAGTTAATTAGCAGGGGACAAGTGAAAGTAAAAGGGTCATTCCGTGCGCTCCTAAGACTAGAGGCGGTACTTTGGCTGACGAACGGTTTTTTTCGAAAAATGATAACTTAGTCGTTTACTTGGAAATTAGCGATTTACAGCGTTGACATATCTCGGGTGGCATGATATTCTACGTTAGTAAAAACATGAACATCACATAAAACAACATATTTTCTCTTATTAAGAGAGGTGGAGGGACGTGCCCTATGAAACCCGGCAACCGTCAGCATAGCTGAAATTGGTGCCAATTCACTCAAAGTCGCAACGCTTTGAAAGATGAGAGAAAGGCGTATTTGAAATAAAAGGCCTTTCTGCTTGCGTTGCAGTTAGGTCTTTTTTACTGATCTGGCAACAGGCTAGAGTCATGACAGCACGAAGAATAAATGAACGTATGTGATGGCAACCTATAGATTCAGCAAGAAAGCAGGTGAGCAGACTGTGATCCATTTACAGAATGTATCAAAAACGTACTACTCAAAAAGTGGAAATGTTGACGCAGTAAAAGACGTCAACTTAGATATTGATAAAGGTGAAATATTCGGAATTATCGGGTATAGCGGTGCCGGAAAAAGCTCGCTTATTCGCCTATTAAACGGTCTGGAGCTGCCAACAGAAGGAATTGTTGAAGTGGCAGGCAACCGGATCAATGAAGTATCGAATGCGAAACTTCGGAAAGCAAGACAAGAAATCAGCATGATTTTCCAGCACTTTAACCTACTTTGGTCAAGAACAGTGAGACAAAATATTATGTTCCCGCTTGAGATCGCAGGTGTACCTACATCGAAACGGAGAGAGCGTGCGAATGAACTGATTAAATTAGTCGGTTTAGAAGGAAAAGAAAATGCGTATCCGTCTCAGCTTAGCGGCGGACAAAAGCAGCGTGTGGGGATTGCGAGAGCATTAGCAAATGATCCAAAGGTTCTTCTTTGTGACGAAGCAACATCAGCGCTTGATCCGCAAACAACGGATTCTATCCTTGATCTTTTAGCGGATATCAATAAACGTTTAGGGCTGACAATTGTGCTCATCACACACGAAATGCACGTCATTCGCAAAATTTGTCATCGCGTCGCGGTCATGGAAAATGGACGCATTGTCGAAGAAGGCGAAGTATTACGCGTCTTCAGACAGCCGAAGGAAGAGATGACGAAGCGATTTGTACAGCAGCTTGCTGAACCAGAGGAAGCGAAAGAAACAATCGAACACGTCTTAGAGCGAGTAAAAGAAGGTCAGGTCGTACGGTTGTCCTTTATTGGCGATTCTGCCGAGCAACCGCTCATCACTGAAATCATTCGATCCTTCAAGGTCGATGTAAACATCCTTCAAGGAAAGATTTCTCAAACGCAGGAAGGCGCGTTTGGAACACTCTTTATCCATATTAATGGAGAAGAGACCGAGGTTGAAAAAGCCATCGCCTATATCCAAAGTAAACAGGTTGAAATTGAGGTGATGACACATGTTTGAGAAATGGTTTCCGAACGTTGACCTAGATGTGATTTGGAATGCAACGGGTGAAACGGTGTACATGACACTCATTTCATTGGCATTTGCTTTTGCAATCGGGATTATCCTAGGACTCCTGCTCTTCCTTACAGGAAAAGGCGGTCTTTGGGAAAATAAACCGATCAATGCTGTCATCGGTGCAGTCGTCAACATTTTCAGATCGATTCCTTTTATCATCTTAATTATTCTTTTATTAGGGTTCACGAAATTCTTAATGCATACAATTCTAGGTCCAAATGCAGCACTCCCTGCCCTTGTCATTGGGTCAGCTCCATTCTATGCACGTCTTGTCGAAATTGCACTGCGTGAGGTAGACAAAGGAGTCATTGAAGCAGCACGGTCAATGGGAGCGAAAACGTCGACCATCATTTTCAAAGTATTGCTGCCAGAATCATTGCCAGCCCTCATTTCAGGTATTACCGTAACAGCGATTGCTTTAATTGGCTCAACTGCGATTGCAGGTGCAATTGGAGCAGGCGGACTTGGTGACCTTGCTTATGTGGAAGGATACCAATCTGGTAATACAGATGTCACACTTGTAGCTACTGTGTTTATTCTCATCATCGTCTTTATTATTCAAATAATCGGTGATTTGATTACAAATAAAATTGATAAACGTTAAGGGAGGATTTATTCATGAAGAAATTGATTTTAAGTGCACTATTTCTAGCATTTGCAGGCATCTTAGCTGCATGCGGTTCATCTAATAACGCAAGTGATAGCAAAACCATTACGGTTGCCGCTTCAAAAACACCACATGCCGAAATTCTTGAAGAAGCAAAACCACTTCTAAAAGAAAAAGGCTACGATCTAAAAGTGAAAGTACTTAGTGATTATAAAATGTACAACAAAGCGTTAGCTGAAAAAGAAGTGGATGCAAACTTTTTCCAACATATCCCTTACTTAAATGAAGAAAATAAATCAAACAAAGATTACAACCTAGTTAGTGCTGGTGCGGTTCACCTTGAGCCTTTCGGTATCTACTCTAAGAAATACAAATCAGTAAAAGATATTCCAAACGGCGGAACGATCATCATGACAAACAACGTAGCTGAACAAGGCCGTATGCTTGCACTATTGCAAAATGCTGGTGTCATTAAGATTGATCCTAAAGTTGATACAATCAACGCAACAGTAAAGAACATCAAAGAAAACCCGAAGAACCTAAAGTTCAAAAAAATCGCTCCTGAACTAACAGCGAAAGCTTATGAAAACAGTGAAGGCGATGCTGTGTTTATTAACGTCAACTATGCGATTCAAAATAAATTGAATCCGAAAAAAGATTCAATTGAACTTGAGCAAACAAAGAACAACCCATATGCAAACATCGTGGCGGTTCGCAAAGGTGAAGAAAAATCAGATAAGATCAAGACATTAATGGAAGTTCTTCACTCTGATAAAATCAAAGAATTCATCGACAAAAAATATGACGGTGCTGTACTACCGGTATCTGAATAACAATGTGTTAACCTCGCTTTCATCAAAGCGAGGTTTTTTTGTGTATTTTTTCAAATCTCGCTCATAATAAAAATGTACAAATGACCTGAAGGGATGGAATGAAGATGAATGAACAGCATATGAGCGGATCCATGCAGCAATCACTGACTGATTATAAAACGGCAATGGGTGAATTTCAGAAGAAAATGCCGGTGTTTGGGAAGAAATTCAATGAATTTACGGAGCAATGCTTTCAGAGCGATTCATTAACGCAAAAGGAAAAGCAAATGATTGCCCTTGGCATCAGTATTCATGCACAGGATGAATACTGCATGATTTATCATACAAAGGGAGCGCTCGATCAAGGCGCGACAGAAGAGAATTTGCTGGAGGTTGTCAGCGTGGCGGCAGCATTTGGCGGCGGGGCAGCACTGAGTCAAGGGATTACTGTCGTTCAGCAATGTATTGATGAATTTGGAGGACAGACGCATTAAGGGAAGGATAAGACGGTATTTTTCCATATCAGGGAGTTGAGTCGTTCTCAGCCGATTGTGTGAGAAAATATGCCAGCATAGAACGTCATATCCCTTTTGAGTGAAGCCGCATGTCTTTGATATAATAAAGCTACACTCAAAGAAGGGAATGGTTTATTATTTGTTCGGACCATAGTACACTGGGATTGGATTATACCGCCGAGATGGAAAAGGCCATGCATAAAGCTCACGGCATGAGCTATGCAGAGTACGAAAGAGACCATGACTTACGGATGAAAGTGGAATATAAACGAGAGCAGTCCTATCGAGATGAGAAAAGACAGCTCGCAAAAATGAATATACGAGGCTATTAAATAGCTCAGGGACGGGGAGAACAGTTTCCCGTCCTTTCTTTATGAAAACAGTCTTTTCGACATAAATCCTTTTATCTACCGGCTTTTTTTGTTAGAATTTTGAGAGCATCCTCTCACGTATATCGTGAATGTGTTGTATTCACTTTTAATTTGTTATAAAATTAGAATGAGAATAAATTGAGAATAATGATTATTTTGGAGGTATCGATATATGACTGCTTCGACATTAACAATTAAGGACTTGCACGTTGAGATTGAAGGGAAAGAAATCTTAAAGGGTGTAAACCTCGAGATAAAAGGTGGAGAATTCCACGCAGTAATGGGACCAAACGGTACAGGTAAATCAACTTTATCTGCTGCAATTATGGGACACCCTAAATATGAAGTAACAAAAGGCAGCATTTTGCTAGATGGCGAAGATGTACTTGAAATGGAAGTAGATGAGCGCGCTCAAGCAGGTCTTTTCCTTGCGATGCAATACCCATCTGAAATTAGTGGTGTCACAAATGCGGACTTCCTTCGTTCTGCTATTAACGCTCGCAGAGAAGAAGGCGATGAAATCTCTCTGATGAAATTCATCCGCAAAATGGACGAAAACATGGAGTTCCTTGAAATGGACCCAGACATGGCGCAGCGCTACCTAAACGAAGGTTTCTCAGGCGGGGAGAAAAAACGCAATGAAATTCTTCAATTAATGATGATTGAACCAAAGATTGCGATTCTTGACGAAATCGATTCTGGTCTTGATATCGATGCTTTGAAAGTGGTTTCTAAAGGAATTAACAGAATGCGCGGCGAAAGCTTCGGCTGCTTAATGATCACTCACTATCAGCGTCTACTGAACTACATCACACCAGATCATGTTCATGTCATGATGCAAGGACGTATCGTGAAATCTGGCGGACCAGAGCTCGCGCAGCGTTTAGAAGCAGAAGGCTATGACTGGATTAAAAAAGAGTTAGGAATTGAAGACGAAACTGTTGGTCAAGAAGCGTAAGCGTTAGGAGGATTATTGATGACATTAGAAACGAAATTATCAGTAGATCAAGATTATGTCAAAAGCTTCTCCGAGAAGCATCAGGAACCGGCATGGATGAGCTCCCTTCGCTTACAGGCTCTTGAAAAAGCAGAAGACCTTCCAATGCCAAAGCCTGACAAAACGAATATTTCTAAATGGAATTTAACCAATTTCAAACAGCATACAGTCGAAAGTGCGCCATTTGGATCATTAGAAGAGCTTCCTGAAGAAGTGAAATCTCTCATTGATTTAGAGGACACGGATAAGACAGTCTACATTCAGCGTGATCAAACGCCAGCATACTTGTCTCTTTCAACGGAAGCGAAAGACAAAGGTGTGATCTTCACTGACCTTCATACAGCGATCCGCGAACATGGAGATCTAGTGCAGAAATACTTCATGACTGATGCAGTAAAAGTAGATGAGCATAAACTAACAGCTTTACATGCTGCTTTAGTCAATGGTGGAGCTTTCCTCTATGTACCGAAAAATGTAGAACTTGAAGCACCAATTCAAGCCGTCTACCTGCATGAAAATGACGACACGACTTTGTTCAACCATGTCATCGTCGTAGCAGACGACCATAGTGCTGTGACATATGTAGAAAACTACATCAGTACGGCAAAGCCGGAAGAAGCGATCTTCAATATCGTGTCTGAAGTGTTTACAGGAGCTAATGCCCGCGTCACTTACGGTGCAGTAGATAACCTTGCAGAAGGTGTCACAGTCTATGTGAACAGACGCGGTATGGCAAATGGCCGTGACAGTAAAATCGAATGGGCGCTTGGCCTGATGAATGATGGAGACGTCGTGTCTGAAAACATCACAAAGCTCATGGGCGACGGTACATTCGGTGATACAAAATCAGTTGTTGTCGGCCGGGGCAATCAAACAGAAAACTTTACAACAAGCATCATCCACTTCGGTAAAAACTCTGAAGGGTATATCTTGAAGCATGGTGTGATGAAGGATCAAGCATCCTCTATCTTTAACGGAATTGGTAAAATCGAGCATGGCGCAACGAAGTCAAATGCAGAGCAGGAATCACGAGTTCTCATGCTGAGTGAGAAAGCACGCGGTGACGCAAACCCAATTCTATTAATTGATGAAGATGATGTCACAGCAGGGCATGCTGCTTCTGTTGGACGTGTCGATCCAATTCAATTGTATTACCTCATGAGCCGCGGGATATCCAAAGAAGATGCAGAAAGACTTGTGATTTATGGCTTCTTAAATCCAGTCGTCAAAGAACTGCCGATTGAAGGAGTTAAAAAGCAGCTCGTTTCTGTGATTGAAAGGAAAGTAAAATAATGAATATCAAAGACGTTCGTGAGCAGTTTCCAATCCTTCATCAGCAAGTGAACGGACATGATTTGGTGTATTTGGACAGTGCAGCGACTTCTCAAAAACCAAGAGTGGTCATTGATGCAATGAATGAGTATTACCGGTCTTACAACTCGAACGTCCACAGGGGTGTTCATACCCTTGGCACAAAAGCAACGGACGCATACGAGGGTGCGAGAGAGAAAGTTCGTGCATTCATCCGTGCTTCATCTGTCCAGGAGATTATTTTTACTAGAGGCACAACAACTGCACTAAACACAGTGGCGATCAGCTATGCAAGAGCAAACCTCAAAGAAGGCGATGAGATTGTCATTACGCACATGGAGCATCATGCGAATATCATCCCTTGGCAGCAAGCAGCAAAAGCAACTGGCGCCACATTGAAATACATTCCGTTACAGGAAGACGGCACGCTATCGCTTGAAGATGTGAAGCAAACGGTCACACATCAAACGAAAATCGTCGCTGTCACACATGTCTCAAACGTATTAGGAACCATCAACCCGATTAAAGAGATCGCTAAAATTGCCCATGATCATGGGGCAATCATTGTCGTCGATGGTGCGCAAAGCACGCCGCACATGCAAATTGATGTTCAGGATCTAGATTGTGACTTTTTCGCATTCTCTGGGCATAAAATGTGTGGACCGACTGGCATCGGTGTACTTTACGGGAAGAAGGACCTTTTGAATAATATGGAGCCTGCTGAGTTTGGCGGTGAAATGATCGACTTTGTGGATCTGTATGATTCTACTTGGAAAGAGCTGCCGTGGAAATTTGAAGCGGGAACACCGATTATTGCCGGAGCAGTTGGACTAGGAAAAGCGATTGATTTCTTAAATGACATTGGTATGGAAGAAGTCAGCCGTTACGAGCATCAGCTTGTCACTTATGCGCTTGAGCGCTTTAAGGAGCTTGATGGTGCGACTGTTTATGGACCGCAGCACCGAGCTGGACTTGTGACGTTTAACTTAGACGACGTCCATCCACATGATGCGTCTACTGTTCTGGATACGGAAGGTGTCGCCATTCGTGCTGGACACCACTGTGCACAGCCGCTCATGAAATGGCTTGGTGTATCAGCGACTGCAAGAGCAAGCTTCTATCTGTACAATACAGAAGAAGAGATTGACGAGCTCATCGCAGCGCTCCGTAAGACAAAGGAGTATTTTACGAATGTCTTTTAATGTAAACTTAGACACACTGTACAGACAAGTGATTATGGATCATTATAAAAATCCGAGAAACAAAGGTGTGTTAAACGACAGCATTGTCGTCGATATGAACAACCCAACGTGTGGTGACCGCATTCGTCTCACGATGAAAATCGAAGACGAAAAAGTCATTGATGCGAAATTTGAAGGAGAAGGATGCTCTATTTCGATGGCATCTGCCTCTATGATGACGCAGGCGATTAAAGGGAAAGATATTGAAACAGCTTTGAAAATGTCTCAGATTTTCTCCGATATGATGCTAGGAAAAGAATACGACGATTCCATTGATCTTGGTGACATTGAGGCGCTGCAGGGAGTGGCAAAATTCCCAGCCCGCATCAAATGTGCAACATTATCCTGGAAGGCGCTTGAAAAAGGCGCATCTGCCGAAGATAACGGCAAATCATAAGATTGGAGTGAAAATGGATGGCTAAAAAAATGCCAGATGTTGGTGAATATAAATACGGCTTTTCTGATAAAGACGTTTCCATTTTCCGTTCAGAGCGCGGACTGACAAAAGAGATCGTTGAAGAAATTTCTCGTATGAAAGAAGAGCCTCAGTGGATGCTCGACTTTCGTTTGAAATCTCTTGAGCACTTTTACAACATGCCGATGCCACAATGGGGCGGAGATTTAAATGCATTAAACTTTGATGAAATTACGTACTACGTAAAGCCATCTGAGCGCTCTGAGCGTTCTTGGGATGAAGTACCAGAAGAAATCAAACAAACCTTTGATAAGCTTGGTATCCCAGAAGCAGAGCAAAAGTACTTAGCAGGTGTATCTGCTCAGTATGAATCTGAGGTTGTGTATCACAACATGAAGCAAGACCTTGAAGATCTAGGCATTGTGTTTAAAGATACAGACAGCGCATTAAAAGAGAACGAAGACATCTTCCGTGAGCACTGGGCAAAAGTCATTCCTCCGACTGACAACAAATTTGCTGCGCTTAACTCGGCTGTATGGTCTGGTGGTTCATTTATCTACGTACCAAAGGGCGTAAAAGTAGATACACCACTTCAAGCATACTTCCGTATCAACTCTGAGAACATGGGTCAGTTCGAGCGTACACTGATCATTGTTGATGAAGGCGCACATGTGCATTACGTAGAAGGCTGTACAGCACCAGTTTACACAACAAACTCTCTTCACAGTGCGGTTGTTGAAATCGTCGTTAAAAAGGGCGGCTACTGCCGTTATACAACGATTCAGAACTGGGCAAACAATGTCTTCAACCTTGTGACGAAACGTACAGTATGTGAAGAGAATGCGACAATGGAATGGATTGATGGAAACATCGGTTCTAAGCTGACAATGAAATACCCAGCGGTCATCCTAAAAGGTGAAGGTGCTCGTGGTATGACATTAAGTATTGCCCTAGCAGGTAAAGGTCAGCACCAAGATGCAGGTGCGAAAATGATTCACCTTGCACCAAACACATCTTCAACGATCGTATCGAAATCGATTTCGAAACAAGGCGGTAAAGTCACATACCGCGGAATCGTTCACTTCGGACGCAAAGCAGAGGGTGCACGCTCAAACATCGAGTGTGACACACTCATCATGGATAACAAATCAACATCTGATACGATCCCTTACAATGAAATCTTAAACGACAACATTTCATTAGAGCACGAAGCGAAGGTATCAAAAGTATCAGAAGAACAGCTATTCTACTTGATGAGCCGCGGAATTTCTGAAGAAGAAGCAACAGAAATGATCGTCATGGGCTTCATCGAGCCATTCACAAAAGAACTGCCAATGGAATACGCCGTTGAAATGAACCGTTTGATTAAGTTCGAAATGGAAGGTAGTATCGGATAACCTATATATATCAAAGGTTTGAGGGGTTTCATCTCGTGCCAACTTGGTGTCGTGCCAAGTTGAAATTACCTTTTAGTGTAGAAGGCGAACTTTTTAAGTTCGTCTTCTTCTATTTTTTCGGTTACATCAAGATAGGTATCAGCTGTTGTTTAAATTACATAGTTTGAGGAATCAAAGTAAACAACAGTTTATAATTTATTGAAAAAACATGTAAAGGGGACACATAGAATTTATGAATAAGCAAAAGCTCGCCTCGAGAATATGGGAATCCGCTAATAAAATGCGTTCAAAAATCGAGGCCAACGAATATAAAGATTACATTTTAGGATTCATTTTTTACAAGTACCTCTCGGACAATGAGGTAAAGAAATTGAAAGAACAAGGTTTTACCCAGGAAGACATAGAGGCTCTTGTTGAAGAAGATGCTGAAGTCGTAAAGTATGTCCGTGAAAATGTCGGGTACTTTATTGCTTACAAAGACTTATTCTCAACCTGGCTCAAAATGGGCAAAGATTTTGATGTGTCTAATGTTACGGATGCCTTGTCAGCGTTTAACCGTCTGATTAATCCCTCTCATAAGAAGGTATATGAGGGTATATTTAATACTTTGCAAACCGGTTTAAGTAAACTTGGTGATAGTTCCGCATCTCGAACAAAAGCTATCAGCGATCTGATTCATTTGATTAAAGATATTCCTATGGATGGTAGACAGGACTACGATATTATTGGATTTATATATGAATATCTGATTAGCATGTTTGCTGCTAATGCTGGAAAAAAGGCAGGGGAGTTTTACACTCCACACGAAGTATCTATTCTTATGTCCGAAATTGTCGCAGACCATTTAAAGGACAGAACGGAAATCGAAATTTATGACCCGACGAGTGGTTCAGGCTCCCTTTTGATAAACATTGGTCGATCAGTTGCAAAGCACATTGATGATGAAAGAAACATCAAATACTACGCGCAGGAACTGAAGCAGAATACATACAATCTCACTCGTATGAATTTAGTTATGCGTGGAATCCTCCCGGCTAATATCATAACCCGCAACGGTGACACTTTGGAAGATGATTGGCCATACTTTGATGAAAGCAACCAGGCTGAAACATACAATCCACTTTATGTGGATGCAGTTGTTTCTAATCCTCCATACTCACAGCATTGGGACCCAAGTAATAAGGAAACAGACCCGCGCTATGCACGTTTCGGACTGGCTCCAAAAGCAAAAGCTGATTTTGCTTTTCTGCTTCATGACTTATTCCATATTAAGCCGGAAGGAATTATGACCATAGTTCTTCCGCACGGTGTTTTATTCCGTGGTGGAGAAGAGGGCGAGATTCGAAAAAATCTAATTGAAGAAAATCACATTGATGCTATCATCGGACTTCCTCCAAATATTTTCTTTGGCACGAACATTCCGACAATCATCATGATTTTAAAGCAAAAGCGAGAGAATACTGATGTTTTGATTATTGATGCATCAAAAGGTTTTACTAAAATTGGCAAGAACAATAAGCTCAGAGCTTCTGATATTAAAAAGATCGTTGACATAGTAGCTGTCAGAGCAGATATTGACAAATTCTCAAAGAAAATCAACCGTGAAACAATCCGCCGAAATGAATACAACTTGAATATTCCGAGGTATGTTGATTCTTCTGAAGACGTAGAAAAATGGGACCTTTATGCTTCTATGTTCGGTGGCATCCCCATGAGCGAAATTGATAAACTTATTGAGTACTGGAGTGCTTTTCCAGAATTAAAAGAAGTACTTTTTACAAAAGGTGAGGGTCCATATACTGATTTGGCGGTCAGCAATATTGAACAGACTATCGAAGAGCATCCCGCAGTAAATGCTTTTATTTCTAATTTCAAGATTTCGTTCGAAAGCTTTGGCAGTTTCCTGAAAAGCGAGCTGATAACTAATATGGCGACACTCAATATTTCCAAAGAAAAGGCTGTTTTGAGTGATGACATTTTTGAGCGCCTTGATTCAATTCCACTTATTAACAGATATGAAGCATACCAATTGCTTGATGACGAGTGGGCAAAAACATCTGTTGACTTAGAAATAATACAAACAGAAGGCTTCAACGCAGTTAAAAAAGTTAATCCCAACATGGTTATTAAGAAGAAGGACGGCAAAGAGGAAGAGGTACAGGAAGGTTGGATCGGTCATATTATTCCGTTTGAACTTGTACAGCGAACGCTCCTTTTGGATGAATATGAAGCACTTAAGCAAAAAGAGGGTCGACTTGTTGAGATCTCCTCTGAATATGATGAAATACTTGACTCGCTTTCCGAAGAAGAAAAGGATTCCAGCGTGACAAACGATTCCAGCGATGCATTTGTCGTAAAAGAAGTTGGTGCAAAACTAAAAGAAATTTATGCTGATGTGGACACCCAGGAAATAAAGGTTCTAAAGGATTATGCCACACTCTCTAAAAAAGCCGATAAACTTGCCTTTATCAGTGCACACAACGATGTAGTGTGGTCCAATATGGATGCAAACAAAGATGGTACATATAGTAAAAAAGCAGTAAATGCTTATTTAGCAGAGCTTCAATCCGCCTTTAAATTCCCAGAGGATTCTTTTGAAGCAAAGATTGTAAAAGTAAGCAAGATGATGGCCGAAGAAAAGGAAGTAAAAGCACAGGTGAAAGCTGATGCCGCAGCATTGCATTTGAAAACAAAGGAAACCATTGAGTCGCTTTCCGACGAACAGGCTCTTGAACTCCTTGAGCAAAAATGGATTTTTCCGCTTGTGGAGAGTATTAAACAGCTTCCTAATTCGGTAATTCATGTTCTTGTAGACAAGATCAAAACCCTTTCTGAAAAGTACGCTGTCACATACTCTGCGGTCGAATCGGAGATACAGGAAAGAGAGTCTACTCTCTCGGCGCTCATCGGTGAACTTAATGGCAACGAGTATGAAATGAAGGGTCTCAGCGAACTTATGGCGCTGTTAAAGGGTGAATGATATGACTGGAAAGGGCAAAAAACCAGAAATTCGCTTCACTGGATTTACTGATGATTGGGAACAGCGTAAGTTGGGGGACTATATAGTACCATTCTCCGAAGTGACGACTGAAAACAATCAGTACCCAGTTCTAACATCCTCTCGAAGAGGGATATTTTTGCAAACAGATTATTATGATGGTCACCAAATTGCTTCTGCTGATAACACAGGTTATAACATTGTGCCACGTGGTTTTTTTACTTACAGACATATGTCTGATGATGAGGTTTTCAAATTTAATATCAATAATTTAGTCGATTTCGGCATAGTAAGCACGCTTTATCCCGTATTTACAACTAATTCTGAATTGGATTCAAAATATTTACAGTATCAATTGAATGAGGGTATCGATTTTCGGAAGTTTGCAAAATTACAAAAACAGGGTGGCTCAAGAACATATATGTATTTGAGCAAACTCAAAGAACTTGAATTGACAATGCCAAAAACTGTTGGAGAGCAAAAGAGTATTTCTGGTTTTTTTACAATACTGGACAACCTTATCACTCTTCATCAACGTAAGTATGACAAGCTGGTAATCATTAAAAATTCATTGCTCGAAAAAATGCTCCCGAAGGATGGAGCAAATGTTCCGGAAATTCGCTTTGCCGGATTTACTGATGCTTGGGAACAGCGGGAAGCTGTCGATATTTTCATGTCTATCACCGACAAAAATCACCAAGAGTTGCCCGTTCTATCTGCAACACAAGAGCACGGAATGATATTAAGAGAAGATACGGGCATTAACATTTCCCATGACAAGAAAAATGAGGCGACCTACAAGAGAGTTTTACCGGGGCAGTTTGTAATACACCTGCGTTCGTTTCAAGGTGGCTTTGCCCACTCAAATGTAGAAGGGATTACCTCTCCGGCTTATACGGTGATGGATTTCATCGAAAAAGAAAGACATTATGATTTCTTTTGGAAGTATGTTTTTAGCTCTCGTAAATTTATTAAGAGCCTTGAAAAAGTCACTTATGGCATCCGAGACGGTAGAAGTATCAACTTCGACGACTTTTCTACAATGAGCTTTTTGTTTCCGAGTTGTGCAGAGCAAAAGGCGATTGGTCAATTTTTTCAGAATTTCAACCACCTTATCACACTTCATCAGCGCAAGTTAGAAAAGTTGAAAAATATAAAAAAATCAATGCTCGAAAAAATGTTTGTGTAGGAGGTGAATGTGCTATGGTCTTTGACAAAGAATCTGAATTTGAAGAATCCTTGATTGAGGTACTATCCCATAAAGGCTGGGAATCTAAGGTCCTGAAAAATCCCTCTGAAGAAGATTTGATAAAAAACTGGGCGGATATTCTCTTTGAAAACAATAGGGGTATCGACCGTTTGAATGATTACCCTCTAACTAGCGGTGAGATGCAACAGATTATGGAGCAGATCGCCACGCTGCAGACGCCTTTGAAATTAAACGGCTTTATCAACGGGAGAACAGTAGCAATTATTCGTGATAATCCCGATGACGCTCTGCACTTCGGGAAAGAGGTAAGCCTCAAGATTTATGACCGACGTGAAATTGCTGCCGGACAAAGCCGCTATCAAATTGTGCAGCAACCAAAATTTAAGAGTAAGTCCAAAATTTTAAATGACCGTCGCGGTGATTTGATGCTCCTAATCAACGGTATGCCGGTTATTCACATCGAGCTGAAGCGAAGCGGCGTTTCGGTCAGCCGGGCATATAACCAGATAGAAAAATACTCCGATGAAGGGATCTTTACTGGAATATTTTCGCTGATACAGATATTTGTTGCTATGGAACCAGCAGAAACAGTTTATTTCGCCAATCCGGGAATGGACGGAAAGTTCAATAAGGATTTCTACTTTCATTGGGCAGATTTTAATAACGAGCCTATCAATGACTGGAAAAATATTGCGTCCTCACTTCTTTCCATTCCGATGGCACACCAACTTATCGGCTTTTACACCGTAGCCGATAATTCCGATGGTGTACTAAAAGTCATGCGTAGCTATCAATACTATGCAGCAAACGCCATTTCTGACCGTGTTTCCAAAACCAATTGGGATGGTCGCAACAGGCTTGGCGGATATGTTTGGCATACCACAGGCTCCGGCAAGACCATGACAAGCTTCAAGTCGGCGCAGCTTATTGCAAACTCCAAAGATGCTGATAAGGTTATCTTCCTAATGGACAGAATTGAACTCGGAACGCAATCCCTAAAAGAGTATCGCGGTTTTGCAGATGAAAGTGAGTCCGTGCAGGCAACGGAAGATACCACTACTTTAATTTCAAAACTAAAAAGCGAAGACCCGGCAAATACGCTTATTGTCACCTCTATCCAGAAAATGAGCAATATCAAAGACGAAGAGGGCGGTATGAATGCTCATGATATTGAGATGATGAGTTCCAAGAGAATCGTCTTTATAGTCGATGAAGCTCATCGTTCAACATTCGGAGAAATGCTAACGGATATAAAGAGTACTTTTCCCTCTGCTGTTTTCTTTGGATTTACAGGAACACCGATTCAAGATGAGAACCAAAAGAAAATGAATACCACATCAACCATCTTCGGAGATGAGCTGCACAGATACAGCATTGCAGATGGTATTCGTGATAAGAATGTCCTTGGATTGGACCCTTACAAAGTGTTGACCTACAGAGATAGGGACGTTCGGCAGGCTGTAGCTTTGTTACAGTCAAAAGCTAATACCGTTGAAGAAGCCCTTGCTGATCCCATAAAGAAGGAAGTTTTTTATAAATACTTGGATTCTTCTCAAGTGAATATGGCAGGCTATATCGGTGAAGATGGAAAGTATGTCAAAGGTATTGAGGACTATTTGCCGAAATCTCAATATCAAACTGATGAACATGAGAACATGGTTGTTAAGGACATTGCTGACAATTGGGTAACATTAAGTCATAACAGCAAGTTCCATGCAATCTTTGCTACAAGCAGCATCCCGGAGGCAATTTGCTATTATCGGTTGCTAAAAATAGCAATGCCCGAATTAAAGGTTACATGCTTATTTGATCCAACCATAGACAATAACGGTGGAGTTGCCTTTAAGGTGGACGGTCTAGTTGAAATAATTGAGGACTACAATGCTAGATATGAGCAGAAATTTGGTCTGAAGAACTTCGATAAGCTGAAAAAAGACATCGCTTCACGTCTTGCTCACAAAGAGCCATATAAGTTGATAGAAAGAACTCCGGAAAAGCAGCTCGATCTTTTGATTGTAGTCGACCAAATGCTTACAGGATTCGATTCAAAGTGGATTAATACGCTTTATTTGGATAAAAGGCTTCGGTATGAAAATATAATTCAAGCATTCTCGCGGACAAACCGCCTGTTTGGCCCGGAAAAGCCTTTTGGAACCATACGATACTACAGGTATCCGCATACGATGGAGCAGAACATAGAAAAAGCTGTGAAGCTCTATTCTGGTGATAGGCCTATTGGGTTATTTGTAGAAAAGCTTGAGTGCAATCTAAACAAACTGAATGCTATATTTGATGACATCAGCGAGCTGTTCAACCGTTCCGAGATTCCTAACTTTGAAAAGCTACCGGATGACCGTTCGGAGCGTGGGAAATTTGCATCACTCTTTAAATCATTCAACAACTATCTGGAAGCTGCAAAAATTCAAGGGTTTACATGGAATCAGTCAACTTACGACTTCAGCCATGGTCGTGGCAAACCAAAGACTATAGTCGATATGAAAATTGATGAAAACACCTATTTGGTTTTGGCGATGCGTTATAAAGAGCTGTTTGGAGGCAGCGGCGGGGGTGGTGGTGACGATGTCCCATTCGAGATTGATGGTTACCTAACGGAGATTGATACCGTGAGAATTGACTCGGACTATATGAACTCGCGCTTTGAAAAGTTTCTGAAAATCCTTAGACAAGATAATGTAGATATTGCAGAAATGCGGAAGACGCTTGATGATTTGCATAAGTCATTCGCTATATTGACGCAGGAAGAACAAAAGTATGCAAACATCTTCCTTCATGACGTTGAAAGTGGAAATGCCAGGATGGAAAGCGGTAAAACTTTGAGGGATTATATCACTGAATATCAATTCAGGGCAAAGAATGACCAGATCCAAGGTATTTCACGAATCTTAGGAGTGGATGAAAAAAAACTGCGCAATCTTTTGGCGGCAAATGTAAATGAGGCAAACATCAATGAGTTTGGTCGCTTTGATGATTTGAAGGCTTCAGTAGACAAATTGAAGGCAAAGGAATACTTCGAAAAATTGGAAAACATAAAAATACCACCATTTAAGGTCAATATAAGAGTACACAATTTGCTTCAGGAGTTTATAATCAAGGGTGGATTCGATATTGAAGATTAATTAGGAAAATTACCATGGAGCAACTCTTGTGACTAAATGCAATTGCTGAAAAAGCCAAAGAACAATATAAAGACTGGCTAAGTGCAAATGGTAAAAGTTATTTAGGAGAAAAACCCACAGTGCGAACTGTGAGTTCTCAATTGTTTAACCTTTTCTGCACGGTTTTAGTTAATTTTCATGCCAACTTCATGCAACTTGATATTATAATCCATTTTAAACCATTTAAAGAAATGGCTTTATATCAAAGGACTGGGTTTATTGTTAATCAGTTCATTCCATTTCGAGCAACATTAACCAAGTTCGAGATGGAAGGTAGTATCGGTTAACCGTTGATATACCGGGGATTAAAGGTGCTTAGGCATTACATTTATATTAAGCACCCACAAAATATCCACAGCATTTAATTATGTAACATACCGCAGATACATTTCCATTGGTCCTCAATTATTGGGGGGCATGGAGATACGGTCTGCGGTTGTTTTTTATACTAGAATGTCCCTGTAGGTAGCTTGATCGCTGGGACAGCTTCAAACCTGTTAAAAAGTCATATGGCTTGCCAACAGGTATTTTAAAAGTCACAAAGCCTTCTTACAAAAGGATCAGTAGAAAAAGCCGTACATCAAACCTAGCGTTGGTTTACTACTACCTGGAGTTTGCACATGATTTGGGGGGAGTATGACAAAGGCTATTCTGCTCTATCACATCCTGGTAAGGTTGAGTTTGTACCATATGGCCACCAATTTCCTCTTAGCCATCCGAGTGAAACGGCAGCATTGGTCATAAAAAATAGTATACCAGCAGATGAGAGTGTGGGATAAATAAAGTATGTCGTAATTGAAGTGAAATCGCATTGCTTGCGATCCCGCCTATGCCCATCAACTGAAAGATTTTATAGCGCCCTAAAACGAAAAAGGTGATTTTTATTAAAAAAAGCACGATTTTTCGTTTTGGGTCTTTTGATTAAATACGGGTTAATAAGGTCCATAAAACTGATCTAAGGTTTTCGTCATATCATCAGATGCAGATTGAAAGATAGCATCTTGCTCTAAAATCGCTGTTCCTTGTGCTCGGACAATATGAAATTGTTGAAAGCCCATCAAGTTTTGGAATATTTCTTTTAGGTAGTAATGTGAAAATTCCAGAGGTGTGTATCGATCGTTATTTGTGAAAATTGAGCCGCTTGCTTGAAGCAAAAGTACACGATAATCGTCAGTCATCAGACCAACTGAACCAGCTTCTGTATATTTGAACGTTTCTCTAGCAATCAAGATATTATCTATATAATCTTTCATACGTGAAGTCACATTGAAATTATGAACAGGTGACACAATCACGATTCGATGATGTGCTTTGAATTGAGCCAATAAAGCAGAAGAAGCAGCAGCAATTTTTTCTTCCGTAGCTGTTAATGTTTGTTCAGATGCTTGCTTATCCCAAATACGTAGCAGCTGTTCTTTTTCGATACGAGGAATTTCAGTTCCATATAAATGTAAAATCGTTGGTTCCTCATGAGGAAACCTTTCTTTAAACTGTTCTAAAAATAGTGTTTGCAGTTTGTTTGAATAACTTTCTCGATGAGTGAAATCAGGGTGCGCGTTAATGATTAATGTTTGCATATACATGCTCCTTTTCTTTTGATAAACTGAGTATAAAATATAAAGGTGACAAAACATGTCACCTTTTTCAAAAGGAAAGTCAAAATGAAAAAATCAGAACGATTAAACCAAGAGCTTATTTTTTTAAGTGATAAATACTCATTTCAGCTAAAGGATTTAGAAACTGAATTTGGCATATCTAAACGCACGGCTTTGAGAGATATGGAAGAGCTAGAGTCGATGGGCTTAGCTTTTTATGTTGAAAATGGAAGACATGGGGGATATCGACTGGTGAATCAATCTCCATTGGTTCCTATTTATTTCAATATCGATGAAGTTCAAGCTATTTTTTTCGCGCTTAAAGCTTTAGACTTGGTGTCAGCAACACCATTTAAAAAATCCTACTCACAAATTCGGCAAAAGCTGTTTGCCACAATGTCTGATGAGAGAAAACAAATGATCACGGAGACTTTGGATGTGATTCATTACTATAATGTCGCACCAGTCAGTGAACAAAATCAATTGGAATTGATTTTACAGGCGATGATGGAAGATCAAATCGTGAAGATGACTTATACTCAAAATGAAAATAAAAGGATCAGGCTGCAATTTCTGGAGTTGTTTTATCGAAATGGGATTTGGTTCACCAAAGCATATGATGTTCGAAATAAAAAGTGGGGCATCTATAGATGTGACTTTATGAAGGACGTGATGATTGAAGAAGAAATCAGAGACACCTTTACGAAGGAAGAATTAAAAGAACTGCAGCTCGAGTACGAAAAAACTTATCATGATATCTCATTTAAATGTCGATTAACGGAACAAGGAAAAGAAAAGTTTTTGAAGAATCATTATCCGAATATGAGATTGGAGATCGTTGATGATACTCCTTATATTATGGGTGGGTACAACCAAGAAGAATTATCGTATATGACCCACTATTTGATCTCATTTGGGAAACATGTGAAAATTGAATACCCTGATGAATTAAAAGAAAGTTATCTGAATCAATTGCAAGAAATGGTCGACCAGTATTGAACCATAAAAGACTTCAGAAAAGGCGAACCACTACAGTTCGCCTTTTTCTTATCTGTTTTTATCACGGTGAGTTACTTCGCCGCAGTGAATGTATTGGTTTTCGGTTGATCATGTACCTTTCCATACGTCAGCTGACGCCAAATAAATTCCATCGGTCCGTACTTAAACCGTTTTAACCAAAACGTACTGAAAAGCACAAGGAAGACATACACGCCAATAGCTATGAAAAACGTACCAGCCGGCTGAAGATGATCGACAAGCCCCGCTCCATACTTTAGAAATAGCATGGTTCCAATGATCGAGTGAAGCAAATAACAGGTCAGGGACATCCGTCCGACTTTGGTAAAGACCATTAAAGCACCTCGCAGCTGAGGAACGTGTAGAAATAGCATCGCAAGTGTACTCATATAAAACATACTGCCAGTTAATCCCCCGTTTTGTTCCAGGGCAGTGGCAATGTTCACCCAGAGTGCATTTTCAAAAGGATTGACCGCCGTAATGATCGTACTGCCTTGGGTGATGAGAAAAGCGATTGTACAAATGATCCAAATGCGATTCCAAATTGCTTTTTTCGCCTCCATGTTTTTGAAAAACTCCATTTTCACAAAATACACACCAAGTAAAAACATGAAGAACATGGAATAGACGGTAGAAAAAGAACTGGAAGCCATCGTCACCATATCTGTCCACCGGTCACCAATAGATGCTAAATAAGTCAGACTGTTGTGGCTGGTCAAATCAAAATCTGCAAAGTCCGGCTTGCCCGATGAGCCTGCACTGATGGTATGAAGCAGCAACGTGAAAAAAGGCGTGAGCAATTGAATCACAAAGAGTGTGATCAGCCAGTATAGGATGGTTTTAGCTGTTCGTTTGTAAAAGAAAAGTAACAAAAAGCCAGCGGCAGCATAATAGGTCAAAATATCACCAATCCAAACAAAGGTGACATGCAGAAGGCCAATTCCTAAGAGAATGGTTAACCTGCGTGCAAACAGCTTGTTCGGACTGTCCACCTTTTGGGCAGCGCGATCCATAAAAATCATAAAACCAACCCCGAATAGGAAGGAGAACAACGTAATGAATTTCCCTGAGGCAAACCAATTCACCAAGTTGTGAAAGACATCATTTGATTCCATATCGAACCCCTTCGCCGAATCCACGATTAAAAAGTAATTGACCAGAATAATTCCCATTAAGGCGAATCCTCTTACGATGTCTAAGAAATGAACTCGATCCTTCAAATTCATCGCGTGTGCTACTTTGTTTGCATTCATATCCATGCTCCTTTTCTTGTTATGATAAATGTCATTCGGATCAACACATCGATCCTTACAATGAATCAATATACGACCCAATTCTTAACAATTTATGAAGATCCAATTTTTTGAAAATGAATGTGACAAATTGATGGCAGATGGTCATATTCATAAACTGTTAAGATTTATGCTGTATCTTTTCACATAGCTAGATGATATATAGTAAAGACATAAAAGAAAGTACATCACGTATCATGAGGTGAGAGAGACATGACGCATCGAATATTAGTCGTAGAAGATGATCAGGATATTGGAGACCTTTTGCAGGAATCCCTTACACGCGCAGGATATGAGGTGCTAAGAGCGATGAATGGCGAGCAAGCATTGAAGCTTGTGAACGATTCGCTCGATTTGGTGATTTTGGATGTGATGATGCCAGGCATTTCAGGCATCGAAACGTGCCAGCAGATGAGAGCCTCCTCTAACGTTCCGATTCTATTTCTGACAGCCAAATCAAGTACATTCGATAAAACCGAAGGCTTACTCGCCGGCGGGGATGATTATATGACAAAACCTTTTTCACAAGAGGAGCTTCATGCTAGAGTGATTGCACAATTACGCAGGTACACCGTCTATCAGGAAAAGAAGGAACAAGAAGAAACTTTTCTTGTTGGGGGCAAGCTGAGGGTGAGCGAAGAATTTAATGAAGTGTGGAAAGGAAATCAACAAATCAAGCTGTCTGATTTAGAATATCGTGTGCTCAAGCTGCTGATGAGCAGGCGAAACAAAATCTTTTCAGCCCAAAATATTTATGAGAGCGTGTGGGGACAGCCTTATTTCTATTGTTCTAACAATACGGTGATGGTGCATATTCGAAAGCTGCGTGCCAAAATTGAAGATGATCCAGCTCGCCCTGTATATATTAAAACGGAATGGGGAAGAGGATACCGATTTGGCACATCGTAAATATACGCTAGCTAAAAAGCTGGCATTGCTGATTTTGGCGGCTGCCATTGTGAGCGGTCTTGTTTTTATGACGCTGCAAAAGATCACCAATGAGCTCATTGACGGATACTTGAGTTCGGACGAGTATTACGAGGAGGAGTCAGCTAAATATATTCAAAAATTCAGTCGTTATGTTTCTGAGAATAAGCTGTCTTCAACAGATCGACAAGCGTTTGGTGAGTGGGTGAAAAAAGAGAATTACATTAATTTGACCATCTTCAAGGATGAAGTGCTACAATATGACTCCATCTATTCGGCTGCGGATGAATCGGCGTATGGAAAAGAAAAGGTGACCCAGTACGCCGAGCATCATTCGTTTCCGGTTCAGTTTAGCGACGGTGAAGGCCGCGTCATGGTGGATGGTTTCTATTCATCTCGTTACCACGATCTTGCCTTTACACTTGAGCTGCTCGGAGCGACACTTATTTTTCTCCTTATTGTTCTTCTCGGTATTCGCAAAAGTTTACGCTACCTGCAAACGATTCACCAAGACATTCATATTCTTGAAGGCGGCGAGCTGGACTATGAGATGACGGTGAAAGGTCATGACGAATTAGCGATGATTGCCAAAAGTATTGAGGATCTTCGTAAAGCTTTTCTGGACAAGCTTCAAGCCATCGACGAGCTACAAGAAGAGAGCCGCAGCTTGGTTACTGAAATGTCACACGATATGAGAACACCGCTGACGTCGCTGATGATGAATTTAGAGTTTGCGAAAAAAGAGGAGGCTGGAGCGGATACCCGTAAAGATCAATATATAGCAAGTGCTTATGAAAAAGCACTGCAATTGAAAAATCTGTCTGATAATCTGTTTGCCTATTGTCTACTTGATAAAGAACATGAACCTGAGCTTGAGACCGTTGCAGTCAAAGAGGTCATTTACGATCTCTTATCAGATCAGGTGGCGATCTTGCATCAAGAGAAATTCAAAGTACACCTGTTAGGAGAGCTGCCCGACAGCTATATCAACGTGAATGTCGAGGAGCTTGGCCGAGTGTTTGATAATTTGATGTCCAACTTACTTAAATACGCCGATCCCAAAAAAGACATCAATCTCACGTTTTTATCCGATCAAGAAATCTTTGAGATTCACGTCAGCAATGCGATAAAAGAGACAGATGACACGCAGGAAAGCACTGGACTTGGTGAACGAAGCATAAAACGAATGATGTCCCGTATGCACGGGCAGTTTGAAAGGATGGAAAAGAACGATATTTACTACATCGTGCTGCGATTCTGGCACATCAAAATATAGACCACAAATGAATAATATGGAATGGAGAGACTACCCAATGAAACGATTCAACAACTTCCAAAAGGTACCCGATCTCTTGCAAGGCCTTCTGAATATCTGTCTGTTCTTTCTAGCCATTGCTTTAAGCGTCCTCTTAATTAGTGAAACTTGGTATATTGTCCAATTCGTCTACAAGACTTTGTTTAACAAAGGAGAAAGCTATTATGGGATGCTTGGAGAACTGCTGATCTTCTTTATGTATTTTGAGTTTATAGCCTTAATTATTAAATACTTTAAATCAAACTTTCATTTTCCGCTTCGCTATTTTATTTATATTGGTATCACAGCTGTCATCCGATTGATTATCATCGATCATGAAGAGGCTGTATCGACGTTCTGGTGGGCGCTGGCCATTCTTGCGATGACTTGTGCACTCTTTATCGCCAATAAACGACATACCGCGCAGGAGCATGAAGAAGTGAAGTGAGGGAAGAAGACGAACGATGACCGTTCGTCTTTTTTAGGTTGATAGAGAAAGTCTGATTATGAACAATAAGTCGTCATTAATGGAGTAGAGTACGAAAAAGGAATTCAATGTAAATGATTATCCAGAGGAACGAAGAGAGGCCAATCATTCCAATAATGAGAACAACTAGTCAACACTCTCCCTTTTTCTTAAAAATTTACATTGACACCATCCTTTTCTATGATAAAATCATAGTGTGATAATGAGAATCGTTATCAAACGATATGACTACATATAGAATGGATAGGTGAGGTACATGTTCAAAAAATCTTTTTGGTCGCTAATAGTTGTGCTCTCCATCGTTTTACTTGCAGCTTGCGGGAACAATAACAGTGAAGGCAAGTCAGCTAATAAAGAAAAAACAAGAACCGTTGAAAGCGCTATCGGTTCAACTGAAATAAAAGGATCGCCTAAACGTGTGGTGACGCTGTACCAAGGAGCAACCGATGCAGCAGTCGCTATGGACATTAAACCAGTGGGTGTTGTTGAATCATGGCTTGAAGCACCTACGTATAAATATTTAAGAGATGACTTAAAAGATGTCAAAATTGTTGGGCAGGAAACTCAGCCAAACTTAGAGGAAATTGAAAAGCTTAACCCAGATTTGATCATTGCATCAAAAATCCGCCACGAGGAAATTTTTGATCAGCTGAAAGAAATCGCTCCAACTGTAGCAACAGAAACAGTATTCACTTTTAAAGATACAGTGAAATTAATGGGTGAAGCGTTAAATCAGCAAGACAAATCAAAAGAATTGCTAACGAAGTGGGATGATCGTGTCGCTGATTTCAAAGAAAAAGCGAAAAAAGACATCAAAAACTGGCCAATGAGTGTGTCTGTAGTGAACTTCCGGGCAGATCATGCTAGAATCTATCAAACTGGATTCGCAGGGTCCATTTTAACAGAGCTAGGCTTTGAAGGACCTAAGAATGTCAAAGATAAAAAGCAAGACATCATTACACTGACAGACAAAGAGAGCATTCCGCAAATGGATGCAGATGTGATCTATTACTTCATGGATGATCAGGATAAAGCGGTTGAAAAAGCATATAAAGAGTGGACGAGTCATCCTTTATGGAAGCAGCTTGACGCAGTGAAAGCGAAACAAGTGCATAAAGTGGATGAAATCACTTGGAACATGGGTGGCGGTATGATCGCTGCAAACATGATGCTTGATGATATTTATGATCGTCTCGGAATTGATAAATAAGGATAGCAGAGGAGAAAATGTGAAAAACCATTTTCTCCTTTTTCCATAACAGATTGAAAGCGGGAATCAGATGAGAAGTTTATTAAAAAAGGATTCGAGCAAGGCGCTGCTGTTTGCTGGATTCGTCGTATTGATGTTGGTCTTTTTTATGCTCAGCATTTCTCTTGGGCAAACCTCTATTTCCCTCAAAGCCACCATCCATGCGTTTCTTCATTTTGATGAATCGGATCCAAACAGTGTCATTGTCATGACATCCAGATTATCAAGAGCTTTAATTGCAACAGTTGTTGGATCAAGTCTAGCCATCTCAGGTGCACTGATGCAGGCATTAACGAGAAATCCGCTTGCGGCGCCAGATTTGTTAGGCATTAATGCAGGTGGACTATTTTTTATCGTCATTTCGATTGTTTTCTTTTCAACAGAGTCATTAACAGGCTATATGTGGACAGCCTTTTTAGGTGCTGCGATTGCAGGGATGCTCGTTTTTCTTTTGGGCTCTATTGGAAGAGATGGATTGACACCGGTCAAAATTGTCCTTGCAGGTGCGGCGATATCTGCACTGTTTTCGTCCTTTACACAAGGTCTTTTAATCGTGAATGAACAGTCGATTCAAAGCATCCTGTTCTGGATGGCGGGTTCAGTGTCTGGAAGAAGCATTGATATGCTGCTGCCTGTTTTGCCTTATATTTTAGGTGCAACAGTTGTGGCGCTGCTTCTTGGACGCTCCATCAATGTCCTTTTGTCAGGAGATGATATTGCGAAGGGACTTGGCCAGCGTACGCTGGTGCTGAAAATCACGATGGGAGTTCTCGTCGTCTTTTTAGCGGGTGGTTCCGTCGCTGTCGCAGGATCGATTGGGTTTGTTGGTTTTCTAGTGCCGCATATTGTGAAAAAGCTTGTTGGACCTGACCACCGCTGGGTACTGCCGTATTGTGCCGTTGTGGGGGCATCGCTTTTACTTGTCGCAGACCTTGCGGCTCGTTTTCTGATCATGCCGCAGGAAGTGCCGATTGGTGTCATGACGGCGGTAGCAGGAGCGCCTCTATTTGTTTATCTCGTGCGCAAGGGGTTGAAGACAGGTGGCTAAAACATATACAGTGCGTTCAAAGGGCGGACGCATATCATTTCAATTTTCAAAGCGGACGTTTTTGATTTTACTTTTATTGACGGCCGTTGCTTTTGGATTATTTATTCTCAGTCTCTGTATGGGCAGCCGGTTTATTCAGCCGATGGATGTGCTGCTTCATTTAATCGGTCAGGGAGAGGGAAACACCTTTGTGCTCAATACGCTGAGGATTCCAAGAACACTGCTGGCTGTCTTAGTGGGGGCCGCGCTTGCGGTATCAGGGCTTATTTTGCAAGGATTAATCCGCAATCCGCTTGCATCGCCTGACATCATTGGGATTACGAGTGGTGCTTCGTTCGGTGCGATTATGTTTATTGTTTTTTGGATGGGCACTGTGCCTATTGCGTATCAATCCTTATGGGCGATTGCAGGGGCTTTTGCTGTTTCGTGTCTGATTTATTTGCTTTCATGGAAAAAAGGGGTTAAGCCGATCACACTTGTCCTAATGGGCATCGGGATTTCTGCCATTATGAAGGCGTGTGTGACATTTACTCTTGTTCTTAGTGATACGATGACGACGACAAAGTCATATATTTGGCTGACGGGCAGTTTATATGGTTCTACGATGAAGGACGTCACGTCGATGCTTCCTTGGGTCATGATCATTTTACCGATTGTCATGGTGTTAGCAAGAACGATGAATGTGAAGGAGCTTGGAGATGATCTCGCAACAGGTCTCGGGGTAAAAGTGCAGGCAAAACGGTTATTCTTTTTGCTGATGAGTGTGATATTGGCGGGGATTGCTGTTGCCTTTGCAGGGGGCATTGAATTTGTTGGACTGATGGCGCCGCATGTCGCACGGATGATCATCGGCCGCTCCTTCATTGCGCTGGTGCCGGCATCTGCGCTTGTTGGGAGTATTCTCGTGATGCTGGCAGATTTAGTAGCTAGAACGGCTTTTCTACCGTTAGATGTACCAGCAGGTGTATTCACGGCTGCAATTGGTGCACCGTTCTTTATTTATTTGTTATACCAGCAGCGAAATCGATAAACGAAAGATGGAGGTTTTGATATGAGGCCAGAGTGGGTTGAGAGAGAATTACTTGATTTCGGGGTACACATCACAAATGGACCAATGACATCTGACCGCACACTTGCTGCGCTTTTTTCAGAAGCATCTGTCCTGCGTTTATTAGAGGCTGAAAAGGAAGCCATGCATGCACCGAATGTGGCGGTAGCAGCGTCGATGTTTTCAAAGCGTTATGTATACTTAGCCGTCAGTTCCTCTTTGTACATGATGACGCTGTATGACGGTGTCTATCAGTTTTCACCGGAGGCATGTGCCTTTAGAGAGGATCGGAAAATTGAAATTGATGAGTCTTTGTGTTCGTTTGTTCCACTAGAAGGAGATCGGCATGAATGGAGAGAGCAGGCTGTGCATGCGCTGTTTACGGAGTGTGTTACCCCTCTTTTAGACGTGCTGAAGCGCACTTCAAGACTTCCGTATACCATTTTGTGGGAGAATATAGCGGTTCGTATCAATTCTCTTTATCGCAGCATGATGCGGGAAGCCGAAGAGCCTGCGGTGAAGCAGCGCGTGCGGGAGGATTATCTGTATCTGAAGCAAGCGGCTGGTGATGTATTCGGAGCAAAACAAAATCCATTTCATCACAGCTTAAACTTAGATGACAGTTTACTAGAAACATCCGACCGAAAGACCTGCTGTATGTATTATAAGCTCGAGAAAAAATCGGAGAGTCTCGATTATTGTCTTGTCTGTCCGCTTGAAAAAAAGAAAGGCACTGCTTGCTCATAGCAGTGCCCTTCTTTTTTATTCCCAAATCGCGCCTGCCCATTCTGGGTGATCGATAAAGGGATTGCGGTTGTTCTGATACGTTTCATAAATGATCTCGTTGCGGTTCCGTTCGATTTGATCGACTGGATCTTGTTTGTGCCACTTGAGAAGTACGGACATTTTGCCATGGAGAGGGGCGCTTCCATTATTCACTTTGTCGTTTAATTCTAAATCTGGAAAGCGGTCATCGCCCTCGTACCGCACTGCCATATAAAAGAGCATTCTTGCCACATCCCCTTTCACCCGGCTATGAGGTTCGAATGAGTCGCTGTCGTAGAAATTACCCGGTGCCCCCTTGTATTCATTTCCGCCCAGATCAAAATCTAAATTTCCACGTGTGCTATTCGTTTGCACGTCTGTTGCCCGCAGATGATGGAGATCTGTACCGGGGCCCTGGCTTGTCCCAAAGTTGCCGTGTGACTTAGCCCAGACATGCTCCCGGTTCCACTGGCCAACATTTCCGCCATTCGCTTGCTTTGAGCGAGAGACACCGCTATAGAGCAAGAGCACATTGCTTGGATTCTTTGGATCTTCATCTGTTTTCTTTAAGGCATCCCAAACTTGGCTGTAGGATAGCTGCTTATGATCATCAATAATATCGTGTAAAGCTTTCTTTAGAGCGGGTCCTGATTTGCCATTAGCAGATTGATAATAGGAATCGATTTGACTTGTAGCGGCTGTTTTCGCTTGTTGTGCAGATGTTTCGTTTTGAAGCTGTAACGGGGAAAATGTGATGGTTTGGCTCGGTTTATTCAGAGTAAAGCTTTGAGCTTTCGCAGCTGGAGGCAGCGGGGCGGCTAACGTGCCGAATATCATGATTCCGGCAGCCACAGTTCCAAATAAGGTTCTCTTCATTCGATTTCCTCCTTAATAGGGAATGTATTCTCTTTATTTCTATCATATTGTCAGAAAGAAATAAATGGATTTATCGTAAATGTTATGTAATGAATTCGTAGGAAATGAGATTGCTATTTTAACAGCATTGCTGTATAAGTGGGCATATAGGACGACAGCGAGGGAGAGGATGGATAACGTGAAAGAACTGCAAATACCTTCAAGAACGATTATGACACCAGGACCTGTTGAAGTAGACCCGAGAGTGCTCCGTGTGATGAGTACCCCAATTCTCGGTCAATTTGATCCAGCATTTACACATATCATGAATGAAACGATGACCTTATTGCGGTCGCTTTTCCAAACAGAAAATGAATGGGCTTTTCCGATTGACGGCACGTCTCGTTCAGGGCTTGAAGCTGTGCTTGCCAGTGTCATTGAGCCGGGTGATTCAATGCTTGTGCCTGTCTTTGGCCGCTTCGGTCATCTGCTCATTGAAATAGGACAGCGCTATGGTGCTGAGGTACATACAATGGAATGTGGATGGGGAACGGTTTTTGATCCTAGCGATATCATTCAGGAAATGAAGCAGGTCAAGCCTAGAATCGTTGCGATGGTCCATGGTGAAACATCCACGGGGCGGTTGCAGCCGCTTGAGCAAATTGGTGAAGCGTGCCGAGAACTCGATGCACTGTTCATTGTAGACGCTGTAGCAACCATTGGCGGGGCCCAGGTGAAAGTGGACGAATGGAAGATTGATGCGGCGATTGGCGGTACGCAGAAGTGCTTGTCTGTTCCATCAGGCATGTCACCTATCACGTATAATGACCGGGTGGCAGCTGTCGTTGAATCGAGAAAGAAAGTGGAAAAGGGAATTGCGACACAGGATGAATTGCAGGAGCAAATGGATATTTCTCCAATTAAAAGCAATTACTTTGATCTCAGCCAGCTCCAGGATTATTGGAGCCCTAGACGATTAAATCATCATACAGAAGCGACAACGATGCTCTATGCACTTCGTGAAGGGGTTCGTGTTGTGCTGGAAGAAGGACTGTCTGAGCGTTTTCAAAGGCACGCATATCACGAGAAAGCCTTGATGAAAGGTCTTGAAGCGATGGGACTTGAATTGTTCGGTGATCCACATTGTAAAATGCCAGTTGTGACATGTATTGAGATTCCAAGTGGTATTGATGGAGAAGCGGTACGTGCCGATCTGCTTAAGCATTTTGGCATTGAAATCGCAAGCTCCTTTGGACCGCTAGCCGGACGTATATGGAGAATTGGCACAATGGGCTATAGCTGCAGAAAAGAAAACGTGCTGTTTGTGTTAGCAGGGCTGGAAGCGATTCTAATCAAACACGGTGCATCCATCCATTGCGGAGCAGGGCTTCAGGCGGCTCTTTCTAT
Source organism: Bacillus sp. NMTD17 (assembly GCF_002998735.1). Lineage (NCBI taxonomy): Bacteria > Bacillati > Bacillota > Bacilli > Caryophanales > Bacillaceae > Bacillus > Bacillus sp. NMTD17. The sequence continues at coordinate 827,712 of NZ_PVRH01000001.1, forward strand.
CTATGAACAAGGTGAATAAAGTCATACGGATACTCGCTATTTGCGGGTATTTTTTAATTGGAAAAGAAAACTAATTTTTGAAAAACTAGACTTATAGACAGTGATATCGCTATACTGAAGAAGTTCTGAGTTTTTGACATCATTTTCATTTATTTTGCAGAAAGAGGTTTTTTGATATGAAGAAAATGGGCAGATTATACATTTTGATGCTCAATATTTTTATTGCCATGCTTGGCTTTGGCCTCATTGTCCCTGTCATGCCAAGTTATATTGAAGCCTTTGGCGCAACAGGAAAAACACTCGGTTTTCTTGTCGCTGCAACAGGTCTTACACAATTTGCTTTATCGCCGGTTGCAGGCGCACTGACCGATCGATTTGGACGTAGAAAATTGATCATTGCCGGGATTGCCGGCTTTACCATTGCCCAGTTTATTTTTGCATTTGCTGATCAGCTGTGGATGCTGTTTGTATCACGTTTTTTAGGCGGTGCGGCCGGAGCTTTACTCATGCCAGCCATGTTTGCATACATTGCTGATATCACAAGTGAGAAGGACCGAGGGAAAGGAATGGGGCTATTTAGTGCAGCAATGACGTTAGGCTTTGTTATTGGACCAGGCGTAGGCGGCTATTTGGTCGAGTATGGGATCGCTTTTCCTTTTCTCATCGCAGGTTCCTTTGCAGCTCTTTCTACCCTGTTATCCATCCTGTTTTTACCTGAAACTTTAACAAAGGAAAAGCAGGAAGAAGCGCGGTTAAACAAAGACATTCATTTCAACCCTTTTGTGCAAATGATGCAAGCTTTAAAGACATCCTACGGTTTTTTGTTTATATTGGCGTTTGTCCTCAATTTTGGCATTATTCACTTTGAATCGATTTTCGGCTTATATGTAGACCAAAAACATGGATTTACACCGAAGGATATTGCGTTTGTGATTACGGTTGCGGGTCTTGCTGGCGTGCTTGTCCAAGGTGCGTTGGTGAATGCCTGTGTGAAACGATTTGGTGAAATGCGCGTCGTGCGTTATGCACTGCTAGGAGCGGCTTTGATGCTCATCGTCTGCCGTTTTGCGCCGTCCTTTTGGCTGATCTTTACAGGCTCTATTTTATTTTTGTCGGCTACTTCATTTGTTCGTCCAGCTCTCAATACATTGCTGTCCAAAATGGCAGGTAATCAGCAAGGAGTAGCGGGCGGTCTCAATACATCCTTTATGAGCCTTGCCAATATCGTCGGGCCGAGCCTTGCGGGCATACTATTTGATGTGAATATTGAGTTTCCTTTTATGCTCGGAACACTAGTGCTTTGCATAAGCTTCATTGCATCCATCGTGTGGGGGAAAAAAGTGCAGCATACTTCTGCAATTTCTTAAAATTTGTTTATAAAAAAACCGATCAGCACAGATTGATCGGTTTTATTATAATGGTCATCACCTTTTACTATGTAACGACAGGTGATTTTTCTTTATGAAGCGCACGAATCATGGCATCATCTACATGTAAATGCTCTTTCACTAATTGAGGAGGGGTTAAGGCCATCCACTGATTCAACGAAATATCTGCAAAGCGATTTTTGCCTCCTCGTGTATCACTTTTCTCCTCCAAACTATATGAAGCTTCGGCAGAAAACATTCAATCAGGATGGTGTGAGAGAAGCATCTGAATACGTAATGCTAAGCGCAGCCTTAATGTAGCTTCAGGGTCTTTTAAGCTGATCCGAAGCAGCTCCTCACACTTCTCCAATCGATAAATGACCGTGTTGCGATGAATAGACAAACGTTTCGCTGTTTCTGAGATGTGGCAATGCGTTTCTAAATAGACAGATAAGGTGTGGAGGAGGTTTTGACCAGCTTCATATAACGGGTGAAGGTGCATCTGGTGAAACGTGACTAAATCCTTTCTTGGAATAAGCTTCAATAAATCTGGCACATCCTTTGCCTGATAGAACTGAATATATTCCGCCTGCGACGAGAGATGTCCGGCTTGAAGAGCCTCTAATGCTTCACTGTAGCCCTCAGACAGATGGGTGATGCGACAACTAGTCAAGCTCACGCCAAAGGAAATGGTGTGATTCGCTTGTATGCTAACGAGCATCTGCAACTGTTTCAAAAAAGAGAGGAGTCTGCCACTCATCTCTGACCAACTTCCTGTCTCTTCCATTAATACAATGCCCATATCACCTTTGACAAACAGAAAGGAAGGAAAAGGAGAGCTTGGAAGTGCGCTGTCAAGTAGATCAACGACTTGATCTAACATCAGTTGCTGGTTCAAAAAATGAGTGGTTTCATGACAATGATCAAGCTGACAGATCATACATAGATAGCTGTTTTCTACGTTTAATCCAAACGTCTTCGCAATGTATGCAGCGTCTTGCTGAGAATACGATGCACCCTCTATCCATCTGCGAAACCCTTCATTTCTGGCACGCTTGGCCGTTTGCTGGGCAGTATATTGTCTCATTCGCGCAATTGAGATTTCGTTTACTGCTTGTGCAATGAAGACTTGCAGTGTTTCATCCAGCGGAGGAATGAAGGAAGGGATGACCACATACTCACATGTTTGTTCGGTTAGATCAATCGGAAAGACGGAAAAGGTTTGCTTCGCATATATCATCGAAAAATAATGGGGTGTCCTTCTTTGGAAAAAGGGGAGAATGCGAATCCAATCTGGGCTCGTGATCATGGTGTGCGAGTTGCAGAGAATACGTCCATGCTGGTTACACAAATAGACAGGCTTGAGAATCCTTTCGGCGATTTTTTGCAATGCTTCAAACTGGTTATCGTCTATGTTCATATCCACTAAGTCTCCTTTATTGAGAACTAAAGCTCTTGGTGAAGATGAATAAATAAATGGACAATCACTGGTAACTTCTCTGATATGCAATTTATGTTATCAGCTCAAATCATTTTAGATAGAAAGTTGTCAACTAATATCACAAACAAACAGAGCGTCAGGACAAAATCACGTACCGTCAGTCATCTTCATTCAGAATTACGGGCAAATATGATATGTTGTAGACAGAAGAATTTCTTTCAGAAATATGGGTATCACAAGAGAAAAAGGCTTTCATGTGAGGAAGCCGTCTATACATGAGAGTGGCAAGAGGTGAGAAACATGATTTATATCGGATTAACTGGCTGGGGAGACCATGACAGTCTTTATCCGCCGAAAATCGGCAGCGCTCAAAAGCTGTTTCACTATTCATCAACGTTTCCCATTGTGGAGCTGGATGCCAGCTTTTATGCGGTTCAGCCTGAGCGTAATCATGAAAAGTGGATCAAGGATACGCCAGATACCTTTCAATTTGTCGTGAAAGCATATCAAGGAATGACCGGGCATCAGAGGGGCGAAATTCCGTTTGCTTCGAAGGAAGAGATGTTTGACGCATTTATTCTTTCATTGACTCCGCTCATTCGTGAAGGGAAACTAGCCATGGTTCTGTTTCAATTTCCACCATGGTTTGATTGCAAAAAAGAGCACGTCCACTATTTAAGATGGTGTAAAGAGAAGATGGGTGACATTCCATGTGCCCTCGAATTCCGTAACCGCACATGGTTCTCAGATGAATTTTATGAGCAGACCTTGTCCTTTATGGAAAAAGAAGGATGGATTCATTCTGTTTGTGATGAGCCGCAAGTTGGAGAAGGTTCCATTCCGTCAGTCATACAAGCTACGCACCGTGATAAAACATTGGTCCGTTTTCACGGAAGAAATAAACAGGGCTGGCTTCACCCAGCAGACCATGAGAATTGGCGTGAAGTGCGATACTTATATTTATATAATGAAGCTGAATTAAAAGAGTGGAAAAAGAATCTCGACATTCTGCATCAGCAATCAAAAGATGTCTATGTCGTGTTTAATAATAACTCCGGCGGAGATGCAGCGGCGAATGGCCAGCAGATGATTGATTTGCTGGATATTACGTATTCAAGCCTTTCTCCGAAGCAGTTAGATTTATTTAGTTAATTGAGAGCTGCGGCTTTCAACCTGAATGACGGTTCAGTGACAACTTGAGGGAGAGATCAACATGCTGCAGAAGCTATGGTTATATCATACAAACGACTTGCACAGCCACTTTGAGAACTGGCCAAAAATCGCAGCTTATATTGAAGAAAAGCGTCAAGTTCACGATCAGATGCTCTTGTTTGATATTGGCGACCATATGGACCGAGTGAACCTTGTGTCAGAAGCTGATTATGGAAAGGTAAACGTCAAGCTCCTCAATCAGCTTGGCTATAACGGGGTCACGATTGGGAATAATGAAGGCATTACGCTGCCTCATGATCAGCTGGATCAATTGTACGAGCATGCACAATTTCCAGTGGTCCTGTCTAATTTATTTGAGAAAGGCAAAAGGCCATCGTGGGCAAAGCCCTATCATATGATCCAAATGGAAAACGGACTGAAAATATGTCTCTTAGGCGTGACCATTGCGTATACACCCGTCTATGAAAAGCTGGGCTGGGACATTACAGATCCGTTTGACAGCATACGGGTCATGCTGCAGGAAGTGAAGGGACAGGCGGATGTCATTGTGCTCTTATCCCATCTTGGTATCATCCATGATCGGGAGGTCGCCCGTGATTTCCCTGACATCGACATCATCCTAGGCTCGCACACGCATCATTTGTTAGAACAGGGTGAAATGAACAATGGGGTGCTGCTTGCATGCGCTGAAAAGTATGGGCATTATATTGGCTGTGTCGAGCTGACAATTGACATAGCGCGCAAAGAGCTGATCGAGAAAAAAGCAACGGTGCAGTCAGTGGATCAGCTGATCAGTGAATCAGATGAAGCCATCACTACCTTACAGCAAGCAGAAAGAAGAGCCAAAGCCCTCATGCAGGAAAAAGTAACAGCGATTGAGTCAAGGTTAGAAACGAAGTGGTTTGATGAATCCCCGCTTCCGCAGCTCTTAACAGATGCCATTAAAGATTGGTGCGGGGCAGATATCGGCATGATGAATGCAGGTATGGTGCTTGATTCATTAGAGGCAGGAATCGTGACAAGAGAAGAAGTCCACCGAATCTGCCCGCATCCCATTAATCCCATTCGGGTGACGCTTACCGGTCAACAGCTCATCGAAACCGTTCGGCGTGCCTGTGAAGAAAAAATGGAACAGCTGCGCATCAAGGGCTTCGGCTTTAGAGGTGAGCTGATGGGGAAAATGCTGTATAGCGGCCTCACCTTTACAGTAGAAGAAGGCGAAACCAAACGGGTAAAGGATGTCTTTGTACATGATCAATTGATCAAAAAGGACGCTTCCTATACGGTTGGCACAGTCGATATGTATACATTAGGCTCTCTATTTCCTCATATCCGTGACCATGAACACATTGAATATTTCATGCCGGAATTTTTACGTGATGTGCTTACTTGGCGCCTGAAGGAAACCACATGAAATCCGCTTTAGCCTAACAACACTCGCCCTCTTGTCACATAGATTGTGATGAGAGGAGTGAAGGGATTTGGTGAATTTAACACCTATTAAAATTGATGGACATTCCTTTACAGCCGTCACCGTCAAACTGCCGAAGACGAATTTTATGGCGGTGACAAATGAACATGGGTATATTATGTGCGGTGCACTGGATGTCGGGCTCTTAAATGAAAAGCTTGCAGATAGAGGAATTATCGCAGGGAGAGCAGTTGGTGTGAGGACCATTGAGCAATTGCTTGATGCCCCTTTAGAATCTGTGACATACGCCGCAGAAGCGCTAGGCATTACAGCTGGAACCAATGGAAGAGACGCATTATTAAAAATGGTGAAATAAAAATGGATAGATGATTCCTATCCCCCCGCCTGTCTGCATACACTTGTAGTGGAGAAGGGGGGATTTTTTATTGAGAATGAACCGCCGTTATCGCCCCTATAAAAAGGGCCCTTTGCCATTTCGATACGTCATGCTGCTTGCAATCTTATTCTTTGTACTCTCAACCGTCATTAGTCTATTTTTTATTAACCGTTCAATTAAACCAACCCTTATTCACATTGCTGAACTAGAAACAGAGCGTATCGCCAATCATCTGATTCAATATTCTGTTCAAGACTTTGCAGACGATCAGGAGAATATGAAGGATATGGTGGTCATGAATACAAGTGAGAACGGAAAAGTAACGACCATCGATTTTAATGCGCAGGCAACATCGAAAGCAATGGCTGATCTGTCACGTCATCTTCAAAAAAATTTAGAGGACATTGAAAAGGGGAACTTTCAAAAAGAGGCAAAAGAAGCGTTAAAGGATCAAACAGATGGACATGACGGCATTATATATAACATTCCGCTTGGGCAAGCGTCTGGAAATGCACTCATCGCCAATCTAGGGCCAAAAGTGCCTGTACGCTTTAGTGTCATTGGTGACCCGCATACGGACGTTGAAAAAAATATTAAGCCCTATGGCATCAACAATGCCTTGATTGATATTAGTGTTCTGATCGAGGTCAAGGTGAGAGTCATCATCCCGTTTGCATCTGAAACAATCGTGGTCAAGAACTCAGTTCCCGTCTCCATACAAGCCGTTCAAGGGGACGTACCAGATTATTATAACGGCAGTGGAACAAACTCAGGCGCTCCATCGATTGTTCTCCCAGAGAAAAAGGAGAAGAAAGAATAATGAAAAACAGCCCAAGGAATGATTGGGCTGTTTTTTTATTTGCGTTTCCGCTCAGCTCTTTCCCACGCCCTTAAATGAGGGTATGGATCAAATGACCATTCAGTTCTGCCGTTGTCTTTATACATGCCATAGTGAAGATGCGGCGGAAATTTTCCTGCTGTGCCTGGGGGGCCATAACCGGAGCTTCCGACAGATCCAATGACCTGTCCGGGTTCAACAATTTGACCTGTTTTGAGTCCTTTTGCAAAGCCATTTAAATGAGCGAAGTAATGATAATGATTATGAATATCTCGAATACCAATCCGCCAGCCGCCAAAGCGGTTCCAGCCTTTCATTTCAATCACGCCATACGATGTCGCACGAACGGGAAGTCCATAATGGGCAAATAAATCCGTGCCCTCGTGAATTCTTCTGCCTCCAAATCCTCTTGCATCTCCCCATGTGCTCCGGTAGCTGTAGTCAGCTCCAACCGGAAGAGGGAAAGCATGCTTTCCGAGGTCAAGATGGCCATAGTGCTGATATAGCTTCATAAAAGATGAAATGATTCCAACGGTTTGATCTCGGCCATAATAGTCCCATAAAGCAATTTTTAATTGATCAATGCTGCTGCCGTAATGAAGCAAGTATTGAGCAAACGTGAATAATACATCCTCATCGTCATCGCTGTTCGCTTTTCCATCCCCGTTTCCATCAAGTCCAATTCCATCAAACACTTTAATGCTTAAAGGAGAGGTATCCTGCTTATTCGGGTTTTCAGGGCCGATCCACATTTCCCGGGGAATGTAGATACCAATGATGCCTTTTTGTTTCGGTAAATCTCTTCTGCTTTTTCGAATATTGTGCTCATACTGATCAACCGCAGCAAGTACATACCATGGAACTTGTGTCGTGATGGCGACTTTTTCGTATAGTGCCATTCGCTGCTTCAGTACATCTGGCTGCTTGCCTTCCCCTTGTGCATGAACAGGTAAAGGAAGCATTGAAAGAGCGATCATGATGGCTAAAACCACTTTCACAAACGTCCATCTCCTTTCATCAAGCATCGTCTTCTACCGTTTAGTGTGGTTAGATCATCCTATTTCATAAGAAGAAAATGTTAGTAATTTTCTTCTGGTTTTTTTAGGAGGCTTTTGGGTATTTTTGCAGCTCATTCCCTTGTTGTTCAATCTGTACTATGTTAAAGTGTCTAAAGAAAAGGCTTTAGGCCGAAGATTCAATTTTTTGCAGCTTCTTAGCTGCATCCATCGTATATAGCAGGAAGATTTTTGTAGATGCACCTTTAACGAATTCATATGGAGATGATGGAATTGGCAAAGAAGGAAGAGCACGTAAGAAAACCGGACTGGCTTAAAATTAAGCTGAATACGAATGAAAACTATACCGGTTTGAAAAAAATGATGCGGGAAAACAACCTGAATACCGTTTGTGAGGAAGCAAAATGTCCGAATATCCATGAATGCTGGGCGGTGAGAAGAACCGCTACATTTATGATCCTTGGATCTGTTTGTACGCGCGCATGCCGTTTCTGTGCGGTGAAAACAGGACTTCCAACTGAGCTTGACCTGCAAGAGCCAGAACGCGTGGCAGATTCAGTAGCCTTAATGAACTTAAAGCACGCTGTCATAACAGCGGTTGCAAGGGATGATCAAAAGGATGGCGGAGCAGGTGTGTTTGCTGAAACCGTTCGTGCCATTAGAAGAAAAAGCCCATTCACGACAATTGAAGTTCTCCCTTCAGACATGGGCGGCAATTACGATAATTTGAAGACGTTAATGGACACACGTCCTGATATTTTAAATCACAATATTGAAACAGTTCGCAGATTAACGCCAAGGGTTCGTGCACGTGCTACATATGATCGTTCATTAGAATTCTTGCGCCGCGCAAAAGAAATGCAGCCCGACATTCCAACGAAATCAAGCATTATGATTGGACTAGGTGAAACGAAGGAAGAAATCATTGAAGTCATGGATGATCTTCTTGCGAGCAACGTGGATATTATGGCGATTGGTCAGTATTTACAACCTTCGAAAAAGCATTTGAAAGTTCAAAAATACTACCATCCGGATGAGTTTGCAGAGCTGAAAGAAATTGCGATGTCAAAAGGCTTTAGCCATTGTGAAGCTGGACCGCTTGTGCGCTCTTCCTACCATGCAGATGAACAAGTAAACGAAGCGTCTAAAAAGCGTCAGGCGCAAGCATAACAAAGAAAACGCCAGAGATCTCTGGCGTTTTTTCTCATATTAATTTTGGCCGTAAGGGGCGTTTCTTCTCATGGTACGGTCAGAATTCGTCATACCATTTGCATCTTCTTTCGTAGAAATATCTCCACCTTGAGGGGAATATTTCATTTGTTGAATCGTTTTGGTTAAAATTTGATCAAAATCACGTGAATTGGTTTGAAGACGTGAAAAATTGGCAATGGATTGAAAGTGCTCTGGATTATCAGAGACGTATACATGATAATAACGAGGGAGAACAGAAACCGCCGTTTTCTTTACTTGATCGGCAGATTCATCCCGGTTTTTGTTTCCTGTTCGATATACAATCAGTGCATCCTCATCTGTCACAAGTGTGGCTGCATCTTTGATGTTTGGGAGCTGCACAGTTAAACTTGTAATGACGTGGGCAAGATGCTCGCGATTTAAAGCAGGTGTTCTTTCTTTCTGATCCGTTACTTGCTGGCGCTGATAACGAACATATCCTGCTCTGTTTGTGTCTGCTTCTGGCATGTTGGAATTATTTCCTTCATGACGATCCGATAGACGGATGGTTTTACTTGAAGAATCTTCATCCACTTGCCGGTTCATACCTGATTGAAAGCCGCACCCGCCTAAAAGCATGCTGAGGAGAATCGCGGCTGTCAGTTGTTTCTTCATAAATGTGACCTCCTTTTTTCTTTAGCTTCGGCTAAATCGGAAAAAACATGCTTTAGCAATTGATGGAGTTCTTCCAATGAATTATCATTAAAGATGGATCGTTTAAAAAGAGGTGAGAAGATGATCGTCATTCAGAATGCTACTTTTGATCTTGTAAGAGAGATTAAAGACGGTTTTGATGAAGAAGCGTTTAAAGCAAGGTACTCAGATATTTTAAATAAGTACGATTATATTGTGGGGGACTGGGGCTACAATCAGCTGAGACTGAAGGGGTTCTTTGATGACCAAAACCAAAAGGCCACATTTGATACAAAAATCAGCACACTCGATGAATACATTTATGAATACTGTAATTTTGGCTGTGCCTATTTTGTCTTAAAACGAATCAGAAAATAACGCAAAGGGGAGCGTCATGATGTATTTCGTAGACAGAAAAAAAATTGAAGAGACATTACGTTTTTTCGAGGAGCAATATGAGTTGATGCGCAGTCATCAAACATGGACAAGTCCACTAGAGAAAAAAGCGCTGGAACGAATTGTTCATTTGCTCGTCGAATGTATTCTTGATACGGGAAATGATATGATTGATGGCTTTATTATGCGTGATCCAGGAAGCTATGATGACATCATGGATATTCTTGTTGATGAAAAGGTTGTACCCGAAGAGGAAGGCAGTCAGCTGAAAAAGCTTGTCTCGTGTCGTAAAACACTTGTGCAGCAATACCAGGAAGTGGTTCATCACGACTTGCTGCAGGTGATCAGCGAGGTTGAGCATGCGCTAGAGGTTTTCCCAAGCCGCATCCGTACCTACTTGGAGCAGGAGCTTGGCCCAGTATCAGCGTTTAAATAATCCATTGGAGTTGTGAGCATCATGAAATACAAAGGCTACTTAATTGATTTAGACGGAACAATGTATAAAGGAACAGAAAAGATCGAAGAAGCAGGTCAATTTGTTCAAAAGTTAAATGAGCTAAACATTCCTTACTTGTTTGTCACGAATAACTCGTCACGCACGCCGAAGCAGGTAGCAGACAAGCTTGTTTCATTCGATATTCCAGCAACTGAAGAACAAGTCTTTACAACAAGTATGGCGACAGCCAATTATATTGCCGAGCAAAAGAAAGACGCGTCTGTTTACGTTATCGGTGAAGAAGGAATCAAGCAGGCCATTGAAGAAAAAGGGCTAATGTTCGGTCAGGAAGACGCTGATTTCGTTGTTGTTGGAATTGACCGAGACATTACATATGAAAAATTCGCAGTAGGTGCGATTGCCATTCGTCAAGGCGCACAATTTGTCTCAACAAATGGTGATATTGCCATTCCAACAGAAAGAGGACTTCTGCCAGGCAACGGCTCTTTAACATCTGTATTGACTGTCACTACTACGGTCAAGCCAACATTTATCGGGAAGCCAGAATCCATCATCATGGAACAAGCGATGAGGGTGCTCGGGACCGATCTGTCTGAGACGCTTATGGTGGGTGATAACTATGATACGGATATTATGGCAGGGATGAATGCAGGAATGGACACATTACTCGTTCATACAGGCGTGACAACAAAAGAGCTGCTTCAGAAGTATGACAAACAGCCAACCTATGTCATTGATTCATTATCCGAGTGGATTGAGCGATTATCATAAAAAAAAGAGGACAAGCGTTACGCGCGCGTCCTCTTTTTTGCTTTATTCCGCATTTCTCGTACTATGTGCAAGCCTGCTTGATGCTGCAGCAGCAATGGCGCCGACAATGTCATCTAAAAAGGTGTGGCACTCGCCTGTGGATTTATCATTGAGTTTCCCGAGAATCCCTGGTTTTTCTTTATCGATATATCCGTAATTCGTAAAGCCGATCGAACCATAAATATTGACGATAGCAAAGGATAGAATTTCATCAACACCATACAGGCTTTCGTCTGTTTCTAAAATGGACTGAAGCGGCTCGGTTAGCTTTTTTTGCTCGGCTAGTACGTCTAGTTCGACGCCTGTTAATATCGCATTTTGGACTTCTCGTTTTGCGATGACACGCTCCACATTGTGGATGCATTCTGTCATGTCTAAGCCAGGATGATATTTTTCCTGTAAAAAGTAGACAAGGTCTGCTATATCTTGAATGGATACGCCTCGTTCTTGTAAACGGCGTCTTGCTGTTTTTTCTACTTCGTTCATCTCATGATGATGCGGCATATATTCCTCACCCAATCCTCGTAATTTGGTCCACAACGTGTAAAAAGCTTCGGATAGTAAATAGTATTCATAAATCCCTCAACCTGCGACTACGATATGATAAGAGATCGATCATATGAACGCAGGTGAAAACATGAAAGAAACCATTTATCACACATTTGGTATTGATGTGCGTCAATTTATGCCATATGGCAGTTATCAGAGCTTTCAAACGTCGGAGACTCTCTTCATCATTGTTCCTGTGTCTCATTTGCGAGAAGAAGAACTCACAGAGCTGTATCATATCAGTCAGTATTTACTGAATGCCGGAGACCCATACGTCGCTGTATTTGAATTAACAAATGAAGAGAAGCCCACCTTTACTCATGGAAAGGAGCTGTATGCTTTATTAAAGGCAGCACCGCCGATCTCAAGCAGATCGTTTCAGCAGGCATCAGAGCTGGCGGCCTTTCATGTCAGGGGAAGAGGATTTCCATATGAGGTATCTGAAACAAAACGTGTGGGAGCCTGGAAGGAATTGTGGGCAAAACGGTTAGATCAGCTTGAAGGCTTTTGGATGCAGCAAATGCACCAAAAACCACTGGAACAGTTTGAAAAAAAATTCATCGAATCCTTTCCGTATTATCTTGGATTAACGGAAAATGCCATTCAATATTTAGTGGATACTGAGCTTGATGATGAACCGAGGGAATGTGACTCAGGCACTGTCTGCCACCAGCGTTTTTCGCGGAGGACTTGGCCGCATGAGCAGCCGCTTCGTTTACCTGTAGATTGGGTCTTTGATCATCCAACCCGGGATATTGCCGAATACTTAAGAGAAACCTTTGTCCAGCATAAGGAAGATTTAATTGAAGAAGGCTTCTCCTTTCTTCAGCAATATGAGCAGGTGACACCTCTTTCTTCCTTTTCTAAGCGTTTGTTATACAGCCGCTTGTTGTTCCCGCTTCATTATTTTGAAATTGTGGAAGGCTACTACATGTCAGGAGAAAATGAAAAATCATATTATGAAGAGCGGTTAGATTACGTCCTAAATGATGCCAATCGCTATGAATACTTTCTGAAGGTCTTTCAAGAAATGAGTGCCATGCGAAGCGGCGAGAGCCCGATACCGTCAGTTGGCTGGATCACAGGTCCAGGGAATTGAAGTTTCAGTGAACAGATGAAACGTCTCTTTTCTCTTGAGGCGTTTTTCGTTATGCTTAAAGAAATCAATCAAAGGAGTGTTCTTCTTGACGAAACCATATGTCTATATCACAAGAAAGCTGGATGAAGCATCACTTACACCATTAAAAGAAGTCGCTCATATTGAGATGTGGCCGAGCGAGGATGAGCCATGTCCAAGAGAAGAATTAGAAAAACAAGCAGCTAAAGCGGATGCGCTTCTCACCATGCTGTCAGATCAAGTAGATGAAGCCCTTTTATCAAAAACTCCAAATGTTAAGGTGATCGCAAACCTTGCTGTTGGCTATGACAATATTGATCTTGAGGCCGCTGAAAAGCGCAATATCACTATTTGTCATACACCGGATGTATTAACAGAATCCACGGCTGATTTAGCCTTTGCCCTTCTGATGGCGTCAGCTAGACGGATTGTCGAGGCGAGTGATTGGATTAAGGAAGGAAATTGGACAGGCTGGGGGCCTCTTCTTCTTGCCGGCGCTGATATTCATCACAAAACCCTTGGAATTGTTGGCATGGGAAGTATCGGAACAGCGCTTGCCAAGCGGGCAGCAGGCTTTGACATGAAGGTGCTGTACCATAACCGGTCAAGAAAGCCAGAGGCAGAAGCGCAGCTCGGCGTGACTTATGCGCCATTTGAGGAACTGCTCACGCAGTCTGATTTCATCGTCTGCCTGACGCCGTTAACCCCGGAGACGAAAGACATGTTTAATGAAAAGGCATTTGATCAGATGAAAAACTCTGCTTATTTTATTAACGTATCAAGAGGACAGACTGTAGATGAGGATGCTTTATATGAGGCGGTCACGACAGGAAAAATTGCCGGAGCCGGTCTGGATGTATTTAGACAGGAGCCTGTCAGCCCGTCTCATCCGTTAACAACATTACCTAACGTCACGGTTCTCCCTCATATTGGAAGTGCAAGTGTCGAAACGAGAAAAACGATGATGCGTTTGTGTGCTGAAAATATTGCGCTTGTCTTACAAGGTCAGCAAGCCAAAACGCCGGTTCGTTCATCATATAAGGCTCCCTGAGTTTCGGGAGCTTTTCTGACAAAAATATTTTGAAAATATAGAATCTTGATATAAATAGCTGTTAAGCGGTTTCATTCTGACAATCTCTTATTTTATTACCTTGTCAAAATGAGGATACCCCTTTATAATGTGTGTACATTGAATGTCTGTGTTAGGTTAACAAATGTCTTTTTAGAGAGGACATTGACGGAGAAAGGTGGAATTTCAGGTGAAGGCAATTCGAGTTGGACTATTAGGATTAGGAACAGTGGGGAGCGGTGTCGTCAAGATTATCCAAGATCACCAGGATAAATTAATGCACCAGATCGGCTGTCCGGTATTAATACAAAAAGTGCTTGTGAGCAATCCCGATAAAAAGAGAGATGTGGATGTGGCAAGAGAGGTCTTCACAACTGAAGTATACGATGTGATTAGAGATCCAGAGGTCGACGTCATTATTGAAGTGATGGGCGGCATTGAAGAGACAAAACAATATTTAATAGATGCGTTAAATGAGAAGAAGCATGTCATTACAGCCAATAAAGATTTAATGGCGCTTTACGGAACAGAGCTTTTACATGTTGCGAAAGAAAATGGCTGTGATCTTTATTATGAAGCAAGTGTCGCCGGAGGAATTCCGATTCTGCGTACGCTGGAGGAAGGATTGGCCTCTGACCGAATTACGAAGATGATGGGGATTGTGAACGGTACAACGAATTTTATTTTAACGAAAATGAACGTCGATAAAAGCGCATATGAAGATGTCTTAAAAGAAGCGCAGGATCTTGGCTTTGCAGAAGCAGACCCGACAGCTGATGTAGAAGGACTTGATGCAGCAAGGAAAATGGCGATTCTTGCAAGACTCGGCTTTTCCATGAATGTGGAATTAGAGGATGTGAAGGTCAGAGGCATCTCTGACGTTTCTGATGAAGACATTAATTTCAGTAAACGATTTGGCTACACAATGAAGCTGATCGGAATTGCCCAGCGGGACGGAGAGAAAGTAGAAGTCAGTGTCCAGCCAACTTTACTCCCTGATCATCATCCGCTATCATCGGTCAACAATGAATTCAATGCGGTGTATGTCTATGGAAGTGCTGTAGGAGAAACGATGTTTTACGGCCCTGGAGCAGGAAGTCTCCCAACGGCAACAGCTGTTGTATCAGACTTAGTCGCAGTGATGAAAAACATGCGCCTTGGCGTGAACGGAAGCGGATTTATCGCACCGCAGTTTGAGAAAAAGATCAAATCTCCATCGGAAGTATTTGCTCAGCAATTCTTAAGAATTCATGTTAGAGATCAAGTCGGGGCATTTTCCCGCATTACATCTATTTTTTCTGAAAGAGGCATCAGCTTTGAAAAGATCCTTCAGCTTCCTGTGAAAGGGCATGATGAGCTGGCTGAAATTGTGATTATTACACACCGGACCTCAGAAGAAGATTTCTCAAATATTCTGCAAAAATTAAACGATCTCGACGTGGTGCTTCAAGTGAAGAGCACGTACCGAGTAGAAGGGAACGGTTTAAGCTGATGAAGTGGAATGGACTTATTGAGGAATTCCAAGAATTCTTACCAGTAAACGAATCAACACCAAAACTAACATTAAATGAAGGGAATACACCGCTGATCCACCTTGCCAAACTTTCGGAAAAGCTGGGGATTGAGCTTCATGTGAAAACAGAAGGCGTCAATCCAACTGGCTCTTTCAAGGATCGTGGAATGGTCATGGCTGTTGCAAAGGCAAAAGAAGAAGGCAATGATACGATCATGTGTGCTTCGACAGGGAATACCTCTGCAGCGGCAGCGGCTTATGCAGCCCGTGCTGATATGAAATGTATCGTCATCATTCCAGACGGGAAAATTGCCTTCGGGAAGCTTGCACAGGCTGTGATGTACGGAGCAGAGATCATTGCGATTGACGGCAACTTTGATGATGCGCTGAAAATCGTCCGCAGCATCTGTGAAAAAGCGCCGATTGCTCTTGTTAACTCTGTCAATCCGTACCGAATTGAAGGACAAAAAACTGCGGCATTTGAAATCTGTGAGCAGCTAGGCTCGGCCCCGGACGTACTGGCGATTCCTGTTGGAAATGCAGGGAACATCACCGCCTACTGGAAAGGCTTCAAGGAATACCATGAGAAAAAAGGAACTGGACTGCCAGTCATGCGCGGCTTTGAAGCAGAAGGTGCAGCAGCAATCGTACGAAATGAAGTGATTGAACAGCCAGAAACAGTGGCAACAGCCATCCGTATCGGAAATCCAGCGAGCTGGAAGCAAGCTGTGGCGGCGGCAGATGAATCAAACGGAAAGATTGATGAAGTGACAGACGCGGAAATCCTTCATGCGTATCAATTGATTGCACGTGAAGAAGGCGTGTTTGCAGAGCCGGGCTCTTGTGCGTCTATCGCAGGTGTGCTAAAGCAGGTGAAATCCGGAGAAATCAAGCCAGGCAGTAAAGTAGTTGCGGTATTAACAGGCAACGGATTGAAAGATCCGAATACGGCCATTGATATTTCACAAATCAAGCCGGTCACACTCGATGCAGATGAAGATCAAATTCTTGAACACTTAGAAAAGGCCGCGCGCGTATGAGTGAAGCCTCCATGCTTTTTTCAATCACAGTACCGGGAAGCACTGCCAATTTAGGACCAGGCTTTGATTCAGTTGGAATGGCGCTCAGCCGCTATTTAAAGCTATCGGTCTATGACCATGATAGCTGGCTGTTTGAAGCAGAAACAGATGTCGTGTCCGGGATTCCACCAGGCACCGACAACCTAATTTATCAAACAGCCAAAAAGGTCGCAGATCACTTTGGAAAAACACTCCCGCCTGTTTATGTCAAAGTGTGGAGTGATATTCCATTGGCACGGGGGCTGGGCAGCAGTGCTGCTGCAATTGTGGCAGCCATTGAGCTGGCCAATCAGCTTCTCGAATTAAATATGACGGATGATCAAAAGCTCTTTTTTGCAAGTGAGGTAGAAGGTCATCCAGATAATGCGGGTGCCTCATTATTCGGTGGTTTACTGATTGGTCTTCATGAAGAAGACAAGACACATGCCGTCAAAGTGCAGCGTGTGGATATAGATGTTGTCGTCGTGATTCCTTTTTATGAAGTGCTGACAAAGGATGCCCGTGATGTCCTGCCAGAGGATCTTTCCTATAAACATGCCGTCAGTGCGAGTGCTGTGAGCAACGTCCTTGTTGCTGCATTAATGACGCAAAACTGGCCGCTTGTTGGAGAAATGATGAATAAGGATTTATTTCATCAGCCTTACCGCACAATGCTCGTCCCAGAGCTGTCGAAGGTAGAGCATGTCGCTTCGCTAAAAGGAGCGTATGGAACGGCATTAAGTGGTGCTGGTCCGACAATCTTAACCTTAGTTGAAAAAGGGAAGGGAGAAGCGCTGTTAGAACAGCTTGCCCAAAACTTCCCGCATTGCGAAGTAGATTTGCTGACGGTACCGGTAGAAGGTGTTGTCGTGGAGCATGATCCTGTCAATCAAGTAAAGAACGTGCTGTAAAAATGCACGTTACCAGCGTGTAGACAAACCCTCGCATTCGGTGTCAGTCCTGCGTGCTGGTGCTCACGAATGTCAAATTCGCTCCGTGCCAGTACTCGTCCTTCCTAGACTGCAAAGGTTTTCTATCACGCTGAAAAGAAGAAAAAGAGCTAAAATAAAGATCATTTTAGCCCTTTTTCAATAATCTGAGAACGTGCTGTAAATCTGCACGTTCTTTTTTTATCCTTGTTTTTATAGGAAGAAGCAGGGATTATTATTTAGAGGATCGAACTATTTTTTATGCGTAAAAGGGGGAGATACATTCATGAAGAAATTGATGACGGCAGAAGATTTAACGAAGATTGTTTCTGTTTCTCATCCGGTTTATTCACCAGATGGAAAAAAGGCGGTTTTTACAAAAGTCACGGTGAATGAGAAAAAAGATGATTACAACATCCATTTATGGGTTCGAGATGAAGAGACAGAGGAGCTGTCACAATGGACATTTGAGGATGGAAAGCATCATCAGCCAGTGTGGTCAAAAGACAGCAGGCAGCTTGCTTTTATTTTGCAAAAGCCAAAGGAAGTTCCTCAGCTGGCACTGATTCAGAGTCAGGGAGGCGGTGTGCGCACCTTAACGGCGATTCCATACGGGGTATCTCATCCTGTCTTTTCACCAGATGGAGCTTTCATTTATGCGGCTGTGTCACTGAAACAATCAGAATCTGTTCATGATGAAAAAAAGGAAGAGCGAGATGATTTCGCTCCTGCGGTATATGATGATTTGACCTATAAAGCAGATGGCAGAGGTTATTTAGATGGGCGTTTCACGCAGATCATTCAAGTGGATACCCACTCAGGAGAGGTAGAGGCTGTCACGAGCGGGCAGCATCATCATGTGAGTCACACGGTCTCTCCGTGCGGGAAATGGCTTGCCTATATTCAATCAAATCCTCAGATACCTTACATAAGTGACGTGTGCCTCCTGTCATTAGAGGACAGTACGACAAAGAAAATCACACAATCAGCTGGCGCTTATTCCACCGTGTCTTTTTCTCCAAATGGAGAGAGCCTCGTGTATATCGGACATGAGCGCGAATTTCAAAATGCTACCTTCCCAGCATTATGGCTGTATGATCTGAAGGAAGAAAAAGTAGTTCAGCTGTCAGAAATGCTCGATATGTATGTGGGCAACTGTATGGCAGGAGATAGCGTCATGGGCGAAGCCAATCAGCTTCCGCAGTGGACAAAGGATAGCCAGGGGTTTTATGCGCTTGTTTCTGATCAAGGCAGTACAGGGATTTATTATTTCTCCGTTGAAGGCTTAGCCTATCCAGTTCGATTAGAGGCAGAACATATTACAAACTTCAGCCTTCATCCAGATGAATCCAAATTGCTGCTCAGCCGGCTTACGCACGTTTCACCAAGTGAGCTGTATGAGCTGACATTAGGGGAGGCGGATCTAAAGCAAATCACGTTCGAGCATGACACCTTTCTTAAGGAGCATGTCCTATCGGTACCAGAGCCATTTTCGTTTCAGTCAAAAGAAGGTGATGAGGTGCATGGCTGGTTTATGAAGCCTTCCCAAATGGAAGACGGGAAGAAATATCCTCTCATTTTAGAGATTCATGGTGGACCGCATGCGATGTATGGTTATACGTATTTTCATGAATTTCAAATGCTCGCTGCTGAAGGCTATGCCATCGTATATATCAATCCTCATGGCAGTCATGGATACGGACAGATGTTTAGCGACCGTGTGAGAGGAAGCTATGGTGGCGTTGATTATAAGGATGTCATGCAGGCTGTTGATCATGTGCTCAAAGCCTATGATTTACTTGATGAAACGAGGCTCGGAGTAACAGGCGGTAGCTATGGAGGTTTTATGACAAACTGGATTGTCGGGCAAACCGACCGCTTTCGCGCAGCCGTCACACAGCGGTCCATTTCAAACTGGATTAGCTTTTATGGCATTAGTGACATCGGTTATTACTTCACAAGATGGCAGATTGATGGGGATATTTATGATTCGGCCGATAAGCTATGGGATCGTTCGCCGCTAAAGTATGTGAAGCAGGTGAAGACGCCGCTTCTCATCTTGCACAGCGATGAAGACTATCGCTGCCCAGTTGATCAAGCAGAACAACTTTTTGTAGCACTGAAGGAGCTTGGGAAAGACACAAGGCTCGTCAAATTCCCGAAGGCATCTCATGATTTATCCAGAAGTGGCCATCCGGGGCAGCGTATTCAAAGACTGACCTTTATGAAGGACTGGTTTAGAGAGAAGTTAAGTTAATAATGAAAAAAACGACCCGAATTCGGGTCGTTTTCATGTCATATATGAATTAGAAAACCTGTTCAACTTCTACAACGCCAGGCACTTCTTCTAATAATGCGCGCTCAATACCGGCTTTCAATGTAATGGTTGAACTTGGGCAGCTGCCGCATGCACCAAGAAGACGTAATTTCACAATGCCATCTTCAATGTCTACAAGCTCACAGTCTCCACCATCACGTAATAGAAATGGACGAAGTTTGTCCAGTACTTCCTGTACTTGGTCTTTCATTTCGACTTCAGTCATTAGATATAATCGCTCCTTTCACAACATATCACCATTATATTCATCTGGACGATAAAAATCTATTGATTGGTTTCAAAGTTTCCTTCTCATTATAGCACAATCTCATCTTGAAACAAAAAGTGATTTTGACTTTTTTCATACAGAAAATTCAGCTAAAATAAAGAAAGAATAGGGGGCTTGCCAAATGAATCAAACCGTTGATCTTTATGTATATGGAAGAGATGTACTGTGTGCTAGCTGCGTGAATCTGCCTTCTTCAAAAGACACATTTGAGTGGTTAGATGCAGCGTTAAAACGAAAATATCCGAATCAGCCGTTTCGCATCACATATATTGATATTGAGCACCCGCCAGAAAACGAACACCAAAAAGAATTGTCTGAACGAATTCTTGATGATGAATTCTTTTATCCGCTTGTCTTAGTGGAGGATCAAATTGTTGGAGAGGGCAATCCAAAATTAAAAGACATTTATCAAGAAATGGAGAAATACGGTTACACGGAGAGCAGTGAATAAACTGTTCTTTTTTTGAGAAAAAAACAGAACAAACGTTCCTTTTGGGTTGAAAAAGAACGTTTGTTCGATTATAATCAAATGAAAGGAGCGTGAGCATCATGAATTATTTACTGAAACAATCTCTTCATCAGCAAATACCAATTGAGATGATTTATATGAAGAAAAACGGAGAGTGCACGAAGCGTAAAATCATTGTCCACCGTCAAACAGACCAGCTCATCCAAGCGTATTGTTTATCGAAGAAAACGATGAGAACTTTTCGTAAAGACAGCATCCTTGCCCTTGCTCCGATCAAATTGACCCGTTCATCGGCACATGCCGTTTCATAGAAAAAAAGCTCCCTCGTCATGAAGGAGCTTTGAGAAAAAATTCACATGATGTTAGCCATTGTGATGCTTGTACATCCAAAGGAGTCCGGATTTTAGAAGTCTTGGTACACGCCCAATAAGTGGACGATCTGCTACTAAGCCAAAGCCGGCTTTTTTCCCTAAAGATCCTAAGACACCTTTTAGCTTAAACTGAGGATAAGCCTCAGGAAGCGGCTCGTTTTTCCAACGTTTTTGCAGAGATTGGACAATTTGTTCTGCCTGCGCCTCGGCAAGCTGTGCACTTGGGGCATGCGGCAAGCTTGCGCAATCACCCACGACATAGACATGCTCATTTTCAGGGAGATTGTGATGAGGTGTTAATACGACGCGGCCTTGTGCGTCTTTTTCAACATCCATCTCCCGTACCACTTTGCTTGGCTGAATGCCTGCTGTCCATACGATGACCTCTGCTTCAATGGCGTCATCATGGTTGTAAACAACACCTTCTTCAACCTTCGTAATATTGGCACAGTTAATGATCTTTACGTCATTTTCTTCAAACCACTTTTGCACATATAAACTTAATCTTTTTGGGAAGCTTGATAGAATCAGCTCTCCGCGGTCAAAAAGAATAATGTTTAAATCAGCACGGCTTTCTCTTAATTCACTGGCTAGCTCTACCCCGCTAAGTCCAGCACCGACGATACCAACCGTTGCACCTGCACCCAAATTGTTTAATTTGTTATACGTATGTCTTGACTGATCAATGGTTTGAATACTGTATGTATGTTCTTTCGCACCAGGGACATTATGATACTTGTCCTCACAGCCGAGTCCAATCACCGTGTCGTCATAAGGAATGGGTTCACGGTCGCTGAATAAGATCTGTTTGTTTTCAATATCAATTTTTTCTACTTCCCCATATTGAATATCCAGCTTCGGATGCTCTGGAAAAGATACTCGGATGTGATGATCAGAGATTGTTCCAGCAGCGAGTGCATAATATTCTGTTTTTAAACAGTGGTAAGGATTTCGATCAACTAATGTGATAGTAACATCATCAGGTAATTGATTTGGCAATAAGCGGTGGAGAACCCGCATATTCCCGTAACCTCCGCCGATCAAGACTAAATTTTTCATGACGATTCTCCTTTTCCCCGTAGACATTGAAAAACACTTATACTAAAAAACTTTAAGTTAAAATACCAAATAAAATTATATCGAATTTACTGTGAAACCACAATAATTGTTTCAAAATAACCTACATATTCATTAGTTAGTCCTAAATAGTAAAACATTTTACGAGGAATAGGCGTAACGATACAGATGAAGCTCATGTTTTGACTAATAGAAGGAATTTCGGTAGGATGGTAAAGCAATGTGAGGTGAAGCAAAGTGTTCCCACTGATCGAATTTTGTGTAAGTAATCTTGCACAAGGGTCTCAAGAAGCAAAAGAGAAGCTTGATAAAGACCCAAACCTAGACGTTATGGAATACGGCTGTTTAAGCTATTGCGGCAAATGTATGGACTCCCCATTTGCACTTGTGAATGGAGAATTTGTTTCAGGAGAAAATGCAGAGCAGCTAGTCGAGCGTATTTATGCTTTTATAGAGGAAAATGAGATGTTTTAAATGCACCACATGGGTCATGAGGTGCATTTTTTTCTTACTTCAATCTTCCATTTTTAAGGAGAATGCATAGAAAGCGCATCCAATATGTTATGCTAATAAAATATCATCAAAATGAAGCATCACACGAGAAAAAAAGAGGCATATGCATAATAAAAGCCCTTTGCCATGGCAGCAAAGAGCTTCTATGTATGAAAAACGGGGGATGATAAAATTGTCTCCTGAATCGACTCCTTTTATACTATAAAGAAACAACATTTTTGGAGGAAGCTCATGACATCATTTCAATTCACGAAAATGCACGGATTAGGAAATAATTATATATACGTCAATCAGATGAAGGAACAGCTTCCAGAAGAGCAGCTATCAGAGATAGCGATCCGCGTTTCTTCTGTTTATACAGGAATCGGTTCAGACGGAATGATCCTTATTTGCCCATCAGATGTTGCACCTGTGAAAATGCGCATTTTCAACAATGATGGATCAGAGGGTAAAAACTGCGGCAACGGTCTGCGCTGCGTCGCAAAATATGTGTATGAGCATCAAATCGTAACAGACACAACGTTCCAGATTGAGACATTGTCAGGACTCGTTGAAGCTACCGTTCACGTGCAGGATGGTCACGTTCATTTAGTGACAGTAGATATGGGGAAACCTCGTTTTGAAAAAAAAGCGATGCCGATGCTTGGTGAACCGGCCAGCACAACGATTCATGAAGCACTTGATTTTGGCACTGTGACTTTAAATGGAACGGCTGTTTCAATGGGAAATCCGCACATCGTTTTTTATTTAGAGGACATTGAAAAGGCACCGCTTGATACAATTGGGCCAATCATCGAAAAACACGACATGTTCCCAGAAGGCGTCAATGTAGAATTTGTAGAAGTGGTCAGTGAAACAGAACTGCATTTTCGTGTGTGGGAAAGAGGGTCTGGCATTACTCAAGCCTGCGGAACGGGAGCTTGCGCTGCGGCTGTATCCACGATTGTGAATGGACAGGCGAAAAAAGAAACGGACATGACGGTTCACTTAGCAGGCGGAGATCTCATCATTCGCTGGAAAGACAACGACCATGTGCTCATGACAGGGCCTGCTGAAACGATTTGTGACGGCACATTTTATCTGTAAACCATTTATTTGAGAAAAGGCACCATCACGTTTATAATTGAAAAGAAACATCCAGTCAAAAGGAGGGATGATCATGAGTACACCAGTAACCATTACAGAAGCTGCTGCACTGCAGATTAAAGATATGATGAAAGAACATGAAGAAGAAAATGCGTTCCTGCGAGTGGGCGTAAAAGGCGGCGGATGCAGTGGTCTTTCATACGGCATGGGCTTTGACCATGAAGTTTCAGAGAAAGACACGCAGTTCGAACAGCAAGGCATCCAGGTCCTTGTCGACTCCGAAAGCCTTGATATCATGAACGGCACCATCATTGATTTCAAACAATCACTAATGGGCGGCGGTTTCACCATCGACAATCCGAATGCGATTGCTTCATGCGGATGCGGTTCTTCTTTCCGAACAGCGACGAATACCGGTACGCCGGAAGAGTGTTAACAACTGATCATGGATTAAGATAAGCCTTCTTGTTCGTTTGTTTTTGTAAACAACACGATCGAGGAGGCTTCTTTGATGAGGAAAATGAACCATAAAAAAGACACTCATTCAGTGTCTCTTTCTCATATTGCTTCTTCTATTTTCAACAGTTCTTTATCCAGGACATCCACCAACTCTTGGGTGCTAAACATATAGATCACCACTTCTTTATTGCCATCTTCCACATGGACTTCAATCACAATTTTAATATTTGCGAGTTTTTCATGGTACACCACTTCATAAGTGCCCATTTTTTTCGTTTCATTGTTTTTATTCATTTTTTGAACTTTGGAGAGTATCTGTTTGATTTCTTGATCACTCAAACCAGAATCTAAAATTGAAGTGGACACACGCTTTAAAAAAGGTCCTAGTTGATCAACATTAATATTCAATCCTGCTGCGAACTGAGCATAATGTTTGTTATAGTCTTTTGCAAACAGTTCTACTGAGCCACCAATCATCAGTAATAAGCACAAACTGATCATTAAACGCTTTAACATCTTTCCACCTATCCTTCATTATGAACTTCTTCATTTCCTATATCGGTTGATCAGATGAAACCTTCATTGATTCCATTATCTCTTCAACAATTTATAAATCGCTCAATTTTGTTACAGCTTGCCCTCACAACTGGCTATTTCCACCCAAAAAGAGTATCATGATAACCAAACATAAACTGTAGGTAGAGAAAAGAGGTTGCTGAGGTTTGAGTGAACAAATCAATTGCAGGAACTGTCATGAACTGATTCCGTATCGTTCCAAAACGTGTCCAGCTTGCGGGATTGAGAAGCCGCTTCCGAAAAAGGAACGTGTGAAGGATCGGGTGATTTTGGTTGTGGCAGGGATTGTTGTGGTGCTGCTTGCTGCAATGGTACTTGGAATGGCGAATGCCTATATTGGGGTTTTTAAATAAACGAAAAAGGAGTTCCGCTAGTGGGAACTCCTTTTTTGATCCGCTTTTATTTGTTTTCAAATAAGCTTGTGGAATGAAGAGGCTGTACACGGGCTTTCGGGTCCATGTAGGCTTTCGCATTGTTGACAGCCGTTGGTGCTTCACCAAATCCGCTGGCAATCAATTTGACCTTTCCTTCATACGTGCAGATGTCTCCTGCCGCATAGAAGCCTTCAATGTTTGTTTCCATTGTGGATTTCACGACGATCGAGTTCTTTTCGATTTCAAGACCCCATTGCTTAATTGGACCAAGGGAGGAAACAAAACCAAAGTTGACGATCACGTCGTCCACATCAAGCACTTGTTTTTTGTCGCCTTTGACTTCTTCGAGCACAATCTGTTCAATGCGGTCTTCACCAATGAGCTCAGTTGGGACAAATGGCGTCACTACATTGACTTTCGAATTGTGCAGGTTTTCTACACTGTGCTCATGGGCGCGGAATTTATCACGGCGGTGAATAATGGATACTTCTTTTGCGATAGGTTCAAGCATCAGAGCCCAGTCCACTGCAGAGTCTCCGCCGCCAAGAACGGCCACACGTCTGCCGGCAAATTGGTTCAAATCATTAATGAAGTAATGCAGGTTGCTTCCTTCAAATGATTCTGCTGCACCTAGCTCAAGCTTTCTCGGTTGGAATGCACCGTTACCAGCTGTGATGATGATCGTTTTAGAATAATGAATCTCTTGATTTGTCACAAGTTTAAAAATGCCATCTGCCTGCTTTTCAACCGTTTCAACTGCTTGCTCT
Organism: Bacillus sp. NMTD17; assembly: GCF_002998735.1. NCBI lineage: Bacteria > Bacillati > Bacillota > Bacilli > Caryophanales > Bacillaceae > Bacillus > Bacillus sp. NMTD17. The sequence goes on from NZ_PVRH01000001.1 coordinate 853,414, forward strand.
AAGCAAATGGTTTGATCAAATTTATCCATTTGTTCCTTTAAGTTATCAACTAATTCTTGTGCGCGGATTTTTGGAAAACCAGCCACATCATAAATGTATTTTTCAGGGTAAAGAGCGGATAATTGACCGCCGAGCTGAGGAAGGCTTTCAATGATTTTCACACTTGCCTGTCTCATGCCACCGTAAAACGCAGTAAACAATCCTACTGGGCCGCCCCCGATAACGGTAATGTCATATACCTTAGAATCTTCTTGCATTCCTTTAATCCTCCCAAATGAAAATTGTTATCACTATATCATATCATACCACATATCGTCGTTTGACTTGTTTTGAAAAACTTGTCGTTTTTTGATGCCGAAGCTTTGAAAAAGAGGAAAAAGCGAGAAAGACCGTTTATCATAAGGATTTTCAGTTTAAAGCCTTGAAAAAAGGAGCAGAACTCGCTATTATTGTTAAGGGAACTAAATATTAATTTTTTATGAATTTTTGTCGGATACGGTCAAATGCTTTCGTTTTATGTAGGTGAAAGTTCAGATTTTCACATACTTATTTTTTTGTTTAAATTTCATAAAATGCCGGAAAGCGGTTGAGAATAGCAATATGTAATTCTTTATCCGTTTTACAGCAAATTTAAAAAAGGTGGATGTGATTCCAGTGAATAAACCGAAAATCGTTGTATTAGGTGCAGGTTATGGCGGATTAATGACTGTAACAAGATTAACAAAACAGCTTGGCACAAATGATGCGGACATTACTCTTGTGAACAAGCATAATTATCATTACGAAACAACATGGTTACATGAAGCAAGTGCAGGTACACTTCATCATGACCGCTGTCGTTATCAAATCAAAGATGTGATTAACAGTTCCCGTGTCAACTTTGTACAAGCAACAGTTGAAAGCATTAATAAGGAAGCAAAGAAAGTTGTGACATCAGATGGCGAACTTTCTTACGACTACCTTGTTGTTGCACTTGGTGCTGTTCCTGAAACATTTGGTATTGCAGGACTGAAAGAATATGCATTCTCAATCTCTAATATCAACTCTGCTCGTCAGCTTCGTGAGCACATTGAGCTTCAATTTGCGACGTATAATACGGAAGCTGAAAAACGTCCAGAGCGCTTGACAATCGTTGTCGGCGGTGCAGGCTTCACAGGTATTGAGTTCCTTGGTGAGCTTGGAAACCGTGTGCCTGAGCTTTGCAAAGAGTATGATATTGATCAAAAAGACGTACGTATCATCTGTGTAGAAGCTGCACCAACAGCTCTTCCAGGATTCGATCCTGAATTGATCGACTATGCAATGAACTACCTTCAAGGTAAAGGTGTTGAGTTCAAAATTGGTACAGCGATCAAAGAATGTACGCCTGAAGGCATCATTGTTGGAAAAGACGATGATACAGAAGAAATCAAAGCTGAAACTGTTGTTTGGGCTGCTGGTGTACGCGGTAACCCAATCGTTGAAGAAGCTGGATTTGAAAACATGCGCGGCCGCGTAAAAGTGTCTCCAGATCTTCGTGTACCAGAAAATGATGATGTATTCATCATCGGTGACTGTTCATTGATCATCAATGAAGAAATCAACCGTCCATACCCACCAACTGCACAAATCGCGATGCAGCAAGGTGAAACAGTAGCGAAAAACCTTGCAGCACTAGTTAAAGGTGGTTCTCTTGAAAGCTTTAAGCCAGACATCAAAGGAACAGTTGCTTCTCTTGGTGAACACGACGCTGTAGGTGTTGCGTTTGGTAAAAAACTTCAAGGAACAAAAGCTTCTGCAATGAAGAAAATCATCGACAACCGTTCTTTATTCATGGTTGGCGGCCCAGGACTTGTTCTGAAAAAAGGAAAATTCAAGTTCTTCTAAACCGATATAGACAAAAACGTGTATCCTCGTGATACACGTTTTTTTATGGCATATTTTCTTACTTGGTCATCGGAAGCAAAGTATGGTATGATAAATTATCAGAAAATTTAGATTAAGGGAGTGAGCAATATGAATGCACATACAAAAGAGAAGAAGACCACCTGTCTATATTGTTCGGGGAAAGGATATTTTCAGCTATTGCTCGGCGGATCTGAAACATGTGAGGAATGTAAAGGGACAGGAAAGAAGCTTTAATCCAACTGCTTTTTCCATTGATTGACTTCATCTCTATTTCCAAGTTAAACTAATGATGGGATATTTGGGGGTGGAGATGAAGTGATCAGTTTACCAGTCGTTATCATTTCAGTTATTTTATTTTTCGTGTTATTCTTCGGTATTGGCTTTTTGCTCAATATGCTGCTGAGAATGTCATGGATTATGGCTATTTTATATCCAATTGTATGCCTTTTCATTATCAATAATCAAAAGATGATCGCTTATGTCAGAGAACCGGGCATTGCTTTTTCAGGGATAGGAGAACGCATTGTCTCTCTCGCTGCGGCAGATATCATTATCTTGTTAAGCGGTCTGATTGGTGCAATTGCATCAGGTTTTGTCATCAATGCACTTCGAAAAAGAGGGTATCAAATGTTTTAACTCACTTGTAGACATGCAAGTGGGTTTTTTTGTTTCTCCTTTGCATAGTTTCCATTTTGTTTGGAAACAAATAGATGGGTAGAGGAGTGACAAATAAAGATGAAAACATGGATGAAACGATTGTTCATGACAGCCCTTTTCATGCTTGCTCTCTTGACAAGCTTTACGGGCATATCTGGAGTTGAACCAAGTGATTTAGCTGTCTGGGTGAAAGAGACTGACCCTGGCAAGCAAGTATCTTCTTTTTTCCAACAGCAAAAAAGGGAAACGATGGCACTCAAAAGTGATGACTTGCGGGCTGTTTCTCTCGAAGAAGCGTTTAATTGGAACGATTACCCGAAGCAAAAGGTTGTCGCCACAGGTTATACAGCAGGTGTGGAATCAACAGGTAAAACGAAGGAACACCATGCATATGGCATTACATATTCAGGCGTCAAAGTGAAACGTGACTTATATTCAACTGTGGCAGCAGACCCATCAGTCTTTCCGATTGGAACCGTGCTGTTTATCCCAAACTATGGCTACGGAGTGGTCGCAGATACGGGAAAAGCCATTAAAGGTCATAAGCTTGATTTATACTATGAAACCGTAGATGATGTGTATAGAGAATGGGGTAAAAAAGTGCTTGATGTGTATATCATCAAAAAGGGCGAAGGGACGTTAACGGAAAAAGACTTAAACCAGCTCAATGAAGCAGAATCAATGCAAGTGTTCCGTCAGCAGTTTCAAGCCAATAAAGAATAAAAAAGCTTTGGACAAGTTTTAGGTCCAAAGCTTTTTTCGCTTCTACATGAAGTAATAATCTAAGATGAGTGTCAGTAAGATCCCTGTTAAGCCGCCAAAGAAGACTTCAATCGGCTTATGACCAAGAAGCTCTTTTAATTTCTTTTGCTTTTCTTTTTCTTCTGCACTCGGGAAATTCTTTGCTTCAGAAACAAATCGGTTAAAATCTGTTACCAGCTTGTTAAGTACAGTCGCCTGTTCTCCTGCCTGTCTGCGCACACCTGTCGCATCGAACATGGTAATAATGGCAAAGATGGCGGAAATGGCAAAGATAGATGTATCTAGCCCGTGCTCTAAAGCCACTGCTGTTGAGAGTGCTGTTACGGCTGCGGAGTGTGAACTTGGCATTCCGCCTGTGCTTGTAATGAGCGACCAATCTAGTCGTCTAGAAATGATAAATTGAATCGGTACTTTTACAAATTGAGCAAAAAAGATGGCTGCAAGGCTGGCAAGCAGCGGAAAATTCATCAGTACGCTCATGAACAAGAAACATCCTCTCTGTAAGAAAAAATATGGTGCGAAATGATGGACTGTATACCCTAGTAAGATGAAAAAATGATAGCAGTATCAAATGCTGCCAAGTCCATGTTCAATTATAACATTAAAGAAAGTAGATGTGGAACGAGGAGAATGCAGGCGGGCTGCTCAAGTTTTCATCGCTTTTTTCATGATGCCCTTCCGCGTGTGAAAATATAAATGTTCATCAAGTAAAGACAGACTGGCAATGATCGTATAGGCACGTAAATTTTGATATAATAGAAGTTCCAATGTGAAAAATGGAGTTCATTGAAGGAGCGTGTGATAAATATGTTTTTCTCGACAAATGAATTGCAACATAAAGATACACTGGTGATCGGACTTTTTCAAAAGAGCCAATTATCAGGAAAAGCAAAAGAAATGGATGAATTACTTGAAGGAAGAATCACTGAATTATTAAAAGAAGGCGATATTTCATCTAAACGAAATCAGCTTTCGAAGTTTTTCCCATCCCCTGAGACAGGCATCAAACGCATTTATTTTGTCGGACTTGGGAAGGAATCAGATTACACGTTTGAAGAGGCAAAAGAAGGGTTTGCCCATTTATTTAAAAAGCTCCATCAAGATAAAAAGCAAGCGGTTTCGGTCTTGCTGGATACGTTTATTGGAAAGGATCTGCCTGCCCAAGATGCAGCCCATGCCCTTTCTGAAAGCTGCCTTTTAGCTACATATGAATTACAAGATTTTAAACATAAAACAAATGAACCGGATCGCTTCATCGAGTTTGTTTATGCAACGACGGATCATGATACAGCTGAAATTCAGGCAAGTCTGAAAGTGGGCGAGGTCTACGGACAGTCCGTCAATTCGGCCCGTACCCTTGTGAATATGCCGCCGAACATGCTCACATCCTCTGATCTGGCTTCGTACGCGGCAGAGCTTGCGTATAAATACGAATTTGAGATTGAAATTTTAGATAAAGAACAGATGGAAGAGCTCGGGATGGGCGGAATTCTAGCTGTCAATAGAGGCTCAACAGAACCACCAAAGCTGATCGTTCTGAAATATCAAGGCAAGGAAGAATGGACAGACGTCATCGGGCTTGTCGGTAAAGGTATCACGTATGATACTGGTGGCTATTCTTTAAAGCCAAGAGCCAGTATGGTTGGAATGAAAACGGATATGGGCGGCTCAGCCTCTGTTTTAGGTGCCATGGAAATCATCGGTGAACTGCGCCCAGAGCAAAATGTCATTGCTGTCATTGCCTCAACCGATAATATGATCTCGGCTGATGCCATGAAACCAGATGACGTCATTGTGTCGCTTAGCGGTAAAACAATCGAAGTACTGAATACGGATGCAGAGGGTCGTCTTGTTTTAGCAGATGGGGTGACATATGCGAAGCAGCACGGTGCCTCGGTTCTTATAGACGTGGCGACATTAACAGGCGGAGTCATTGTGGCACTTGGAAATGAGACAACAGGCGTCATGACGAATAACGATGAACTATATGCTCAGTTTAAAGAGGCATCAGAAGAATGCGGTGAAATGATTTGGCAGCTGCCAATCACTGAAAAAGATAAAAAGCGCGTACGAAACAGCAAAATGGCGGATCTCAATAACTCACCAGGCCGCGATGGTCATGCGATCATGGCAGGAGCATTCATTGGTGAATTCGCTGAGGATACGCCTTGGGTTCACTTAGATATTGCAGGAACAGCAACAACAGAAAAGCCTTCATGCTTTGGGCCAACAGGGGCGACAGGTGTGATGGTACGGTCATTGGCCACATTTGTGGAACGATTTGAAGGAAAGAAATAAAGGATCAGGCTCTGCCAAATGGCGGAGCTTTTTTTATGTAGGACATACGCCATTTGACGAAGAAAATTTTCTATGGTAACATACGTTGGTACTTTAATTATCTACTACATTAGTAAACTAAAGGATTTCGGGGGTTTCACCATGAATGCAGTTGTTTTAGCGGTTGTTTTAATGTTGATATTAAGCTTGCTGCGGGTCAATGTCGTGATTGCGCTGGCACTCGGTGCTTTAGCTGGCGGACTTGTAGGTGGATTAGGCCTGGGAGGAACAGTGGAAGCCTTTACTGACGGGCTCGGAGGAAATGCGACAGTTGCCATTAGCTATGCACTTTTAGGGGCATTTGCTGCGGCGCTGACAAAAACGGGTCTTCCAGATGCCATGGTTGAAGGAGCAGTGAAGCTTCTAGGAAAAGAAGGCGACTCAAGAAGAAAAACATTATCAAAAGTACTGATCATTCTTGTGATTTTGATCGTATCTTGTTTTTCACAAAACGTCGTTCCTGTTCACATTGCCTTTATTCCGGTCTTAATTCCGCCATTATTAAAAGTGTTTAACGAGCTTCAAATTGACCGCAGACTGCTAGCGTGTGTCATGACCTTCGGACTCACTGCACCATATATTTTACTTCCAGTCGGTTTTGGACAGATTTTCCACGGAATGCTCCGTGATAACATGAAAGAAGCAGGATTGACTGTTCAATTAACAGATGTTCCATTGGCCATGCTTATCCCTGTAGGGGGCATGATGCTCGGGTTGCTTGTTTCCCTTTTTGTGTATCGGAAGCCAAGAGTATATGAGGATCGAGATATCACGGACGTAGAAAAATCAGCTTATACAAAAAAGAGCTTATTGTTCGCAGTGCTGGCTATCTTAGTATCACTCATTGTCCAGCTTTATTTATCTCAAAGCCTTGGCGTGGAAGGAATGATCTTCGGTGCACTGGCAGGCCTTCTTGTTCTGTTTGCCACAGGCATGATGAAACGAGATGAAGCGGATGCGCTGATTACTTCCGGTATGAATATGATGGCATTTATCGGCTTTGTCATGCTTGTAGCGGCTGGATTTGCCAACGTATTAACGAAAACAGGAGATATTGAACAACTAGTGAAAGCATCTTCTCAGTTCATTGGAAACAATCAAAGCGTAGCGGCCATTTTAATGCTATTAGTTGGTTTACTTGTGACAATGGGGATCGGTTCATCCTTTGCGACGATTCCAATCATTACAACCATTTTTGTTCCGTTATGTATGCACTTAGGATTTAGCCCACTAGCCACCATTGCCATTATTGGTTCAGCTGCGGCTGTTGGGGATGCAGGTTCACCTGCAAGTGACAGTACGCTTGGACCGACATCTGGGTTGAATATGGATGGACAGCATCACCACATTTGGGGTACTTGTGTTCCAACCTTCGTATTTTATAATGTTCCGCTTGTCCTGTTCGGCTGGCTTGCGGCAATTATTCTTTAACATGAAAGCTTGTAGAGAAAACGTTGTTTTTTCTATAAGCTTTTTTTGTGATGTTTTATCCATTTGTTCACTTTCTGAAGGTGAAAAATAATTAGGTCTAAAGTATGAATTAAATGAATCTTTCTTTCTCTTTCTTACGTATATATGCTGATAAAAATGAAAAGGGGAAGATGAGAGATGTCTTTTTTTAAAAAGCTAGCGGCAAGTGCTGGGATTGGTGCAGCGAAAGTAGATACTATTTTGGAGAAAAACGCCTATTATCCAGGACAAGAGGTAAGGGGAACCGTCCATGTAAAGGGAGGGAAAATCTCTCAGGACATCCGCTATATCAATGTCAAGATTCAAACACAGTATGTGATTGTGAAAGATGATGAAGAGCATAGAAAATATGTGAATATCTTTACTTTACGGGTGACGGATTCTTTTACCATCCAGCCTGGAGAAAAGCATGAATTTCCGTTTTCATTTATTCTTCCTATCGATACCCCGATGACGATCGGAAAAGTAGAAATTGCAGTAATGACAGACCTTGATATCCAAGGAGGAATCGATAAATCTGACTATGACCGCATTTTCGTTGAAGCACATCCTTGGGTGAGAAATGTACTGGAGGCCACTAGAAATCTTGGCTTCCACCTGAACGAAGCAGACTGTGAACAAGCGCCTTACTTCCAGCGCCGACTGCCATTTGTTCAAGAATTTGAGTTTATTCCGACATCAGACTACTATCGCTATATGCTTGATGAGCTAGAGCTGATTTTTCTGATAGATGAAGGCGGCTTAGACATTGTGTTTGAAGTCGACCGCAGAGCAAGAGGCCTCAGAGGGTGGCTTGAGGAGATGTATAACGATGGAGAACAGCTGGTACGCTACCGCTTCAGTCCAGCAGATCTTGAAGATGTAGAAGTGCTTGAGGGAATGCTAGAAGGAATCATCGATCAATACGCTGAATAAATGATGGAAAAAGAGCCTGAATGGAGACAGGCTCTTTTCTATGCGACTTGTAGATGATGTCTGCCCTTATGATGCGGCTTGTTGTTTTCGAAAGGACGTAGCTTTTGAAACAGAGCGATAAATTTTAGGTGCCAGCATCGCAAGTAATATCGTCAATGCGTAATCTTTCACCATAAACCAGATCATAAAAAACCACGTGGTTTGATAAGAAATTGGGGCATTTAGCCACACATTTAATGCGAGGTACGTATAAGTCGTTCCGATCACATACATGACGGTCGTACCTGCAATAGCTGCAAGCAAAAAGCGGCCAAAGCCAGGGTTTTTTCTTTTTTCTAAAATGAATCCAGCTAGCCAGGCAGCAGGAATATACGATAAGATAAAACCACCGCTTTTGCCTAAAATCACCCCAAAGCCTGCTGAAAACTGTGCGAATACAGGTGCGCCAGCAATTCCAACCAAGGCATACACAATCATCGCTAATGCGCCAAGCCGTCTGCCAAGCAAAAGACCAGCAAGTACACAAAAAAACGGCTGCATCGTAATTGGAATTCCGCCGACCTGTAAAAACGGTACAATGGATGTGATATTCGCACCAATCGCCATGAGTGCAGCAAACATTCCGACTAACACAAAATCAGCGGTTCTTGTTTTCTGTTGCATGATGTTTCCCCCTGTCTTATCTGTACAAATAGATTAAGGGGATGAGTGTTATTTGTCAACCTGTTTTTGTTATGGGTTAACAATAAAACCCGCCCATCAAATGGGCGGGTCTGTATTAAGCTTCTGTCATAGAAGACGCATCGATCGCTTGATGAACAGGCACATAATCATAGCCGAGATCACGAGCGACGGCTTCATATGTGATATGTCCGTTCATGACATTGACACCTTCTGCGATGGCTTTGTTTTCTTGAATGGCTTTTGCAGCGCCTTTATTAGCAATTTGCAGCGCATATGGAACGGTGACATTCGTTAAAGCAACAGTCGATGTCCGTGGAACGGCTCCAGGCATATTGGCGACAGCATAATGTAAAATACCGTGTTTTTCATAAGTAGGCTGATCATGTGTTGTGATATGATCGATTGTTTCAACAATTCCGCCTTGGTCAATGGCTACGTCTACGATGACGGAACCGGGCTTCATTTGCTTCACCATTTCTTCCGTCACAAGCGTTGGTGCTTTGGCACCTGGGATCAGCACCGCACAAATGAGAAGGTCTGCCTCACTGACTGAATCGGCGATGTTGACAGGGTTAGACATTAACGTTTTCATTTGATGACCAAATTGATCGTCCAGCTGACGTAAGCGTTCTGCGTTTACGTCAATAAGAGTGACATCTGCGCCAAGCCCAATCGCCATTTTCGCTGCGTTTGTTCCAACAACACCGCCGCCTATAATTGTGACTTTCCCTCTTGATACCCCTGGTACGCCTGCGAGCAAGATGCCTTTACCGCCTTTTGGCTTTTCTAAAAATTGTGCACCGATTTGAGCGGCCATTCTGCCTGCCACTTCAGACATTGGTGTTAAGAGAGGGAGTGATGTTCCGTCCGTTACTGTTTCATAAGCAATAGCTGTGACGCCTTTTTGTTTTAAAGCTTCAGCCAAGGAGGGCTCTGCGGCAAGATGCAGGTACGTAAATAAGATGAGTCCTTCTCTGAAATATGAATATTCCTCAGGTAATGGTTCTTTTACCTTCATGATCATATCAGAAGATGCCCACACATCTTTCGCTTGATCAAGAATTTCTGCACCAACAGATACATAATCGTCATCAGTGAATCCGCTTCCAAAACCAGCGTTTGTTTCAATTAAAATCTGATGTCCAGCTGAAAGTAATTGAGAAGCTGCTCCTGGTGTTAATGCCACTCGGTTTTCATTGTTCTTAATCTCTTTCGGAATGCCGATGATCATGTTTATTCCTCCCATGCTTATCTATTCATATTGTATGTCTAGTGTATCCTGAATGTTTAAAAAATGCTTCGGTTGAAATAAAAAATAAAAAAACGCCTCTTTGTGAAATTTCACAAATGGACGTTTTTAAGCTTCATATCAAGGTATATGGTCATTTTCTCATTCATGTTTTTTAAATCTATTTCTGCAATGTCTGTAATACGTTTTAATCTGTAATTCAAGGTATTGATGTGGATGTTTAATTGCTTTGCGGCAATATTGGCATTGCTGTCACAGTCAATAAATCGTTCAAGGGTTTCGACTAGGTTGGAATGATGCCTCAGGTCGTAATCTTCCAGCTTTGATAAAGAGTAACTGGAGTAAGATGAGCCCCTTCGTTTTTCAGCGAGGACATCTAAATATTGATAAATACCAAGTTCAGAAAAACTGTGTAAACGTTCGGTTTCAACAGGAAAGCGCTCTTTTGTTTTTAATACAGCCAGTGCTTCTTTATAGGAAGGCTGAATATAAGAGATGTTATCGTAAATTCCACCAATCGCTGCTTGAACGTGATGGATATGATAACGGTCAGACAGCTGCTGCAGCATGCCGCTTGTGAATTGTTTAATATCGTGCAGCGGGTGTTCCGTTTTGGGTGAGACAAGAATAATGAATTCGTGAAAATCAACAGTTGTTAATAGCACTTGGACTTGCTGCGTTGTTTCAAGCAGGTAAGATAGCTTTTTTTCAGTGTCTTCTGTGAGTTCGTCACGAAGGCGGAAAATGATGATGGCATACGTGTCTGGACATCTGATGCCAAGTCTTAAAAATAGGTCTAGCATCTCATCCTTTTCATGAATATGACCTGTGAGCATCTTCCAGAAAAGCTCCTGATTGCGTTCTTCTGTTTTCGTTTTGCGAATTTGTAAGTTAAGTAATTTGTTTTTAACAGCATGTGCTGCCATCTTCAGAAGGTCCATTTCTTCTTCTGAAAAAGGCTGTGTGGACTCAATCGCCCAGATAAAACCGAGTACTTCTTTGTCCTTCCAGATTGAAATGGCAACCCTGCTAGATAAACCCACCTCTGCAATTTGAGGGACACGAAGCGGTTCGTCTGTTTTAAGGAGTGTAGGAATGATGCCGTCCTTCCAAAGCCGATTAATGACTTTTTCCGGTACCCGGCGGGAGATAATGGTTGAAGTTCTGGCGGGATCAGTAAAATCATTATGTGTGCTATAAGCCAACAATCGATGATGCGTATCTTCTATAGTAATAGGGCAATTGAGCACATCACTAATTTGGTCTGCCACATCCTCTAAACGATCAAGGCTGTACTTAAATGGATCTGTCTTTTTTGTCATAAAAACCCCTGCTTTTTCGAATATTTCACGTACTTACATTATGAAGAGAAAGAGGTACGTAAATCAATAACAAAATGCCATAAATTTAAAAAAGAGATCGCTCTGAGAAGCGAGCGCATCGATGCTAAAAGTAGGCGAAAAAGAAATAGTACAATAATAACGTAGTAATAAATCAATAGGCGGAAAGATTCAGTGAAGTGTGTCTACACTTATTAAGAATATATGACCAAAAAAATGTTAAATACTAGATAAAAAGCGAAAAAACAGTAATTCCATAGACTCATTTTGTAAAATAAAAACAGATTTGTTTGACTGTGTATCATTTCTGTTTTTATAATAATAACGTCAAAAAATAAGTGGATTAGCCCATTATATGGCGGCTATGCACGGGAGGTAATGAGGAATATGTCAGGAATTATTCGCGTAACCCCAGAAGAACTAAGAGCGACCGCTAAGCAATATGGTGTTGAAAGTCAAGAAGTGTTAAACCAAGTTGATCGTCTAAATAGAATGATCTCTGATTTAAAAGGAATGTGGGAAGGTGCTTCTAGTGAAGCATTTGCTGATCAATACGAGCAGTTAAAGCCTTCATTCATCAAAATGTCTGATCTATTAACAGATGTCAGCAATCAGCTTGATCAAACGGCAAATACACTTGAAAGCACTGACCAAGACATCGCAAGCCAAATCCGCGGCTAATCAAAGGGATTTCCTTTCTAAGTGTGAAAAGCAGAAAAAGCGCCGAGTGTGTCAATGGATGCCGGCGCTCTTTCTATTTTGTGAGGTGGAAATTTGTGTATATCGATATTACCATCGACTTAAAAAATTATGATGGCAGTGTGTTTGATTTGAGACTATCAAATTATTTACATATTAAACAAGTCATCCATATCGCCTGGCAGGCAAAACAAATCTCACTTCCTAAGCGAGAAGGCGGCTGGGTGCGAGTAGTCAATAAGAAAGCTGTGTTTTCAGGCGAATATAAGCTGTCAGACTGTGGAATCACCACAGGAGACAGGCTGGAAATACTATGAAAGGACTTTTGTAAATGGCAGATAAAAAGAGTTCCTATTTAGAAGAACAATTAGAAGCAGTGATGAAAAAAGAGGGTGGCACCTACAGCTTCATTTTTCAAAGAGAGACAATTAAACTCTTAGACGGTTTAGAAGCGGCACCGATCAAAGACATCAATCCTTCATTCAAAAAAGAGATTCAATTAACTGAAGATGAGGTCATCATTTCTATTCAACCGCCTCCTGCCTATCAGGAATTTCGTTTCATCCATGCAAAGGATGAAAAAAGCAAATGGATTTTTTCATACCAGCTTGTCGATGCAGTGTGCAAACACGACGTGAAGCGGCTGCATCCTATTGTTTCTCCTGAAAACATTGTTTTTCATCAAGGCTTAGCTCCTGCATTTTTGCATTACGGCGTCAAAGAAAGCATCCCGCCATATGAAACGGATGAACATCGTTTATTAAAAGAAGTCAAAGCCGTCATTCTTCGAGTGGTGGACCATGAATATCAGTTTCAGGAATATGTGGCATACAGTGAGACGCTGAAACTATCTGAACTGGCAAAAGAAATCGTTGAAACGCAGTCGCTGGAAGAATTGTCTGCCCTCACTCAGCAAAAAATCGAAGCGATTGAAACGAAAGAGAAAACGCTATTAACCATTCCGAAAAAGAAATGGAAGATCGAACGATATATCGGACTAGGTCTGCTTGTCCTATTAATCCCGGCATTGGTGTACACCATTTACACCTTCTTTTTTGCGATGCCGAAACAAGAAGCGTATGTCGAGGCAAACAAATATTATCTCAACAAACAGTACAGCCAAGTGGTGGATACGTTAGAAAAATATTCAGCCAATCAAATGCCGGTCTCTCTTCAATATGAACTGGCCATTTCGTATGTACAAACGAATCAAGGCAACCTGTTACTCGATCAGCATAAAAAAGAAATCACAGATACATACACATTACAGACTGATCCGCAATATTTCCTTTTCTGGATTCATATTGGACAAGGCAATAGCAAGGAAGCACTTGATATTGCACGTGTACTTGGAGATGACCGGTACATATTCACGGCACTCGTCGCCTACCGCAATGACATTCAAAACGATGACAGTCTTACTGCAGAAGAAAAACAAAAACAGCTAGACCCGATTATTAAGGAAATGGCGAAATATGAAGAAAAAGAAACAACGGAGACAAGCACCAACGACTCCTCGGGCGCAAGCCAAACAGATGAAACAGCTGAACAAAAAGAGCAGTCAAAAGCCGATCAAGAGAAAAAAGAGAAAGAATCTGAAGCGAAAAAGAAAACCTCTCAGACGAAAAAAGATGAGAAAAAATAATTCTTTCGATACAACTGACAGTTGCTGCTGTCCCATGAGGAGGTGGAGCGTTTGAGTCTTCTTTGGGTTTTTTATGAGGAGGATTATCAAACCGTCCGTTTAGACGAGCAGTTCAATCGAGAAGCTGTGATTGGACCTGAAATAGAGCATACGGTGACAATCCCTACACTTTCGTTTGATGAAGGGGTCATCCGTTTATCTCCCGATGAACCGAATGATGGCTTTTCCATTTATCAGGGTGAAGGGAAGAAAGGCACATTACTTCTACATGAACCATATAAACTTGGATCACTTACACTTATGTTAATGGAAGCACATCATGACCAACACATTTATTACCTAGGAAATAGAGTCGAGCTGTCTTTTTCACGTGAGGAAAAAGATGGTATTGATGTGTGGAAAGAACAAGCGCATTCCATGTTTCAAGATGCGAGCCAGTTTACTTTGGAGAAAATCGAAGGAACTTGGTATGTCATGCCTCAGGACGAGACGATTTATGTGAACGGGAAAAAAATCCATGGTCCAGAGAAGGTTTATACTGGAGATGAACTGTTCTGGAACTTTCTAACGGTGACATTGAAAGATGATGATTTATTGCAGGTGACTGCATATGAACCATTTCAAACACGTTTGGAAAAAACAAAAGCACCAAGCACAGAAACAAAACAAAAATATCCTTTATATAGACGAACACCTCGTTTAATTTATGACCTGCCAGATGACCGGGTATCCTTTAGCTTTCCTTCGCAGGAGAGTGAAAATAACAGCAGAGGGCTTTGGCTTGTTGTCCTTCCGCCGCTTGTGATGCTCCTTGTGATGGGAATTGTCGCTCTTGTCCAGCCGCGCGGGATCTTTATTGTCGTGTCGATGGCGATGTTTATCATGACCTTAATCACATCGTCCGTTCAATACTTTAAAGAGAAATCACAACGCAAAAGACGGGAAGAGAAACGGCAGCGAGTCTATTCTCTATACTTAGAAAATAAACGAAAAGAGCTGCAAGAGCTCTACGACCGCCAGCAATATATTTTGACGTATCATTATCCGTCATTTGAACAAATGAAGTACTTAACGTCAGAAATTAGCGGCCGGATTTGGGAAAAAACACTTGTGAGTGACGATTTCTTGCAGCTGCGTCTTGGGACGGGTGCAGTCCCATCAAGCTATGAATTATCGATGAGCGGTGGCGATATGGCCAATCGTGACATGGATGACTTAATGGAACAAACGCAGCACATGCAACAGGTCTATCGTGAAGTGAAGGATGTACCCATTACATTTGGTCTTGCAGATGGCCCAACAGGCTTGATTGGAAAGCCAGCCATTGTGAAAAAGGAGCTTCATCAACTTGTCGGACAGCTTGCTTTCTCGCACAGCTATCACGATTTGAGATTTGTCTTTATTTTTCATGAGCAGGAGTATGAGAATTGGGAATGGATGAAATGGCTTCCGCATTTCCAGCTGCCTCATACATACGGCAAAGGGTTTATTTACAACGAACAAACACGCGATCAGCTGTTGTCCTCGATTTATGAAATTTTACGTGAGCGTGATTTAGAAGAAGAAAAAGAGAAAAAAATCTTTACGCCTCACTTTGTGTTTATCGTGACAAATCACGAGCTTATTGCTGAACATGTGATTTTAGAATATTTAGAAGGCAGCCGGACTGACCTTGGCATCTCAATTATCTTTGCTGCTGAAACAAAGGAAAGCTTAGCTGAAAATATCTCGACGCTTGTCCGTTATATTAACGAAGAAGAAGGAGATATTCTCATTCAGCACAAGAAAGCCGTCCGAATTCCATTTCAGCTTGATACACATGAGCGCGGGGACAATGAGCTGTTTGCCAGAACACTGAGAACATTAGATCATCAAGTTGGAATGACCAACTCGATTCCTGAAACGGTCTCCTTCCTTGATCTTTTTCATGCCAAACAGGTAGACGACATTGGCATTCGTGAAAAATGGCTCACATCGGAAACGGCCAAATCACTATCTGTGCCAATCGGTTATAAAGGGAAAAATGACATTGTGGATCTGAATCTGCATGAAAAAGCACACGGTCCGCACGGCCTGTTGGCGGGAACAACAGGATCAGGGAAAAGTGAATTTTTACAGACGTACATTTTATCGCTCGCTGTACACTTTCATCCACATGAAGTCGCTTTCCTATTGATTGACTATAAAGGAGGCGGAATGGCGCAGCCGTTCCGAAATATTCCTCATTTACTTGGCACCATCACCAATATTGAAGGCAGCAAAAACTTTAGTGAAAGAGCGCTTGCCTCAATTAAAAGTGAATTGAAGAAAAGACAACGGTTGTTTGATCAATATCATGTGAATCACATCAATGATTATACGAAGCTCTATAAGGAGAAAAAGGCTGAACAGGCAATGCCTCATTTATTCTTAATCTCTGATGAGTTTGCTGAATTAAAAAGTGAAGAGCCGGACTTTATCAGGGAGCTTGTCAGTGCTGCACGTATCGGCCGAAGCCTCGGGGTCCATCTCATTTTGGCTACACAAAAGCCAGGCGGAGTCATCGATGATCAAATTTGGAGTAACTCCCGCTTTAAGGTGGCACTAAAAGTACAAGATGCGTCAGACAGTAAGGAAATTTTGAAAAATAGTGATGCGGCGTCCATTACCGTTACAGGCCGCGGCTACTTACAAGTGGGGAACAATGAAATTTATGAATTGTTCCAATCAGCTTGGAGCGGTGCGCCTTATATGGAAGATGGCTACGGATCAGAAGATGACATTGCCATTGTGACAGATACTGGACTCATTCCGTTATCAGGGGTAAGCACAGAGCCGGCAGTGAAGAAAGAGACAGTATCGGAGATTTCTGCTGTTGTGGATGAAATTGAACGTATGCAGCAGGAGCTTGGGATTGAGAAGCTCCCAAGTCCATGGCTTCCACCGCTTGAAGAACGGATTCCAAAATCACGTTATGCGTCGAGTGAAGAGCATGTCTTCCATTTTGCGCTTGTCGATGAGCCAGATCAGCAAAGCCAGCATCCACTTTCTTATCAAATGATGGAAGATGGGAACATTGGAATCTTCGGTTCCTCCGGCTACGGCAAATCACTTGCTGCGACAACACTGCTCATGAGTTTTGCGGAGAGATATTCACCTGAAGAATGGCATGCGTATATTTATGACTTCGGAAACGGGACATTGCTTCCGTTAGCCAAGCTGCCGCACACGGCGGATTATTTCTTAATGGATCAAATGAGAAAGATTCAAAAGTCGATGACGCGTCTGCGGGAAGAGGTTGAATACCGCAAACGGTTGTTCAGGCAGCAAGAAATGAGTCATATCAAAATGTACAACGCCTTAAATGAGAAAAAGCTCCCGTTCATTTTCATCGTGATCGACAACTTTGACATTGTCAAAGACGAAATGCATGAACTTGAATCTGAATTTATCCAGCTGAGCCGTGATGGACAATCATTAGGAATTTACTTCTTGATTACAGCGACTCGGGTAAACGCAGTCCGCCAATCTCTTATGAACAACTTGAAAACAAAGGTTGTCCATTATTTAATGGATCAAGGAGAGGCGTATTCGATTATTGGCAGACCGAAATTCAGCTTAGAACCGATTCCAGGACGAGTCATTATCAACAAAGAAGAGCTTTACTTTGCGCAAATGTTCCTGCCAGTTGAAGGAGAGAACGATCTCGAACTGTTTGAGCATTTGAAAGAAGAGATACAGTTTCTTCATGATCGCTTTGAAACAGCTGAAAAACCAAAGCCTGTGCCAATGCTTCCTGATAAACTGACCATTTGGGAGCTAGAGAGTCGTTTAGAAGAACAAAAACAGCCGTATGACATTCCAGTCGGACTAGATGAGGAATCTGTTGCACCTGTTTACTTTGACTTGAAAAAGAATAAACACTGCCTCATCATCGGTCAAACGCAGCGAGGGAAAACAAATGTGACAAAACTGATGCTTGATCAGCTTTTAGCAGCAAAACCTGAGAAACTGGCCGTGTTTGATTCGATTGATCGGGGTCTTTCCCATTATGCAAAGGAAGAGAATATCGATTACCTTGAAACAAAGGATGATATTACCGAATGGGCAGAGGAAATAGACCGTTTATTCAAGGTGCGGGAAGAGATGTACGTCGAAGCTGTACGCAGGGGAGAGACCGATCAGTTGTCGTTCCCTCAAATTGTGCTTGTGATTGATGGCATTACGCGTTTTCAGCAGACGATCGATCCGCGTCTTCAAGATCAATTGGCTGATTTCATGAAGTCATATGCACACCTAGGCTTTAGCCTGATCGCATCAGGGAATCATACCGAATTCAGTAAAGGCTATGATGCACTCACAAACGAAATCAAACAAGTTCGTCATGCCATGTTACTCATGAAAAAATCAGAGCAAAACATCATACCGCTTCCATATGCAAGACAAGAACCAGATATTCAGCCAGGGTTCGGGTATTTGGTTGAAAACGGGAAAGAGAAGAAAATCCAGGTTCCTTTATGTGCGGTAGAAAGGAAGAGTGTTCAATGACAGAGCAGCAAAAAAGCTCCATCAAAATCGTATCGACCATGATATTGATTCTTGTTCTGCCGATTTTATTTTTCCACCTCATTGGAGATGACCCGGCAAAACAGAAAAAGAATGCCACACGTAATATTGCTGTGGTCAATGAAGATATGGGAGCGAGCGAAAGTGAAAACACCGCTCGTTTCGGACAGGATGTCGTGGCAGCATTATCAGAGCGTCCAGATTATACATGGACCGTAGTGAATCGCAGTGCGGCGGAAAATGGACTGAAAAACAGAAAGTATGACGCTGTCCTCTATATTCCGTCTGATTTCTCTAAAAATGTGCTCAGCTATGATAAAGACCACCCTGAAAAGGCATCCATTCAATTTTCCATTCAAGATCAGCTCAATTCAGTCAATAAAGAGAAAGTGCAAAGAGAGCTGGAAAATGCGCAAAAGAAAATGAATGAACAGATGTCAACGTTATACTGGAGTTTTGTATCACAGGAAATCGGCAATGTTAGAGAAGAGTTTGAGCATATTGTCGGCAAAGAAGTCGAATTCCAAAACACGATGTATAACTTCTATAAGCCGAACTCAAACAAATTATCAGATGCCGTTCAGCAGCAGAAGAAACAAATAGAAGAATTAAAAAATGCGATGACCGATTCACAGAAACAGTATAAAGACGGTTTGAGTACAACAGAAGAAGCAAAGAACCAGTTAAAGGACTTTGTGAAAGCAGTCGATCAATACCAGCAGTATCAAGACAAACAAAAGGACCTCTTGATCAAAGCGCAATCGACAAGTCAAAAACAAATCCAGCAAGGGCTCAAACAGCTTGCTGATATTCAAAACCAAAATGCCCGCAGCTTTAGTGATCAAATGGGCGGACTAAAAACAGACATCAACGGGGTACAAAGTCAGCTGAACACAACTGACAGCGCCATTCAATCTGTTCAAAAGTCAAGAGAGGACGCCATTCCTAAGCAAGCAACGGGATTAACGGATCTTGTGATGGCGTCTCAAGAAGAACTGATTAAAAAGTATGAAGATCGTTACTTAAAAGACTATCGAAATAAGATATCAGCCTTGCAAACGAAGCTATTGGCTAAACGGCAAGAGTTGATGGATGAGCCTGAGCGTCCAGTTGACTCTGATGATGACGGGCCATCAGATCAAGATAATGAAAAACCAGAAGAGATTGGGATTAACCTAGATGAAGAAACAAATGAGCTCTCGCAAATTTCAACAGAAATGAACAACCTTGCAGATGAATTAGGAGAACAGGAGACGCCGCCTTCTACTGAAGATGGCAAAGAAGGTGAAGGCGATGAAAATCCTGCTCAGCCAGATACCGGCAGCACGAATTCATCTCAGGATGACCTTAAAGCACTCTCTACTCGTTTAGAAGAAGTGAAAAAGAAAATTCAAGAAAAAGCTACCGCTCATAATGACGAATTGAAAGATAAAGTGAGTCAAATGAGTAAAGAGCTTGAGAGCCTTACGAAAAAAGTAGAAAAGTTTGAAAAGATGTTCCTATGGTTACAAGATCGATATAATGTGATTCCAAATGAAATCAAAAATCAGGAATCCTCTATTTTAAGCAAAGTAAAAGAGCTGAAGCGCAGAAACTCACCGATTGGTGAAGCCTTTAATGATAACCTTTTTGAGAAAAAATTTGAAACAAATTCAACAAGAACTAAAAAATTAATGGACTATTCCAATCAACTCTCCCAGCTAGAGCTGATGATTGCAAATGTCTATCAACCATCTAATAACTCTTCTCTACTAGACACAAAAGAAGAGAAAATCCAGTCCATCCTCTCCATCAAAAAAGAGGAAACAGAAAACTGGGATACGCTCAAAAACCAGATGCTGACGTCAAACGATGATGTGTCTACTTTTATTGATGAGATGCAGAAGTTTTCAGATGGCTATGCAGAATACATTTCGACTCAGCAGGCAAGCATGGAACAGGAATTAAATACAATCTCTGAAAGTGCGGACAATGTTGCGGAGCAAATGGCTGATCAAGGAGATGCAGTGTATACGGCAGACCTTGCAGGCAGTTCAATTGTTGTCAGTGCACAGGATTCAATTGGTCAGGAAGTGCTTCGTCTTTCTGAAAATATGAGTTCGTTAACCGACCGCCAAAAAGGGGTGGCGGATTATACGAATAACATTGAAGAGAGTGTGACAACAGTTCAAGAAAAAGCGGATACGCTGAATGAAAACTGGAGCAAGAATGTCAACTCTACGAAGCTTGTTCAGCAAGATTTGAAAGGTATTTTAGGAAACACATTGAGTGATCAAGGCAACAGCAACTATGTGTATAACCACTTAGCCAATCCGCTGAAAATCAGCGGTGATGTGCCAGAAGAAAAAACGCAGACGGTACCGCCAGTGGTCATTTTGGTCATTGTGATGATCAGTAGTTTGTTAATTGGCTTTTTCAGCTCGTATTATGCGGCAGCTCCGATGCTGGTTAAAGGTGCACTGTTTGGCATCTTAAATCTATTAGTCGGACTCATGATCAGCTTGTTTGGACTGAACATTTACAAGCTTGCAGATGATCAAGCGATTCAGTGGTCCATTTTCACGATTTTACTATTAGTGGCTTGTTCCGCCTTTATTCGCACGGCGTTCCTTTTCGGCTCTATTGCCGGATGGATGGCAGCAACGGCGCTTATTTTCTTCTTTGTCGCACCATTAATTGATTTGGTGATGCCGAATTTCTATTTCACAAATCCAGTGACAGACGTGTACCTATCCATCCAATATGGAAATGGAGATCACTTTGGAATGGGTGTTATAGGATTAGTGATTTTAACTGTCCTCTTCATGGCCATCCCGCTTGTGACAAAGCTATGGAAAGATAAAACGGAGGAACGTGATGTGACTCATGAGGCTTAATCTGTTCGTGAAAGGGGTGGCACTTGGTGTCATGTCCCTTTTTCTCCTCATTCCTGCTGCTTTCGCTGCTGGTGAAGATACGGATACAAATGTCAAGCCGAATGAATATCAGGAAAAAGAACTCAATATTAACTCAAGTATATTGAGGGATCAAACGAAATACGAACAAAGCAAAAAGACATCAACAGTCAAAACAGACATTCATTTTGCTGAACCGCCTAAAACTCCGGGAGGGTCTCTTTCTCCGCAGCTTTTCAGTGATCTAAAAGAGAACCCGCCCAAAACATCAGCTCACATGATGGAAGAGATGAATATCTCTTTTCGTGATGCCGCTGTATCAGCACCTTCTGGCGATGATCACAAGAAGCAGACATCAGCACTGCTTCCCATCATCTTTGGTTTCTTAATCGTCTTTGGCATTGTCGTGATGTTCATTCTGATTCCTAAGGTGAATGTGAAGGCTGAAAAGAAATAGCCTGTCTCTTTGAAAAGAGGCAGGCTTTTCTTATGCAGATTGCTTGATGTCATACCGTTCCACTACGTAAAATAGTGTTATCAAGGGAGGAGATTGTCATTCGAATTTCAATCGTTACAGGCGGATCAAAAGGATTTGGTCTAGCACTTGTGAACCGGCTGCTTTCACGCGGGGACCATGTGTATACGGCAGCAAGAAGTGCATCGCCGATTTACCATCCGGAGCTCACACATACACAGGTCGACCTGACAGATGAGAAAGCAGCAGCCAAATGGCTTCAAGATAGTCTCACGCCGCAAACACTGGCAGCTGCTGATGACATCTTATTCGTCAATAATGCAGGCATGGTGACACCTATCAAACGTGTGGGGCAAGGCGGACAGGATACGCTTCATCAGCATTATACGTTGAATCTTGTCATCCCTGTTTTGCTGAGCCATGTTTTTACCAAGCAGACTCAATCATATAGCGGAAAGAAAACGATCGTTCACCTTTCTTCTGGAGCGGCGAAAAACCCTTATAAAGGCTGGAGTGCGTATTGCAGCTCAAAGGCAGGACTTGATATGTTTATGAGGACTTTGCATGAGGAACAGCAGGACGAGGCGTATCCAATCAACACGTTTTCATTTTCCCCCGGCACCATTGATACAGATATGCAGAGGGAGATTCGGAAGTCATCAAAACAGGACTTCGAACAAATTGACCGTTTTCAGCAATTATATGAAACAGGCACGCTGAAGAGTCCAGATGAAGTCGCAGATATTTTGCTCGATCTTTTAGCGGATGATCCAGCTGGCGGATGCGTATACGATGCACGTGAGTATGTGAAAAAGCAGTCATAACGACTGTAGCAGCGTGAAGACAAATCCTCGCATTCGGTGTCTGTCCTGCGTGCCGGTGCTCACGAATCTCAAATTCGCTCCGCGCCAGTACTCGGCCTTCCTAGACTTCAAGGGTTTTCATATCACGCTGTACAAGACGAAAAAAGCAGTCATAACGACTGCTTTTTTCGTCTTGTACAAGCAAAACCAGCTGATTTGACATAAGCTAATCTTGAGACTCATAGAAAATATAACAGAACATTTGAGTTTCTTTTCAGAATATGTTAGGATGCTAAAAATATAGATAAGGAGGGGTTTCCATGAGAAAGGTTACATTAATGGATGTTTACACCCATCCAGTTGCTCAAAAGTATTTAAATCGTTCAGGAAAAGCCCATGCGATTGCTTGTGCTTATCACGCATTCAAGCTGGCGATGCAGGCGGGAATTAACCCAGATCTGGCTGTGAAAGCAGCACTCTTGCATGATATCGGCCACTATGAATGGTATACAGCCGGCGGAGAATGGGATTACGAGACATATAGAAGAAATGACATTCATGCCATTAAAGGTGCAGAGCGGGCACACAAACTGCTCATACGGCTCGGGGAGGAACCAAAAGCAGCCAAAGATATTGCACTTGCGATTCTGCTTCATACGGATTCATATTTGCCAGAGGGCGACCTCCATAAGGACACACTCCAGCAAATTGTGAAGAAAGCAGATGAAATGGATGAAGAGCCTGGCGGACACCACCATTACAGACAAATAGACGAATCATTGGCAATGAAAAAGATTGCCGATTTGGATCAGAAAGTGCAGCAGGCACTCCAGCCCATGAAACGCTCTGTTTAGTATGGAATATCTCCATGAATCGTTCCGTGCTGATCGACATACAACGTGCGAATAACGGTACGGTTAAACGCAGATGTTCCTGACGTAGTGAGTCCGGTGTAATGCACCGTGACGGAATAAGCACCTTCTTTTTTCAATTGAATGGCTGATGAGGTACTTGTTTTCAGTGGATGATCCTTTTGTGCATCTTTAAAGTAATTGGTTTCCACTGATTTGCTTAACCGTTTAATCAGACCGCTTGAATGGGTCGATGCATCCCCTGACTTCGATGCAGCTGCTTTAATTTCTTCATTTAATGGTGAATCAAAGGATACAAGCAGCAGATAAGGAGCCTTTTTGCCTGAATTCGATCGAATCGTCCATTTTCCAGGAACGGGCTTATTGATTTGCACATGGTGTGAATATGCGCCTTCATATGGGAAAGATGCTTCCGATGTCTTAAGGTTTGTTAAGACGTCTCCATTTGGGGCGATGATTTCTGGCCGCGTCTCCTGCCTTTCATTTAACCACTGAATCGATAAGCCATTCGTTCCTTCCTCTACATAGAACGCTTCTGTTTTATCCTTTTCACTTTCTCCACCTTTCACATAAACATCTGTATTCAGCTCAGCAGAAACGGGCTCTTGTTCCTCTTTATTTTCATTTTCAGCGCTTGCGACATTTGCCAGAAGCTGATGCTGGAACACAGGAAACATACTTGTGCCGTTTTTGATTGAATGATGATCCCATTTTCCTGTTAAAATATTGTTTGCATACGATAGTCTTGTGCTGTTTACCGTGACGGCGCCATCATTTGCACCAAAGCTCTTTAAATACATGCCGCCTAAATACAGCACACCGCCAAATGTTCCCCATTCCGAGCCAGAGTAGGTGACATATTTATTGGGAAACGCCTCCAGCTGGTCGGTTTCACTTCGAAAAGCCGCCATCAGACCGGTTTGCAAAGAATAAAGCGCGTCGCTTTTTTGTCCAAGAATTTGCGCGAGCCAGCTTCCGCCCTTGCTATACGCTAGATCCGCAAGCGGTGTCCCGTTATGAGGAGAGCCGAGAGTAATGACCTTTTCCACATAGGGATGTGCTTTGAAATACACCAGTGCGGACTGTGTATCGACCCCGCCTTTACTATGACCAATCACAATGAGTTTTCTACCAAACGCATCATAGATTTCTTTGAGCTTTTCTGCTAATAGTTTGCCGTTCTTTTTCATGTCCTGATCTGGATGCAAATCTATGAATGCGCTTTCGTATCCGTTCAGAACAGCCTGCTTTGCCATATCGTTTCGATCGGACCAAGTGGAGGAGGAGCTGTTAATGCCATGAACAAAAACAAGTGGTGGTTTTGACTCGTCTTTTTGAACGGGCTCTTCTCCTTTAAACCACTTCCCCGGCGTCCCAGGTGGATCTCCAATTGTGCCTGCATACGCATAACTTGCAGAGGATAGAAAGAGCATGACAGCAACAATACAGATGAGTTTTTTCAAGACAATTCACCTCTTCGAATGATTTAAATTGTTGGCAGCACCAATCTATTATACTTCTTAAAAATGTAAAAACGTACTATTTGTAAAAATATGGTATTAATGTTGTGGGTTTGCCCTGAGTGACATTCACATGGGTTCATGCATACGCTGTGGGTAAATACACAAGTAAAGGGGCAGGTAGGATGGCACAACAAGGAAGTCCACAGCTTGTTTCATTAGTTGATCCATATGTTTATCAAACATTGCAGAAAGTGGTCGGTATGAGATTAATTGTGCAAACAGTGAAAGATACGGTGCGTGGGAAATTGAAGGAAGTTATGCCGGATCATATTGTGATTGAAGCGGGGGCGAAATCAGTTTTTTATGTGCGGATCCAGCAAATCGTGTCGGTGATGCCTGATCACAGTGAAAGAGTGTAACAAGCAGACGCATAGATGTCTGCTTTTTTTTCATGCTTATTGAATGTATATCTGGAAAAAGTGCATGATATACCAATTGTTCTTTTTTTTTCAAAAAATGAGGTTCTAAAACAAGAAGCAGTTGACAGAAGGTGGGTTGAATAGTAGTTTTTTAATAAGATCAATACGTAACAGGAGGAGCATCTTTGTTAAAATCTAAAGTTCATTTTTGGACATTCCAAATATTACTTGTTTTACTCATTGTCTATGTATCAACTAAGGTTTCGTTTTTATTTCAACCGATTATTTTATTTGCATCAACACTGTTTGTCCCCATCTTGCTGGCGGGTATTCTCTTTTTCATCTTTAATCCAATTGTTCGATTTTTGTCCAAGAAAATTCCTAGGACACTCGCTATCCTGATCATTTATCTCTTGTTCATTGGACTCATCACGTTCATCGTCAATGCTGCTGGACCGGTGATTGTCTCGCAGGTCGGTGGACTTGTCAAAAGCTTCCCTGGTTATGTGACGGACATGCAGAAGTTTATCAATGACTTTTCGCATTCTAAAACATTTACTTGGATGATGAACCAAGATTATGTGTCTGTCTCAAAATTTGAACAGACGATCGTTTCGACATTAAAAGATTTGCCGGAAAATATCGCTTCAAGTATGTCTGCTGTGTTTGGCGTGATTGCCAATATCGCCTTAGCCGTTATCACAGTTCCGTTCATTTTGTTTTATATGCTGAAAGACGGGCATAAGTTTCCGGACAAGCTCGTTCAATTTTTGCCAATGCCTTACCGTAAGGAAGGGTTGAAAATTTTTAAAGAATTAAACGACACACTTGCGGCTTACATACAGGGGCAGATTGTTGTCTGTTTATTTGTTGGAGTGGCTTGTTTTATCGGATACTTATTAATTGGTGTGAAATATGCGCTTATTCTCGGTATTATCATTGCGGTCACAAATGTGATCCCGTACCTTGGACCATATCTTGGCGCGGCACCAGCTGTGCTGATTGCCTTTCTTGATTCGCCTGGAAAAGCAGTGGTGACAGTGATTGTGATTCTTGTCGTTCAGCAAATTGACGGAAATGTCATTTCTCCATTGATCATTGGGAAACGCCTTAACACACACCCTTTGACCATTATCCTGCTGTTAATTGGTGCAGGAAGCTTTGGGGGAATCCTTGGCATGATCTTTGCAGTCCCTGTCTATGCACTGCTCAAAGCGATCACCTTGAATATTGTCAGATTGGTTCAGCTGCGTCAGCGGTCTCGTAAAGAACAGCATTTAAACGTATAGGGCAGATGCACAACTTTTCCCTTTTTGCATAAGATGATTGACATAAGCAGATAGGGGGAGATTCTGATGCCTGCAATCGTTGGACCTATTCATATCGAGTCATTAGGAGGAAACGGTGCAGCTACTTTCGGTGATGTACTGGCCATTGCCCCTTTGGCTGTAAACCACTCCACTGGCGGGGCGGGAGCCTTTAATTCAGGTGATTATATGTCTCTTACAAGTGATCCTAATGCGACGATGCTTTGGGACTTCACATTGTTTGACCAGCCTCAATCATTTAATGCATAGAAAGACAGCTGGTGATCAAATATCAGCTGTCTTTTTTTATTTGTGATACACGTATTGTTGAGCTGGGCAAATGATGTGGATAGAAAAGGTGGTAGCGCAATGCTAGCGATTGTTGAACCTATTCATATAGATCGTGTGTACGGAAATGGGGCGGCACATTTCGGCGGTGTTTTTCCCATTTCGCCAAAAAGTGTTGATTACTCCGCCGGTGGTTCAGGTACCTATAATGCAGGGGACCTCGTCCAATTTTTTAACAGTCCAAACGTCACATTTGTTTGGGATTTAAATCTTATTAGTCAGCAAAAGAGCTTCAATGCGTAGCCAGCTTTGAAAGGGATTTCCTTTTCAGAAGCTGTCTTTTTTTATGGTACAATGGATATGGATGTAAGAAGAAAAAAGAGGTGTGAACAGAGTCAAATGAAAATTAGAAAAGCACACATCACAAGCCGGCAACCAAAGACCTACAATGTATATTTACATGAAAATAAAAAAGAATATAAAACGCTTGTTGCCGTACCTGACATTGAATGGAGTATATCCATTGCGTACCAGGACGAAAAAGAGCAGCTGGTCCATACGCTCGAGCAATCCTTAATGGAAAGAGCAGAAACAGACGAAGTCCGTGAGCTTGCACTAAAGATTGTGCACTGGGTCACAGAAATGTAAATTTTAAAACCAGGAGTGAAAACAGCGATGAAAGAAGAATCCGTAGACTTTTATTTGCAGCAAGGAATATTTGGACATGCTGAAACAAAGCCCGATGAACGAAGAATGTTTCTCGGTTCATTAAGGGAACGAGCACTTCTCGCCCTGACAAAGGGACAGGTATTACGAAATAAACCGTATCAAGAGGTCGAACAAGTATTAAAGTCCAACCGTCAGGCCACTGTTCTTTTAAATGGTGAGTTGTCCTATGCTTCATATTCTCAATATGTGAAAATGGCTAATGCCGCTGGTTGTTCCTTTAAAGTGGTGAATCATTATGAGGCGCATTCTCCTTTTGGTCTTGTGATAGAGCTGCCGAATGCGGTTAATCAAGAGCACATCTATATAGAAGATGAGCTGCTTCAAAAGGCTTTTTCTCACGAATCTGTTGAATAGGTTTCCCTAGTGAAATGAATAGGCTATAATGAGTCAAAAGAGCATATGGGAGAGATGCGGATGGGCAAAGCATTGATTTGTATTGATTATACCGTTGATTTTGTTGCAGACGATGGAAAATTGACATGCGGAAAGCCTGGACAGGCGATTGAGCCTAAGATCACAGAGATCACTTCTTCGTTTATTGATGAAGGACACTTTGTCGTCTTTGCAGTCGATCATCATGAAGAGCAAGACCCTTTTCATCCAGAGACAAAGTTATTTCCGCCCCATAATATTCGCGGGACAAAGGGAATTGAACTTTATGGCAAACTAAGTTCACTATTTCACACGTCAAAACATTTAAAGCATGTCTACTATATGGAAAAAACAAGATACTCTGCTTTTGCAGGCACTCAATTAGAAATGAAACTGCGCGAACGCGGCATCACTGAACTTCATTTAGCCGGCGTATGTACCGATATTTGTGTACTTCATACAGCTGTTGATGCGTACAATAAAGGCTTCGAACTTGTGATTCACCAGAATGCTGTAGCGAGTTTTAATGAAGCGGGGCACGAGTGGGCACTTTCTCACTTTGAGCAGTCGCTTGGTGCGAAAGTGGTTAAGTAAGGGAAGGAGAATGGAAGTTGGAGCATCGGTTTATTGACGACAGTTTATCACTACATACAGATCTTTATCAAATTAACATGGCAGAAACGTATTGGAGAGACGGCATTCATGAGAAGAAGGCAGTTTTTGAACTCTTCTTCAGAAAGCTTCCATTTGACAATGGCTTCGCTGTATTTGCTGGTTTAGAGAAAGCGATTGAATATTTATCGGACTTCTCCTTCACCGAAAGTGATCTAGCGTATTTAAAAGATGAACTCGGTTATAAAAGCGATTTCATTGATTATTTAAGCGGGTTGTCCTTTACAGGAACACTTCATTCAATGCGTGAAGGCGAAATTGTCTTTGCAAATGAACCGATCATGCGCATCGAGGCAACGCTTGTAGAAGCGCAGCTAATCGAAACAGCCTTGCTGAATATCGTGAATTTCCAAACACTGATCGCAACAAAGGCGGCTCGGATTAAAGGAATCATTGAAGATGAGACAGCACTAGAATTCGGAACAAGACGTGCGCATGAAATGGATGCAGCGATGTGGGGAGCAAGAGCGGCACTCATCGGCGGCTTCCAGGCGACAAGTAATGTTCGTGCTGGGAAGCGCTTCAACATTCCAGTGTCAGGAACTCATGCCCATGCGCTTGTACAAGCATACCGCGATGAATATACGGCATTTAAAAAATACGCTGAAACCCATACAGACTGTGTCTTTTTAGTCGATACGTATGATACCGTGAGATCCGGTATTCCGAATGCCATTAAGGTAGCGAAAGAATTCGGAGACAAAATCAACTTTATTGGTGTCAGACTTGATAGCGGTGACCTTGCATACTTGTCTAAAAAAGCTAGAACGATGCTGGATGATGCAGGATTCCATGATGCAAAAGTCATTGCATCGAGCGATCTTGATGAACATACCATCATGAATTTAAAAGCACAGGGTGCCAAAATTGATGTGTGGGGTGTTGGGACAAAGCTGATCACAGCATTTGATCAGCCAGCCCTCGGTGCAGTGTATAAGCTTGTGTCCATTGAAGAAAACGGCAAAATGAATGATACCATCAAAATTTCATCCAACCCAGAAAAAGTGACAACACCAGGACGTAAACGTGTGTACCGCATCATCAATCAATTGAATCATCATTCTGAGGGTGACTACATTGCCCTTGAAGAGGAAGATGTTCATAGTGAGGATAAACTGAAAATGTTCCACCCTGTGCATACATTTATCAGCAAATTTGTCACAAACTTTGTGGCTAAGGATCTTCATGTCCCTATTTTCGAACAAGGAAAACTTGTATATGACAATCCGGATATTCAAACGATTCAAGCCTATGTGCAGGATAGCCTCGGACTTTTCTGGGAGGAATATAAACGAATCAGCAAACCAGAAGAATACCCAGTCGATTTGAGTCAAAAATGCTGGGATAACAAGATGCAGTTTATCCATGACGTGAAAAATAAAATTAAAAAAGAGCTTTATGAAAGCTAATTGGAAGAAAAGGAGATCATCAAGCCGGGTGATCTCTTTTTTTATTTTTTGACCGATTCAAAGTGAACCATAAGCACAATCATTTGGTATACTGAAAGCACATCTTGTTTGTCATTGCATAAAGGAGGATTGGAGCAGTTGAGGGTGTTTGTTGCGAGACAGCCTATTTTTAACAGAAAAGAACAAGTCGTATCATATGAGCTGCTTTATAGAGATAGTGAAACCAATACATATAGCGCTGAAGACGGTGACCAAGCGACAACGGACCTCATTATAAATAGCTTTTTAAATATAGGTATCGAAACATTGACAGAAGGCAAACGATGCTACATTAATTTCACCGAAAGCTTACTTTCGTCTGATCTGCTCACCTATTTTGATCCGCATCAGCTTGTGATCGAGATATTAGAAAATGTACCGATTACCCCGGCACTTATTATGAGATGTAAGCAGTTAAAAAAATGGGGATATACGATTGCACTTGATGATTTTTTTCTAAACGGAACACATTTTAGTGACAAGTTGCTTGACGAACTCCTCTATTGCATTGATATTTTAAAAATTGACTTTCTGAAGACCAATTCGGAAGAACGAAGAAATATTCTACATACGTATAAAAAATATCGACTTCGCTTCCTTGCAGAAAAGGTGGAAACGCGAAGAGAGTATGAAGAAGCGCTAGAAGCCGGCTTCCATTTGTTTCAAGGGTATTTCTTTAGCGAGCCTCGTGTCATATCAGGACGAGCATTATCGACCAGCTTCCATGCGTACCACCAGCTCTTAAATGAGCTGAGCAAGGAACAGCCGAATATCCAGGTCGTGACCCATTTTATTGAAAGTGACCTTTCGCTGTCATATCAATTATTAAAAATGCTGAATTCAGGCGGCATGAGACGTCTTTATCAAATCAAAAGTATCCGGCAGGCGATTATCCTGCTTGGGTTTAATGAAATTCGGCGCTGGATCTTTATTCTTTCATTTAAAGAACTGAATGTCCAAGCCAACTCAAGCCAAAAAGAAATTATCAAAATGTCATTCATTCGGGCGAAAACGTGTGAACTGATTGCGAGTCGTACTGAACGAGAGCACCCAGCCTCTTATATGCTGACAGGTATGTTTTCTCTCATTGATACGCTTGTCAGGGCAGATATTACAGAACTTGTGAAAGAGCTGCCGCTTTCTGATGAAGTTGGTGAGGCATTGCTTGGCTATGAAAATGATTATTCATTTGTGCTAGATGTAGCCAAACGGATTGAACGAAATGAATGGGATGATGAGATGTTAAATGGGGAACTCCCGAAGCAAGAAGCCTACGGCTGTTATATAGAAGCCATTGAATGGTGTCATAAAATGTTTGAATCTTAAGAAAAGCCGCTCACGTCAGAGCGGCTTTTTTTGTTATGCCCACTGTAAAAGAAGAAAAAGTCTGCTAGAGGCGAGAGACAAGTAGATACGAATGCCTTCTGGACTAAAGCGGATGTCAATGCCACTTTTCACACCGATTTGCTTCAGCATCCGGATGACACTTGTCGAATCAGAGCGCTCAGCAGCCTCCATGATGCGCTGTGCAAATGAAAGCGAGCTGGAAATCTGTTGTGTAATGAGTGAAGCATCAGCAACAAGTCGGGCTGATTCTTTTGCGGCTCGTTGAAACGAGTGGGCATCTACTGGAGGAAAAGTCATAGGTGTGCGCGGGTATGCATGGCTCATTGCGGGGACCTGCAAAGCAGGATAAGGAACATAGTAAAACATATGGTCACCTCTTCTCTCATTGACGTGAAATTGGACGGATATCTGTTCTAAATGTATGTAGAAAATCAGAATAAAGAATCAAAATGATCTTTCTATCTTTATAAATCCAACATAAAAATAGGTACTTTTGCGGTCAATTTCGGTGAATGTCGCCAAAAAATTGCGGTGTCCACAATAGGGTCTGTCGTCTGACCTATAACACGCAAAACCGAGGATATGGAAGGGATCATACGTTCTTATGTGAGAAAAGTGTGACGAATGATGCCTATTCTTGTCGCAAAAATGACGCAGTTCCTTTGAAATTGAGATAAAAGTATGATTTGAAAAGTCAGAAAATGATGAAAAAAGACCTATTGAATTTTGCGGTATCACGCACACATTTTGTGCATACTTTTCGGTGAAAAAATACTCAATTACATTTACACTGTTAGTAACAGATCAAATACTTATGACCCAATCACCATACACAAATACATTGATCTTCCAAAAAAGGAGAGTGGAATCGATGGAAAAGTATGAAATCGAAGAACTTAAACAATTATTATGGAAACTTGAAAACGAAATTAGAGAAACAACGGCTTCTCTTCATAACATTAACAAAAGCATTGATCAATACGACAAATATGAATATGTGAAAATTTCTTAAAGACTTGATAATCATCAAGTCTTTTTTTTATCCAAATACATACAAAAAAAGGATATATTATTATATAATTGTTAAATAGTGATGTCAGTGGACATTTGCTCATGTCTTTTTAGTAAAATAAAAGGCGGAAGGGTGAGGTACAAGACCGAGTATGCTAAACTATCTAGAGAATACAAAAATCAAGCAGAATATGTCTGATTTTATTCAACATGCAGTCAGGCAGAAGGATTTACAACAACTGCTTCTAGAATTTACGGATATAAAGAATGAATTTCCCTTTGGGCAATTGGCTTACAAGCATTATGAGGCATTTGGCGGACAAGACAAGCAAGCGATTACACAATTGGCAGCAGGGATTGAACTTCTCACTTTATCAGCCGATATATTAGATGATATTGAAGATCAGGATAAAGATTCGTATCCTTGGATGAAGTGTCAGAGCGGAATTGCAATTAATGCGGCAAATGTTCTTTTTACATTGAGTTTTGAAGCCTTTTCAAAACTTGAGCATGCAACGGAACTTTTACACAGTGTATATTCTTATGCCATTCAATCAATGCAAGGACAACATGTTGATATGACACTGGAGCCGGAGAATGAGCAGGATTGTTTAAATATCATGAAGTCAAAAGCAGGATCACTATTTGTGTTACCCTGTGTGTTAGGGGTTATTTTGGCAACAGGTTCTTTTGAAAAGAATGTAGAAGAATATGCGTATTATCTTGGAATGGCGGAACAGCTTGAAAATGACTATTTAGGTCTTTTTAATAAAGAGAATATTGATTTTAAAAGAATGCAAACATTACCGCTTGTCTATTTAAAAAATGAATTTAACCCATCCAGTTCAGGCTTGCTCAGTTATTATCAATCAGAGAATAAGAGCATCGGTTCTGAAGAATTCAAGGATAAATTAAAAGAATCTGGTGTTCAACAATATGTATTTATTATGAGAAACCTCCTCAGAAATAAGTTTAAAGAATCATTCAAGAAGCTACATTTAGAGGCTTCTAAAAAGGAAAAGCTGTTACTATTTTTAATTGGAGATGGAGAAGATGAACATTCAGAAACTGGTTAGTTATCTAGTGGGAAACCCCTCGGCGTTAAAGCAAGTTACTAATGGAAATGCATCGTTACTTCACGTTGATCAAGTGACTGCGAGTATTATTGTTGAGGGATTCCAAAAAGAAGACGCCATTAGATCAATCATATGGAAAACTGCTGGATGAGTAGATAAATATTATGAGAAAGTTTTACTCTAAGTTAACAGTTATATTAGTTATTCTTAGCTTCATCTATGTGATTTACATCTCTTATATCAACGTGTTTAATATTTTTGTGGGAGCAGCTGTTAAAGTAAATAGTCACGGTCAACTTGAAGTAGTGGATGTCGATAATTTTACAGACAGCTATCTTGCTGGTGTTAGAAAAGGCGATATCATACTTGAAGTGAACGGTAATGAAAAACCAGTTGAAGAAGTTAGAAGAGGTTTTTTAGCTAATGTTAAAAGTTTAGTCGTTGATAGACACGGTGATAAAATTTCTTTAGAAAATGTAAGGTTATTAAGTCAAGAGAATCTTTTTATTTATCTAATCCCAGTCATTCTTTACTCAATCAGTCTATTTTGTATATTTATGATTTTAAAATTTAATAAAGCTAACAAAAAAACGTCCGCATATATTTTAGCTTTATTTCTTTTGGCAGTTTCTATAGGCTATGTAAGCTCTGGTGGTTCTGGAAAAGGAGAGGCTATTAGTCGCGTTCTCGTAATCGCTACAATGAATAGTGTACCTCCACTATATATGCACTTTATGTATCAATATTTAAAAGAATTAGGAACAAAGATTATTCGTCGGCGAGTTCTTTTTAGTTTGTATCTAGTTCCAGTTACTAACATCTTATTAGATTTATTCTATAAAAATAAAGAAGAGCCAATTAATCTATTAGCATATGTCAATTTACTTTCATTTTTTATTCTGTGTTTCATTTCAATTATTATCACTATAATAGCGGCTAAGAAATTAAAAGACAATGCAGTCAGCAATGTTCTTCGAGCATTTGCACTCATTTTAATCTCATCGTTCAGTCCATTTATGCTGTTTTTTATCATTCCTTATTTTTTTGGTATATATTTTATTTCACCCTATGTTGTTGCATCATTCGTTCTATTAATTCCTTTTTTCTTAGTCTATCAATTTATGTCAAATAAGTTGTATAATGTTGATTTTTTCATGGGAAGGATTAAATACTATGGTCTTTTAGCGATAACACCAACGATACTAGTCGTTATTATTTTTGATTTTATACAAAAGCCAACTGCAAATTTTTATACAGTGAAATTTACGATTATCACGTATATTCTTATGCTAACTGTCTTCTATTTCAAAGAAATCATTGATTTCCGCTTCCGGTTGAAGCGTTTTTCAGAGAAGCATAATTACCAGGACAGCGTGTTTAAATTTACGCAGCTTATTCGTGAGGCGTCATCACTTCATCAAGTGCTGTATCATTTGAAATACACCATTTTAGAAGTGCTTGTTGTTAATAAAGCCTTTGTGCTTGAAGTGAAGCCAGATGGGCAGATTGAAGAGATTGATGAATCTTCAGGTGATAGCAATCTATGGAAAGAGTATGTGGATCAATTTCAGGATATTTTAGGGGAAGTCGGGAAAATCATTGAGCTTGATAAAGGGTTTATGATGAAAATTGGCGAGCGGGGCGGTCACTCGTTTATGATTTGCTGTTTATCCAATTTACAGACACCGAAATTGACGCGTGATGAGATTTCTTGGCTGAAAACATTGGCTTTTTACACAAGTGTCAGTTTAGAAAATGTCGTCAAGATCGAAGAATTGATGGAGCATCTTGAAGATTTGAAGCAGCGTGAAGCGAACCCTGCTTGGCTGAAAAAAGTCATGTTTGCGATGGAAGAAAAGCAGCGCTCCGATTTAGCGAGGGATCTTCATGATTCCGTGCTGCAGGATTTGATATCGCTGAAAAGACAGTCAGAGATGTTTTTAACGAATTTCCAAAACGATCAATGCCCAACGTCTATTGAACAATCGCTTATCTCATGGAATGAACAAATGTCTAAGGTGATTCAAACCACGAGAGAAACATGTCATGAACTTCGGCCGCAGCTGCTGTACGATTTAGGTTTAGTCAAGGCGATGTCGAAGCTGACTTCTCAAATCCAGGAGGAAGCACCGTTTCATATCCGGCTGAATACGACTCGCTTTGATAAGGAGCTGGACATTGATATTGACTCCCAGCTCAATATTTACCGGATTGTTCAGGAGCTGTTATCCAATGCCTTGAAACATTCTCAAGCCAGCCAAGTGCTTGTGATGCTGATTTGTATTAAAGATCAGGTTGTTCTTCACTACGAGGATGATGGAGTCGGTTTTGATGCAAGCCATCTTGATCAGCACACCATGAGCATGGGCCTCTCGGGAATCAGAGAACGAGTCAAGGCGTTAAATGGGAAGTTTCACATTCACACAGCCCCAGAAAAAGGGCTGAAGGTGAAAATTGAAATGGAATTGTAACGATTTATTAAGGAATAAGACTTGGCATCTGCCAAGTCTTTTATATAAAATGGAAGTGAGTGATTTAAAGGGAGGAAGACATGAAGAAGATATTGGTCATTGATGATCATCCGGCTGTCATGGAAGGGACAAAAAGCATATTAGAATCAGATCAGCAGCTATCAGTCGATTGTTTAAGTCCTGATGCAGAAGCCGCCTTTTTAAAGACGCATGACTTTTCCATCTATGATGTGATTTTGATGGATTTAAATCTCGGGGATATCAATGGAATGGACATTGCGAAACAAATTCTAGAAACCAACCAACAAGTGAAAATTATCATTTATACAGGGTATGAAGTAGATGATTATTTTGAAGAGGCCATTCGGGCTGGATTGCACGGTGCAATTAGTAAAACAGAGACAAAAGACAAAATTATTGAATACATACACCGCACATTGCAAGGAGAAGTTGTCATTCAGCTATCCTATTTAAAGAAATTAATTTCACAGCAGCAAGAAAAGCCAGAACAGGCGCAGCAGACCGATCACGAGCTGTTAACAGAGCGAGAGTGTTTGATCCTCAGAGAAGTGGAAAAAGGATACACGAACCAAGAGATTGCCGATGTGCTTCATTTGAGCAAACGCTCGATTGAATACAGCTTGACGTCCATCTTTAATAAGCTGAATGTTGGCTCTCGAACCGAAGCGGTGTTAATTGCAAAATCTGAAAGTGTGCTGTAAACGTGTGAAGGGAGAGAACCCTGATGGAAGTGAGTGGATCAAATACACTGCTTGAGGCACTGGGGATTGAGATTGTAGAGTGTAATGAGTCACGATGCGTAGCGACAATGCCAGTCGATCACAGAACAAAACAGCCATTTGGACTGCTGCACGGAGGAGCATCTGCTGCTCTAGCAGAAACAGTGGCAAGCATGGGGGCTGCGGCTCATTTAGACTTAACTCAGCAAGTTTGCTCAGGGATTGAAATCAATGCCAATCATTTAAAATCTGTACGTGATGGAGTAGTGACAGCGACGGCTGTTCCTGTACATGTAGGGCGCCGTACAATGGTATTTCAAATTGATATTAAAGATGATCGAGATCGGCACATCTGTACGTCAAGATGCACACTTGCTATCATTGATCGCATATAAAAAAGCTCCCGGTGCAGCGGAAGCTTTTTTTAGGTTGGATTGATCCATAAAATGGTTTTTTTATAGAAATAAAAGAAGGACCTCACATGTGAGGCCCTTCTTTCGGTTTATAAGTACGAGTCTTCTTTTCGTTTAATCACGAAGTTACGAAAACCACCATAATCATCTTGTACACTTCGTTTGTCCATCTTGACTCCAGTATTGTAGGCGGCTCTTCCGATCAAGTGTGCGCCGACCGGAGCTGTTAAAAAGATAAAGACAATCCCAAGTAGAATCTTCGCAGAAATAATGCCTGCAAGAAACCATTCGTGAAAGAATACCCCAACTAATATGAGGACAACACCAAGTGTCGATGCTTTTGATGCAGCATGCATACGTGTATAAACATCCGGCAGGCGAAGGACGCCAATGGCTGAAATAAGACAAAGGATGGCGCCAAGCAGAATGAAGAAAATGACAATAGCTTTAGCGATGACGATCATTTTCAATCACTTCCCCTTTCTCAAGGAATTTGGAAAAAGCGACAGTGCCGATAAAGGCAAGGATACCGAGCAGTAAAATAATTTCAAAGAACGTTGTCGTTTTCAGCAAAATGGAAACGATGGCTGTCATCCCAATTAAATTGATTCCTATCGCATCAAGCGCACTTACACGATCAGGAATAGAGGGACCTTTGATAACTCGTATAACAAAAAGAAGGGTGGACAGTGCAAGAATGCCAAGTGAAATTTGTAATATGATCTCCATTACTTACCACTCACCTCCTGAATCGCTTTTTCAAATGAAACCCGGATATCGTGAATGGCTTTTTCCGCATCTTCAATATCCATCGCATGAATGTATAAAATCGAACGATCATCAGAAATATCAATGACTAGTGTACCTGGTGTCAAAGTAATCATGTTAGAAAGTATGGTAATTTCCCAATCCATTTTCAAGTCCGTACGAAAGGCGAAAATACCGGGCTTAATTGTGAGCTTTGGAGATAATACGGTCTTTAGTACACTTAAATTGGCAAGAAGCAGCTCCCGAATAAAAATCAAAACGAGCTTGAAAATGGCATAAAGTGCAAAGCCATAAAAACGTTGCGGGAAGAAACGGCGCAGCATAAAAATGGCGACCATCCCAAGTATAAACCCTGATACAAAGCCTGAGGCCGTGTATGTATCATTCATAAACATCCATGTAAAGGCGAGGAGAGCGTTTAATAATATTTGAAAGGCCATGTTCATCTACTCCTTCAGCACAGCTTGAATATATTTTTCTGGTGTTGAGAGCATTTCCGCTGCTTGATTGATGTAAGGAGCAATGAACTCTGTTCCTAATCCAATCGCAAGCGATAAGACGACAAGCAGTACGCCAGGGTACACCATTCCTTTAATTGACGGTTTTCTTCTTGGCAGATCCTGTTCCTCGCCCCAAAATGCGAGCATAAAAATCCTCATGACACTATAAAGGACAAGAAGGCTGGATAGTAAGACAAGGATAGAAAAAGTCATAAGCCCAGCTGAAAAGCCGCCTTCCACAATTTTCAGTTTTCCTACAAACCCGCTAAGCGGCGGAATTCCTGCAAGGGATAATGCTGATATGAAAAACATCCAGCCAAGAAGTGGCTGTGATTGAATCAGCCCGCCCATCTTTTTCAGATTGTTTGTGCCAGCGTACACAAAGAGTGCACCTGCCAGCATAAATAAAGCCCCTTTGATGACCATATCGTGAATGAGATAATAAATGGCCCCTTGGAGTGATGCAGGAGTATTGGCTGCAATTCCAAATAAAATGACCCCGACCGCTGTCACAATGTTATAAATCACGATCTTTTGCACATCGGAATAGGCAATTGAGCCAATCACACCAAATATCACCGTCAGTGCGGCCAGCCACGCCATAAATGTATGAGTGAACCCTGTATCGTGTATAAAAATTAACGTAAAGACTCTGGCAATCGCATACAAGCCAACCTTTGTCAGCAAAGCGCCAAATAGAGCGGAAATCGCTGCAGGCGGTGCATGATACGACCCTGGAAGCCAGAAATAAAGCGGGAAGATCCCAGCTTTTAAGCCAAATACAATCATGAACAGAATGGAAATGACAGTGATTAATCCTGTTTGCCCTGATTCAGCGATCTTCACACTTAAATCAGCCATATTCAATGTACCAGTGACGGCATATAAACAAGCGACACCGACGATAAATAAAGCCGATGAGATGATGTTAAACACAATGTATTTGAGTGATTCACGAAGCTGCGGTTTTGATCCACCCAGCACAATGAGCATGTATGACGCCATCAGCAGCAATTCAAAGAATACAAACAGGTTGAAGATATCTCCTGTTAAAAAGGCACCGCTCACGCCAGCTAACAAGAACTGTACGCCAGAATAATAGAACAGCCGCTCTCTTTCCTTTCCAATTGTTTGAAAGGAAAAAAGCACTGTGACAAGCCCAACAATGGAAGCGGTCAGTACGAGCAGTGCAGCAAACTGATCGGCCACAAGCGCAATGCCAAATGGTGCTTTCCAGCCGCCCAAATAAAGTGTTTGAATCCCATTTGTGAAAATCGTTTGGACCAAAAATAGATTGCACGCGATCGCTGTAAGAGACGCAAAAACGCTAAAACCTCTAGACAGCATGATATTTTTATTCATAAAAATCAGCAATGTAGCGGATAGAACTGGTATCAAAATAGGTAATATAACGAGATTATTCATGCTGATCATTTCCTCTCATTTGATCCATGTCATCTGTTCGCAGCTCTTGGAAGGCTCGGAAGGCCATGACGAGTAGAAATGATGTCACACCAAACGAAATGACAATAGCCGTTAAAATTAATGCTTGTGGCAATGGATCTACATAGGATGTAAGCCCCTCAGTTAAAATGGGAGGAGCTCCTTTTTTTAAGCCGCCCATTGTTAATAGAAGTAAATGGACGCCGTGGCTCAAAACAGCAGTACCGACGATGACCCGCAAAAGGCTTTTTGAAAGCAGTAAATAGGTCGCCGTCATAAAGATAATTCCGACGAGAATAGACATTAGAAATTCCATTATTCCTTCTCTCCAATCGTTTGAATAATGGTCATGGTGACACCGACAACAACCAAATACACACCGATATCAAACAGGACGGCTGTTGCCAGCTCTGTTTTCCCTAAAATCGGTAATTGAAAATAACCAAAGGTATGGGATAGGAAAGGTGCGCCGAACAGGAAAGATCCCATACCAGTCAATAGCGCAATGAGCAGCCCCACACCTGCAACATAGATAAAGTTGAACGGCAGAATGCGTCTTACTGTCTTCAGATCGTAGGCTAAGAGCAGAAGGACGACAGCGCTGGCACTCATTAATCCGCCAATAAATCCTCCGCCTGGATTGTTATGTCCCGCAAGAAATAGGTGAAGGGAGAAGAGCAGGATGATAAATGCAGTGATTTTGGTTGTGACTTGTAAAAGCATATCATTCGTATCAATTTTTCTCATCGGCGCACTCCTCTCTTCCGTTTTCCTTGTGTCTTTAATAATCCATAGATACCAAGTGCCGCAATCGCCAGCACGGTAATTTCAAACAGTGTATCAAAGCCCCTGAAATCAACAAGGATGACATTGACAATGTTGTCTCCGCCTGCAAGCTTGTAGCTGTTTTCAATAAAGTAAGACGCAATCGTATCAAGTGACTGATTGCTTGTTGAAGCGAAAGCAAGGCATGTCACAATGACACCAACACCTACTGAAATAATGAGATTGGTCATTTTAAATTTCCTTGTTTTTTGCTTCATGCTCAGCTTTGGCAAGTGATAGAAGCAAAGTAAAAACAGTGCCACAGAAATTGTTTCAATAATTAACTGGGTGAGGGCAAGGTCAGGTGCCCTGAAAATAACAAAAAATAGTGACAGCGTATACCCCATGACACCTAGCCCGATAATGGCTGTTAAGCGAGAACGAGCAAACACAGTCGTGAGGGTTGCTGCTATCATCACTAATGACAGAATGACCTCGTACGTGCCGATTGGAGCAGCATGCTCCATATTAAATGAGAAGGCATTCTGATAAAACATGACACTCCCAAGCACGATAATCATGAACCCAAACACATAGACAAGGTAATCACGAAGGAAACCGGTCATATAACTGTTTGTCAGGCGATATGAACCTTTTTCTAAACCGATTAGAGAACGATCGTATAAAGTGTTAAATGACCATTTCTCCTTAAATATGTTGTACATTGGACGCCATTTCGACAACGTCAAATATCCGATAATCCCTAAAGCTGCAACACCTATTGTCATATAAAGCTCTGGCTGAAAGCCGTGCCATGCTTCAATTTTGACAACAAACCGTTTTCCTGGATCAATCGCATCGGGAATAATGGCTGCAATCGCAGGTTCAATGACAGAATAAGCTAGAATATTTGGGAAGAAGAAAAAGGTGACCACAAGTGCAGCAAGGATAATTGGCGGGATGAGCATACCAATCGGTGCTTCATGCGGCTTTTTTTCTAATTGATCTAACTGAAGATTGCCTCTAAATGTTTTAAAGAGAAGCATCATACTGTAAATGAACGTAAAGACACTAGCGAGCCAAGCAATCGCTGGGAAAATAGCGCCCCATGTCGAAATATCTGTAAAGTTAATCTCAGAAATACGCAGCATACTTGTGAAAAACAGCTCTTTACTTAAGAAACCGTTAAATGGCGGAAGACCAGCCATTGAGAATGTACCGATTAACGTAATCGTAAAGGTAATCGGCATGATGGTCATTAAACCGCCTAATTTCCGAATGTCACGAGTGCCTGTTTCGTGATCGATAATACCTGCTGCCATAAAGAGACTGCCTTTAAAAGTAGCATGGTTAATGAGGTGAAAAATAGCAGCAAGAACGGCTGCGCCAAAAAAGGCAGGATTGTTTTCATGAATCGCAGCTGCTCCTACACCCAGCATAAGCATAATCATCCCGAGCTGACTAACGGTAGAAAAGGCAAGAATGGCTTTTAAATCGTTTTGACGAACGGCGTGGAATGATCCCCAAAATAATGTCACAAGTCCAACGATGGATATGGTCCAAAACCACACCTCTGAAATAGCAAAGATTGGACTGAAGCGGGCAACAAGATAAATACCAGCTTTCACCATCGTAGCAGAATGCAGATAACTGCTCACAGGGGTAGGTGCTTCCATTGCATCAGGCAGCCAGATATAAAATGGGAACTGCGCTGATTTCGTAAAGGCACCAAGTAAGATCAGAATCATGGCAGGGATAAAGTAAGGTGATGCCATAATGAGCTGAAGCTGATTGACTGCTTCACGAATACTGAATGAATCAGTTATCAGGTAGATGAGGATGAAGCCACCAAGCATAGCTAATCCGCCAAAAACAGTAATAAGCAGTGATTTGGTTGCTCCATATCTAGAGCGTTCCCGCTTATACCAATACCCAATTAAGAGGAAGGAAGAAATACTCGTTAGCTCCCAAAACAAGTAAAGAACCACCATGTTGTCAGATAGAACGACACCGAGCATAGCGGTCATAAACATTAACAAATACGTATAAAAAGAGCCGAGCTGTTCTTTTTCCTTCGATAAGTAGAAAATACTGTACAAGACGACAAGTGCGCCAATACCTGTAATCAATAGCGCAAATAACAAACTAAGACCGTCTACATACACAGTGAAATTCATTCCTAGAGAAGGAATCCATTCGACCTGTGAAAATAACGTTCGTCCATTTGATGTCATCTTAATCATCTGGACAAAATAGCTAAATAATAGAATAGGCAAGATAAGAACAAACCACCCTGTATGTATACGCTTTACGTATTTAAAAAGAAAAGGCACAACAAACGCAAGCAAAAAAGGCGATAGGATGGCGAAGTGAATAAGCTGCAAGAAAATAAACCTCCTTCAATCAATATAAATTCACGTTCTAAAGAACTGGTAAATAAAATTATAGCGTAAATACAGACATAGTGCATTGGTTTGAACTGATTTACAGTAAACTGTATTTGTTTTGAGTTCTTTTGACCACAAAAAATATTTTATCAAAAATGAAACTCATTGTATATTGTTTTGTATTTCGTACATGCTTTTCTTAAAGGAGCTGATTACATGAAACTAAAAGCGGGCATCAGCTTAAGCATATTCTGCACGATTTTAGGAGGAGCATTCTTCATAGAACGAAATGATCAAAAAAGGTGGCAGGCGGAAAGTGAATGGCCGTTGTTTTCAGAACATCTTCTCTATATGACCTATCAAGAGGCAAGACAATATCCATTCCAGCCAAGAGAATATATACGCGTGGTCTCTGCCGAAGAATAAAACCCTTATAGGAGAAAAGAAATATAAAAAAAGCATGTGCCCGTAATAGAGCCCATGCTTTTTATTGTTTGATTAAGTAAACATTCTAAGTAAGATTGTTGCGCAGATCACAGTTGCTGCTCCGCCAAGACGTGTAGATACTTGTGCGAAAGGCATCAGACCCATTCTTCCAGAAGCTGAAAGGATCGCAACGTCACCAGTACCGCCAAGTCCGCTGTGACAGCCTGTCACAATCGCAGATTCTACTGGGTACATGTTCATCAATTTCCCAACGAAGTAACCTGAACCAACCATTCCAAGAACGACAGCGATACATACACAAACAAATGGAATAGAAATCACTGTTGCTACATCATCAAGTGGAATGTATAGAATTCCGAGACCGACCATAAGCGGCCATGTAAAGCTTCTTGATACAAACTTGTAGAACTGCTGTGAGCCATCTTGCAGATGCTGAGGCATC
The DNA here is from genome assembly GCF_002998735.1 of Bacillus sp. NMTD17. Classification (NCBI taxonomy): domain Bacteria; kingdom Bacillati; phylum Bacillota; class Bacilli; order Caryophanales; family Bacillaceae; genus Bacillus; species Bacillus sp. NMTD17. The sequence continues at coordinate 897,156 of NZ_PVRH01000001.1, forward strand.
ACGTTTAAGTATTTGATTAAAGCGGCAAGTACAATCATTAAGATTGGACCTGGAATATGAACAAAGCTTTCTAACAAACCACCAAAAATGAACGTTGTACAAGCAACGAGTACACCAGCACCCATTAACCCGAAATCAACTTTTGGATCCATATCAGGCTGTTCAAAAATTTCATTTGCCTCTTTTGATTTTACAAGACGGCCATTCCCGTTTAGTTCAGGACGTTTTTCACCAAGCTTCTTCATTGCGCCAGCACAGATAATGGCAATGACGTTCCCAATGACGGCAGCAGGAATTAATTGAGAAATTAATGACTCTGCTGATACACCAAGAATTTGTGAATAAGCAATAGATAATGGCAAAATTCCTTCACCAACACCACCGGCAATAATCGGAACAATAATAAAGAAGAACGAATGATGCGGTGTGTAACCAACTAAAAGACCAACAAGAATTCCAGCAGTTACAGCTGCAATTGTACCTGCAACAAGAGGAACAAACATACGAATAAGGCCTTGTACTAAAACAGTTCGCTGCATCCCAAGAATACTACCTACTACAAGAGCAGAAATATAGAAGTAAAGGAAGTTCGACGTTTTCATAAGAGACGTAACCGCTTCCAACGAGTTCGGATTCAGAACATGAAAAAAGACCAGGAACGATGGTACGAATAAAGAAAGAATCGCCGGTCCACCAATATCTTTTAAGATCGGAATACGTTGTCCTATATCTCCAAGGAAAATCCCCAAAATCATAATAACAGCGAAACCACCAAGCATATTTGCTGGAATTTTATTAAAATAAGCGGCAGTTAAAATAATCGCTGCAAGTACTAAATACACAGGTAAGTCAATAACACCAATTTTCCAAGACATGATCTTACGGAAAACGCTTTTATTATTGTCAGAATCGTCTGTAATCGATTTCAATTGTTGTGTATTAGCCACATAAACACCCCCAAATGCTATTTGTCTCAATTGTAGAAGATTCTGTGACACTCATCTATTTATTAAACTAAATTAAGTGTAATAAAAGTAAAATAAACAGGAGTTTTTATGTTTTTATCATACAAAAATCCCCTGAAGGTAGTTTATCCTTCAGGGGATTGATCATACATCGTATTTATCGTTTTCCTTTTAAATAAGGGGTCCCAAGTGCTTTCGGTGCATCTGCCCGGCCGATGAAGCCAGTGAGTGCTAGGATGGTAAGCACATATGGTGCAATGAGCATATACACGTTCGGTATATCTTGGAATAGCGGCAGGAGAGAGCCAATGATGCTTAAACTTTGAGCAAATCCAAAGAATAAAGCAGCGCCCATTGCGCCGAATGGGTGCCATTTACCGAAGACAAGCGCAGCTAGTGCGATGAAGCCTTGTCCAGTAATGGTAGCATGTGAGAAATCAAGTGCGATGGTCGACGCATAAACAGCTCCGCCAAGACCACCAAACAGTCCACTAATAAAGACGCCGATATAGCGCATCCGGTACACTTTGATTCCCATTGTATCAGCAGCCATTGGATGTTCTCCGACTGCACGAAGACGAAGACCAAACGGCATTTTAAATAAAACAAACCAAGCAACAACCGCAAGCGCTAATGCGAGTATGGACGTATAATAAACATCTTTAAAGAATATATCGCCAATCATCGGAATGTCACTTAAAAGGGGAATATCACCTTTATAGAAAGGCTCTGTAATTTTATCTGTTTGTGCTTTCCCGTAAATGAGTTTCACGACAAACAGCGTAGCGCCAAGTGCCAGCATGTTAATGGCAACACCACTGACCGTTTGATCTGCCCGGAATGTAATGGTTGCAACTGCATGAATCAAAGAGAACAATCCGCCAATTGCCATTCCGACGAGGAGCCCAAGCCACGGGGTCAACGCCCCAAACGTATCAGCATAAAATAAGTTAAAGATAATACTAGAAAATGCTCCGACGACCATCAAACCTTCAAGACCGATATTCACAACACCTGATCTTTCTGAAAAGACGCCTCCAAGAGCGGTTAAAATAAGTGGTGCAGCATAGACAAGTGTAGCTGGGACGATGATTTCAAGAATTTGCAGAAATCCCACTTATTTTCCCCCCTTTTTCTTCATTTGGTTCATCACAAGACGGATAATATAGCTTGAGGCGACGAAAAGAATAATGATCGCAATGACAATATCAACGACCTCAGTCGGTACGCCAGATTCAAGCGGCATATTTAAAGCACCGACCTTCAATCCACCAAGCAGCAGCGCAGCAAGAACAACACCAACAGCAGTATTTCCACCTAATAAAGCGACGGCGATTCCATCAAAACCTACACCGGTAAACGAGCCTTTAATTGAGGCATATTCAAATGTGCCAAGACCTTCCATTGCGCCTGCAAGACCTGCAAAAGCACCTGAAATCAGCATCGCATAAATGATATTGCGACGAACGTTCATACCAGCATAATGGGATGCCTGCTGGTTCATTCCAACAGCCCGCAATTCAAAGCCTTTAGAGGTTTTTTGAATAATGACCCACATCACGACCGCAGCTATAATGGCAACAAAAATACCATTGTGCATCCGGGAGAAATCGGTAATTTGTTCAAAAAATCCAGAGCGAAGCGAGGCAGTGGCATCGATTTTTTCTGTTTTATCTTTATTATTTGTTAAGACATTTGAGATCAAATAGTTTGTAACATGAAGGGCAATGTAGTTCATCATGATCGTGACAATCACTTCATGAACATAAAAACGAGCCTTTAAAAACCCAGGAATAAAGCCCCATAATGCACCAGCAGCAGCTGCGGTGATGAGTGCAAGCGGCAGATGGATATACATAGGTGCATGGACAGTTGTACCGATCCATACAGCAGCTACCCAGCCAATCAGCATTTGACCTTCTACACCGATATTAAAGAGACCTGTTCGAAATGCAAAAGCAACAGCAAGTCCTGATAAAATGTAAGGTGTGACTTGTCTGATGGTTTCTCCCATATAATAGGTTTCACCGAAGACGCCATTCCAAAGGGCGCCATAGCCTTCGATGACACTATAACCGCTTGCCAGCATAATAATGGCCCCAACAAAAAGACCAAGTACAATGGCTATAAGCGGAATTAGCAGATTTGTTAAGCGATTAGACATTTGCTTCGTTCCCCACTTCCTGTTGCGTACTTCCAGCCATTAATAGACCAAGCTCTTGCTCTGTTGTTTCTTTTGGATCAACGATGGCAATAATGCTGCCTTCGAAAATAACAGCGATCTTATCACTGACATTGATAATTTCATCAAGCTCAAAGGAGATGAGCAGGACGGCTTTCCCTGAGTCCCTTTGCTCAATCAGACGCTTATGAACAAATTCAATTGCACCAACATCAAGTCCTCGTGTCGGCTGAGCGGCAATTAATAAATCAGGATTGCGGTCAACTTCTCGGCCAATAATGGCTTTTTGCTGGTTCCCGCCTGACAGGGCGCGTGCCTCTGTATATTCACTCGGTGTTCTTACGTCATACTCCGCAATGATTCGTTTTGCTTTTTGGTAAATATTTTTCATATTCATCAAGCCAAATTTTGAGTATGGGCGCTGATAATACGTTTGTAAGGAAATATTTTCTCCAATTGAAAAATCAAGCACAAGTCCGTGTTTATGACGGTCTTGAGGAATATGTCCAATTCCAGATTCGGTCACCTTCCGAGGCGGAAGGTTTTGAATGGCTTTCCCGTTTAGCTTGATCGTGCCAGACTCTGATTTTTTTAGACCAGTAATGGCTTCAATTAATTCAGATTGACCATTGCCATCTACTCCAGCAATTCCGACAATTTCGCCAGCCTTCACTGAGAGGTTGAGATGTTTGACTGCCTCAATTCCTCGCGCGTCTTTTACCGTAAGGTCTTGAATTTGAAGCACTTCCTCAGCAGGGGAGGCGTCTTTTTTGTCTGTTTTAAATGAAACTTCACGACCGACCATGAGGCTCGCAAGTTCATCTTTATTTGTGCTTTCCACATCAAGTGTACGAATGCCTTGGCCTTTTCGGATAATGGTCACACGGTGACAGGCATCCATAATTTCTTTCAGCTTATGGGTAATTAAAATAATGGATTTGCCTTCATTGATTAAGTTTTTCATAATTTGTATGAGTTCTTTGATTTCTTGAGGTGTTAAGACGGCTGTTGGTTCGTCGAAGATCAAAATGTCAGCGCCGCGGTAAAGTGTTTTTAAGATTTCTGCACGCTGCTGCATGCCGACAGAGATGTCAGATACTTTTGCGGCAGGGTCTATTTTTAAACCATAGCGGTCAGAAAGCTCTTGTACTTGCTGTATGGCTTGTTCTTTGTCGATCTTTCCAAACTTCTTAGGCTCTTTTCCTAAGATGATGTTTTCAGCGACGGTGAATGTATCGACAAGCATAAAGTGTTGATGCACCATACCGATGCCTAAATCACTAGCATCATTTGGACTAGAGATGGTCACAGGTTTTCCGTGTACCTTGATTTCACCTTTTTCAGGCTGATACAGTCCGAAAAGCACGTTCATAAGCGTTGATTTTCCAGCGCCGTTTTCACCAAGCAGCGCATGAATTTCGCCCTTTTTTAGCTGCAGCGTAATGTTGTCGTTTGCTACAATGCCAGGGAACTCTTTGCGTATATTCAACATTTCAATGACATAATCCACAGGTTTAACCGCTCCTTTTTTAGGGTGCTGATAAAGATAAAAACTAGCAAAAGAAAAGCTGCAAAGCGAGGCTGCAGCTTTTCTTTTACCACCTTTTACGAATAAAGAGGAGGTAAAGGAGAGGCAAGGGGATAAGGCACGCTTATCCCGATGCTCAAATTAAGCTTTAAAATCTTTTAGTTCATCACGTGTTGCAGGGATTTTGACTTCACCCTTGATGATTTTTTGTTTCCATTCTTCTACTTTCTTCAATACATCTTTATCAAGGTTGTCCTGAGATGGAGAAATGTCAACAGCGCCTTCTTTCAGACCGTAAGTGATCACTTCGCCGCCAGGGAATTTACCTTCTTTTGCTTTCGTTGTTAAGTCTTGTACCGCTGTGTCTACTTTCTTAATCATAGAAGTAAGAGTGACACTTTGTTTTGTTCCAGGTACTTTTCCTTCGTCATACTGGTCTTTATCTACACCAATAACCCAAACTTTACGGTTAGGATCAGCTTTTTTCAGGTTTTTCGCTTCTGTGAAGACACCAGTTCCAGTACCGCCAGCTGCGTGATAAATGATGTCGACGCCAGATTTGTACATGCTTTCAGCTGTTGCTTTACCGATGTCTGCTTTATCGAATGCACCAGCATATTTCACTTCCACTTTTGCTTTCGGGTTAGCTGCTTCAACGCCTGCACGGAATCCAACTTCGAATTTTCTGATTAATTCAGAGTCAACGCCGCCAACAAAACCGATTTTGTTCGATTTTGTAGAAAGAGCAGCCGCAACACCTACAAGGAATGATCCTTCATTTTCGTTAAACATAATGCTGGCTACGTTGTCTTTTTTCACAACTGCATCAACAATACCAAAGTGATTATTTTTACGTTGATCTGCGATTTCACTAATAGAATCTTGCATTAAGAAACCAATTCCGTAAATCAGGTCGAATTTCTCACGAGCAAGTGTGTTTAAGTTCGTTGTATAGTCAGCGTCTGATTTAGATTGTAAGTAATCAAAGCCGTTTTTACCTTTTTTTAAATTGTTGTCTTTCCCAAAAGCTTGTAAACCTTCCCAAGCTGATTGGTTAAACGATTTGTCATCGACACCACCGACATCAGTTACCATTGCAACAGTGAATTGATCTTTATCTTTTTTGCTTTCACCGCTGTTTGAGCCAGAGTTGCCGCATGCTCCAAGGATGGTTCCTGCTGCTACGACTAAGGACAATGCTAGTCCAATTTTGCGCTTCTTCAAAACATAACCCCCTATAAAATTTAAAAGTTTCAGAAAAGTCTCGCGAAAAAAGACCGTTCTACCTCTTCTTACCCTTCTGAATAGGGTATTTTATCCTGCTTTCTCCTGAAACTTGTGGAGGGCAGGAGAGAAGATGTAAGACATCAGACTTATATCTCGTTGAACTAATCAATCATAATTTATCATTTCCAATCGAATAAATAAATAGAAATTTGTTTTATTTTAAAAAAAATGTTAAAAGGCTAAATTCGATGTCTTTTTATCTGCTGAAATATGATATAATGCCGCTTTTGTGATGTGCTCTACTACAGTGGAACCGCTGATATCAAGGGGTTTGTGACATCGTGTGCCATAAAAAAACATCTGGCCTCTGTAAAAGGTCAGATGTATCAAATTATAGATATTGCTGAATCAAATTCATATTTGTTGTACTGAGTTTATATTGGAAAACAGGACGTCCAATTGTCCCGTATGCCATTTCGACATCAACTACTTCGATGTCCTCAAGGAATTTCAAGTATTTTCTAATGGAGACTTGAGAGATTTCTGTATGATTTGCTAGGTCTTCGGTCGTGAAAGCTTGATGACCGAATGATTGAATACTTGTCCAGATGAGTTTGAGTGTGCTTTTGGTCAGGCCTTTTGGCAGAAGGACTTTTTCTGTCTCTGCTTTTTTATGAAAGAGCTTCGCATCTAAATCATTTTGCGAGATGCTGTTCATCGTTTGGTACAAGGCGTGTTTACGTTTATACTCTGAGAGCGCTGATTGGAAACGTTCAAACTCAAATGGCTTGATTAAATAATCAACGGCCCCGTTTCGCATCGTTTGCTGGATCACGTCGACTTCATTGGCAGCTGAAATGACAATGACATCAACAGAATGATTTTGTTTGCGTATTTCTGATAATAGGACCAGTCCATTTTGTCCAGGCATATAAATATCGAGCAGTACAAGGTGAATGGCTTCTGTTTTTAAGATGTCCAGTGCCTGCTGAAAAGAGGTGGCAATCCCTTTTAATTCAAAACCGTCGATTTGGGTCAGGTAGCGTTTGTTCAGCTCCCCAACCATTGGGTCGTCTTCTACTATTAACACATTAATCATGTGGATCCTCCTTTTGTTTATACGGAATGCGGAGACTAAAGGTCGTTCCTTCTCCTTTTTCACTCGTGACAATCAGGTGTCCGTTCAATTTTTTGATGCTTTGGTCAACAAAGTAGAGACCAAATCCTCTGTCTTCTCCTTTAGTTGAAAAGCCTTGATCAAACATGATGTCTTGTTCGTCTTTTGTGAGACCAACACCTGTGTCCGTAATCTCAATATGAAGCTGCTCCTGGACGTATCGGAATGAGATTGAGATGTTTTTCGTCTCAGTATGAGAAACAGCATCGAGTGCGTTATTTAACAGGTTGCCAATCACGGTAATGAGATCATGCGTCACTGCTGGGTCCTCTGAATTTGGGACTTGTGTGCTGCATATGACTTCTAAGGTCGCGCCTTGTTCCCTGATGTAGCTTTGTTTTCCTAGTAAAAATCCTGCTAAAACAGAGTTTTTCACATGGTTGATGATTTCATTTGTTTCCGTTTGCTGATATATCGCAATATCTTTGATATAGGTGCCAAGGTCATCGTAGTTTTTGAGCTGAACCAGTCCTAAAATAACATGAAGCTTGTTCATAAATTCATGTGACTGGGCACGGAGGGCATTTGCATACATTTTGACTCCGCTCAGCTGCTCAGCCAAGTGTTTGACTTCTGTTTTGTCACGGAAGGTGGCGATTGCCCCAACAATCTCGCCTTTTACCGTAATCGGGACCTCGTTAAAGACGAGCTCCAGTCCGTTCATTCTCACGTCGCGGTCAAGCAGTGGCTTGCGTGTTTCAATGACTTGCTTTAAGCCGCTTGAAGGGAGGAGCACCTGAACATCTTGTTCTCTAGGATCAACCATAATGCCCATATTATGAAAGAGCCGTTTGGCTTCAGCGTTGGCCAGCTTGATTTTACCGTGCTGATCGACCGCAAGAATCCCTTCTTTTGTTGATTCTAGCATGGCGCTTCGTTCTTTTAATAATGTAGCGATCTCATCTGGCTCTAGTCCAAACATAATTTTCTTCACTTTTCGTGCCACAATGAGTGCTCCGATGATACCAGAAAGAAGGCTGAGCGATATGACGAAGTAGAGCGGAAGTAAGCTTTGATGAATAATCAAGTCAATTTCCTTTAACGTAATCCCTACTGCCACAGCCCCGAGCTGCTTTCCATCTTGATCATAAACAGGAACAAAAGCACGCATGGATCTGCCAAGTGTTCCAGAAGCCGTACTAATATGTTCTTTACCCTGTAATGCTGGTTTTTCATCACCGCCAGCAAACCGCTTCCCGATCTTCTGCGGATTTGGATGGGTTTTTCGAATACCGTTCATATCCATCACGACAACGAATTCGGTTTTGGTGATTCGCTGAACACTTGTTGTATATTGACGAAGTACTGAATATGATCGATTTTCTTCTAATGATTTCGCTGTGATCGGAGCCTCTGCGACCATTTTGGCAGTGGAGAGGGCGATGTCACGTTCCTGTTGATGAATGTTCTTAGCTGTTTCCGACCAGATCGTAAAGAATGTGATACAAAGGGAGATCAGGACAACGATACAAACAAAAATCGTCAGCCGTGTTTGCAGTCTTAATGTTTTTTTCACGAGTATACCCCTAACGCACGATTTTTTCGTAATAGTAATACTTTAACGGGAAAATGTAAGTTTGTGAAGGAATGTACGTGCAAAATCACAAATTTGATTTTGCTGCCAGTTTACTTTGAAAGCATCTTGTCAATCCGTTTTAAGTGAGCCATAATAAATGTGAGCTTATGAGAAAGGATCTATTTATGAAAAATACATATTTGACTGGATATTTTCCGCTGATTTCGATTTTACTATTCAGCTCTGCTTTTTCGATTTTCACAGTAGGGATCACGACTGATTTCTTGACTCAAGCAGGTATTTTAAAAGGAATGCTGGAATTTTTCTCGGAACAGGGCATCAGGCTTGCTCTTTTTGCTGCTTTTGCACTTGTTTATTTTATGATTTTATCTGCCTTGAAACTGATTGCAGATACGGTGTTAGAGCTGGCACTACTCTTTTTCGCGAAAGATCCTGAAGGGGAGAACTTAAAGAAAATTCGGATTGCATCCGTTGTTTATTTATTTGCCAGCTTGCTTGCATTTCTGTTGACGCAGCAGCTGATTCTGCTTGTCGGACTGTTTGTTTTAGCAAGTCTTGTCTATTTTATCTGGGTTGTGGTTCGCATTTATCAATCGCTTTCCATGCTGAATTTAATTGGATTTATGATGTTTATTCTTCTGTTTTGGGCAACGTTTTTAATCGGCATTTTGTACTTATTTATTAAGCTTTATAACAGTGTTATGGCGAGTCTGCCTTCTTAAACAGACAAAGAAAGCATCCTCCACCATCGGAGGATGCTCAGCGTGTAGACAAACCCTCGCATTCGGTGTCAGGGCTGCGTTCCGGTGCTCACGAATGTTCAATTCGCTCCGCTCCGGTACTCGTCCTTCCTAGACTGCAAAGGTTTTCAGGTCACGCTGAAAAGAAGACAAAGGGCTAAAATAAAAATCATTTTAGCCCTTTGTCAACAATGTGAGCATCCTCCAACATCGGAGGATGCTTTTTTATGAAAGAAACCGTTTTTGAATATCGGGTGTAGGCATCATACAAGATGTTTTTTGACCGAACCATTTGTAGCGATTTTTCGCCATCCGCTCATAAAACCAATCACGGATAGGGCGGGGAATGGCAATGAGTAAATAACTCCATTTGTAGATCCCTTTTAAATGCCGCGTGGCTTTTAAGATGCCTGTCGACTTCGTATAAAGGGTGCCTTTTTCAATATAAATGAATGAATTGAACTCATCTAAAGGCAAACCGTTTTCTTTTAAAATGCGCTGCCCTGTATCTGATTGTAATGAAGCAAACATCATTCGCTCATCTGGATCACGCTTAATCACAAACTGAACAGCGCCGCTGCACACGTTGCAGACACCGTCAAATAAAATTAAATGGGGTGGATGTGTTGAATGCATTGCAATCAAACCTCCTGTTTATCTGGCGTATTGCATCGTATTTTTCCAAATACGTAAGTGCGGGCTGGAGCTGTAAATTGATTCAACCGTTCCTCTATCTCTTCCAACCCATACACCCATTGTATATTGATCTGTCAGTCCAACAAACCAAATGTCTTTGTAGTCATTGGATGTCCCTGTTTTACCACCAATGTAAGGGGAACTGAAATTCGCTTTTTTCCCTGTTCCGCTTTTTACAACGGAGGCAAGCAGTTTACGCATGGTGTCATTTGTCCGCTGAGAATACACTTGCTTCGGTGACTCTTTCCACTTGTAAAGGGTCTTACCGTTTAAGTCTGTTACCTTTGTGATCGAATGACTTTGCGTGTAAGCTCCTTGATTACCAAAGACGGTATACGCATCTGTTATTTCTAGCGGTGAGAAGCCCTTCGTAAATCCGCCAAGTGCAGAAGGAAGGCGATAATCATCCGCTACGATATGCTCGAATGAGAATTTCTCTAAATAGCTGAAGCCTTTTTTGACACCGACTGTATCCAGCATTCGGATCGCAGGGGTATTGTAAGAGTTCTTAAAGGCTGTTTCAAGTGTGACAGTTCCATACGTTTTATGATTATAGTTCTGCGGACAGTATCCGCTGCTGCAAAACTTGCCGGCACTGATTTTGCTTGAAGCTGTTGCACCGGTTTGGTCGATGTAAGGACCATAGTCTAAAAGCGGCTTAATTGCAGAACCAGGCTGTCTTTGCGCTTGATAGGCGTAGTTGAAATCAAACTTCTTATAGTTTTTTCCGCCAGCAAGTGCGACAACTTGATGCGTTTCATGATTAATGACCGCTGATCCGCCTTCTACACCTTGGTAAGGGAGTTGCGCATTGAGCTGATAGACGGCTCGTTGCTGTAAGGAAGGATCAAGTGCCGTATAAATTTTGACACCATCCTGAAGCAGGGCACTAACTTTTTCAGATAATTCTTTTTGAATGGCTTTTTTTGCTCCATCTGTTTTGGCTTTCTTCAATCGTTTTGTAAAGCCTTCCTGATCTGACACAAGATCGGTAAATTCCTCATTGGTATATGTCACATAGTCAGGATAAAGGTTTTTCTTTTCACTTAAGGACAGGCTGATTTTTTCTTTGACGGCTTTTTTGTATTGCTTTTTGGTGATGACGCCGTCTTTCTTTAAAATACCAAGCAGTCGTTCTTGGCGTTTCTTCGTGTGCTTGAATTGTTTCAATGGGTCATACAGTGTTGGGTTGTTTGGAATCGCAGAGATAAATGCCATCTGTGCAAGCGTTAAAGAACTAAGCGGCTTATCAAAATAGTAATTAGCCGCAGAACCGACACCGTAAACACCATTACTGAAATAAATCGTATTTAAATAGCTTTCGAGAATTTCATCTTTCGAGAATTTCCGCTCTAATTCATAGGAATAGAGAAGCTCTGTAAACTTTCGGGTGAACGAACGTTCATGGCTTAAATATAAGTTGCGGGATAACTGCTGTGTGATCGTACTCGCTCCTTGGCTGATGCCATGGTTTTTGACATTTGAGGCAAGGGCACGAACAACCCCCATAAAGTCAATGCCTTTATGGTCATAAAAGTTCCGGTCCTCTGAGCGGAGGAACAGCTCCTTCACAGAATCAGGAATTTTATCATACGTCACGAACACTCGGTTTTCATCGTTTGATACGATCTCAGAGATGAGAGAACCATCCCGATCATACATATAACTGTTTTGGGAAAAATCTATCTTTTCCAGCTTGATTTTTTGATCAAGCACTTCGTTAACAGGCTTGACACTTGCAGCTTCTTCCTTTGATAGATAAAAAGTCAGAACAAATAATGGAATGAGGGCAGCAAGTAATAACCAACCAATGATTGCACGAAACATGAGGTCACTCACTTTCTTCAATTTTCTAGCCATATCGTACCATTCTTTTGCGAATACGAGAAGGTTATTTTTAGAAAAGAATGGGCTTGAAGACTAGTGAATAAGGCTTCTACACATGAAAAAAGAGTACCTGATGCTGGATCAGACACTCCTTTCTTTTGTCTTCCCATGCGAGCGGACCGCCCATAAAAATAACGCGCCAAACAGAAAAATTCCGGCGGTGACATAAAAGACAGCTGGAATCCCGTAATGACTCGCCACAATGCCGCCAATCACCGGACCGACGACATTCCCAAGAAAGCGGAAGCTGACATTGTATCCAAGCACTTCCCCTTGCATAGAGGCAGGTGCTTTGATCCGAATATACGCTGTCGTACACGGAATAATCCCGCCAAGTGCCATCCCGTATAGAAAACGGAAAAGTACTAACATCACATAGGAATCCGCCATCGCTTGCGGGATGAATAAAATAGAGGAGAGGATGAGAAGGGCAAGCAGCACCTTGTCGTGACCAATTCGATCTCCGAGATCTCCCCATTTTCGTGTAAAGAGCAAATTGCCAAGTCCAGTTGCAGAGAACGCAAGACCCGCATAAAATGCGAGATTAACAGGACCGTGTAAATCATGAATGTATAAAGCCAAAAGTGGCTGAATGCTAAAGTTCCCTACTTGTGTAATAAACGTTAAAAGCATCGTGACCACAAGCAAAGGCTGTTTGAAAATATGAACGAGTACATCCTTCCGTGAGTAAGAAACGCGCTTTGCTTCTTTTGAACGGATGGGCTGTTCTTTCACTCCGAAAATAATCACAATAGCTGACACATAAATGACAGTCGCTGTGAGGAAAAACGTATAAATAAATCCGACGCTGTCTGCCATGAATCCGCCCATTAATGGACCAAACAACCCCCCGGCAACATTACTCATCTGCATCGTTCCAAGGGTTTTACCTGCAGTTGCCTTTTCCGTCTGTGCAGAGATCAGTGCCATTGAAGTCGAGATAAAGCCTGTGACAAGCCCCATGAAGAGCCGCAGTGCGAATAGCTGATAAACGGTTTGCACAAGCCCCATTAATAGAATACTTGTTGCAATCCCAATTCCGTTAATGAGCAAAATCTTTTTATAGCCATGACGGTCACCAATCCGTCCCCAAATCGGAGAAATCAGAAAGGCCGTTAAAAACGTGACCCCAAAGACATAGCCGCTCCACCTTTGGACAAATTCATTTGAATAGCTGCTATCAAGAGATTCTATGTAAAGTGATAAAAAAGGGACGATCATTGTAATGCTGGCAGATACAAAAAAGTTCACAAACCACATGATGTACAAGTTTTTCTTCCTGTTTGTGATAGAGACCACCTTCTTTATTTATTTCGTGTTCCTTAATAATTATAAAGGAAAATAAACGATCTTTCATCTGATGATAGGTTGGGCATAGTGAATCTGCATTATTTTCAAGAAAATGAAGTGATTTCAAGGTCCGTCTTAATATAATGATATCAGGATGAAAAACTGACGAGAAAGTGAGGTGAGACTGGTGGAACAGAAGGCGGTGCTTGTGGTCGATTTTGAATTTACGATGCCTGATGGAAAGTATCATCCACAAAATTTTTTTCCTGAAATTATTGAAGCTGGGGTAGTGAAAGCGGCAAGTGAAACGATTATAGACACGTTCTCTAGCTACGTCAAACCGAAAAAGTTTCCGAAGCTGACGAAACGCTGTAAATCGTTCCTCGGCATTACGCAGCAGGATGTAGAGAGCGGAATTTCCTTTGAGGCGTTTATCGAGAAGCTCGTGTCGCTTGATGAGGGAGAGGATTGTGAGATTATTACATGGGGCAATATGGACATGAAGGTGCTGAAGCAAAACTGTATGCTCAATCACATCGCCTTTCCTTTTAAGGGAAAGCTGAGGGACCTCGCCTTTGAGTATAAAACCTTTTTTGGTGATCGTACACTGACAGGGCTTCGCAAAGCGGCAAAGGAATACGGCAGTGAAGAAGCTGGTAAGCATCATAAAGCACTTGATGATGCCATGACGACTTATCAGCTGTTAACCCTTTTTGAAAAAGACAGAGCCTATGTGGAAAATCCGCAAACAACCAAAATTGGTGAGCTGATCGATTTCTCACACTTTTTTGATTCGGCTGATTAGCGGGCGTCTTCTGGAAAATAATCTTTTTCGAGAGAAGATAGGCATGCTCTTGATTTTTCAGCCCATTTGGAATCATCCGCATGGAGCGTTTGTTTTAATTTATCTACAGCTTCTTTTAGTGATACTTGATAATCTGGTATACCGCCATCATAAGGCTTCACCATATGATAAGGGATATTCGTCTGTTCACGATAGGCCAAAGCCCGTCTCTCTTGGAAAAAAGGCACGTCTGCTTCTTTTGGGTGATGCAGGTCGCCTTGAGTGGGATGTGTCAGAACGGCTTTTACTTGAACGAGATAGGTCGATGGTTTCACTGCTGTCACTTCCCCAACGTAAACACCTGTTTTGTAAAATCCTTTCACAACTTGTCCAATTTGAATGTCTGTCATGTGAAATTCCTCCATTTCCTTCTCGCAGGAAGGTATTTCATTTCTTTTAGCCAATATAGTGAAGTAAACGAGCAAAAGGGGGAATGGCGAATGCTGTCGTTCATCGCACTCTTTCTACTGTATTTTCCTGAAGATAAAAGGGAGTACATCCCAGCGGCAATCACCACGGTGATTTTCTTTATTGCTGCATTTATTTGCTTTCGTCTGATCGTTCGTGCGTCTAAGAAGCAGGAGCGGATAGATGAAAAAAGGACAAAAAAAATGGATTGATCATTTTCTTCTTGTATCTTCAGGAAACTTCACGGTGACGGTTGTACCAGACTGCAGCGAGCTTTTGAAACGAATGGTTCCATGGTGATTTTCAATGATAGAAAATGTCACTGTCAGCCCAAGTCCAGTCCCTTTATTTTTCAGGGTGTAATATGGTTCGCCAAGCTTTTTCATTTGGCTTTCTGTCATTCCTACACCGTTATCCACGAAATAAAGGCATATTTTATGATTTTCTTTTGAAGCAAAAAGTTCAATTTCCCCTTCGTGTTCTGGGGCTGCTTCAATCGCATTTTTGATTAAATTAATCATGACTTGCTTGATCTTCGTTTCATCCCCTTGAATGTATAAGTCTGGTTCAATGGATTGATGAATCGTGACCGATTTGAAATTCGCATAGGATGTCATCAGTGATGCACATTCCTCTAGTAATTTAGATAGATTGAGAGATTCAATTTGATAATAATTTTGTTTCGCAATGTCAAGATAACTCGTGATAATATCCTGCGCCCGGTCTAACTCTGACAGAACGAGATTTTTATAATCTTTATTGGTTGACGGCTCTTTTGTATTGTCACTAGAAAAGAGCAATTGGATAAAGCCTCTCACCACTGTCAGCGGATTGCGTACTTCATGGGCAACGCTTGCAGCGAGTTCACTTACAATGGTCAGCTTTTCTGACTGGACGAGCTGTGTTCTCATTTGCGCATTTTCTTTGACGAATTCAATGGAATAGATACTTAGCACAAGAAAGAATATGTAGTAAAGGGTTGAGAAAAATAACTCAAGTAACTTTTGCTGCATAATAAAGGCTGGGCTGTATTCCATTAAGCTGACCGCAAACAGTCCAATGTAAATAAAGAATCCTTTGGATAAACCGATAAGCACTCCATACATCAGCTTTTTCAGCTTCGAATATTGACGCCATTTCCGGTAGAACAGAAATGGGATGAAAAAGTAAATCGGAACAACAATGATTCCAACCCATAAGAAGGAGCCATACATCACGAATTTGACCATGGAACTTATCAAGATGGCGACGATCCCAGCAGTGTACCCTCCGTATAAAATGGCAAGTACAAGAGGGATGGATTGAAGCCCAGTCTGCAAATCTAAAATCGAACCAACTGGATATATAATACATAGTGCTGAAGAGATGGATGCGAATACTGTGATGAGCAGTTTATTCGTTTTTGGGAAATGAGCAGGGGTCCGGCTTAGCCATAGCGCATGATATAAAAAGATTGGAAATAGAATAAAAGATACATGGAGCAGAAAATCCTTGAACATTTCCATTTAAATGCTCTCCTCGTAAATAATTGTAATTCCTCTCATTATATCATCTCATGTACAAAGTAGATATGATAAAAGGAGGGTTTTTTTCTTTAAAAAGAACACCCGTTAGGATGTTCTTTCGATCGTATAGGGCTTATTCAGATGATCGCGTGAACGCTTGATGAAGGCGTTTCAATCCTTCTTTGACTGTTGAAGCAGGACAGCCGAGATTCATCCGAATAAAGCCGTCTCCTTCGTGTCCATACACGTGACCAAGCTCTAGGATCACTTTGCCCTTTTTCAGCAGATTCCGTTTCAATTCCGCTTGACTGAATTGATAATCCCGAATGTCCAGCCACAATAAATAAGAAGCATCTGGTTTCATATAACGCATATTTGGAAGGTGTTCGTCAATATAGTCCATCGCCATTTTCATATTGCTTTCGAGATAAAGAACAAGTGCATCGAGCCACTCATCCCCGTGGCGGTATGCTGCTTCCATCGCAGGAATCGCAAATGCATTCAGTTTGGCTAGTCCGTTTCTTTGCAATTCATTGGTGAAAAGGGTTCTTTTTTCTTCATCGGAAATGATAATGGCAGATGCTTGGAGGCCAGCTAAATTAAATGTTTTACTTGGTGCAATACACGTCACTGTGATATGTGCTATGTCGTCAGAAAGACTAGCAAATGGCACATGCGGCTTTCCGTATAGCATCAAATCAGAATGAATCTCATCTGAAACGACTGTGACACCATGCTTGACACATAAGTCTCCTACTCGCTTTAATTCTTCTTTTGTCCACGCTCTTCCGGACGGATTATGCGGATGACATAGGAACATGAGCTTCGCTTCTGGTCTGCTCAGTTTTTTCTCTAAATCATCAAAATCCATAAGATAGCGGTTGTTTTCTATTTTTAAAGGGTTGGTTGAGACTGTACGTCCATTTCGCTCAATCATTTGATAAAAAGGCGTATACACTGGTGACTGTATGACCACTTCGTCATTCGGTGCTGTAAAGGCTTGGACAGCAAAACTAAGTGCCGTGACGATCCCTGGTGTGAAGGTGACGGCTTCTGTCTGAATCGACCACCCGTGTCTTCTTTTGAGCCATTCGGCTACTGCCTGCTGCGTATCCTGGTCTTGAAAGGCATAGCCAAATACGCCATGATCCAATCGCTCTTTCAATGCATCAAGGACGACCTGCGGCGCTTTAAAATCCATATCTGCCACCCACATCGGCAGCGCATCTGTTGTCAGGAACAAAGACTCTGCTTGGTCCCATTTCACTGATTTTGAACCTTTACGTATGATCTGTTCGTCGAAATTCATGAAACCCACCTCTAGCCGTTTTTCAACCATTGTTGGTTGTGCTAAAATAAACATCACAAAATTTATTATAAGCGGTGATACCGATGAAAGATAGTCAAGCTGTAGAAGAGATGATTCAACTTATTAAGGCATGGGACCCTTTTCAATATGGAGAGGACTTTTATGAAACGGAGCCTGCTGACGTCATCAGTGCATTATACGACGCAGAAGACTCTTTATCTTTAGCAAAAGACATTCAAGCCATTTATCATCACTCATTTGAGCAGCTCCTGCCTTTCGAAAGCTGTCAACATATAGCGAATCAGCTTTTCGTCATACGAGACAGCAGCTCCTGCACACGCTAAGACAGGCTGAAATGTCCGATTTGATCAGACACAAAGACCGGATTTTCCTCAGGAACGAGGTGCCCGGTTTTTTTTAATGCATGCAAGGTCGAGTTTGGCAGATCCTTGTGCAGTCTTTCTCCTATTTGAATGGGAACGATCCGATCTTCCTCACCCCAAATGAGCAGCACTGGTGTCTCCATTTTCTTTAGGACATCCGAGGTCAAATCGCCTTCCCGGTGCCGAATCAAGCGGAAAATTCCTCGGAAAATTTGATCATCAGAAAAAGGCTTTAAATATCCGTCCACCATCTCTTGATCAATGATGGAATGATCATGTACAACAGCGGTTAAATTTTTCATTATGCCTTGCTTCAAGAGCTTTCTTTTAAGATAGAGATAAAAATAAGGAATATATGTGCTGTAAACAAGCGATCTCTTTGATTTATTTAAATACCCTGAGCTGCACAAAAGTACCGCCTTTTCAAATAGGTCTGGCCGTTCAGATGCAGCGTATAAAGCAATTTGGCCGCCCATCGAATGACCCACTAGGATCGCATGCTGAATCTGCAAGTAACCAGCTAGCTCAATAATGATCTTTCCCATGTTGCGATAGCTGTAAATAAACGTATTCGACTTCTCGGACTGTCCAAACGGCGGCAGATCGATTGCAATTAAATTGAAGTCTTGTTTCAGAAGCGGGATGAGCTTTCGATAGCTGAAGGTAGAAGAGAAGAGTCCGTGAATTAAGATCAATGTTTTCTTCCCCTTATTTGGATAGTGCTCATAATAGATATCTAAACCGAATTTACTTTTCATATAAGCTGGCTGAACAAAGTCCACACTCATCACTCCGATACTTGATACTCTCTCTGTTAGGTGACTGTATTGTACCCTAAAAAGTGGATTTTAAGCTATGGTTAGCATCTTTTCCCTGCTTAGCATAATGGGAAAAACGTGCTATAATGTTCAGAAGATTTTTTAAAACTAGCTTTTACAATCTGAGGTGTGAAATCAAATGAAACTAACAGAAAAAGAAACTGAAATATTAGAGATTTTAGATGAAAACAGCCGCGCCGATTTAAATACAATTGCAAAAATGGCAGGCGTGACAACAGAAGAAGCAGAAGCCATTATTCAAAAACTAGAAGATCAAAAAGTCATTATTGATTATTCAACCATGATTGACTGGCGTAAAGTGGATGGTCATGAAGGCGTCACAGCAATGATTGATGTAAAAGTGACACCAAAAAGAGGCGTCGGATTTGATGAAATTGCTGAACGTATTTATCGCTTTCAGGAAGTGGAGTCTGTCTATCTCATGTCAGGTGTTTATGATCTATCTGTTGTGATCCGCGGAAGATCTATGTCTGATATTGCCCGCTTCGTATCTGAAAAATTATCGACACTTGATTCCGTGGTTTCAACAACTACCCACTTTATTTTGAAGAGATATAAACATGATGGGAAAGTGTTTGAAACAGGAGACGATGACAAAAGAATCGTGGTGTCTCCTTAAATGAAAAAGTCTTATTTATCTGAAACGGTACAAAGCATTCAGCCGTCAGGTATTCGGAAATTCTTTGATTTGGCAGCCACAATGGAAGGGGTCATTTCCCTTGGTGTCGGCGAGCCAGATTTCGTGACAGCTTGGAATGTCAGAGAAGCAAGTATTATGTCATTAGAACAAGGGCTTACCTCTTATACGGCGAACGCAGGGTTGTTATCTTTGCGAAAAGAACTGAGTCACTATTTATATAAGCGGTTTCACATTGACTACAGTCCTGAAGAAGAACTTATTATCACAGTTGGCGGAAGCCAGGCACTTGATTTGGCCTTTCGTGCGATTTTAAACAGTGGGGATGAAGTGATCATTCCAGAGCCTTGTTTCGTAGCATATGGGGCCCTTACGACACTTGCAGGCGGAGTACCTGTTTATTTAAGTACCTCGGCTGAAAAAGATTTCAAAGCAGACTCGGCGGATCTACGCACGAAGCTGACGCCTAAGACAAAAGCGATCCTGCTTTGCTCACCATCAAATCCAACTGGCTCTGTCTATTCAAAGGAAGAGCTTGAAGATATTGCTCAATTTGCAAAAGAGCATGACCTTCTCATTATCACGGATGAGATTTACGCAGAGCTGACGTATGATGAAGCTTTTACAAGCGTAGCGGCAATTCAAGATATGAAGGAAAGAACGATCCTGATTTCAGGCTTTTCAAAAGGGTTTGCCATGACAGGCTGGCGCTTAGGATATGTGGCAGCACCACCTGTACTGCGCGATGCTATGCTGAAAATACACCAATATTCTATGATGTGTGCGCCCGCTATGGCACAATATGCAGCAGAAGAAGCTTTGAAAAATGGGCTTGAAGATGTAGAGAAAATGAAGAAAAGCTACAGAAGGCGCCGTAATTTGTTTGTCGGCTCTTTGAATGAACTGGGGCTGACATGCCACCAGCCAAACGGCGCATTTTACGCTTTCCCGTCCATTAAAACGACGGGCATGACGTCAGAACAATTTGCCGAGGAGCTGCTCCTGAGTGAAAAAGTAGCTGTTGTCCCTGGTAATGTCTTCGGGCCGAGTGGTGAAGGTCATATTCGCTGTTCATATGCTTCGTCTCTTGACCATCTTCAGGAATCACTTTCAAGAATCCAGCGCTTTTTGCAGGAACGACAAGTGAAAGAAGAAGCACCTGTCATCATAAAATAAAAAAAGGCATCAATCCATTAGGACTCATGCCTCTCAAATTAGGGGGGAATACTAGAAAGCATTCTTGTTTTCAGGTATTCCCCCTTTTGAACTGATCTAAACCCAATTAAAAAATATTTTGCGTAACTGACCGTTCTATGATATAGTTTTTAATTGCGTATAAACGAATATTAAAACATTTATTTAGGAGTTGTTATCATGGCGACAAAGTTTGAAGTAGGCAGTGTTTACACTGGTAAAGTAACAGGATTACAAGCGTATGGTGCGTTTGTTGCATTAGATGAAGAAACTCAAGGACTTGTGCATATTTCTGAAGTAACACATGGCTTTGTAAAAGACATCAACGAGCACCTTTCAATTGGTGACGAAGTACAAGTAAAAGTTCTTTCTGTTGATGAAAAAGCAGGTAAAATCAGCCTTTCTATCCGTGCTACACAAGATGCACCTGAAAGAAAAGAAAGCAAACCAAAGAAACAAAGACCACAGCAAGTGAAAGAAGAAGCTGCTGCACCACAAGGTTTCAATACACTTAAAGATAAACTTGAAGAGTGGATTGAGCAATCTAACCGTAAAGATCTTATCAAGAAATAAAAAAAGCACCGCTTCAAACGGTGCCTTAGGCTGCCTCGTATAGGCGGCCTTTTTTATGTCTTTTTGTTTAGCGAACCTCTGGATTCGGCTCGTCACGGCGAACAGCTTCTTCGCTTGGCTTGAACAATAGACCAAGGTTAACAAGACCTGCAATTCCAACAAGACCATAAATAATACGTGATAATGCAGAGCCTTGTCCGCCAAAGATCGCTGCTACTAAGTCAAATTGAAAAAAGCCGATTAGTCCCCAGTTAATAGCACCGATAATCGTGAGCACGAGGGCAATACGCTGAATAGCACTCATCGTGATTCCTCCTTTCGCTACAGCATCAATACATTTATATTTTGCAGATTTTTAGCCAAACTATGCGTAAGAAAATGGATTAAAGCAAATTACTTTACTTTTGGAATGATTGAGGCGCATAATGTAGCGCGAGGAGGAGATCAAATGGATCGATTTACTTATTGGAACCCAACGAAATTAATGTTTGGAAAGGGAGAAGTATCAGCCCTTTCAGATGAACTCAAACACTACGGAAAAAACGTATTACTTGTATATGGTGGAGGCAGTATTAAACGAAACGGCCTTTATGACCAAGTTGTCAGCATCCTAAAAGAATCAGGAGCTGCAATCACTGAACTTGCTGGTGTTGAGCCAAACCCGCGCTTAACAACAGTAAGAAAAGGGGTTGAGCTTTGCAAAGAGAACAACGTTGATTTTATTTTGGCAGTCGGCGGCGGCAGTGTCATTGATGCAACGAAAGCGATCGCAGCTGGAGCGAAGTACGATGGAGATGCTTGGGATATCGTGACGCGTAAGCATGTCCCAATGGAAGCTATTCCGTTCGGTACTGTGTTAACACTTGCTGCAACAGGTTCTGAAATGAACTCTGGATCAGTGATCACAAACTGGGAAACAAATGAGAAATATGGCTGGGGAAGTCCAGCAGTCTTCCCTAAATTCTCTATTCTTGATCCAGTGAACACATTCACTGTGCCAAAAAACCATACGATTTATGGCATGGTTGACATGATGTCACATGTGTTCGAGCAATATTTCCATCACACGGAAAATACACCTTATCAAGACCGTATGTGTGAAGGGCTTCTTCGTACGGTCATTGAAACAGCACCGAAGCTGATCAACGATCTAGAGAACTATGAGCTGCGTGAAACCATCTTATTCACTGGCACCATTGCCCTTAATGGAATGCTGTCAATGGGGGCACGCGGTGATTGGGCTTCTCATAACATTGAGCATGCGGTATCTGCTGTTTATGATATCCCTCATGCCGGCGGACTTGCGATCTTGTTCCCGAACTGGATGAAGCATGTCATTCAGGAAAACCCAGGCCGCTTTAAACAATTAGCGGTACGTGTATTCGATGTGGACCCTGCGGGCAAAACAGACGAAGAAGTGGGCTTAGAAGGAATCGACAAATTGTCAGCTTTCTGGACAAGTCTTGGTGCACCAAGCCGTTTAGCGGACTATGATATCAACGATGAGAAAATTGATTTAATTGCAGACCGTGCAATGGCACGCGGTGAATTTGGTCAATTTAAAAAGCTAAACAAAGAAGATGTTCTAGCCATTTTGAATGCTTCTTTATAATCGACCAACCAAAAGATAGCTGCTTTCGAGCAGTTATCTTTTTTTGAGTTCGACGTGTACATATGTTAAAGTAGTCTTTCATGTTTTTGGATATATACGCTGTAAGGAGATGTATCAACAGATGGAAAATTTTATTTACTATAATCCAACGAAATTAATGTTTGGAAAAGGACAACTAGAAGGACTAAAAAGCGAACTCGCTCGTTATGGAAAACGAGTGTTACTTGTATATGGCGGAGGCAGCATTAAGAAAAATGGTCTTTATGACAATGTGATCAGCGCGTTAAATGAAGCAGAAGCTGAAGTATTTGAGCTGTCAGGTGTTGAACCAAACCCGCGCCTTACCACAGTGGAAAAGGGAATCGACATCTGCCAAAATGAAAAAATTGATTTCTTATTAGCTGTTGGCGGCGGCAGTGTGATTGACTGTACAAAAGCGATTGCAGCCGGAGCAGAGTATGACGGAGATGTGTGGGACATTATCTCAAAGAAAACAACCGCTCAAAAAGCATTGCCATTTGGCACAGTGCTGACACTTGCGGCAACTGGTTCAGAAATGAATCCAGACTCTGTCATCACAAACTGGGAAACGAATGAAAAATATGTGTGGGGCAGTTCAGTCACTCATCCTGCTTTTTCCATTCTAGACCCTGAGCATACATATTCTGTGCCAGAAAACCAGACGGTGTACGGCATGGTCGATATGATGAGCCACGTCTTCGAGCAATACTTCCATAATGTAAAAAACACGCCGCTACAGGATCGAATGTGTTTTGCTGTTCTTCAAACAGTCATCGAGACAGCACCAAAACTGCTTGAAGACTTACAAAACTATGAGCACCGTGAAACGATCCTTTATGCAGGAACGATCGCTTTAAATGGCACGCTGCAAATGGGCTACTTTGGAGACTGGGCGTCCCATACGATTGAGCATGCGGTATCGGCTGTCTATGACATTCCGCATGCAGGCGGACTTGCCATCCTCTTCCCAAATTGGATGCGTCATACACTCGATCACAATGTGGAACGCTTTAAAAACCTCATGCTGAACATGTTTGACATCGAGACAGAAGGAAAATCAGATCGTGATATCGCATTAGAAGGCATCGACAAGCTGTCAGCCTTCTGGACAAGCCTCGGTGCACCAAGTCGTTTAGCGGATTATGACATTGGTGAAGATCAGCTGGACAAAATTGCCGACATTGCGGCGAAAGAAATGGAATACGGTGGTTTTGGTAACTTTATGAAACTTGGTCGTGATGACATTCTTTCTATTTTGAAAGCTTCTTTATAATCCTGCTTGCCGTTTCTCATAGAGAGAAACGGCTTTTTGCTATGCCAGTGACGATCACTTGATTTCAATAGCTAGTTCCGCTAAAGTGAAAGGGACAGAACTAACGTAATGGAGGGCTTACAAGCGATGACACATATTCAATTTGACTACTCGAAAGCGTTACCTTTCTTTCAAGAACATGAGCTTACATATTTAAAAGATTTTGTGAAGGTGGCCCATCATAATATTCATGAACAAACGGGTGCAGGCAGTGATTATTTAGGCTGGGTTGACTTACCGAAGCAATATGATCGCGAAGAATTTGCCCGCATTAAAAAAAGTGCAGATAAAATTAAGTCTGACTCTGATGTCTTGCTTGTTGTCGGAATCGGCGGCTCTTATCTCGGCGCACGTGCGGCGATTGAATTTTTGAACCACTCTTTCTATAACACGCTGCCAAAAGGCAAACGCAAGACGTCGCAAATCATCTTTATTGGAAACAACATCAGTTCTTCTTATTTAACAGATGTGATGGATCTATTGGAAGATGCAGATTTCTCTATTAACGTCATTTCAAAATCTGGAACAACAACAGAGCCAGCGATTGCGTTCCGCATCTTTAAAAAGCTCCTCATTGAAAAATACGGTGCTGAAGAAGCGAAAAAACGTATTTATACGACAACTGACAAGGCACGCGGTGCACTGAAAACATTAGCAACGGAAGAAGGCTACGAATCATTTATCATCCCTGATGATGTAGGTGGACGCTATTCTGTATTAACAGCAGTTGGTCTATTGCCAATCGCTGTGAGCGGTGCAGACATTGATCAGATGATGGAAGGCGCGGCAAAAGCAAGCGAAGACTTCGCTTCATCTGAGCTTTCTGAGAATGCGGCATACCAATATGCTGTCGTCCGTAATGTCCTTTACAATAAAGGCAGAACGATTGAAATGCTGATTAACTATGAGCCAGGCCTGCAATACTTTGCAGAATGGTGGAAGCAATTATTCGGTGAAAGTGAAGGAAAAGATGAAAAAGGAATTTATCCTTCATCTGCGAACTTCTCAACAGATCTTCATTCACTTGGTCAATATGTTCAAGAAGGAAGAAGAGACTTGTTTGAAACAATCGTCAATGTAGACAAACCTCGCCATGAGCTTGTCATTGAAGCAGAAGAACAAGACCTTGATGGCTTGAACTATCTAGCAGGAAAAACGGTTGATTTCGTTAATAAAAAAGCATTTGAAGGAACGATGCTTGCTCATACAGATGGAAAAGTACCGAATCTTATCGTCACAATTCCTGAGATGGATGCTTATACATTCGGATACCTCGTTTACTTCTTTGAGAAAGCATGTGCGATGTCTGGATATCTACTAGGCGTCAATCCATTCGACCAGCCTGGAGTAGAAGCTTATAAAGTGAATATGTTTGCTTTATTAGGAAAACCAGGCTTCGAAGAGAAAAAAGCCGAGCTTGAAAGCCGCCTGAAACAATCGTAAGAGTAAAAAAGGCACACCTTTGAAAGGTGTGCCTTTTTTGTTTTCTCACGGTTCCTGTGCAAGCGTCCTCATGCTCTGTACATAGAATAATGAGTAGAGGAGGGTGAAACATGAGAACGAATCATATTTACATTCACGATATTTCTGACCAGGCAATCGTCAACTTTGGCAATGTCGGACGTATTTGTCCTATGAGTGCTGTCAAGGATACTGAAGGTGCTGGCAGTGTGAACGAGACGAATCAATTATCCAATCAAAGCTTATTTGATGCTGCTTTTACAAACAATGTACAAATCACAAGAGGTAGATGTATGAATTCCTCTCTTTAACGAACCCTATTATACAAAAAGGAGGGTTTCGTATGATTCATGTACCATCCAGGCTGCCTGGTGAAAGCTTTTCACTTTACCATTTAGAAGAGACCATGAAGCCGCTCGGTTATGTCATTAATGGCAACTGGGATTATGATCACGGGTACTTTGATTATAAAATTGATAACCGTGATGGCTATACTTTTCTCAGAGTTCCTTTTACAGCCGAAAAAGGCCAGCTGGATCAGCCAGGCGTTGTGGTGAAAATGGGAGATCCATTTCTCTTAAAGCATGTATATCAAGATAAGTTAGATGATCATGCGATGGTTGGAAATGTGGGAGCATCCTTTAACCAATTCCAAGAACCAAAAGAGAAAGATGGAGATGTATCAAAAGCTTATACTGAGATTGGCTTTTCACTCGTCAAGGAATTAGAAGACGCACTGCTTTAAAGGCTGATCAGTTCATCCTCTGGATGAAGCTCATATCCAAAGGGAGGATTCATCATGGGTCCTTCTTTTTTTTGTACACCGACAATGATCACATGATGCTCTAAAAAGTGATGGAGCACTGTTAAGAATGTTTCTCCGGCTAACGAAGCTGGAACCGGTATGATGGTGACGTGTTTATGCAAGGTCATATGTCTTTTTTTCTTTAACGCTTTGAACTGTTCCTTTAGAAGAAAATGTTCGACCATTAAATGATTGACTGCATCAGAGGTATGAATGACTTGATTGGCACCAGCACGCTCGGCATTTTTCACGTAACGATCTGTTAAGATTTCAATTAAACAGTATAGCGAAGGATTTAATCCTTTTGCTGCAAGTAATGTTAAAACACTCTGCATATCAGCTGTCACTTCATTTTCGTGCTGATCTGCGGTAATCATCAGTGCATCTGCACTGGTAATATTGGCTTTGCGAAGTGTGACATCTTCGGTGCCATGCCCTTTAATAAAATGAACATTCTCTAAAAGTGGCCCTTCCTTCAAGGAGTCATCAATCAGCACAATCGGCATAGCTGGATCAATCGTTTGAAACGACTGAAGCAGTTTGTTCGTTTTCTCATTCCAGCCGACGATAATGAGATGTCCTTTCCCTTTAAAGGCGACCTTTCCTTCTACATAATGGTGCTGCTTGCTGAACACAGCGGCGGCAAGCGTGGCGAAATAAGCTGTGACAAAGCTTGCGCCGATCAAAATCAGAGCCATACCCGCTACTTGTCCAGGCATGGTTTGCGGCACAAAATCACCATAGCCTACCGTAGAGACTGTAATGAGCGCCCACCAGATCCCATCAAAGATCGTATGATACTGCTTCGGTTCAAGCAAAACGATTAATTGTCCAAAAAAAAGAAGCAAGAAACAGATGATGATGGCAATTCGAAGATAAAGTGGCCACCTTAGCCAAGCGATAAAGATACGATTTGATTTCATCGGACTCTTCCTTTCAGGAGACTGCTAATGTCAGTATGCCCGATTGAGGAACATTTTTTCATCTTCGTCATGTATTGAAACAGATCCCATATCTTAAAATAAGAGAGAAGAAGGAGGGAATGCGAATGTCGTTCGTTCAAAAGACCGTACTTCTTTTTATCGGTGCGCACTTTTTATCATCAGCTGTGATCTTGCTCGTGTTTGACTTAAATGCTGTGAATCATTTTATGAGTGATTTTTCATGGCTGCACTTTTTTCAAGACCTATACGGAACAGTGACCTTTTATACAGCATGCTTAGGTGTGTTCTTCTTTTTCATTGGTGCGGTTATTCCCCTTAAAAAGACCTAGTGCTTTTTTCTGTACACGTTACATAAAAGTCATTAAAATTGTAAATAAATATATAAAATAAAAAGGAAGCTGATGAGCATGCTGTTTTTTTATTTTTTAACATTTGCCGCATTGGGATTGTCATTTTGGGCACAATTTAAAGTAAAGAATAATTTTGAAAAGTATTCAAAGGTTGAAGCATCCAGTATGAAAACAGGTGCGGAAACCGCTCGACATATTTTAGATCACAACGGGTTATATGACGTGCCTGTTGAACCGGTAAGAGGAACTTTGACTGATCATTACGACCCGACGCAGCGTGTGGTTCGCTTATCTGAACCTGTGTACTACGGTCATTCCATATCGGCCATTTCAGTCGCATCACACGAGGTTGGACATGCCTTGCAGCATCAGGAATCCTATGGTGCGCTTGTCTTGAGACATAAGATCTTCCCTGTCGTGAACTTTGCATCTGGTGTTGCCCCGCTTCTTTTCCTTGGAGGAATCTTGCTCGGCAGCCTTAACTTAATCGGGCTTGGGATCATTTTGTTCTCAGCGGCTGTGTTTTTTCAGCTTGTGACATTGCCTGTCGAGTTTAATGCAAGTTCTCGTGCAAAAGATATCATTGTTTCAGAAGGAATCATTAGAAGCAGTGAAGAAAGAGGCGTGAACAAGGTGTTAAATGCTGCAGCTCTTACGTACGTCGCAGCGGCCCTTGTTTCCTTGTTTGAATTGCTCCGTTTTGTAATGATCTTCCTAAATGGCCGTAATGATTAATTGATGCCAGAGGAGGTGAGCCCTTACCATTGTTAGGTAAGGGTTTTTTTGTATATTTTAAACGTATTTTTAGTCATATTACTTATTGCTGCGACAGCATTTTTTGTTGTCACTGAATTTGCGATTGTGAAAATTAGAGGCTCTAAAATCAATCAGCTGATTGAAAGCGGTGATAAGAGAGCCATCCACGTACAAAAGCTCATATCAAATCTCGACGAATATTTATCTGCCTGTCAACTCGGAATTACCATCACCGCTTTAGGCTTAGGGTGGCTGGGCGAGCCGACGGTGGAACATTTTCTGCATCCGCTGTTTGAGGAATTAGGGCTTCATTCCGCATTAACCGACATCCTATCGTTTATCATCGCATTTGTGATCATTACGTTTTTACATGTCGTTGTGGGAGAACTGGCGCCTAAAACGATTGCCATTCAAAAGGCAGAGGCCGTCAGCCTTGTGACAGCAAAGCCACTCATCTTTTTCTATAAAGTCATGTACCCGTTTATTAAAGCATTAAATGGGGCGGCACGAGGCATTGTGAAATTATTCGGTTTTCATTCTGTCAAAGAACATGAAGTGGCGATCAGTGAGGAAGAATTGCGTCTCATTTTATCTGAAAGCTATGAGAAGGGCGAAATTAACCAATCTGAGTACAAATATGTGAATAAAATTTTTGAATTTGATAACCGGGTGGCGAGAGAGATCATGATCCCTCGTACAGAAATTTCAGCCATAGAGGTTGAACAGACGCTTGAAGACATGACGCATTATATGCTGAACGAAAGATACACACGCTACCCTGTTATTAAAGAAGACAAAGATCATGTGATTGGTGTCATCAATAGCAAAGATGTGTTTAAGGCGAGCTTCCTGAATCAAGATGTGACGATTGAAGACTTAATGCGTCCGGTGATTCGGGTGATTGAAAGTACTCCTGTTCAAGAATTGCTCATTTTGATGCAAAAGGAACGAATTCATATGTCAGTGCTCGTAGACGAATATGGAGGAACAGCCGGTCTTGTCACAGTAGAGGACATTTTAGAAGAAATCGTGGGCGAAATTCGGGATGAATATGATCAAGATGAAACACCTCATATCGTCAAAAAAGGTGACTTCCACTATGTAATGGATGGGAAAGCCTTGATTGATGAAGTAAATGATTTATTGGATTTAGCCATTGAGAATGATGATGTTGATACAATTGCTGGCTGGATGATGACACATAAATTTGATTTTGAGATTGGAGATACGATTGAAGCAGAAGGCTGTGAATTTACCATCATAGATGCAGAAGACCATCATATTCGGACCATTGAAATCAAAAAGGTTCACTTTTTCTAAAAACCTCGTAACACTTGACGAGGTTTTTTTAGTTGGTAAACTTTAGGTAAGAGAATGCCTTCTGCCGATAAGCAGTGATTTATTTCACATAAAAAGGGTATGGTTTTATAGAAATGACAAAAAGGAGCCGCTCATATGAAAAAAATCAATGTACAAACAAATAGACGCGATGAGATGATCGACGTGACGAACGAGATCCATCAATATGTCAAGGAAACAGGTATTCAAAACGGAACCGTCATCGTCTACTGTCCTCATACGACAGCAGGGATGACCATTAATGAAAATGCGGACCCAGATGTGAAACGAGATATGCTCCGGAGGCTTGACGAAGTCTTTCCGTGGGAACATCCGAAGGACCGCCATATGGAAGGAAATACAGCCGCACATATGAAAGCGAGCTATATGGGTGCTACGCAGCATGTTCTCATCAATCATGGTGATCTTGTACTTGGCACGTGGCAGGGAATCTATTTCTGTGAGTTTGACGGGCCGAGACATCGCCATTTTTATATACAGGTGTCTTCAAACGAATAAGAGATGGGGGAAATAAATGGGAGATATCACGAAATTACTGCAAATCAAATATGGAATTATTCAAGCGCCAATGGCAGGAGGCGCCGTGACATCGCAGCTGGCAGCCGCTGTTTCACAGTACGGGGGACTTGGCAGTTTGGCAAGTGGATATGTGCAGCCTGACAATTTGAGGCAGCAGATCAGACAGGTCAAACAGCTGACAACTCGCCTGTTTCAGGTCAATGTATTTGTACCAGAGCCAATTCCAGAAGTCAAAAAAGAGGATGTGGCATTTTGGGAGAAGAGACTGCCTGCACGACCAGCCGCTGATAGGCTGCCGAGCCAAGAGGAATTGTGGGATGATTTTGAACAGAAAATCAACATTATTCAGGAAGAAGACGTACCGGTCGTTTCCTTTACCTTCGCTTGTCCAAATGAACAAACGATTCATCGCTTAAAACAAAAGGGGATCTTTTTAATTGGAACCGCCACAACAAAAGAGGAAGCACTGCTTTTAGAGGAAAAAGGGATGGATGCCATTGTTCTGCAAGGAAGTGAAGCAGGGGGGCACCGAGGTACCTTTTTACCTGCAAAAGGAGATGCCCTGGTGGGACTCTTTAGTCTGATCTCTGACGTCAAGCCGCTCTGTCATGTGCCATTGATCGCCGCAGGCGGGATCACAGAACGAGCAGGTGTGAAAGCCGCTCTAGCGCTTGGAGCGGATGCGGTTCAAATCGGCACACGATTTTTAGCCAGCCAGGAAAGTGCTGCGGCAGACGTATACAAAAAGGCGATTTTACAGGCAGAAAGCAGTGAAACAAAGATCACGAGGCTTTTTTCTGGGAAAAGAGCAAGAGGAATTGTGAATCAGTGGATGGAGGAAGAAAGACAGAATGAAGATAGGGTTCTTCCTTATCCGGTTCAGCATGTATGGACGACACCGATGCGAAAAGCAGCCGCGGCTGCAGGAAACCCTGATCAAATGGCTCTTTGGGCAGGACAGGGCGTTAGCCGTATTCACTCGATTTTAACCGTTGAGGAGATCATGCATGAACTGACGCATATATAAATTCATGTTGGGTGGTGTGAAAGGATGGACATCTTAAAGCATTCATACCGAAAAAAAGGACAAATTGAATTTTGGTTTGATGAATTTCCGTACTCTTCTGCCGTCCTTACGCCCATTCGTCATTACTATTTTGTTCGTTACGTAAAATGGAGCCGGCACGATCCGCCGGTCACAAGAAAAGACTTAGAAAAAATGGAGATCCTTGCGAACAAGATGCTTGGCACGCTGCAAGATTATCGTAAACGCAAGGCATACAAAAGCCCCTTGTCATAACCAATAGACAAGAGGCTTTTTTTAGCTGCCAAACATTTGCCTGAGATAAATCACATCCATCCGGGTGGTCTGCGGCAATAGATAAGCAGATTGAACAGCACCTGGCCGCCTTCTCTTATTCAATTTGTCGATAATTTCTGCCGCTGTTAAAATCCCAAGTCCATGTCCGTAATATTGATCTTCTCCTAAGTAAATCACATTTTCCCCGCGCCACTGTGACTGCTGATAGCTAAACTCTGGATTTTCAAAATATAAGCAATCCCCATAGATAAAGTCATTCCCGCGTTCTGTATAAATCGACAATGTATCATAATGCCAGTCATACAGGGTTAAGCTGCGAAGCCTTCGGTTAAACTTCTCGTCTCCTACCGTTTGCAAGACCCCCATATAAAATACGATCACAATGGCTGTGGCACATTCAAATGCATATTGTGAGCCATTTTCAAAAATGTCTTTAATTCCTCTAGATGGTTCCACTTGATAGCGCAGCTCTAGTGCTCCTGCTTCCGATACACGCCAAAAGGCATCATTTGCACGAGATTTTTGGAAGATGGCAAATGAGGCACCACTTTTATGCAAATCTCTTGCAGCATTCATAATGTTCGATCTCAATGTGACCTCAAATAACAAATCAGATGCTTGCCTGTAGCGGAACGTATCATTTGAGGCTTGTAACTGCATCAAAATGATCCGCTTTTGTCCCTCTAGCTGAAATGAAGCCAGCTGCTCATTTGTCACTGGCTGTCCTGAAAGAATAATCATATGAAAAGCGCCCCCTTTTGTATTAGCGTATGCAAGATGCTTGGGCAAGGAATCAATTTGTGAAAATAAACAAAAAGGCATCCTTTTTAATTGAAAAACATGAAAATAATATGAAGATGTCCGATATATAACATATCGTTTAAAAGGAGGAAAAACATGAAAAATGCAATAAAATGGTTGAAAAAACCATCGATTTCTAAGAGACTGATTATTTCATTCACGCTCGTTCTTGTCTTGCCAATTATTACACTCAGTACGATTTCATATCAGATTGCCAAAGAAGAATTAGATCATGAAATCATGTACGGAGCAAACACAAGAGTCAATGAACTGAATGACATGATTCAGCAAAAGCTTATCAATAAGGAAAACGCAGTAAAACTCTTTACTGAAACATCTACTGCTGCAGACTTTAAGAAGAACAACCAGGACGAACTGTATGAGCATTTCGAGATATACAGTAAAATCAATGAAGATGATGTGGTTGGCTTTTATGCAGCAAGTAAAAAGCGTGATTTCATTCAGTTTCCTAAGGTAGACATGCCAAAAGGCTATGATCCAACAACGCGTGATTGGTATCAACTAGCTATGCAGGATGACAGTGGTAAGCCAGTTGTTACTAATCCATACATCTCTGCCACAACAAACGGCATGGTTGTCACGATTGCCCAGCGTCTGAAGGACGGGTCGGGAGCGATCGGAATTGACATTGATGTGCAAGACATTGTCAATAAAATAAAAGAGATTAAAATTGGACGACAAGGATATCCAATTATTGCGAATAAAAATAAACAAATTGTGGCTCATCCAGAAGAAAAGTCAGGATCTAAGGTCACTGAAAATATTTCATCTATCCTTTACAGCGGAAAAGAAGGAACGTCAACTTATGAGAATAAAGGAGAACAAAAGCGTCTTGTTTTTGTGACAAATGATTTAACAGGTTGGAAAATTGCTGGAACGATGTTTGTATCAGAAACAGAAGAAGCAGCACAGCCAGTTTGGAATTCTGCCATTATTCTTTTAATTTCTTCATTTATCCTTGGCGGCGTTGCGATCTTCTTTATCGTTCGATCCATCACAATTGGACTTCGAAAGCTTGTTGATTTCTCAAACAAAGTGAGTGAAGGGGATTTAACCGAAACCCTTGAAACCAAATCGAAGGATGAAATAGGAGAGCTGACAAGAAGCTTTAGCAAAATGAGTGAATCCCTCCGTGACGTCATTCGAGCGGTACAGCAATCTGTCGACAATGTGGCTTCCGCTTCCGAGGAGCTGACGGCAAGTGCCAGCCAAACAAGTCAAGCAACTGAACATATCACGATGTCGATTGAACAATTTTCAAATGGAAATGAAGCACAAAACGAGAAAGTCGAATCTAGTACGAATCAGCTTGTGGCAATGAATGAAGGGTTACAAGACATGTCACATACGTCATCAGAAGTGGCTGCTGTCTCACTTCAATCGACAGAGGCTGCTGGTCAAGGCGGCCGAATTGTTGAAAGCACAGCGAGCCAAATGAAACATATTGATACATCTGTACAAGAAGCAGAACAAGTCATGAAACAATTAGAATACAAGTCTAAAGATATTACGAGCATTTTAAATGTTATTAACGGCATTGCAGAT
Organism: Bacillus sp. NMTD17; assembly: GCF_002998735.1. Classification (NCBI taxonomy): domain Bacteria; kingdom Bacillati; phylum Bacillota; class Bacilli; order Caryophanales; family Bacillaceae; genus Bacillus; species Bacillus sp. NMTD17. Next base: position 930,904 of record NZ_PVRH01000001.1, read on the forward strand.
CAAACGAATTTACTTGCGCTAAATGCAGCCATCGAAGCAGCAAGAGCAGGTGAATCAGGACGCGGCTTCTCCGTCGTTGCAGAAGAAGTGAGAAAACTAGCTGTCCAATCCGCAGATTCAGCGAAAGAAATTGAAAAGCTCATTCAAGAAATTGTGTTAGAAATTGCTAAATCTCAAGATATGTTCAAAACGGTCAATCGAGAAGTACATGCAGGACTCGGTATGACAGAAGAAGCAAAAGAAAGCTTCCAGAAAATTTATGAGGCGGCAGAAGGAATGTCGAAAAAACTGACTCAATTAAACGATACAGCGATTGATCTATCGAGCGGTTCAAAGCTTGTCTCACAAGCTATGCAGGAGATGCGCCAAGTCTCTAGAGAAAGTGCGGCAAACATTCAGGACATTGCGGCTTCTGCTGAAGAGCAGCTGGCATCTATGGAAGAAATCTCATCTTCTTCTGTGACACTTGCTAACATGGCAGAGGAACTAAAAGAGCGCACAAGTCAATTTAAAATTGATTAAAAAATGATGAAAAAATACCCAGAATTGTCTGGGTATTTTTTTTATGTTTAAACATCGTTTTCAGCCTGTAAAAATAAACCTTTCATCCGATAATAACTTTAGAGAAGTAAAGGGGGAAAGAGAAAATGGGGAAAATGATCCAATGGTTAAAAAAACCATCCATTTCAAAAAAATTAATTATTGCCTTTTTGGTAGTCCTTATCCTGCCAACCACTGCACTGACAATTAGTGCATTTTTTACATCAAAGACAGAGCTAGACAAACAGATTATGGGCAGTGCGATGAGTCAAGTCAATGCATTTGATACCTTAATCAATGAGAATATAGGAAACAAAGCAGATGCTGTGACCCTGTTTACAGATACACTCAAAGCGTCTAATCTTCAAGAAAAAAATAGAAATGCGACCATTAAAGAATTGCAGCAATTTGGAAAAATTAATGAAAAAGATGTTTCTGCTATCTATGCAGGCTCCGAAAAGGGATTGTTTATGCAATATCCTGTTCAAAAGATGCCTGATGGCTACGATCCAAGAGAGCGTCCATGGTATCAAGAGGCACTCAATGCAGAAAACGGCAAACAAGTCATCACAAAACCATACGTAGCAGCCTCCACAGGGAAAATGGTCATCACCATTACTCAAAAAATGAAAGATGGTTCAGGTGTTATTGGAATTGATTTAGAAATTGACACCCTACTGCAAAAATTAAAAGAAATCAAAATTGGGCAAAAAGGCTATGCCTTTATCATGGAGAAGGATAAAACAGTTTTAGCAGATCCGACCCAAAAGCCAGGAAGTCAGGTAAATGAGAATCTGGCGAATATTATTTTTGAAAACAAAGAAGGAAACGGCAGCTACACACTCAAAGGAATAGATAAAAAGGTTGCGTATGTGACCAATGAATTAACCGGCTGGAAAATCGGTGGAACGATGCTCGTATCAGAAGTAGAAGATGCAGCAAAGCCCGTTTTCAATACAGCCATTATTGTGTTCAGTGTGACACTTATCGTAGCAGGTACCCTTATCTTCTTTATCGTCCGCTCTATATCTAAAAGATTATCCAACCTTGCCCGCTTCTCGAAAAAAGTCAGCGAAGGTGATTTGCGCGATAAGCTTGAGATCCAATCAGATGATGAAATTGGCCAAGTTGGGAAAGGCTTTAATACAATGATTGACTCATTAAGAACCCTCATTGGTGCCGTCCAAACCTCGGTCGAAAATGTCGCTTCTTCATCAGAAGAACTGACCGCCAGCGCAGGGCAAACAAGTAAAGCAACAGAGCATATTACACTATCCATTGAACAATTCTCCAATGGAAATGAAAGTCAAAATGACAAAGTCGAATCCAGCTCAGACGAGTTAGAAGAAATGAACCGAGGCCTTCAGCACATGAATGAGTCGGCTGAATCCATTACTGCTTCATCGATCAAATCAACAGATATCGCAGGGGAAGGCGGACAGCTTGTGGAAAAAACCGCTTCTCAAATGAATGTGATTGATCAGTCCGTGAAAAAAGCAGAGAATGTCATCAGCGCTCTTGAAAGTAAATCAAAAGACATTACACAAATTCTAGGTGTCATCAATGGAATCGCTGACCAAACGAATTTACTTGCGCTAAATGCAGCAATCGAGGCAGCAAGAGCTGGGGAATCTGGCAGAGGCTTCTCCGTTGTAGCAGAAGAAGTAAGAAAACTGGCTGTTCAATCAGCCAATTCGGCGAAAGAAATCGAGAATTTGATTAAAGAGATCGTTCAAGACATCGATGTATCACAGGAAGTATTCACTGCGGTGAATCGAGAAGTTCAATCAGGCTTAAGCTTCACTGAACAAACAAGAGTCAGCTTCCACAATATTTTCGAAATGACAAAAGAAATTTCTGACCAGCTTCAAACGATGAATCAAACGGTTATCCAGCTTTCAAATGGCTCTGCCCATGTGTCAGAGGCTGTCCGTGAGATTGCAGACGTCTCACGTGAAAGCTCCGCAAACATTCAAGACATAGCGGCTTCAGCGGAAGAACAGCTGGCATCAATGGAAGAAATCAGCTCATCCTCTGCTACGCTCTCATCAATGGCAGAAGAATTGCGTGATTTGATCAGCAAATTTAAAGTCGAATAGACATAATGAAAAGAGTCCTACAGCTAGAGGGCTCTTTTTTCATTAAGTAAATCAAAAGAAATAGGTGAATTTAATCATTTTGATTAATTTTCGAACATTAAGTCTTGAAAAATAATTCGTATTACCTAAGAATAGAAGGGAAAGACCACAAATCATAATTCAAAAGGAGTAGAGTCATGAAAAAAATCAACTTTTTTAAGCACTTTACAATGTCGAAGAAATTAATTACTGCATTCTTAGCGATTCTCCTAGTGCCAATTCTCGTATTGGCAGCATTTTCTTATGAAGTGGCATCAAAGTCTCTCAATGATGAGATTATGTCTAGTGCTGCAAATGGTGTTCAGCAATTAAACGAACTCATTAATAAAGATGTACAGCCTAAAATTGATATCGTTTCCTATTTAGCCAAATCGGTAAAAAAGAGTGAATTGGCTTCTAAAAACAAGGATTTACTCAAGGTAAAATTAGAGCAATTATCGGAAACAGATGAAGATGTGGTGGAAGTATTCATTGCAGATCAAAATGGTAAACTAACCGAATATTCCAAGATTCACAAAGGTAGTGCCTCGAGCGCAAAAAACGAATCGTGGTTTCAACAATCGATGGGAGATGAGAAACTCATCATTTCAGATCCTTTTGTCGGCAAGTCATCAGATGACCTGCTCATCACAATATCAGAACAATTAGCAGATGGTTCTGGTGTGATTGGGATCAATGTGCGCTTGAACACGATCGTGAAAGATACAAACAGCATCAAAATTGGCAAAGAAGGCTATGCGTTTGTCGCGACTGCAGATCAGCATTATATTGCCCATAAAACAGACAAGCCTGGGGCGAAATTGACAGGTGATTTCATATCGAAATTGTATGATAAAAAACAAGGCAGCTTCAAATATGAATACAATGGAAAGCCGAAGCAAATGTTTTTTGACACAAATGAAGCAACAGGCTGGAAGCTTGCTGGAACAATGTATTTGGGCGAAGTCAAAGAAGCTGCACAGCCAGTTCTCGACTTAACAATGATCATACTGGCAGCTGCGATTGCCATAGGCGGAATCGCGATTTATTTTATTATTAAATCGATTCGAAAGCCACTGATAGAGCTCTCTGAATCGGCTGAGAAAATCAGTCAGGGTGATCTGACCCAGCATATTGAAGTTCGTACACACGATGAAATCGGGAAGCTTGAGCAGAGTTTTAACGAGATGTCAGCAAAGCTGAAACACGTCATTCTAGCTGTTCAGAATTCTATTGAAAATGTGGCTGCTTCTTCTGAAGAGTTAACAGCCAGTGCGGGACAGACCACCCAAGCGACTGAGCATATCACATCATCTATTGAACAGTTCTCAAACAGCACTGAACACCAAAATGATATGATCGAAAAAAGCTCAGTCCAGTTGAATGAAATGGATCGCAGCTTATCCCATATGGTCGATACGACCTCACATATGATGGAATCGTCGATTGATTCGAGCAAAACGGCTCAGGCTGGTGGAGAACTCGTTCAAAAAACAGCAGGTCAAATGCAAACCATCGAGCAGGCAGTGAAAGAAGCAGAGCTTGTTATTCAAGGCTTAGAGCAGAAATCAAAGGATATTACTAACATTCTGGGTGTCATTAACGGCATTGCTGACCAGACCAATCTCCTTGCTTTAAATGCTGCGATAGAAGCCGCTCGGGCAGGAGAAGCAGGCAGAGGTTTCTCTGTTGTTGCAGAAGAAGTTCGTAAGCTGGCAGAGCAATCAGGAAGCTCTTCAAAGGAAATTGAAAGCCTGACGAACGAGATTGTGGAGGAAATTGAAAAGTCACAGAAAATGTTTAAACAAGTAGCAGGTGAAGTACAAGCTGGATTAAACATTACAGATGAAACGAAAGTCAGCTTTGAGAAAATCACCGATAAAACATCAGAAATGACAGAACAAATGAAACAAATGAACGGAACCGCCAAAGAACTCTCGCATGGCTCAAATGATATTTCACATGCGGTGAATCAAATCAAAGAGCTTTCAAGAGAAAGTTCCGCAGGCTTCCAAGATATCGCAGCATCCGCAGAAGAACAGCTGGCATCTATGGAAGAGATCAGCTCATCCTCTGCCACGTTATCTCAGATGGCAGAAGAGCTAAGAGAGCTCATTAAACAATTTAAAATGTAAGAGATATAAGGAAGCACCTGACGTTTTGACGTCAGGTGTTTTTCCATTCGATGCATATAATTTGGGTGTTTTGGACTTATTTAGACTTTAATAAATTAAAAAAGTAAATAACCTAGTAGTACTTCCGATATATATACTATCTTACTAAAAGGAGTTTTCTTTTTTATGAAATTCATACAGTATTTCAGGAAGCCATCTATTTCAAAAAAGCTCGTATTCTCTTTCTTATTTATTCTCTTATGCCCAATCATTGTATTGGCATTCTCTTCATATCATACGGCGAGCACCTCTTTAAATGATCAAATCATGCAAAGCGCCAAGGAGAACGTAGAGCAGCTAGATAAAAATATTACGAAGGTTGTGAAAGTGAAAACAGACGCAGCCGATTTTTTTAGCAAATGGATCACGGAGAAAAAGCTTAAGCAAAAAGGCACGACAGATATTCAAGGGCGCTTTGAGCAGTTCATGAGTATGAATGATGACACAGAAGGCATTTTTGTCGCTTCAAGTGATGGCAAAGTGTTTTCAAGATATCCTAATAAAAAAATGCCTGCTGACTATGTCGCAACGGAGCGGGATTGGTATAAAGACGGCTGGGCGAAAAACGGGGAGCTGTCTGTTTCAGCACCGTATCCAACGGCTTCAACCGGTACGCTTGTGGTCACAATCTCTAAAAAGTTAGAGGACGGATCAGGAGTCATTGCAATGAACCTAGACATTGCGAATCTAGTAAAAGAATCAAATAGCATAAACATTGGGAAACAAGGCTATGCCTTTATTGGAAGTCCGGATCGTACCTTTGTTGCCCATCCAACGAAAAAAGCTGGATCCAAATTATCTGGTGAATGGCTAGAAAAGCTTTATTCACAAGATGAAGGTTCTATGAGTTATATGTTTGAAGGAAAAGAAAAGCAAATGGAGTTCACCACAAACAAAGCGACTGGCTGGAAAATTGTCGGTACGATGTTTGTGACGGAAGTAGAAGAAGCTGCACAGCCAGTCTTTAACATGGCCGCTATCATTTTAGCAGGCGCGCTCATCATTGGCGGGATTCTGATTTTCTTGATCATCCGTTCCATTACAAAACCACTTTCTATACTTGTCTCTTCCTCAAGGAAGATCAGTGAGGGAGATTTAACAGAAAAAATTGATGTCCGGTCAAAAGATGAAATTGGACAGCTAGGCACAAGCTTTAATGAAATGAGTGAGTCATTAAGAGATGTCATCCAAGCTGTACAAACATCTGTAGAAAACGTGGCTTCTTCATCTGAAGAACTGACGGCAAGTGCAGGTCAAACAACAAAAGCAACCGAACATATTACATCATCTATTGAATCATTCTCAAACGGCAACGAAAATCAAAGCGAAATGGTGGAACAAAGTGCGTCTCATTTAAAACAAATGAACGAAGGACTGAACGAAGTCGCAGAAACGTCTGATGTCATCACAGCGTCATCTATTCAATCAAAAACAGTAGCGGAATCAGGCGGGCAGCTTGTGGAGCAAACCGTTGGCCAAATGAAGACGATCGACCATTCAGTGAAAGAAGCTGAAGGGGTGATCAACGGGCTGGAGCATAAATCAAAAGATATCACAAACATCCTAGGCGTGATTAACGGCATTGCGGATCAAACGAATTTACTTGCACTCAATGCTGCCATTGAAGCAGCACGTGCAGGTGAGTCAGGCAGAGGCTTCTCTGTTGTCGCAGAAGAAGTGCGTAAACTTGCAGTTCAATCATCGGATTCAGCAAAAGAGATTGAAAAGCTTGTGAAAGAAATCGTATCTGAAATCGAAACATCTCAAAATATGTTCAAATCAGTGAATGAAGAAGTGAAGAATGGTCTTTCCATTACAGATCAAACGAAAGAAAGCTTCTCACAAATTAATCTGCAAACAGCGGAAATCGCAACAAGAATCAATGAAATGAATACAACAGTACGCGAGCTTTCAAAAGGATCTGAGCAAATTTCTAAAGCGGTGAATGAAATTGCCGATGTATCACGAGAGAGTTCAGCAAGCATCCAAGATATCGCCGCATCTGCTGAAGAACAGCTTGCTTCTATGGAAGAGATTAGTTCTTCATCTACGACTCTTTCCCAAATGGCGGAAGAATTACGTGATTTAATTAAAAGATTCAAGATCAGCGAATAAGATCAAGTGGTTCTCCTCAAGGGGAACCGCTTTTCTTTTTAAGAGGTCATCTCGTACAATAGAGGAAATCGAAAGAATAGGAGAGATGTTATGCGTTTATCAGATAAGAAGGTCATTGCGTTTGTCAGTGATGATTTTGAAGATTTAGAGCTATGGTATCCGGTTCTGCGTTTAAGAGAAGAAGGGGCAACTGTGCATCTTGTAGGAGAAAAAGCAAAGCATGAGTACATCGGAAAATACGGTGTGCCGGCTGTATCTGATGCAGATTTTTATTCCATTCAAGCGGATGAATATGATGCTGTGCTTGTCCCTGGTGGATGGGCACCAGATAAACTGCGCCGTTATCCAGAAGTGTTAAACATTGTTCGTTCATTTGATGCAAAGGCAAAACCAATCGGGCAAATTTGCCACGCTGGCTGGGTGCTGATTTCAGCAGGAATCCTGCAAGGCAAAAAAGTAACAAGTACACCTGGTATTAAAGATGATATGACAAATGCTGGAGCGGACTGGTTTGATGAAGCAGTCGTCACAGATGGCCACCTCGTCTCGAGCAGACGTCCGCCGGATCTCCCTCCATATGTGAAAGCATTTGCGGATGTGTTAGCGGCAACATAAACAAAGGATCCGAAACAAAAAACAAAGGGCGAACTTGCACATCATGTTCGCCCTTTGTTCATCATTTCATGCCCCATTCATTTTGTCTATCGGCAGGATACATCACGCCCATTTGTTTTCTCGCCTCGTCCATGACGGACATGGTTTGAACAGATAAGGCAAATGTATTGACTGGAGACTGCCCCATTCCTTGCTGAATACACTCAATAAAATGACAGATTTCATAATACATGGCTGGCTGATCATCTTTGAGAGAGATATCGGTTTGATGTCCTTGACGATCGTGGAACGTGATACGCGAAGGACGGTGGAATTGATCAATCACCATCGTGGCGTCCTCTCCTTGAATTTCCGCAGATAAATGAGACGTTGAAATTTTAGAATGAAAAAGGAGTGCTTGATGCCCGTCATATTGTAAAAGGACAGAGCCGCTCCCATCTACACCAGAAGAAAGCTTATAGCCTCTCGCGGTGATTTGATTCGGCAGACCAAATAAATAGATCGCCGGGTAGACAAGATACACACCGATATCCATTAAAGAACCATTGGATAATTCAGGCTTAAAAGCATTTGGAATCTCGCCATTTCGGTAAGCATCGTATCTTGAGGAATATTTACAGTAATGAGCGACCACTTGCCGAATGGGCCCGAGCTGATCAAGATGCTGTTTGATTTGCAGGAAGTTTGGCAGAAATGTCGTTTTCATCGCTTCCATTAAACACACTTGATGTTTTTTCGCTGCAGCAATCATCTCTTCCACTTCTTTTCGGTGAGAGGCGAATGGTTTTTCGCATAAAACGTGCTTTTGGTGCTCCATCATCAACATGGCCTGCTCCTTATGAAGGGCATTTGGACTTGCAATATACACGGCATCAAACGCATCACTTTCCGCCATTTGATGTAAGTTCGTAAAAACTGTATCAATACCGTATTTTTCGGCAAATGCCTGGCCTTTTTCAGCGGACCGTGAATAGACGGCTGTACATGTAAAATCAGCTGCTCCTTCACCGGCCTGTAAGAATCGATCTGTAATCCAGTTCGTTCCGATGACAGCAAATCGAATCATGTCATTCCCTCCTTCTGCTTTTCTCTGATTATACATCCTTTGAAAGCGTTTGTATGAAAGAACATTCTTTTTATTGAAGAGCGGATGAAACCTTTATATAGGCTGATGCGTCTTACATAAAGGATATAAATGTACGAAAAGTGGGTAGTTTCTTCCTTCATTCGGGTAATACTCTGATAGAAGGGAGAGGAGGAAACGAACATGAAGCGCACCCTGCATATAGGAAGTACATACGTCTTTGCGCTTTTATTCATAGCAGCCGGTATTTTTCATGTGATAGAGCCGAGCGGCTTTGCCCGTATGATGTCAGGCTGGCTATTTCCATATGTGATAGTCTATGCGACTGCATGCTTTGAATGGCTGATGGCTGTTTTGCTGCTTCTGCCAAATGTCAGGATTGCAGCAGCAAAAATCATGGCTGTCTATCTTGTACTCATTTTCCCTGCAAACTTATTTGCTGCACGAGAGGGAATTCCAATTCCAGGTCAAAAAAGCACAGAGCAGGCCTTGCTATGGATAAGGCTTATTGGACAGCCGATTCTCATTATATGGGCGATGTCCATTGCGAAATGGGAAAAAAAGCTGAAACAATGACCACCATATCATGATCAGGTAGTGTACAATTTATTAATAAAATAGTTCGAGTTTGGAGGAACGATATGAATTCTATGCAAATGTGGAGCAGTCGATTTAAAAAATTTTTTCTTGATAACAAGTTTGTTCTCTTTTTACTCGTCCTGCTATTAATTGGATTGAATATCCTTGTTTTCATGAAAACATCTTTTATTTTCACACCGCTCATTGTACTCGTCAAAACCATCGCCTTACCGATTATTTTAACGGGGGTCGTGTATTATTTATTAAATCCGATTGTCAACTTGTTAGAGAGGTTTAGAGTCAAACGGATCTTTTCAATTTTGCTTTTATATATTGTCATTATTGGTATCATTACAGTGACCATTGTGTCTATTATTCCTTTTTTACAAGCACAAACGATGAGTCTGTTTCATAACCTTCCGAAATATGTTGATACGGTAGAAGAACAGATTCGCCAACTAACGGGAAGCAACTTTATTAATCAAGCGCAGAAAGCGATGAATTTTAACGTCTCTGAATTGGTGAGTAAAGCGTCAAGTCAAGCGACGAAGATTTTGGAAAGCACCTTTACCGGAGTGGGGACTTTCTTAGGGGCGCTCACCGAAATCATCATTTCGATCGTGACCGTTCCGTTCATTCTGTTTTATTTATTAAAAGACGGCAAAAAATTACCTGACTATTTCCTGAAATTTATTCCGAATAAGTTTAGAGATCATACACATATCGTGCTTCACGAAATGAACCATCGCCTGAGCTCTTATATTCTCGGACAGATCATTGTCAGCTTCTGTATTGGTGTTCTTCTTTTAATCGGTTATCTGATTATTGGACTTGACTATGCGTTGCTGCTGGCGATCATTGCGGCATGTACAAGTGTGGTGCCTTACCTTGGTCCAACGATTGCGATTACACCAGCGATTGTGATTGCGCTTGTGACATCACCAGTGATGCTTTTAAAACTCATCATTGTCTGGACAGTGGTTCAGCTCATTGAAGGGAAATTTATTTCACCTCAGGTCATGGGGAAAAACCTTCATATCCATCCGATCACGATTATTTTTGTTCTATTAACAGCAGGTAAATTGTTCAGCGTAGTCGGCATCATTGTCGCGATTCCAACATATGCCGTCCTGAAGGTCATCACGACCCACTTGTTTGATTGGTTCAAAATGCGATCCAATTTGTACAAAGAAGAAAAGGTTTAATGTCATAATCTTTTTTTGAAAAAAATATAGTATCATAAAGACGAGCTTTCGATGAAGAAAGCTTGTCTTTATGTGGACATAGATGGTTGGACTGTTCAAAAGATCAGAATTGAAAGGAAAGAAAATCATGAATCTATGGGATTTATTCGTGGCACTGGTTTTAGGAATTGTCGAAGGATTAACAGAGTATGCACCTGTCTCATCTACAGGTCACATGATCATAGTCGATGATCTATGGTTAAAATCAAAGGAAATCATTACGCCAGAGGCGGCAAACACATTTAAAGTCGTGATTCAGTTAGGTTCTATTTTAGCAGTCATGATTGTGTTCAAGGATCGTATTTTGAACTTGTTAGGCTTAAAGAAAAATATCACCGAAGAACAAAAGCGCAGCGGGCATAAGCTGACCATTGCTCAAATTGCAGTAGGACTCGTCCCAGCCGTCATTTTAGGATTCTTATTTGAAGACTATATTGATAAATACTTGTTTGACGTGAGAACAGTCGCTGTCGGTTTGATTTTAGGCGCAGTGTTGATGCTTGTCGCTGACTGGATCAATAAACGTAAAACAGAAACAAGCTCTGTCGATAACATGACGTACAAACAGGCGCTTTATATCGGACTGTTTCAATGTTTGGCATTATGGCCAGGCTTCTCTCGCTCAGGTTCGACGATTGCAGGCGGGGTTATTCTTGGTTTGAATCACCGTGCTGCAGCTGATTTTACATTTATCATGGCGATGCCGATTATGGCAGGCGCAAGCTTGTTAACACTTGTGAAAAATGCCGAATATTTAACAACAGACATGTTGCCATTCTTTATCGTCGGCTTTGTGAGTGCATTTGTTGTGGCTCTCTTTGTTGTTCGATTCTTCCTAAAACTGATCAATAAAATCAAACTTGTGCCTTTTGCGATATACCGAATTATCCTAGGTGTGATTTTATTTATCCTGTTCATGTAATGCTGTAAACTACTCTTATAAAAGAGTAGTTTCAGCGTATAGACAAACCTTCGCATTCGTTGTCAGGTCTGCGCGCCGGTGCTCACGAATGTCAAATTCGCTCCGCGCCGGTGCTCGTCCTTCCTAGACTGCAAAGGTTTTCAAACACGCTGAGCTGAAAAGAAGACAAAGGGCTAAAATAAAGATCATTTTAGCCCTTTGTCAACAATCTGAAACTACTCTTATAAAAGAGTAGTTTTTTTGTTGTTTCAGCTCTTTTAAACAGTAAAATCACCCTCTTAATTGGTAGAAAAAGAAGTTTTTTCATAATTTAGTGTTTAAGAGACAGAGGAAGGGGTAGTACATAAACATACCAATTAAAGGAGGAGTTAGAAATAATGAGAAAAACAAGCAAATTTGTTGTTAGTTCTATGATTGCTACGTCAATGGTTGCTGTCCCTCTATCTCTTACGACTTTTGGTCAAACGGCTGAAGCTGCTACGACAACAGGTGTTGATGGAAGTGTCTCTATTGATCCAGTAGCCATTGCCGATAAAATTGAACAAGCAGTAAAATCATCTCAAAATCGTGATGGATTTGTAAAAAATGCGGCGTACAGTGCCTTCTATGAAGCAGGTCAAAACTATAACGTAGTTGTCCAAAACTTAAGCCAAGATCATGACTTTAGCGGACTGAACAATGTTGTCTACTATGATAGTGTTGAATATGATGGTATTACGTTTGGTATTTGGGTATTTGAAGATGGTACGTTCGTCAACAATGGTGACGGCGGCTATATTAACTGGACATTTGTTGGCAGCTTTGACCGTGAGGAAGGAAGCGGCACTGTCGATTTCCATAAAAGATTCTAATCTTATTGCCAAAAGTCTGCCGATTCACCGGCAGACTTTTTTTATAACGCACATTCTTCTATGTCAAAACCTAAATCTTCAATGATGTGATGATCCGTTTGGACTTGCTGGCCTTTTGTTGTTAAATAATCGCCTACGAAAATGGAATTTGCCGCATAAAGGGCAAGCGGCTGAAGCGTCCGTAAATTGAACTCTCTGCCTCCAGATACTCGAATTTCCTTGGTTGGATTGACAAATCTCATGAGTGCTAACACTTTCAATGCTTTGATCGGATGTGTTCGTTCTTGATGCTCAAGCGGTGTTCCCTCGATTGCATGAAGAAAGTTGACTGGAATGGAATCCGCATCAAGGGCTCTGAGCGCAAAAGCCATTTCGACAATTTGCTGGTTGGTTTCACCCATCCCAATAATAACCCCTGAGCAAGGTGACATGCCGGACTGTTTGACCTCCTCAAGGGTCGACAAACGATCATGATATGTATGAGTTGTCGTAATGTGAGCATGATGATCTTGATGTGTATTGATATTGTGATTATACCGATGAACCCCTGCTTCCTTCAGCCGCCTCGCTTTGTCTTCATTTAATAACCCAAGACATGCACACACCTTCAAAGGCATGGTCTCAGTGATCTCTTTTACTGCTGCCGTCACCTCATCTAACTCTCTGTGAGAAGGTGCTCTGCCGCTTGCGACAATACAATAAGTCCCCGCTTTTCTCTTGAGCGCCTCACGCGCGCCAGCCACAATCGTTTTTTGATCAAGCATTGTATATCTTTCAACCGGTGCTTTTGAAATGATCGACTGTGAACAATAACCACAGTTTTCAGGGCAATAACCGCTTTTTGCGTTAAAAATCATATTTAATTTCACCTTGTTTTGAAAAAAATGAAATCGTACTTGATAGGCTGCATGCATCATAGATAATAATTCTTTATCGTCAGCTGCAAGAATGTCTAGACCTTCTTGCAGCGTGATCCGTTCATTTTTCAGCGCTTTCTCCGCCATCGCTTCCCAAGACAAAGATATTTGTTTTCCCATCATAAGCTCCTCTCATTATGTTAACTTATTTTTATTAAAAGTTAACATAAGAGATGGTCGTTGGCAAGCATTGGATAAATGAAGTCTATGAATATACATGTAGACACACAAAAAGGCGATGATCATGAAGTCATCGCCTTTTCATATGTAAAGCAATATGCTTATCGAACAGTAATATAGTTAATCACACGTTCTCCAAGTGAATTATAGTAAGAAACCGTCACTGAACCGCGTTGTACGGCACGAATCCAAGTGAAGTTTGGAGCTGTTTGATCTAATTGAATCGCATAAGTTGCGCCCGTCACAGTAATTTGGCTTGCTGGAAGAGAGACGGCGATCGAAGAACCTACAGGAAGCGTACGGGTCAACGTAATCACTTTATTCATAATAGGAGCTTTTGCTATGACTGGTTCTTTTGGCTGTGCAGCTGCATGAGCACCTTCAGTTTGGAAGAACGTAAGAGCACCTAAAGCAGCTAAAGACAATGTACAAGCTTTCATTAATTTTTTCATCGGTAACACTCCTTTTTTTGGTATATACATATATTAATAATAATAGAATTATATGTCAATAAAATTATGTAGAAAAAAGAGTATTTATGGTGAAAATTGCCATGTATTATTCATATGTCTTCTCTTTTTTAGGGGAAAAAGAGGCATAAAAAAAAGCTGGGCTATCCCAGCAATGTAAAGCTTTATGAAAAGAGATCATCAATCGTCGTCTCGCTGTTTTGGCTGACGGCCTTTTAGCTTCTCTTTTTCTCTAATGTAGTGAATAAAATCGATGGTTTGTCTTCGCGCTTCTTCGGAAAAATCGGAGGCAGCTTTAAACGCAATTTGCAAATCAGGATCGTTTGCAAGGTCGGCATCAGTTCCGCCTTTGTCCTTACCTGTGAGAAGATAATCCGTTGAGACCCCATATAACTCGGCGATTTTCACAATCATCTCACCGTCAGGCTTTCTCAAGCCATATTCCCAATTTGCATAAGTGGACATCGCCTTTAATCCGAGTTTTTTAGCAACCGTTGACTTGCTCCATCCATGCTTCTCTCTTAATTCAGTTAAAATCTTTCCAGTCAAATTATCCATTGGAAACACCTTTTTTCATGTTATGAGTAAATTTTATCATGAATTACACGGAAAAGATAAATAATTACACAAAAAGAATAAAAAATGATTGACTTACTCGTTTCGTGTATATTATCATAATGAATATAACTTACACATATTGAGTAAGAGGTGGAAAGATGAAACTTGAACATTTACGAGAAGAACGCATTTTACAAGGAAAAACACAAACCTATATGGCGAAAAAGTTAGGATATAAGTATACGAGCGGCTATGCAAATATAGAAATGGGCAGAACGAAGCCTAGCTTAGAAATCGCAAAGCATATTGCAGATCTGCTGAATAGGGGTGTTCAAGAGCTTTTTTTTGACCAAAAGTTACACGAAATGAGTAATTCTCTAAAGGAAGAGCATTTCTTAGAAAAGGGGAGACGAACAAAATGAATATTGAACATCCAATGGTAGCGCAGATGAATGACTTTGGATATCCAAAAAGCTACTGGTCATATGACATGAAACGTTATGGATATCAAACAGAGATTGAGGACAGTCTGGAGGGGTTTGAAGAAGATGAAACATCAGATGACGTTTGATGCCAGAAAGGAAGCGCAGCTTTGTTTAGTCCAAGCTGGCGGCTGGATCACCTTTCATCATCAGAAACCGGTGTTTGTTTTTTCCACAGCAGAAGACAAGCAAACATACATGACCCTCTTGGCGGAAAAGTTCGCTGAAGCAAAAAAGGAGGAATCAAGGCGACGTGAAACGATGGAAGCAAATTATGACAATCCTCAAATGCTTGCTCAAAGCGAGTAAAAACGAACAAGACATCCGTCAGTGGGAAAAGGATGACGGGAGATCCTAACATGGTCATCCTTTTCATCATTGAGGCAGAGTTTTTAACAAAAGATACATTGATAAAAAGAATACGAGCAGCTGCAAAAGCACAATGCCCGCATAAAATAAAAGGCGCACTATCACTCGAGATTCGCTTATTTGACGACATGCCGCTTGACATAGCTGACTGTCAAAACAAGCGTACATACGCAGAAAAAGGTTTGATACGCCCGGTGCACGTCAGCATCTTTCAGCCAAGACTACAACATATTCAAGAAGCACTTCATTCTATTGCGGATAAGGTCCCTCTACAGATTGTCGATTTAAGAGTTTCCCAGTTTTATAGTATGCGTCCAAGAATTGAAATCATTTTAAATACGATAGGTGATGGCACGAAATCCTCACCAAATAAGGAGACAAGCATATGAACGAGCCAAAACAATTACTCATTCAAGAAAACCAGACATTTGTCGGTGAGATGGAAACAGGAAAAATTCAAGTCATCGTGTTAGATGGGAATGTAGGAACGGCTTATAAGATGGATGTACCTGAACATGGAAAAACCATTATACAAACGGCAAAAGGTCATTTTGCAAGAGTAGATCACGAGATTGGTTTTAAAATCAGCTAGATCACTGAACAAATCACAACATCATACGTCCAAGACGGAAAGCCTGCGGACACTGATCAAGACCCTATGAAAAGGGGACTGATTGGTGTCCGTTTTTTATTTTCTTAAAAAAGGGAGAGAGCCAATATGCAAGATTTACTTATCGAATACAAACGGGCATTAAAGGATGCTAGAAAAAGATATGCACCATATAGAGAAAAAGAAGACAAACAGCTTTCAGATCAAGAGAAGCATGATAAAAAAATTATCGCCAGTATGGTCAGCGATCTCGAATACGTCGTGGAATGGCTTCAAATCGGCAGACAGCCAGGCGCACGCAGAGGATTAGACAGACGTTCAGTCTATCAGCGTACCATTCTAGCAAATCCAGAAGTGTTAGAGGCTTTATCATATGAATATACACTCATCCAAGAAAATGAAAGAGAATTCAGTGAGCGGGACAAGAAACGAATTGACGAAGCCTTGTCCGTTTTAACGGATCGAGAAAAGGATGTATTCTTCATGCACACAACACAAGGATTATCGTTTAGTGAGATTGCGATTATGCTGGATGTGAAAAAAGGAACTGTCCAAAAACATATGGAGAGAGCTCGGACAAAGATGTCCAAAAAAGTACAAGAACGCCTATTCGAAGCAGCTGAATAGGCGTTTTTTCTTTTACAAAATAAATGGAGCAGCACTTGTCTTACAGTTGCCACCTATAGTTAGAAAGACCAAACGGATGTTTGCTAGCCCTACACAAATGATTCCTTCACAGGAAATCGTTCGAATTAAAAGGAGGCGGCAGGTGAATGTAAATGAAAGATAAACGGATAGGAGCCAAGCAAGATTATATGAAAGGGATGACGTACCAGCAAATTGCTGATCATTACAATGTCTCGATCCATACCGTGAAATCATGGAAAAGACGATACGGATGGCAAAGGCAAAAAGATTCGTCAAAGCAGGCACACTCGATCTTCAATCAGTTTCTGTCAGATGAAACGATTGAAATCATGGAGAAAATGGGCGGGCGTACATCGCTTGATTTAATCTGGGATCAAATTCAAATTCAATATGCTGCCATTATTCGGGCGCAGCGCATCATGTATGTGTCAGATCAAGAGGACATGATCAAAGAGCTGAAAAAGGCGGCATACAAGCCTTCTTCATTAGAAGAAACAGTAGAAGGCATTCAGCCAGAACAAGAAATCAGCACAGAAGAATATTCGTTTCAATTTTCGTGGGATCGGCATGCCACCTTTTTAAATGCCCAATCCCGTGCAATGGGAGAGCTCAGGCGTCTCATTAAACAGTTTGAAGAGCTCGCACATGCGAAGGATGAACGAAGATTAAGGCTAAAGCAAATTGAACTGACCATCGAAAAAACAAAAAAAGCAGTGCGTGAAGAAAAAGAGGAAGATCTTCACATCATGATTAAGCGGAAAGAGGATAACTCATGACGCCATTGATTGAAAAAGAAGTCAATCCTCACTTTGAACACTTTCTATTCGATTGGAATCAGAAGTTTCAATTTTTAGTAGGCGGCTACGGCTCCTCCAAAAGCTATCACATTGCGTTAAAACTCATTTTAAAGCTGCTGGAAGAAAAACGGACAGCACTTGTCATTCGAGAAGTATATGATACGCACCGTGAATCAACATTTTCTCTATTACAAGAGATCGTCAGCGATCTTGGCATCGATCGTGTGGTGAAGTGCCGAAGTTCGCCGCTTGCCTTGACGTTTCGAAATGGCAGCAGCATCTTATTCAAAGGACTGGACAAGCCTGAGAAATTGAAATCGATCAACAACATCTCGATCATTTGGATTGAAGAGTGTTCAGAGGTTTCTTATGAAGGCTTTAAAGAGCTGCTTGGAAGGCTGAGGCATCCGTCCTTACCGCTTTATATGATGTTATCGACCAATCCTGTTGGTCAAGATAATTGGACGTACAGACATTTCTTTCGAGATGAACAGCTGAAGCGATTTGTCCTAGATGACGAAACCTTATACAAAAAGCGCACCGTTGTCATCAAGGATACGTACTACCATCACTCCACAGCGGAAGATAATCTATTTCTCCCTAAAAGCTATGTGAAGCAGCTGGATGAGCTGAAAGAATACGACCCAGACCTCTATCGAATTGCGAGGAAGGGCTATTTTGGCATCAATGGAACAAAGGTTTTTCCTCAATTTGAGGTGAGAAATCATTCTGATGTATTAGAAGCGATTCAGCAGATTGACAGGCCGCTGAAACGAGCAGGCATGGATTTTGGATTTGTTGAATCGTACAATGCGCTCATTCGATTAGCCGTCGATCATGAAAAAAAGTACTTATATATTTACTGGGAATATTACGACCGCGGAAAAACAGATGATGAAACAGCCGTTGATCTAAAAGAGTTCATTGAATCAAAGGAACTCATCAAAGCTGACGCAGCCGAGCCTAAAACCATTCACTATTTTCGGCAGCGTGGATTTCAAATGGTGGCTGCACATAAATACCAAGGCTCACGTTTGCAGTATACGAAAAAGATCAAACGGTTTAAGAAAATCATTTGCTCTGATGCTTGTCCGTACACAATCTATGAACTTCAATCACTGACCTATAAGGCAGATAAGGATGGCCGTTTAGAGGAAGATGAATTTCAAATCGATCCACACACATTATCAGCCATTTGGTATGCGCTGGATGATTATGAAGTGACGGATTTGAAACAGACCGCCTCGGAGCGTGTCCGCCCAAACAGAGAGAGGAGGTCTATACAATGAAACAATTGAAAGCAACGATTATGAAGGCAAACATGTCTGATCATACAAAACAAATGTATGCAGATGAATTTTCCTACGAAAAAGATGACATTGTTCCCCCGCCTTACAACATCAATGAATTAAAAAGCATGGCAGAATATTCAACCATTCTTCAGCAATGTATTGATGCGTACAAAACCAATATTTTAGGCTTTGGGTTTGGGGTAGAATACGCCTTTGACTTTAATGCAGAAGGTGTAAAACCGGCAAAAAAGAAAGCCGCAGAGAAGGAATGGACAAGACTTGAAGAGTTTACGAAGTACATGAACTATGATGAGTCCGCTGATGTGATTCTTGGCTATGTCCTCGAAGACCGAGAGAAAACGGGCAATGGTTTTTTAGAGGTGCTGAGAGATGGACAAGGAAAGCCGGCAGGAATCGAGTATTTAGATGCGCTTCATATCCGCATTTGCAAGCTTAGTGAGCCAGTCGACGTCGAATTCAGGTACACCGAAAATGGCGAAATGAAGACAATGAATCGAAAGAAACGATTCCGTAAATATGTACAGGTAATCAACGAAAAGAAAGTCTTCTTCAAGGAGTATGGTGATCCGCGCATTTTGCACTGTGAAACAGGCAAGTACGATGACACTACACCAGAGCCGCTTCGCGCAACAGAAGTGATTCATTTTAAAATTGGCAGTGGAACGTATGGGATTCCCCGCTGGATTGGCAACATCGTCAATATGTACGGAGCACGCAAGGCAGAGGAGCTGAACTATCTTTATTTTAAACAAGGGCGGCATGTACCAGGTGCCATCATTGTCGAAAATGGCATGCTGTCAGAATCCTCTTATCAGCAGCTTCAAGATTATATGGACGATATTGAAGGATCTGATCATGCACATAAGTTTCTATTGCTTGAAGTTGAAGGTCTACCGACAGAAAAAGGGTTAACGGGAGAAGAAGATGTCTCAAATGTCAAAGTGAACTTTAAATCCCTAGCCGAGATCCTGCAAGAAGATGCGCTCTTTTTAGAATACGATGAAAAAACAAGAAACAAAATCCGCTCTGCGTTTCGCCTTCCTCCAATTTACACAGGTGAGTCTCAAGACTATAACAAAGCGACAGCAGATACGGCGCGTAAAACAACAGAAGAGCAGGTATTTCAGCCGGAACGGCATCTCATCACAGGAAAACTCAATACTCTTTTCCTGCCGGATCTTGATATTTGGCATGTCCGTTTTCTATTAAATGGTCCTGATTTTAGAGACCCATTAGAGATTGCCAAGGTACTGACGCCATTTATTCAGGCGGGGGCAGTGTCACCTAACGATTTGCGCGATCTAGCAGGAAGAATTCTCGGAAAAACGCTAGAAGAATGGCCTGAGGAACTATATCACCGACCTTTAGAAAGCCGCATGAAATCAGCTGAAGAAAAGCCTCAACCAGAGCCGGATCAGCTGACGAAATAAACAGAAGCGCGTGCACTTTTTTGAAAGGGGGTGAACATATGCCAAGAGAACTAAAAAACGCTAAAATTACGCATGTTTCCTACGTGGACAAAGCAGCGAACAAGAAGAAATTCTTTTTGATGAAAGCAAAGAAAAAGCGGCCTGACTTTCAAAAGGAGGTCAGTGTCCTGACAAAGGCAGAAGATGCTCATCGCCTCGTGTACGGTGTCGTGTATGAGCCGAATACGCCTGATGCACATCAAGACTTTATGACAGCCAAGGAAATTGAAAGAGCGGCACACGGCTTTATGAAGGATGCCCGTCATATTGACAAGCAGCATGATTTTCAGGATGGTGTTGGCGAAGTGGTTGAATCGTATATTGCTCCGGCTGATGTAGAGGTAGGCGGCGAGCTGATTCGAAAAGGGTCTTGGGTGCTTGTGACAAAAGCTTCCCAAGAGATTTGGGATCAAATTCAGAAGGGCCACATTACAGGCTATTCAATGGCTGGAACGGCGGATATCGTCGCCATAGAAGAACAAGATCAGCTTCTATCTCAAGGCACGAATGAGAGAGGGCTTTTTTCTTTGCTGAAAAATTTCTTTTTAAAAGAGGAAGGTGCAAACATGTCACAATCATTTTGGAACGTTTTAGACCATCTGCTGGAAACTTTACAGTCAAGTGATGGTGATGAGGCGGATGTAAGAGCTGCCTTAGAACAGCTCATTCCAATCATGCAGGATATCCTGAAGACAGAGGATGTACTTCAAACGATTGGTGAAAGGCCAGCCGCCGTACAAAAGGAAGATGCTGCTTTGACGACAGATCAAGTACGAGAGCTCGAAAAAGCAAAAAAGGCCATCGAAAACGTCTTACAGCAGGCTGAACAACAAGAAACAGATCAAACCGGGGAAGAACCTGTCCAAAAAGTGCTCGAGCAAGTCGTTGCACCGATTCGTCAGCAGCTCTCTTCCTTAGAGAAATCAGCCAGCAGAGAAAAAGCAGCGGTGCAGGAAGTGCTTGAGCAGCAGCTTTTGCCTATTTCAGAGCGGATTCACATGCTTGAAAAGGCGCGGGGCATGTCAAAACAAACAATCCACGATACACAAAACGACACAACAACACCCATATGGGATGGCTTACTATAAGCCTAAATAAGGAGGAAATAGTGTGAGAAATCAAGAGTTGATTCGCAAGGCTGAAATGACACTTGCCAGCTTAAAAACCGGCGGTCTCATGAACGCAACCCAATCCAACACATTCATTAGAATGATGCAAAACACACCAACCGTTTTAAATGATGCACGCATCATTCCGATGGAAAGTGATTCACAAAAAATCGAAAAAATCGGCTTTGGCCAGCGTATTTTGCGCCCAGCAGAAGAAGGCCAAGCGCTTGATGCAAAAGACCGTGTTGTCCCAGCGACAAGCACTGTCCAGCTAAATGCGAAAGAGGTCATTGCAGAGATTCACATGACCTACGACAGTATTGAAAACAATATTGAAAAAGACGGAATCCAGCAGACAATTATGCAAATGCTGGCTGAACGAGCGGCGGTCGATATTGAAGAGCTCATCGTCAATGGGGATACGACTTCATCAGATCCATTTTTAGCCCAAATGGATGGCGTGAGAAAACAAGCAGTATCTCATATTGTTGATGCAAATGGAGCGGAAATTAGCCGCCAAATGTTTAAACAAGCCTATAAAGCGATGCCGTCAAAATATTTACGTGTACCTCAGGATTTCCGTTTCTACACATCCCCAAGTTTAGAGGTTGAGTGGAAGGATCAAGTAGCAAACCGTCAGACAAATCTCGGAGATGCGGTCATTCAAGGCGGACTTTCTTCTGCATTCGGTGTGCCAGTCAAAGGTCTTGCCAATATGCAGCCATATGACGAAGCGGGAACAGACGTATCAGATATTTTGCTGACACACCCTAAAAATATTATCGTAGGTTTTTCTCGTAATATTCGAATTGAAGTAGAAAAAGATATTCGCAGCCGTAAATTTATTATTGTCCTGACAGCGAAGCTAGACAGCAAATTTGAGGAAGAGGATGCTGTAGCAAAAGTGATGAAAGTGAAAGAGTAGGTGACGGCAGGCCATGATTATTTCTCCTGAAGAACTGCAAGCCTATTCTGTATTTGAGCGTGTGAAAAATCGATCTGTAGAAAGACTGACAGCAGATATTATCGAAGCCGAAGCTTCGGTATTTCAGATCGTAGGTCATGATTTCTCAAGCGAAAAATATCAGCCCCTTCCTGAAAAAGCAAGAATCGCATTATTAAAAATGGCCCAATATTTTGCCATGCTGAATGATGACGAATCTATGATGAAAGGCTTTACGTCAGAAAAAATGGGTGATTATTCATATGCGAAGGCAGCTGATCAAGTGAAAGGCAAACCTTATGTATATGCCCTGCTTGTCGATTACATTGAACCATCATTAACTGGCGGCAGTACCAAATTAAAGGTGAGATCATTATGAGTTATCACTCTTTATTAACAGACCGCTGTGATCTTTTTCACCTTGAACATCAGGAGGCTTCCCGAGGAAAATTCGGGGTTCCAGCTGATGACTTACAAATGACTCTTTCCTATCCCGATGCTCCTAGCCTGACAGATCTGGCTTGTTATGTCATAGAAAAGAATCAGTCCCTTGTGCAAGAAGAGCCGAATACAGTTATTTATCAGTCCTATCTTGTCCATTTCCCTTTAGCAAGTGATATTCGCCTGCATGACAAAATGGTGTGGAACGGCGTCTCACTTAAGTTGCAGCAGCCCAAAATAGTGAAAAATCATCACATTGAAGTGATGGCAGTCAGGAAGGAAAATCTATGAAAATTGATGGACTTGACCGGCTGCTTTCACAGCTGGAAACAGCGTGTGCCGGCGGCTTAAAAGCAGAATATCAAGATTTGTTGCAAGACATGGGCCTAGAGCTTTTGGACATCATTCAGGATGAGCTAATCAAGGAGAATGCTGTCGATACAGGCCGGCTTCTAAGCTCCTTTACGCAAGGAGACAAGGAGAATCATTTTCTTATGTCAAAAGGTGGTCTCACGCTTGAAGTGGGAACGCAGCTTGAATATGCCTCCTATGTTAATGACGGACATGCTACTTCTTCAAGTGGAGAGCGAAGATGGGTGCCTGGCAGATGGGCTGGCAGCCGCTTTGAATATGATCCGAATGCAAAGACAGGAATGATGCTTGCCTCTCAATGGATAGATGGAAATGGCTACTGGGATCATGCTGTCATGCTCTATGAGCAAATGTTTGAACAGTCGCTGGATCGAAAGCTTCAAAGCTGGTTCGATCGACATTTTGGGAGGTGATGAAATGAATCAAGAAGTCGGGGCAATCATGCATTATATTTACACACACTTTCCTGTGACAATGTATGATCGACTTTTGCCAGAGCGTTTTCAAGTGCCATCCGTTTATGTGCCGCCCGTAACAGTCATCAGCGGTCCAGATACGGTATCTACGTTTATGAAATCTTATTCGCTGCAAGTAAAAGTGTTTCATATGGATACAGGAAAAGCGCATGACGCGGCAGAAACAATTGTTGATGCATTGCTTGCTGATCGTCAAATGATTCAGATGATGAGTGAAGATGGAGAGGTGCTTGATGATTATGTCCGCATAAAAAGAGTGGAAACCAGAATGATAGATCAAGGCGTAGCAGCGATTGTCCTGACGTGGGATAGCAGTTATTGGTACAACCGAGACAAACAAGCAAGCCTTGAAGATATCAACTTTTCAGATGGGGTGATCAAACGTGAGCAAGACTAAAAAAGCAGAGCCCGCTCAAACAGCTGGCGAAGAAAAAGAATTTGGCTTTTCATTTGAAGCCTTAAAAGAGCACAGTAAGGATCTTTTTGGGGTTAAACCAGAAATCCTTGAAGGTGCTCTTTTTTATATCAAACATCAACCAATTACAAAAACAGAAGCGAAAAAGCACATTGATGCTTTTTTGTCCAAGGAGGTTTAAAGGATGAACGGAGGCACATTTACACCAGGTACAGAGAAAAAGCGTCCTGGCATTTACTTTAATTTTAAAACAACAGCAGAGCAGAGAATTACTTTAGGCGATCGAGGTACGGTGGCACTTCCTCTTGTGATGAGCTGGGGAGAACCAAAAACCTTTATTTCCGTTTCCAATATGGAAGACTTAAATAAAAAGGTCGGACTCAACATTGATGACAAGTCACTTCTTCTTTTCCGTGAAGCAAAGAAAAAAGCACAAACGGTCTTGCTTTACCGCCTAAATGAAGGGGAGACGGCCAAAGCTGAAATCGCAGAAAACTTTGTGGTCACAGCCAATTATGGCGGTCTAAAAGGAAATGAGATCACTGTACAAGTGGCAGAAAATGTACTTGATAGCACAAAGCGTGACGTCATCACTTATCTTGGAACAGATATTGTGGATAAGCAGGTTGTCACGGATGTCAAAGATCTTGTGAAAAACAAATATGTTCAATTTTCTGGTGAAGGTGAAGCCGTCATCACGGCTGGTGTGGCACTAAGCGGCGGGAAAAATGGTGTGGCAAGTGTCGCAGATTATACAGCTTTCCTAGAAGCAGCAGAAACAGAATACTTTGATGTTATTGCTCTCCCGATCGATAATAGTGAGCAATTAAAAGCGACCTTCGCTTCATTTATCGAGCGTTTACGTGATAAGCAAGGACGTAAGGTGCAAGGAGTTGTGGCCAACTATGCAGCTGACCAAGAAGGCATCATCAATGTGACAAGCGGTGTTGTGCTGGAAGATGGAACAGAACTAACGCCTGCTCAAGCAACAGCATGGGTCGCAGGTGCAAGTGCAGGTGCAAACTTCAATCAGTCACTGACCTTTGTAGAATACGAAGGAGCAGTGGATACATTAGAACGCCTTGATAATGATCAAGTAGAATACCGATTATCACAAGGGGAGTTCCTGTTCACCTTTGATGCGAGAGATCGTACCGTGAGTGTTGAAAAAGATATTAACTCCTTGACAAGCTTTACAGCTGAAAAGAACCAGCAAATGGCGAAAAACAAAATCATTCGTGTGCTTGATGCGATCAACAATGATTTGACGTTCGAATTAAAAAATCTGATTAAATTACGCAAAGCCAATGGCAATGACATTCCAGCATCAGATGATGGGGTGCAGCTTGTGAAAACACTGATTACTCAGTATCTCACACAGCTTCAAGATGGCAGCGGCATTACAGGCTTTAACTCAGAAACAGATATCGTGATCGGTCTCAATGAAGATCGTGATGGATTTATCATCGATCTAGCGGTTCAACCAGTAGATGCAGCAGAAAAATTCTATTTCAATGTGGAGGTGAAGTAAGATGGCTTTTAAAGCGCAAAATACAATTTCAGGTAAAGAAGGTCGTCTTTTCTTAGAAGGTGAGGAGCTTGCCTTTATCAAAACGTTTGAAGCAAACGTGGAGAAAAACAAATCAGAAGTCAATGTGATGGGCCGCCGAATGACTGGTCATAAAACAACAGGGGCAAACGGAACAGGAACGGCAACATTCTATAAAGTCACGTCACGTTTCGTTCAATTAATGCTCAACTATGTGAAAAAAGGGGAAGACCCATATTTCACTCTTCAGGCTGTAATTGACGATAAGTCATCAGGCCGAGGTACTGAGCGTGTGACATTATTTGATGTCAACTTTGATTCAGCTAAAATTGCTGGACTGGATGTCGATTCAGAAGCGCTTGAAGAAGAAGTTCCGTTTACGTTCGAGGACTTTGATCTTCCTGAAAAGCTGAAGAATTCTTTCTAATTACAATTGAAAAAGGCATTACGAATGACGAAAATATATGTTATTTTTATTTTATTCAACGATATGGTATAATTTTTCATAGTTACAGAGTAGCTACAAAAGAGTTACTGTGTAACCTCAAAAAGTTTCTTAGAAATATGTTTACATGCAAAGAACTTTGCATAAAATAAAAAGAAGCCAGGATGCGTCAACATCCCGGCAATGTACAATGAGGCCCTCAAGGGGCTGGCTAATCAATTAGATAGTTTTAAGGATAGACTTTCCCTTCAACCGTCCAAAGCTCAAGGGGAGTCTATTTTTTGTCTATATACGTCAACAGGGCAACGATAAATGACCCGAATGCAAGCATTAACATAAGCGCTTGAAATGTTGACATGAGCATCACCCCCTTCCTATCGGGGATGAGCCAGACACTCTTGAGCAAGCCATTCAATTGTACAAATTAAATTATACATGAAAAGATTGGAAAGCACATTCAAAAAATGGATGTGCTTTTTTGCATTCAAAAAAACATAACAAAGGGAGTTTTTAAACATGAGCGAAAAACAAACATTTGATCTTTCATTTTTTATGCCAGGACAAACAGTAGAAGCGGAAGAGGTCAAAGTACCGATTTCTAAGCGTTTTGTTGATAAAAAAGGGAATGTCATTCCTTTTGTCTTTAAAGCCATTACAACTGAACGCATTGATGAACTGGAAAAAGAAAATACGACCTTCAAAAATGTCAAAGGCAGAGGCCGCGTAAAGGACTTAGACAGTCAGCGCTTCTACGCACGAATTGCGATTGAATCGACCATTTATCCAGATTTCCGCTCAAAGGAATTAAGGGAAGCCTACAGCACACAAGATCCAGTTGAAGTAGCAAAACGCGTCCTGTCAGTTGGCGGTGAATATGCGAACTGGTTAAACAAAGCCATTGAAATCAACGGATTCGAAGACGAAATTGAAGATTTAGAAGACGCAGCAAAAAACTAATAAAAGATGGGGATAAAGAAGCTGTGTTTTTATATTACGCCATGCACGAGCTTCACTACTCCCCATCTGAACTCCTAGATTTATACGAATCACCAAGACCGTTTAAAGCACTCCTATTCGGACTCATTAGCTACAAACTAGACATGCTAGAAAAAGAAGCAAAGAAAGGAGGGAAATAATTGGCGAAACTCACTGCACGATTTGAATTAGAAGACAAAGTATCGAAGAAGCTGCTGCGAATACAAAAGCGATTTCAAACATTTGAGAAGCAGCTCAAACCATTTAGAAAACCGGTAAAAATAAACCTGGAAATAGATGAAAAGAAGTTAAGAAACTTCAGTTTATCGCTTCGGAAAATTTCAGTATTTTCCATGAGACTGGATCAGGGAATCTATCGTGATTTAAAAGCATTAAACAATCAGTTAAATATGCTCCCAAATCATCTGGTCATATCCATTCAAGCGAAAGGACTAGATGTCATTAAATCCAGCATAAACCGTTTAAAACAAGCGGGAACAAGCCCCATTCTGCTGACGTTTAAACTAAACGATCAATTGTCAGGTAAAATGTCATCGATCAAAAAATCTATCTATCAGCTCATGAACAGAACGTATTATATGAGATTAAACATGGTTGACCAAGCCACCGCTGCAATTCAACGAATCAAAAAGACACTCAAAAGCTTGACGATGTCTAAACACGAAATCAGAGTGTCTGTTCAAGACAATGCAAAGAGTAAGTTGAAAAAACGAGATCAGGCTGAGTCGATTGTGAAAGAACAAAACATAAAAAAAGAGCCTGAGGCTGTTAGTCCATCAGTGAAAACAGATGAATCTAAACAGAGTTGGCTTCAAAACCTTGCCAATAAAGGATTAAATGAAATTCAAAAATATGCAGGTGACGTTGCAGACAAAGTGAAGGAAAAATTGAGTCCTAGAAAGTTTTGGGATGAAAAAGCACTTCCTTGGGTTGAAAATAAAATGGAAGATTACAAACAAGATGTGATCGGAAGAATTAAAGAGAAGATTAAATTTAATCCTGAAGAAAAACTAGATCAATTGGTGAAGACTGGATTAGATCGTCTCTTTGGTGCAAGTGATCAATCAAGTGAAAGTGCCACTCCAGCACCAACAACAGCACCAACAACAGCACCAACAACAGCACCAACATCAACACCATCAAATCCAGCTCCCAAAACGAAACCTCAGCCGCGAGGTGGAAAAGGCTTGTTTCGCAATAGTTGTTGCCCCTGTTGTGCAAGAGGTTTAAGCAGGGGAGGATCTACTAAAACTAAAAATAGAAATGGTCAATCACCAAGACAATCCACAAACCCAAATGCCACAACAAGAACCGAAATGAATAGAAGACCTCCAAGTAGATTAGGGAAACTGAAAACAAATGCAGGTAAATTATTTGGAAAAATTCCTAGTGGACTAAAGAAAGGTGCGGGTATCGCAGCTTCAGTTGGCGGACTTACGGGTTTAGTGAAAGGTAGCAAGGGGTTAAGTGGATTAGGGAATGCGATGAAGAGTATAGGTAAAGGGAGCGGCAAGTTATTAAAGAAAGTACCTATTCTAGGAAGTGTACTTAGTGCAACAAATCTAATCGGTATGAACAAAGAGAATGCTGGTGAAAAGATTGGTACGACTGGAGGCGGAATCGCTGGCGGGATGGCAGGTGCTGCAGCAGGTGCAGCTATTGGAAGCGTAGTTCCAGGGGTAGGTACAGCCATCGGCGGTCTAGTAGGCGGCATCGCTGGAAGTATGGGTGGAGAATCTATCGGTGAAACAATTGGAAAATGGTTTGATGGCGGCGGATTTGAAAAGATTGGCCAAAAAGCCATTGAAATCAAAAATCAAATTGTCGAAGTTTGGTCAACAGTTGCGGCTTGGTTCACAGAAAATGTATGGACACCATTAAGCAATACGGTTGTCACAGTAGCGTCATCCATTTGGTCAAGTTTAGTCAATGCATGGACATGGATACAAGAAACCTTCAGTGCAGTTGCAGGCTGGTTTATTGAAAATGTATGGACACCGCTAAGCGATACAGTCGTCACAGTAGCAACGACCATATGGACAAGTCTAGTCAATGCCTGGACATGGATTCAAGAAACATTTAGTGCCGTAGCAGGCTGGTTTATCGAAAACGTTTGGACACCTCTCAGCGACACAGTCGTTACGGTAGCAACGACCATCTGGTCAAGTTTAGTGAATGCCTGGACATGGATTCAAGAGACATTTAGTGCAGTTGCAGGTTGGTTTATTGAAAACGTTTGGACACCGCTAAGCAGCACAGTCGTTACAGTCGCTACAGGGATTTGGACAGCATTATCAAATGCATGGAAAACGATACAATCAATCTTTGGAGCTGTATCGTCATGGTTTATGGAAAATGTATGGAACCCACTTGTAGATACGGTAGGAACCATTAAAGACAGTTTCGGTAAAAAGTTTGAAGAAGCGTATAAAGTCGTGACAGATATATGGGATGGATTATCCAAATGGTTTGAGGACAAAATTCAAAAGCCGATTGTAAAAGTAGCAGAAGCTATTAGTGATGGGTTTTCTGCAGCATTTGGTTGGGTTAAAAAGATTTTTGACAAAGCAGGCGGTATTGTAGATGTAGTCATAAATTGGATTGTTGGGAAGAAAAAACCCGATAACAATGCCACAGGCGGCTATATCACCCAGCCAACCTTATCATGGGTCGGAGAAGCAGGTAACGAATTTGTTATTCCAACTCAAAATAACCGAGGACGCGGGAAGATGCTGCTTGCTCAGGCTGCTTCTCATCTTGGAATGTCTGTTATGCCAAGCGGAGCAGCTGGAAATCAAGTATCAAGCTCTCCAGCTCCTACAGCAGTAGCTTCATCATCTTCTGTCGGTTCAATAGACGGATCTGTCTCGATGACTGGGA
This sequence comes from Bacillus sp. NMTD17, assembly GCF_002998735.1. Taxonomy (NCBI): domain Bacteria; kingdom Bacillati; phylum Bacillota; class Bacilli; order Caryophanales; family Bacillaceae; genus Bacillus; species Bacillus sp. NMTD17. The sequence continues at coordinate 960,584 of NZ_PVRH01000001.1, forward strand.
ACATTCAAGCCTCCAGCATAGGCGAGCAATTTAATAAGGATTTTGAACAAGGATTAAATCAAAAAGTGATTACACTTGATCAATGGAAGCAAAAGAATATTCAGCAACCTTTTGCTCAATTGACCTCAGACTTAGGTAAGTATGGTCAGCAAACAGTTGCTGCTTTTGCGAATGGTCAGCAGGTGACACCCACAGGAACAGACAGCTTTTTGCAAAGTCGTGTAAAAGCACCATACCAACAAGTGATGACAGCATCACCAACTTGGGGTTCTGGAACAGTTAATGGTTTTGCCACAGGTCAAAATGCCACATCAGTTGGTACTAGCCAATACGTAGATCAGCACATCAAACAACCATTCCTACAAGCAAAACAAGAATCACCAGGCTGGGGCTCAGGAATGATGGATGCCTTTAACAACGGCATGCGTTCAAAAGCAAGTGAAGTCACACAAGCTGCCAAAGAAATGGCGAAGAAAGTGGAGCAGGCGTTTAGAGAGGAATTAGACATTCATTCCCCTTCACGCGTCATGATGAGTCTTGGGAAATTTGCATCGATCGGTGTCGTTAAAGGGCTGGACTCAGTGGATGTGAAAAAGTTTGCTGAAAATCAGGCTGGTTCATTAATCGGAGCTTTCAGTGGTATGGGGGCTTCAGGTCTTAGTGTTCAGCAATGGCTCATGGCAGCTCTCATGGCAACTGGCACATCGATGAACTGGCTTCCAGGTCTTATGACCATTGCACAGCATGAATCGAATGGAAATCCGAGAGCAATCAACTTATGGGATTCCAACGCTAAAAAGGGAACGCCTTCTAAAGGCTTAATGCAAACCATTGGACCGACGTTTAACTCCAATAAAGGCAAAGGTATGAATGACATTTGGAACCCAATTCATAATGCTGTAGCCGCCATTAACTACATTAAGGGCAGATATGGAACAGTCTTCAATACACCGGGATTACGAAGTATGAGAAGAGGCGGGCCTTATAAAGGCTACGCAAATGGTGGACTGATTACTCAGGAGCAGGTTGCTAGAGTCGGAGAAGGAAACAAACGCGAATGGATTATTCCTGAAGAAAGAGGGATTCGAGGGAGATATTTATTAACGCAGGCAGCCAAAGCACTTGGGATGCAAGTATATGACCCAGCAAATGCGTCTGCTCCTTTACCAGAATCACAAATGCAGCAAGTCACCTCAGCTCAGTCTTCTAGTCGTACAGCATCGTCAAGTAATAAGCAAATCACCATTCAATTCAATGGGGATCAGCATTTCCATAATGGACAAGATCAGCAATCGCTTGTCGAAAAAATTAGACAAATGCTCGTAGATGAACTGGAAGTAGAGCTTCATACAGGAACGAAGGGGGTCGTGATCGATGGGTAAATCAGTGTATCAATTGTGGATTTCCCAAGGAAAGGACAAGTTACGATTCCCTGTCCTTCCATCCGAACTTGAAATCACAAATAACGTACAAAATGAAACGGTAAAGGTTGCTTCTTTTGGAGAACTGACCTTTATTGATGTCCCATCGGCTAAGCAAGTATCATTCACTTCATTATTTCCTAAGAAATATTCACCAATTGCTGAATATAAAAGCATTCCATCACCAGAGAATGCGATAGCGAAAATAGAACGAATGATGCGTTCAAAGAAGTCGGTGCGGCTCATTGTAACGGGGACAAAAATTAATATGACGTGTAGCATTGAAAGCTTCACCCATAAAGAAGGGTCATATGATATTGGCGATCGTGAATTTACGATCGAGTTAAAGGAATACAAAACCGCATCGCCTAGGAAAATTAAACGAAAGAAAAAAGCAAAACAAACGAAAAAGAAAAGGCCTTCAAAAACACCACCAAAAATGTACACCGTCAAAAAAGGGGATACGCTATGGGCTATTTCAGGCAGATTTTATGGCGACAGTACAAAATGGCGGCGTATTTGGAATGCCAATAAATTAGCGATGATTAAACGTAGCAAACGCAATATTAAGCAGCCAGGGCATTGGATTTTCCCTGGACAAAGGTTAAAAATACCACAATAGGGGGGCTGGCATTGATCGAGCTTTTTGCCATCAGAAGCGGCACCATGTATGAGCTTGTCACAGAGAGTGTGACACTTCAGGGGCAAAGGTATCAAGCCCCTCGCTCTATTCAGGCAAATATTATCACTAAACAAGGCAGTCAAACATATTACCGTGTCTCAGAAGGGGACACGGTTCTTTTTAAATGGAAAGGAAAAGAGCTGTTCAGAGGCATTGTGTTTTCCCGGACGCCTGTTGAAGGGAAGCTGACCTTTACCGCATACGACATGCTTCAATATTTGGTGAAAAACCAAGATGTCTATGTTTTTTCAAAACAAAGAGCAGATCAAATCTTGAGGCGGATAGGGGCTGACTTTCAAATTCCCATGACCTCCATCGCCAATACAGGACATGTCATAAAATCACTAGTGTTTAAAAACGATACGAGTTTGTATGACATGATTCTGAAAGCGTTAAAAGAAACAAAGCGTCAAACCGGTAGAAACTATCAAATCTATTCTGCTAAAGGAAAGATGGGGCTGAGAGCTTGGCCAGATCCAGAGGACGTATGGGTCATTGAATCAGGCGTCAATCTCATTGGTTATCAGTACAGCACCTCGATTGAAGAGACAGCCACTCGTGTCAAACTGCGCACGTCTGCAGATGAACAGGGAAAGAATAAGAAAAAAGGCAGCAAATCAGAGATTGTGGTGGTCGAACAGGATAAAGCAGGTCAGAGTAAATACGGTATTTTACAGCATGTTGAGACGGTTACAGGGCAAATCAACCAGCCGCAGCTACAAAAAAGAGCCAAAGTACGGCTGGCAGAGAAAAAAGGCGTCAAGCAAGAAATCAAAAGCATACAAGCGCTAGGCATTCCTGAACTGCAAAGCGGTCTTCCAATCTATTTGAAAATCCCTGAAATCAACGTGAAAAAAACCTACTGGATCGATCAAGACAAACATGAATTCAGTGGGGTGAAACACACCATGACAATTGATGTCGTTGAGAAAAATTCCATCCCAAAGGGTGATCAAGCGTGAGATTAAGTGAAGCGATTAAACGATTAGCAGTGAATGCTGTAGATGCCGCCTCTCCAATTGATCTGGTGGTTGGAGAAGTCACGGCAGTTTCTCCTGTAAGCATCCGGTTAAATGAAAACCATAAGCTAGTCATTCCGGAAGAATTACTGATTTGGCCAAAGCGCCTAAATAAGGGTGAGGATGATGAACTGAAAAGGGGAGACAGCATTATGGTGCTGGCAATGGCAGGAGGGCAGTCCTTCTACATCATCGACAAATTGTAAGGGAGGTGATGAATGTGGCACTTTCACCAGAGGAAGAAATCGAGGAAATAGAAGAAGAGGAAGAGGTGGAAACCTCGATGACGTATCGAATAGATGTTGAAACTGGCAGACTGACAGGTGAAACCATTTCAGGCATTGAAGCAATTCGTCAATTCGTTTATATGACACTCAGGACAGAGCGGTATGCACATCCTATCTACAGCCACGACATTGGCACTGAAATCCAGGAGCTCTTGACGGATACAGAAGCCACGGATGAATACAAAGAAATGGAGATTCCGAGGCTGCTAGAGGAAGCATTGATTGTCGACGAACGGATTGATCATATTGAAGAATTAGAGGTCACAAAGCAAAGTGACTCGTTTCATGTCAAGCTAGCTATTGTCACAGATGAAGGCACATTAGAAATAGAGGAGGTGATGGAGAGCGATGTTTGAGGAACAAACGTACGAAGCATTAATGGAAAGAATGCTAGACAGACTGCCAGATGACATAGATAAAAGAGAAAACAGCGTCATTTGGAATGTCTTGGCACCTGCTGCCGCTGAATTAGCCCAGTCCTATATTTGGCTTGATCAAGTATTCGAGCTGGTCTTTGCAGATACAGCACAAGGAGAGTTTCTAGATCGGCGGGCTGCTGAAGTAGGAATTGAAAGAAAACCAGCGACTAAAGCGGTATGGTCCGCAGCTATTCAGCCGGAGGATATCAACATCCCAGCTGGTTCACGGTTTTTTATTGAAGATGTCTATTTCCAATATTCGAACGATGGCACGCTAGAATGCGAGACACCTGGCAAGATCGGCAATGGTCAATTAACAGATCAGCCGCTGCTATCACTTGATACAATTCCAGGACTCGAATCGATTACCATGAAAGAACTGGTGATACCAGGACAAGAGGAAGAAGATGACGCTTCGTTATATGATCGCTACTTAATACGTGCTAGGCGAGAGGCTGTCAGTGCCAACAAGGCGCATTATAAAAAATGGGCTGAGGAGGTGACAGGGGTTGGCAGAGCGAAAGTATTCCCGCTTTGGAACGGAGAAGGGACGGTCAAAATTGTCATCACAGACGGCAATCTAGATGTTGCATCAGATCTGCTTGTTAAAAGAGTACAGGAATATATCGACCCAGTATCAGGCGAAGGGGAAGGACAAGCGCCTATTGGTTCAAAAGCAACCGTCGAAAGCGCCAAATGGCTGGATATTGACATAGAAGTAGCCGTCGAACTTCAAATGGACTGGACCCTTGAAGGAGCGCAGAAAGAAATAGAAGAAAAGGTCAAAGCGCTGTTGAAATCAATCGCATTTGAAAAGAGTACCATTCGAATGTCCGCCTTAAATGACATTCTGTACCATTCAGAAAGTGTATCAGATTATGCAAACGTGTTATTGAATGGGGAATCAAAAAACTTAGTGTTACAGGACATTGAGATACCGCGTCTGAGGCAGGTGAAGGTTATTGAGCAAACAGGATGAAATGAAAAACTACTTGCCGCCATATTTTACAGAGATTTATGAAGTAGATCATCTACTCAAAACAGAAGCACCGGAGTTTGAGCAATTGGATGAATCCATTTTCGATTTAACGGATCAGTTCTTCCCTTTAACTGCGACATGGGGATTGAATAGATGGGAAAGAATGCTGAAGGTGCAGCGAGAATCAGGTGACTCCATTGAACTTCGCAGGGCACGCTTACTCAATATGATGTCAAACATTCCACCGATCACGTATCTTTCATTAGAGAAATCGGTGAATCGCTTTCTCAAAAATCCAAGTGCCATCATCCGTCTCACCACCAATCGCTATCATTTCGCCTTACGTGTGAACCTAGATGACCTGCAAAACACTAGATATATTGTAGAAATACTTGAAACGTTAAAGCCGGCTCATTTGGCTTATACGTTCACTGCATTTCATCATACCGATGTACATGAAAAAAATGATCATCACGGGAGGCTCACACTGCGAAGCAGAGTGGGTTTTTTCGATCATATCCCGATTTTACTGAATGGTGAATTTGTATTAAATGGTACGTTTTATCTTAGCGGGACAAGAGGTTCAACCGATGTACCTGCTCGTTTTCGGCATTCGTTGAAGATGAGAATGCCGCTTCAGCATAAGTCAGAAACCACATATCGCATGAATTATGTCATCACTGGAGCTGTACATGAAACAGGGCAAAAAGCGGCACTGACTTTACGCACAAAGAACCAGCTGGCACATCAAACCAAAAAGAAGATGACGTTCCGATTGGCAGTACATGTCCAAACTGAACAGGGCGGCAGCTTACTGATCAAGGATCATTACTGGATTCTCGATGGATCTGTTCCGCTTGACGGATCAAAAATGCTAGCAGCAACTTCTCAAAAAATAGAGCTATAAGGAGGATCACAATGGCTGATCAATTAACCGTAACAACATTATATGCACGTCAACAAATGGCAAAGGCAAGAGCAGAGGGAACAAAACTCACAAAAGTCGTCAAAATGGCATTTGGAAACGGCGGGACGAAGGATGGCAAACCGATCTCACTAGACGGCACTGAACAAAAACTGAAAAAAGAACTCGTCCAAAAAGAGATTGATTCGTTTACCTTCATGGAACCAGCAAAAATCCGCTACACCTGCACGATCGCCGAAGGAGAACTTGCAGGAGAAGTCATCAACGAACTAGCACTTGTCGACGAAGCCGGCAAATTCACCGCCATCCGCACCATGACAGACAAACAAAAAGACGGCGACATCGAATTTGTTTTTGAGATTGATGATATTTATTAATGGAGTGACTTCAGGAAATAACCCAGTGTTTATTTTGCCAGAAGAATACAGCCAAAGCAGGCGATCTACTTTATAGGAGTTGCTTTGAGTATAAAGGCACTAGGAGCACTTCAATCACATCGTTAGATCAATTTAAAGGTATGTGTGCATCTTTCTTCATATAAAGCCAATCCCACTGGGTTTTAAGTTTAGTAAAAGGTGAAGTCATATATCATTACAAGTAAAAATAGATTAAACAAGCGATTATAGATTTTGAAAGGAGAATGATCAAACATGGAGATTAAGACACCACGAACTTTTAAAACAACTGATAAAGCCCATGCCGACCTATTTAATAATATAGTTGAAGACTTTTTTGACAATGATGTAGGACTATTAGAAGCAATCAATCAACATATTGATGATACAAATCCACATACGTCTGAAGCAGAAAAGAAAAAATGGAATGATTCTCAGAGCTATAAGATTACTGCTGATAATGGTAGTCAGTTAATTAATATTCCTGCTGATGAAAGGATTTTTGACGCGATAAAAGGGAAAGGAATGTGTACTTTTTATGCAGCTTCTGGAGTTGAAGATTCCCCAACTCCAGCGAATATTTCATTAAGAGGGTTACAGACAGTAGGTCAAGATAACATTGGAACTGGCTTTGCTGTAGATATTGCTGGTAATGCTTATAGTTTTTATTATAATGCTGCGCATACTTCTATTAACTGGACAAAGCTTCCGACAGATGCGGAGAGAAATAAATGGAATGAAGGCCAATTATCTAAGATCACTGCGGATAGTGGAGGAGTGATTATATCTGTTTCTGATGGTGAAGATTTACTCGAAAAGTTAGTTTCTTTAGGTCCGAGGCATGGTACATTTTATGTCACAGGTAAAGCACTAAACACCCCAACAACAAGATCTTGCCGAGGTATGTATCATTTTACTTCTCAAGATAGCAATGGAAAAGGGACATTTGGATGGGTTATGGCCATAGATTATAACAACTACATGTATACGAACTACCTTGATTTAAATTTGGGGTGGCAAGGCTGGAAACGTGTTTTAACAAATGTAGAGCAAATAGAATGGAAGTTTCCGACAACAATAATAAACGGATGGAAACAATATGGCACTCAAAAAGTGCAATTTTATAAGAATCCATTTGGAGAGGTAGAGTTAATTGGTTCTATTACAGGGGGTACTATCGGTTTTGCAGTACCTGTTTTTACATTGCCTAGTGGTTATCGTCCTATACAGGATATGCATTTTATAGGGGTAGCATCTAGTATCGGCACTGGTTCAACACCACAAACACACAGAACACATATTGATACTAAAGGTAATGTGTATATACAAGGCGTCTCCAATTCAACAAACCCAAATGAATTTATCACGTTCGGCTTTAAATTCATGGCGGCTCAGGAGGGATGAAAATGAAATGGATATATAAATACGATGAAAAATTCAATTACCTTCCAGGAGAAGAAATAGAAATTGAAGAGCACGAAGACCTCCCAAAAGGATATACAGATGTAAGACCTCAAGATGGTTTGTACAAAGGTAAATACAATGAAGCGAAAAAGTCATGGTATGAGTCGGCTACACAAAAATACATTGATAGCTTGCGACCAGACCCGCTACCATTGTCAGAAATGGATCTATTAAAACAGCAAAATGCTGATCTGCTTCAGCAACTGGCAGAGTCAGAAAAGAGAGCAGAAGAACAATCAAGGAATTTATCAGAACTTATCATGCTGCTGAGGGAAAAGGAGGTCATTTAATTGGATTGGTTCCGCAGTATTTCATTGTTCTATCAATGGAAATGTTATGAAAATGAGGACGTAGCAAAATTTGTTCGTTTCGAGAAGATTACGCCGAAACAATACAAAGAAATAACAAACGAAGAATATCCAACTAACGCTGAATAGGCGTTTTTATTTTGCCTTTGGGAGTAGGATGGAAATGGATTTGCCTGAATATTTAATGACACAAGGCCCATTGCCGTTCTCTTTTGCTGGATTCTGTCTTAATCTCATTGAAACAACTTACGTAATGGTAGAAAGGAGAGTACACATTGGATATAAAAACTCCTCGTTCTTTTGAAACGAGTGATAAAGCTCATGCTGATCTATTCAACGAGATGTTGAAAACATTGCTTCATAACGACACTAGGATATCAGAACAATTAACTCTTCATATGGGGGATTCGAGACAACACTCTTCAGAAGTAGAAAAAAAGAAATGGAATGAGTCGCAGCTGTATAAAATTACAGGTGATGATGGAGTACATCTTCTAAATATTCCTGTCGGATCAAAAATCTTTGACTCAATTAAAGACAAAGGGACTTGTACATTTTATGCACCTAGTGGAATAGAGGATAGCCCTTCACAATTTGCCATTAGAGGGATTCAGACAGTGGGACAAAATAATGTTGGAACAGGTTTTGTGATAGATACATCAGGTAATGCATATTACTTCTACTACAATTCTAGCCATATATCTATCAATTGGACTCAGCTTCCGACAACTGCTGAAAAAGATAAATGGAACAATGGACAGCTGTATAAATTGACTCAAAACAATGGTAAGCCTATGTATAAAGGGGTAAGTGAAACCACTGACTATAATGAGATTACAGAAACAGGAATGTATCTCATTTATAATGCTGGTCTAAATGGTCCTAAAGAGATCAAAAAGGCATTTATGATAGTGATAAGTTATGGAAATACCCTATTACAAACTATTTATGATGCAGTCAACGGTCTTAATTCTTTTTATAGAATTAGGAAGATTGACTATACATGGACTGAATGGGAAAGGCAGCTTACATCTACAGATTTAAATGCCTCCTGGTATAATGTAAATCTAAATAGTAATATAAAGCAATATTTAGTCAACCCATTAAAATATTCTGTTAGACAAAATATTTTATATTTGAGAGGATCATTTGAGCAAGTTCCGGCTAATGAAACAGAAATTGCAATTTTAACGCAGAAACCTTCTTCTTTAACCGTTTTCACTTGTGCGACGGTTGGTTCATACGGATCTGCAAGGTTGTCTTTATCTAAAGATGGTATTCTAAAATTTGATGGATTAATTGCAAATGATCCGTTAAATGTAACCCGTATTGAAATTAATGAAGCAATTCCACTATGGTAGCTATAATATGGGCAAGCTACTATGACTTTTTTATGTAGTTAATTTGAATCACCGCAGACGACTACCAAGATATAACTGGAGAAATGTACAAAGCCTAATGGCTTTATTTTTTTGCCGGAAAGAAGGTGATTTCAAATGGAAGTAGATGTCGTCCAAAACTTAATGACACAAGGCCCGTTTGCCGTTCTCTTTTGCTGGATTCTGTTTTATGTTCTCAATACAACAAAAGAAAGAGAAAGTAAACTCAATGAGCAAATCGAGGCGCAAAATGATGTGTTAGCAAAGTTTAGTGAAAAGTATGACGTTGTGATCGACAAACTCGACAAAATTGAGCGGAATTTAAAATAGGAGGTAAAAATCATGAAAACATTCGACAAAGGCACTGTGATTCGCACAGTGCTTCTTTTTATTGCTCTGATCAATCAAACGCTAGTCATGTTTGGACAGACGGTGCTGCCGATTAGTGAGGAGCAAGTACAAACCGCCGGTGAGGCACTATATGTAGCAGGTTCCACCATTTTTACGATGGTTACAGCCGTTATCGCTTGGTTTAAAAACAATTATGTGACCTACAAAGGTCAATTACAAAAAGATACCCTGAAACAAAGAGGGCTAACAAAATAATAGTTGAAGGAGAAACAATATGGTCAATATCATTCAAGCCTACATTCCAAAACACAACCGCAACAGACCAGGAAATAGGATGAAGCCGCTCTATATTACGGTGCATAATACCTCTAACACTGCAAAAGGTGCAAATGCGGGAAGTCACGCTGCGTTTGTTGCACGTTCAAGTACTGGGGTCAGCTGGCATTACACTGTCGACGATCAGGTCATTTATCAGCATTTACCATTAAACGAGAACGGCTGGCACGCAGGGGATGGCAGAGGCGATGGCAATATGAAATCAATCGGAATTGAAATTTGTGAAAATACAGACGGCAACTTTGAACAAGCAGTCGAAAATGCTCAATGGCTCATTCGGAAACTGATGGGCGATTTGGGGATTCCTTTATCAAATGTAGTGCCCCATAAACATTGGAGTGGGAAAGAATGTCCAAGGAAATTGCTCGGACGATGGGATCAATTTAAAGCTGGAATAGCCACAGCTCATACCGACAGCAAAAGCACAAGAAAGCCAGTCCGAACAGAGAGCCTGAGCCACAAAGACAAAGCACCCGTGACCAAACAGAAATCGTCAAATTTGCCATCTGGCATTTTAAAAATAACCAAGCCCTTGACAAAAGGATCTCAAGTGACAGCCGTGCAAAAAGCCTTATCTTCCCTCTATTTTTACCCAGACAAAGGAGCAAAAAACAATGGGATTGATGGCTATTATGGACCGAAAACGGCGAATGCGGTCAAGCGGTTTCAGCTCATGAACGGCTTAGCGGCAGACGGGATTTACGGACCAAAGACGAAGAACAAAATGGAACAATTGCTGAAAAAGTGATCATTCATAAAGTGCTATCAGCAGGTGAAGGGATTTTTCCTTGCTGATAGCTAATAAAAAATGACATCATTTGTGATATAATCGACCGAATCTATCATAAGGTGAGAATAAAATGAAAAAGGAACTGTTCCAAGTCATCATGCTGTCAGTGGTGCTGCTCATCTATTTCATTTATCACGGAATGACGAGCGATTTCCCTGTGTCTTACACAATCATTCTCATCACGGCTTATCTCTCTGTGATCGCGTACCGGATCATAAAGATATTAAGGTTAAGAAAAAACAAAGAACAAACACAACTGTAAGAAATATATACATAAAAAACCATCCTTGATTTCTCAAGAATGGTTTTTCGTATGGAGCGTAGGGGATTCGAACCCCTGACCCTTTCGCTGCCAGCGAAATATTCTCCCACTGAACTAACGCCCCGATGTATGACGACATAATTTATTATAATCAATCCTCCTGTAAAATTCAAGCTGTAAAACGCAAACATATCGCCTATTTATCTTTCTGATCAATCGGAATATAGTCGAAGATCTCCCCTGATTGTACAGAGTCCGCTAAGCGTCTCAGCCAGTCATAATAGGCTTTCGAGCTTTCAAGCTGTTCAAGAAGCTGCTGCGCTTCCTCTCTTACATGTTCCTCCAACTGATCATCACTAGCAACCTCTTGAAGCCGCTCTTGCGCTTCTTCAATCGCCGCTAAATTGACCTCGACCTCCCGTTCCCATTTTTGCGGAAAGAAGTTCGTGAAAAACTTAAAAAAGTCTTTTTCAGCAACAAAGCTGTGTTTTCTTCGGCCCCGGTGAAACGTCTTTTTGACAATATTCATATCTTGCAGTTTTTTCACACCCGTACTCATACTTGGCTTGCTCATTTGCAGCTCTTCACGCATTTCATCGAGCGTCATTTCCTCATTTAAATACATGGTCCCATAGAGAATACCTGCACTTCGTGTAATGCCATAGAGATCCATTGTTTCAGCTATGGAATCAATGACTAGATCTTTAGCAGCTAAAATACGATCTTCTGCTTGTGGCTGTTCCTGCTTTTTCATCTTGTCCCTGCTTTCTATTAAGAGAATTCAATACGTTCAAAAAAATCTTTATGGACTATATGTTAACGAAAGAATACAAAATGTCAAAATAAATGAAGCCTATCTCCCTTTGACAGAAAAATTTGAACATGATAAGTTAATTATGTTCAAAACGTTAAATTTTTATTTAACAAACTTACCAAAGAGAATCAGAGGAGGTTCCTTCTATGAGTCAAACACTATTTATAGATGGACAATGGGTTGGCGCCAAAAGTGGCGACACACGGGATATCATCAATCCATTTAATCAAGAAGTGATCGCGACAGTCAGCGAAGGATCAAGAAATGATGCGCAGCTAGCCATCAAAGCAGCGAGAAAAGCCTTCGATCAAGGGGACTGGGCAAATCAGCCTGGACTTGAAAGAGGAAATATGGTGTTTAAGATTGCTGAGTTGATTAGACGTGATCTTGATGAACTAGCCAAATTGGAATCGCTTGATACTGGTAAAACATTAGAGGAAAGCAAAGCAGATATGGACGATATTGCGAACGTGTTCCAATATTACGCAGGTCTGGCTGACAAAGATGGCGGGGAAATCATTGCGTCACCAATCCCGAACTCAAAAAGTGAATTAGTCAGAGAGCCAGTCGGTGTATGCGGGCAAATCACTCCTTGGAACTATCCATTGCTTCAAGCAAGCTGGAAAATCGCTCCTGCTCTTGCAGCAGGGAACACAATCGTTTTAAAACCAAGTGAAATTACACCACTCACCACGATCAAAATATTCCAACTCATGGAAGAAGCAGGAATTCCAGCAGGAGTTGCAAACCTAGTCCTTGGACCAGGGGCAACGGTTGGCGATGAGCTTGCTGTGAATGAACATGTAGATTTGATTTCATTTACAGGCGGTATTGAAACAGGCAAGAAAATCATGCAGGGAGCCAGTGGGAATGTGAAGAAAATCGCCCTTGAGCTCGGCGGGAAAAATCCGAATATTGTGTTTCAAGATGCTGATTTAGACGTAGCGGTTGACCAGGCAATGAATGCTGTGTTTTTCCATGCAGGGCAAGTATGTTCAGCAGGTTCACGTTTGCTAGTGGAAGAATCCATTCATGATGAATTTTTAGAAGAACTGGTGAAGCGTACGAAAAAAATCAAGCTAGGCAACGGCTTTGATGAAGAAACCCAAAGCGGGCCGCTCATCTCAGCTGAGCATCGAGAAAAAGTAGAGAAATACGTCAGCATTGGGTTAGATGAAGGCGCAAGATTAGAAACAGGCGGAAAAAGGCCTGACGCAGAGGAGCTTTCAAATGGGTTCTTCTACTTGCCAACGATTTTCTCAGGCTGTACGTCAGAGATGCGGATTGTCCAAGAAGAAGTCTTTGGCCCAGTATTGACAGTCGAATCCTTCCGAACAGAGGAAGAAGTGATCGAGCTGGCAAATGATACGATTTATGGATTAGCAGGAGCTGTGTGGTCTTCTGATATTGGAAAAGCCGAAAGAGTGGCTCGTCAATTAAGATTAGGCACAGTTTGGATCAATGATTTCCATCCTTATTTCGCTCAAGCACCTTGGGGTGGATATAAGCAGTCAGGTCTTGGACGTGAATTAGGACGCACCGGACTTGAGGAATATACGGAACTGAAGCATGTATATCGAAATACGAAACCTGAAGCGGTTCATTGGTTTAAATAAATATCACACATTTGGAGGAGATTCTATATGACATTAAATATGAAAATTGAAAGCATGCAGAAATTCCACACATTTGAAATCCCGACTGTCATCAAACATGGCATCGGTGCAGTGAAACATGTTGGGGAAGAAGTGAAAGCATACGGTGTCTCGAAGGTATTGCTTGTAACAGACCCTGGTATTTATCAAGCGGGCGTAGTAGACCCAGTGGTTGCTTCATTAAAAGAAGCACAAATCGATGTGATCCTATTTGATAAAGTAGAGCCAAACCCGCCAGTCCGTTTAGTGAATGAAGGATCTGCGTTATATGAAAAAGAAGGCTGTAATGGATTAGTCGCTGTAGGCGGCGGAAGCTCAATGGATACAGCGAAGGCAATCGGAGTAGAGGCGACTCACGAAGGCTCAGTCCTTGATTACGAAGCGGCAGAGGGAAAAAAACCGCTTGAAAACAGAATCCCACCTTTAACCACCATTCCGACCACGGCTGGTACAGGTTCAGAAGTTACGCAGTGGGCAGTAATTACGGATGAAGAAAGAGAATTTAAATTCAACACAGGTGGACCACTTATTGCAGCTCACCTCACAGTGATTGACCCAGAGCTTCATGTATCCATGCCTCCTCATGTGACAGCAATGACTGGAATTGATGCGCTTGCTCACGCTATCGAATGCTATACGATGAAATTTGCTCAGCCTATTACAGATGCGGTAGCGCTCATGGCCATTGAATATGCTGCTCATTATATCCGCCGTGCTTTTGCTGATGGTGAGGACCTAGAAGCTAGATATGGAATGGCACAAGCTGCAATGCTTGCCGGGCTTTCTTATGGAAGCGAGTCAGCTGGAGCTGCGCATGCGATGAGTCAAACACTCGGAGGTATTATTCCTGTAGCGCATGGCCAGTGTGTAGCAGCAATGATGGGACCGGTGATGGAGTATAACTGGAAAGGGTATCCGGAAAAATTCGCTCGTATTGCGCAAGCGTTCGGCATTGATACAAGCAGAATGTCTACAGAGGAAGCAGCAAAAGCTGCTGTGAACTGGATGTATGATTTAGTGGAAGATCTAGAAGTTCCTTCATTAGAAGAACAAGGTGTATCAAAAGATATGATTGACCGTTTATCTAAAGAAGCCATGAAAGATCCGCAAACAATTGGAAACCCAAGAGATCTAAATGAAAAAGCGTACAACTGGATTTATGCTCGCTGTTTTGATCTAACACCGAAAACAGTGTAACAATGAAAAAAGGCTCCCAAAAGGGAGTCTTCTTTATGTCTTATAGCTGTTCTTTAATTTCTTTGATTTGATGAATATGACGTTTTTCGTGTGCGCCGATAAAATCAAGATATTGCTTAAGGGATAACTCTTCAAACACCGGGTGCGCAATGACACGTTTGAAATCTTCCTCAGTAAACGTTGATAAAATTTGATTGAGCTGTTCACGTGCTGTATCGAGCTCATCCTTTAAATGTGTAGGTGTCACATGCTTGCGTTCAGGCTCAACAATTCTAGGCGCAGTGGCTTTTCTAGAACGGTCCTCTGCCATTTCCACCGGCTTTGGCTCATATTCCTTGATCGGTGCTTTTTTTCCCTCAGCAGCTAGATGTTTTGCTGCCATGAGATCCATCTTCTTTAAGTGATCTGCCACCTCTTGAATACTCCAAGTATCATCAGATAATTTTTGATTCAATTGTTCTTCGTTCAAACCTTGCAGCTTTTGCCACAATTCTTGTCTTGCCTCATGTAATAAACTCATTTTCATCACCTCAAGATCAAATTTTAACATAGTGGTACATGACAATCATTCTTGAGCTATCGGGGAATTCCTGTGAAGAATTGTGAGGAAATTTGAAACCTTTACAAAAGTGGTTCGTATTACCTGTTAGAAGGAATACATTGGAGGTGAGCATGGTCTAAATGAAACAAAGGCTGTTCATTTCATGAAGAAAGGGTGAGGAAGATGGATGTGTTCGGGCTGCCGCTTGAGACGCTGTATTTATACATATTGATGATATCAGGAATCCTGACACTAGTTTTCGTCTTTTTCGGCGATGTATTTGATGGATTGTTTGAAGCGATTCCTGTTTCATTCCTTCAACCAACATTGATCCTCGCATTTCTTACCTTTTTCTCGGCTGGAGGGTTTATCTCTGAAAAAACAGCAATTGTAGGGAGTGGACTTGGCGCAGTATTATCTGCCATCCTCGCAGTGGTCCTTGTGACCTGTTTGAATGTATTTGTCTTAGTCCCTCTTTCCTCTGCTGAAGAATCTCTTTCATATACAGAGGCCGACTTAAAAGGAAGAACTGGGGAGATCATTGTATCTGTTCCAAAAGACGGGTTTGGAGAAGTGCTGTTAATTAGTAATAGCGGGAAAATCTCAAAGCCTGCCGTCAGTTTCGACGAAGAGGAGATTCCATATGGAACCCGGGTGCTGGTCGTCGAAGTGAACAAAGGCGTCTTATCAGTTATACCAAATGAAGAAATCTAGGAGGGAATGCTATGCCAGGAACAACCATTTTGATTATCATTGGAATTGTGCTTGTGATTCTTATTGCACTTATTGGTGTATTTGTTTCGAAATACCGGACAGCAGGTCCAGATGAAGCGTTAATTGTCACAGGAAGTTACCTAGGAAGTAAAAATGTCCACGTGGATGAAGGTGGAAACAAGATTAAGATTGTAAGAGGCGGAGGTACCTTTGTGCTCCCTGTTTTTCAACAAGCAGAGCCGCTCAGCTTACTATCTAGCAAGCTAGATGTTTCAACGCCTGAAGTCTATACCGAACAAGGTGTACCAGTCATGGCGGACGGAACGGCCATCATTAAAATTGGCGGATCGATTGAAGAAATTGCTACTGCTGCAGAGCAATTTTTAGGTAAAACGAAAGAAGACCGCGAAAACGAAGCGAGAGAAGTACTAGAAGGACACCTTCGCTCCATCTTAGGATCAATGACAGTCGAAGAGATTTATAAAAACAGAGAAAAATTTTCTCAAGAAGTACAGCGTGTCGCTTCTCAAGATTTAGCGAAAATGGGCCTCGTCATTGTGTCGTTCACGATCAAAGATGTCCGTGATAAAAATGGCTATTTAGAATCACTAGGTAAACCGAGAATTGCCCAAGTGAAACGCGATGCAGATATTGCAACAGCTGAAGCGGATAAGGAAACACGTATCAAACGTGCCGAAGCAGATAAAGATGCGAAGAAATCTGAGCTTGAGCGTGCTACTGAAATCGCTGAAGCAGAAAAGGTCAATGAGCTGAAAAGAGCAGAATTCAGACGTGAACAGGATACAGCGAAAGCAAGTGCCGACCAAGCGTACGATCTTGAAACAGCTCGTAACCGTCAGCACGTAACTGAACAAGAAATGCAAGTGAAAATCATTGAACGTCAGAAGCAAATTGAATTGGAAGAAAAAGAGATCCAGCGTCGTGAGCGTCAATACGATTCTGAAGTGAAAAAGAAAGCAGATGCGGATCGTTATGCTGTTGAGCAGTCAGCTGCGGCGGAAAAAGCGAAACGCCTCGCTGAAGCAGATGCCAAGAAATACAGCATTGAAGCAATGGCAAAGGCAGAAGCTGAGAAAGTCCGAATTGACGGGCTTGCCAAAGCGGAAGCTGATCGTGCGAAAGGGGAAACCGAAGCAGAAGTCATTAGACTGAAAGGACTTGCGGAAGCCGAAGCCAAAGAGAAAATCGCTGAAGCATTCGAACAGTATGGTCAGGCAGCAATCCTTGATATGATTGTGAAAATGCTTCCTGAATATGCGAAGCAAGTATCTGCACCACTTTCTAACATTGATAAAATTACTGTTGTGGATACGGGAGGTAACGGCGAAGGCAGCGGTGCCAATAAAGTCACTGGCTATGCTACAAACCTCATGTCCAGTCTGCAAGAAAGCCTGAAAGCATCCTCTGGAATTGATGTCAAAGAAATTATTGAGAACTTTTCCGGCAAAGGCAATGTGAAGCAAAGCATTCAGGAACTAACGAATGAAATCAAACAACCAAGAAAAAAAGAGATCGCTGATACTCAAATAGAAGAATAAAATCAATAGACACCTTCCATCAGAAGGTGTCTATTTGGCATTTGCCCAGTATGGATTCCTCTTTACATATGAAGAAAGATTCACGAGAATACCAGCAGATATCATCATGAACACTAGGGAGGAGCCGCCATAACTAATAAAGGGAAGCGGAATGCCTGTGATTGGAAGAAGACCAAAGACAGCGCCTAAATTAAAGACTGCTTGGAGCATGATTTGAAACGTGAGCCCGATCGTTAACAGCTTTCCAAAAGGGTCGTGTAAAGCCTGCACAATTCGCATAGCGCGATACATGATGAGTAGATATGCACCAATCACAAACAAAATCCCCATGATTCCCAGCTCTTCACTGATGATGGCCATGATAAAATCCGTATGGGCTTCAGGAAGAAAGCCAAGCTTTTGAATGCTCCCGCCTAAGCCATTCCCTGTCAGCCCGCCTGAATTCATTGCGAGATACGAATGAATCAGCTGATATCCATCTCCATCTTCATACTGAAAAGGATCACGAAAAGAAGTCAGCCGCTTCAAACGATAAGGAGCTGTCACTGCAAAAAATGTGATACCTGCTGCCGCAGTCGATCCTAGCAAAATGAGATGGTGCGTTTTCAGCCCAGCGCATAATAAAATGATGCCGCAGCTTAATAAAATAGACACAGCTGTGCCTAAATCAGGCTGCTTTAAGATCAACAAAAAAACAAGACCTAAAAGAATGAGTGGCGGCAGTACGCCTTTTTTAAAAGATGTAATGTACGCCTGTTTTTTCGCGTACACATAGGCAAAATAGATCACCATCACTAGTTTCACAGCTTCAGAAGGTTGGAGCATGAGAGAGCCCAACTGAACCCAGCGCTGGGAATTGTTTTTGACAACACCGATTCCAGGAAGCAGGACTAGGATCAGGCATAACAATGACAGCATAACAAGCCACCGAATCCATTTACGATAAATCTGATAAGGGAACAGAGCGGCAATGAAGAAAAAGAATCCCCCAATCAGGAGCCATTGCCATTGTTTGATGAAGAAATAGCTGCCCTTTTCATACTTCACTTCTCCTAAAGGATAACTCGCACTGTAAACCATCAGTAAACCAAATAAACAGAGGAACACAATCGTTCCAACAAGAATGCGGTCGACTCTTTTGAGATGAGATAGAAGAAATGTCATCATCTTCAATTCCAATTGCGCCCAAACATATAGGATGATGACCTAAGATTGACGCTAAACACGAGGCCAATGGCGATCATGTTGGTCAAAAGCGCACTGCCCCCATAGCTGATAAAAGGAAGCGCGAGTCCCGTCACAGGCATTAAACCGACTGTCATCCCTACGTTTTGGAAAACTTGAAACACGATCAGCCCAACGACTCCCGCACATATGTACAATCCATAAAGCGTATTAGCATGCATAGCCACATGAATGATTCGGTAAATCATCATTAAGTACAAACACATCAAAAGGGAGGCGCCGATAAAACCAAACTCCTCACCAATAACGGCAAATATAAAATCCGTATGCGCTTCAGGGATATTACCTCCTTGTACTTGATGCCCCTGTGTAAAACCGCTTCCTGATAATTGACCTGATCCAATGCCGAGCATCGATTGTTTCAGCTGATACCCGTATGTTGAATCAAATTCATCAGGAGAGAGCCAGCCATAAATGCGATCAAGCTGATGAGGCTTAATGATTTTTGTAAAATGCTCAAAGTGCTCATTGTGCAAGTAGACCAAAAATGCAAGAAGTGTAAGAAAAGTAGCCATTAATGCGGCCATCATCTTGCTAGAAATCCCTGACACAAGCATCAGTGTAAAGGCGATGGATAATATCACGAGCGCTGTCCCTAAATCAGGCTGAATTAAGATGAGGAAAAAAGGGACAAAGGTCCAGCAAACGACTTTACTTGTAGGAATGATGCTTTCTTTAAACGAAAATCGCTGATGCTTGTATTGGTTCAAGACAGCCGCTAGCAGCAGGATCACAAAAATTTTCATGAACTCTGATGGCTGAACTTTGATTGAACCGAAGCTGATCCACCTTTGGGATCCGTTTTGACTCGTTCCGAAAAAATGCACGAGAATAATGAGGAAAATACCACCTGCAAATAACCGAAAAGATAAACGCTCAAGCAGTTCATAATCAAAGTATGCAGCAGCTGCCATGAGGCCGAAACCGACGATATACCAGAAAATTTGTCTTTTGACGAAATAAAACATATCTTGCGTTTCATACTGTCCCGATCCGCTATATACAGCTATCAGGCTGATGACAAATAAACAAATCACAGTGAATAAAAGTACGAAGTCAATGCTGTACTGTTTTTTCATAGCTTCTTGTCCTGCTACCTATTTGTCAGCTGGTCTATGACAATTTTCACAGCCGCAGCATCATCAATATAGCCGATCGGAAAAATATAATCTGGTATTAAGTCAACAGGCATAATGAAATAAAGGAGTGCGCCCCCCATCACCATTAATTCTCGAGAAGTCCCCCGTCCGGTCATAAATAAGCTGTACATGTTTTTCAAATGTTGAAGGAATGGTCCGACGCCGCTTAGCGTCTCCATCTTTTTCTCAAAATTTGCCGAGATCGTTTCTTTTCCCTCGTTTGTTTGGCTATAGGCTTCGTATTCGTTTAACTTTTGTTTCAATTTGGTCTGACTAAATGTACCGTCGTAGACGTCCTGATCTTTCAGTATTTTTTCGATCTCTTCTACCGCTTGAATGAACGTATCACCGTGCACCTTTTCGCTTTTGACTGGAAACCCTGCAGCAGTCAATAGTTGATCTAATGATATGTTCAGAGAATCTGAAAGCCGCTGCAGGTGATTCAAAGTTGGTTTTCTTTTTCCATTCATGATTCGAGACAGTGTCGCTTTATCAATTCCTGTGTATGTGCTGAGATCTCTTAAAGATAGAGAACATTGTTGCAATTTTTCCTTTAAGAGCGGCCCAAGCTCAGTTGTCTTAAAATCCATCTTTTACGCCATCCTTTGTATGATGTTTCAACTCTTCTATAGAAGAAGTCGTACCCAATATAAAGGTGTGTTGACAAAATGTCAACGGATATCCTTTATTGATTGAATTTTAGGAAATAGGAATTTATCATAATGAAGATAGGGTGAAAACAGTGAGAAGGAGTGGCGCGGATGAAGGTGAGGCATGCTGTACAAAAAGATATTCCTAAAATTGCCGAAATACATGTGAAGAGCTGGCAGACGACTTATCAAGGCATTATTAATCAGGATTATTTGGATGGTTTAAATATAGAAGATCGAGAAGAGAGCTGGAGAAGAAGGTCACTTGAAGGGACGTTTGTCGCAGAAGATGCCGAGGGGGTATTTGGTTTTGCTTCTTTTGGAAAACAACGTGATGAGCGCTATTCAACATATGATGGAGAACTTTACGCGATCTATTTATTGCAAGAGAAACAGAAATCAGGAGCAGGTATCGCTTTAATTGCAGAAGGAGTGAGTTATTTAATAGAGAAAGGGTATCAGAATATAATGCTGTGGGTATTTGAACAAAATTCGGCAAAGCATTTTTATCAAAAGCTTCAACCTCATTTTGTCGTTACCAGCCAGTTCGAGCTGGCTGGCGAGAAGTATAATGAAATAGGGTATGGGTGGGAGCTGCCTGTATTACATGACCATCTACACCGAATTAAATCGTCAGTTTCCAATAATAATGAGAGAAAAAAGTGAAAAGCACAGCTAGCAGCATATAAGAGATAAGAGGAGAAGCTTCTACTTTTCCTTTTATTCCTGCTATCTTTAAAGCTTCATAGAAACCTGCCAAAAAATAAGCAAGACTGAGAATATAACAGCACAGCATAATGGGGTAAGGGTTCATTGGCGTACCTCCAGCATGAAATCTTCTACTATTAATAGATTCCATAGAGCGGCAATTTATGCATAAAAAAATAACCAGCTGAAATCAGCCAGTTATTTTTTGTGAGGAAAAACCAAACGAGATGCACTTGGTATGAGTATGCAAAGAACGATACTGCAAATAATAAATGAAGGAACCATATATGTGCTGTTATAAATTAAAGAGTAAACCCAACCTGGAGTTCCTTTTGGTGCATAATGAGAAAAGAAAACAACACCAGAGATAAAGAACGTCAACAGTCTAAAGAAACTTGCAACAAATACGGATAAGGTAATATAGAAGAATTGCTGCTTTCGCTTTTGATCCTGAATGGCTTTTTTGATCAATCCAGAAAATAGACCGCTTAGGGAAATGACAACAGATGCGACGAAATAATCGAGAAATCCTTGAACAGGTGTAGCGATAATAGGGCCATTCATCAGCTGAAGGCCTGCAATAAGCACACCAATGATAAACCCGGTTGATATTCCCCATCTAATAGACATAAGAATGACGGGTATCATTATCAGCGCAAGAGATCCGCCATTTGGCATTCTTAAAAAGAGACCTGATAAGTAATCTAATACAAGTGCAAGTGAAGTCATAATTGCGATTTCCATCAGTCGTACCAATTGATTTGATTGCTGCATAAAAAAATCTCCTTTTTCATGAATTGAGCAAGGAGAGACCGTGTAAGGATGAGTATGTTATTCATAGAAAAACATATCGAGTTGAATACACCACATGTATTCAATTGAATCCACATTCCTACTTCAGTATTAACTGACAGGTTCAAAGGGTCAGAACAACGAGTGTTCACTCTCAGCACAAAGCTCCCCCTGCGGTTATTTAGTTTTCTTCTATTATAAATATACTAAAGACCTTCAGGATCAACAATAGAGAATTCCTGTGGCAATCAATTTTTGTATGATTATATAGGAAGAGATAAGGAAAAATAAATTATTTAGAAAAAATACTTGTTTCCTCTCTCGAAAGGTGTTATATTTGTATTCGCCGCTAAAACAGCGCGGTTATTAAATAACATAAAGAAAAAAGTTGTTGACTTTATCTTGATAGAATGTTATATTAATAAAGTCGCCTCTGAGAGACGATGAAGATGATCTTTGAAAACTAAACAAGACAAAACGTACCTGTTAATTCGAGTTTTTATAAAAAAATCCTATGAAACATCATAGGTAGTCAGTCAAACTGGCGAGGCAGGAAATGATCACATGCTAAGTTCGCTACATCGTGTAGCAACGCATGTGTGATATGCATCCTGCATACCTCGGAGAGTTTGATCCTGGCTCAGGACGAACGCTGGCGGCGTGCCTAATACATGCAAGTCGAGCGGACAGAAGGGAGCTTGCTCCCGGATGTTAGCGGCGGACGGGTGAGTAACACGTGGGTAACCT